>JAWBBK010000010.1:0-5127 GCA_038824665.1 Acidilobaceae archaeon | reverse complement strand
GTCTACCATCAGAAGAGTACCACACGTAGAAGTAAACACCAACCGTAACACTCCTATCTACAGATGTAAACCCCAGCGTAGGCAAAGACAACGCTATTATCAGTAATACTGCTAAATATGCACGCACACTCAACCACCTGAGGAATTATGAGGAAGGAAAAAAGATTAAAAGAGTTTACCGATAGATTTGAACACACTATTTAGAACCAAAAGCGGTACTGCAATAATGACTACTGTGAAGATTAGCGGGAGCATCGAGTATGTTACGTTCATTATCTCTGTTGGATCAACAACCGTCACCTTCTCGATGATGATTATACCTGCGGTGTATGCTCTGTTGGTGTCGTCGTTGCTGTGGACTCTCACGTCGTACACACGCGTTATCGGTACTGGAAGCTCAACCTTGTTCGCCGAGCTTGATGGATGACCTATCGATAGCACTACTTTATCCCTGAAGAGTCCAACGTAGATCTCCGTGCCGTTGCTCCACTTGCCCAGGTACTCTGGTGCCTGGTATGAATACCAGATCTCACCATGCGTTTTAATGTATATGTGGAAGAGCTCGTAGAGGTTGGGGTCTCTGAACGTTAATCCAAGATTGTCCATTGAACGATTCGCGACAAGGTCCTTTAGTCTAATCTTGATCCACACTTGTGGATCGAGATTCAGAACGTACGATTGGTCAATGGTTGAAGCTGGTATCTCAAGATAGAGAGCATGTGCTGGTGCGGCGATGATCACTGCGAGAAAAACAGCTACTGCTATTAATACAGCTTTTTTCACAGTGTTCACCATGGCGCCGTTTAGCTGAATCCACCGAGCACTCTCTCTAAGAGCCTCATGATGTACTTCAAGAAGACGAGTGGGATTGCTATTGAGATCAACGCGATGATGAGCGGTATCATTGCCGTTATCATGTTTGTCATTTCTGTCGTATCAACTGTTTGCCCAAGGGATGCAACAGTTACTAATGCTGTTACTATTGCCTCCTTTTTATTTTTGA
This sequence comes from Acidilobaceae archaeon, assembly GCA_038824665.1. Lineage (GTDB taxonomy): Archaea > Thermoproteota > Thermoprotei_A > Sulfolobales > Acidilobaceae > JAWAWX01. The sequence goes on along the minus strand of JAWBBK010000010.1, from coordinate 4,124 downwards.
ATAGACCGAGCATGGTCTCCCCCATCGTAATACATGATATGACGGCATCACGCAGTCTGCGAGCTCATAGAAGCTTCAATACTCTTCGCGAGGCTTCGACATATTTATAATAGGTGGTTGGATGGGCAAGCCCGTGAACTCGTTAATCACTCTCAGGGCTTATCTTATCGATAGATCCACGGGCGAAATAGTGGGGTCTAAAGCGTGGAGGAACAGGCTTCCGATTCTACTCATTGTCAAGCTGTCAAGCTGGCTCTACGCGTTAAGCGATGAATACGATCCACGAATGCATAAACTGCTTGTTCACATTGAATATGAAAAAGAGGATGAACGAGTGAAGTTCTTGAAAGAAAAGTTTAAACAGTTAAACATTACGTTACTTGAAGAACCGCTACAGGTGGTCAGTTAATGGCGTGGTATGAAGACCCTGGATCAGTCATCACGGTCATCCTAGCCTCGGTAAGCCTCAGCTACCTCATGTATAGACTGATAAAAGAGCTGTGGGATAGGCTTTAGAGAATCATGTCTATAAGCTTGATCAACCAGTCAATCAGAGTTCTCGACGCCTCGTACACCTTCTCCGCGATCTTAATCATCAGCTGAGCGAGGTTCACGAGTATGACGTACTGGCGGTAGAAGAAGTCAAAGAGCGGTAGAATACTCATCTGTTGCATGCACTTGAAGACAACGCCGAGGAACGCGAGCATGTAGAAGACCCCAGCGTACGGTATCAAGCTCACAACCACCGAGAAGGCGAGATGGACATACGAGACTAGAGCGTTAAAAATCGATGCAACAGTGTCTAGCCACGACGGAGACGCAAACGTTATGTTAAGCTCGCTTGTCCTCAGCACTACGAGATTGCCAAGGGTATCGTAGCCAGCGATGAGAAGGTAGTCGCCTGGGTGAGCAGTATTAAAGCACACTACCCCGCTAAATCTTCCATTTTGGTCAGTCCTGACTACAACGTCTGATGAAAACCTCACGGTTAAATCAGAGTTCGGTTTAAAATTAACAGCATTTATGTTGAAACAAACCTTATTATCAATAAAGACCGAGTAAGTGAATGATGGGGGTATATATGTGTCGTTTCCATTATCTAGAGACACGGCATAAAATGCTATGTCTCTCGAGAGATCGACCCACATATTAAAATTGCTATCGTAGTAGTATGAGACCGATGGGTCAGAGTCCTTTGGGTATGTTAGAAGAATTAAGCTTCCATAGAAATCTATTAACTCGATATAAAGCGAGTAGAAACCAGCTGATAATTCAGTAGTGAATAATTCCACAGTCGTGAAATGCGTAACGTCTTGTGCGTTAAAGCTTTTCTCTGCTTTATTCGGGATTGAAAACCTTATTACTCCTCTAACCGCATCTCCCTCAACCCCGAAGCCTATGAAAAACCTGTATGTTCCAGCTCCGTAGAAGTCTATCCTGATCTTGTTAGTATTATAGTTGCTTGTGATGTAGTTGCCGAACCGCAGATATAACGCTCCGTCGCGATTGCTATCTATACCTGGCCCAATACTCCCAGCATTAACTAGTGTAGCAGTAACAAGAACAAGAGCGAGAGCAGCGATAAGTCTCCTATGTAGCATTCCCCACCCTCACTAGTAATATGTAATATCAACGTGGACGCCTATCATGAAAGCTCATTTAAGCTCACGGCTACGCTAATAAGCTTTGAACATATTTTTAAACGGTGGTCAGCCTGGTCCTCGAGTCCCTGAAAAACCTGTTTAAAAACCACGGGTCGACATCGATAAGGGCTAAAACCATGGTTTTAATTAGAAACGGGGATAACGTAGAGCTGAAGAGTGAAGTCTTGGAGCAGGACGATGGTTCTATCGTAGTCGATAAAAAAATGCTCTACAAGCTAGAGAAGCCCGAGCCGTATCTGTTGAAAATAAACAGAAAAATATATAGACTGTATATAGTGGATGCGAACACGAACGCTGTCTATAAATTTGAAGATCCCAAACCTCCATCAAACCCAAAGATAAACCCAGTCATGCTCGACCCTAGAGTGCTCTATGATTATATAGCGTCTTCTAGCGTGAGAAAACTGCTAGGCAAGATAACCGTGAGCAAGGGGGAAGCAGTCCTTTACATGTTCACGGGGATGGTCATAATATTCGTCATAATCTTCTTCATTCTCCCATTGTTAGGGCATGAGATAATAATCAGGTGAGAACTTGGCTAAGAAGAAGAGAGAAGAGAGGGAACCCGACGACATTCTGGAGGAGCCCGTGTTCCTCGACGATGAGGGAGACGAGGATGATTTTTGGGAGGGGCTGGGGGATGACATAGTAGCAGGTCAGAAGAAGGCTATCGAGCTCCTAGCCAGACCACGAGGAATAACAAAATATACATTGTCAGACCTTAGCGGTGGAGAGATCAGAGCACTAGCAACGCTTAAAGCAATAGCCGAGATTATACCAGATCCTATCTTAATTCACTTCATACGCAACTACGTTATTCTTAAACGCTCGCACAGCCGCAAAGGAGTCAAAGAGCTTATCGCAATAGCTGGAGGAAGAGCGTGGAGAATACTTCAAAACGTATCACTATCACGTCTTAGACGCATTCGTGAAACAGAGGATGAGTTCTAGGTGATATGTTATAGAGGGGGTCCCCATATATCTTAAAGAACAAGAGCCTCGACGCAATCTTTCAAAACTGATCATGAACGAGATCAGGAATAGCAACTCTACGACGATCGTGGGAATCTACGGGAGGCCAGGAGCGGGGAAATCAATCTACGCCATGAAAGTAGCTTTTGACTTCTACAACGACTGGGATCAAGTCCTCGAGCACATGGTGTTTACGCCTTTCGACTTTCACGAGGTTGTCGAGAAGCTCGAGATTAGCAATTCGTGGATACCAGTGCTGATCTGGGATGATGCTGGTCCATGGCTAGAACTACTGAAGCGTAATTCATGGCATCCGCTTGCTTTAGGGATAAGAGGCTTATTTGAAACAATGCGTATACGCATAGGAGCGGTCCTGCTGACCATGACGACCGAGAGGAGCCTCCCAAGGAGCATCCTGTACAATGGAAACATATACAAGATAAGGGCTAGGGTTGTCAGGAACGGCTCACAGGTAAACGGCAATCCCAAGTCAATCGCTGAAATACAAGTTAGAAAAGAAAAGACGAGGGAGTGGGGTTCTTACTATTGGGATACAAGCGTATTATACGTGGATCATGTAACGCTAAGGCTTCCAGTCTACGATACTTATGAGAGGCTGAGGAGGAAATACATAGAGCTCTACATGAAGCTGGTCGAGGCATCCAGGAAAGTGGGTCCAGGGCAGCTGCTGGATTATATCTATAAAGAATGGGGGAAGATGAGGGAGGATGGGGCTGAAGAATAGCCTAGTCTTAATCTATCTTCTTCTGCTCCAGGTCATGGATATTATTACTACTGAGATAAGCATTAAAGCTGGGAATGTAGAGTTAAACCCGCTCTACCATCTTGGACCCTGGTTTACTGTTGCCAAGCTTCTCACTGGTCTCATTGTCTACTACATCATAATGGTCAGTCCTATTAAGACCAGGCTCGTAATCCTTAGCGTCTATACCGTCGTGATGCTCCAGGCTATTATCAACAATGTTCTTAACGCGCTGCTCTAGTATTTTGAACGCGTTGATTCTCACGAACAAGTCATCGACAAATAGTAGAGAAATTAATTCTTCATTGCTCATGACGCTTAAAATTGTAACAATGTATTCTTTGAATTTAGACTCGCTCAGGCTGTGAAACTCGTTTACTGCTTTCAGAACCTTCTTTTTAGTTATATTCATGCTCTCACCATACTCCTTACTAGAATGTCTATCATTTCATCGTCTCTCATGTAAAACCTCGAGGTTTCATTCTTGAGAAATTCTAGCAGTTTCTTGTTATCACAATTGTTTTCTAAACACTTCATAGTTACATTCAACAGAAATACTGCGTCGTCTAGTTTCTTCTTCAACATGTCCACCTCGGCTTTAACGCTGTCGAGCTCTGGGTTTTTGGATGCGTTTCTCAGCTTCTCGTTTTCAACCCTGAGGCTCTCTATCTCTTTTTTCAGCTCGATGTTTTCAGTTAGAGTCCGCTCCAGCTCTCTCGAGAGCT
>JAWBBK010000009.1:6570-8023 GCA_038824665.1 Acidilobaceae archaeon | reverse complement strand
TCATGTTAGAGAGGATGTCTCTAAGCACTTGTAGAGAGTCCCTAGTCTCTAATAGCGTGGTGAGAGCGATATCGTTAGCTTCTTGAAGGTCTAGATTGTAGCCCGACCTTAAAGCCTTGACTATGGCCATAACTCCAGACAAACGACCTATAGCTTCTCCAGCTTTGGCTCGTAGGACCTCTAGAGTTACCGGATTCCTTTTGTGAGGCATGATGCTACTAGTGTCTAGATGCGATACCGGTAGCTCTACGAATCTCACCTCAGGTGAAGAGAAGTAAATGAGATCTTCAGCTATTTTAGATAAAGAGACAAGTAGGCTTGTGACAACAGCTAGAGCTAACATCAAAAAGTCTCTGCTGCTAGAAGCGTAAAGGTTGTTATAGACTAAACCTTTAAAGAGAAGAAGATTAGAAACATAATCTCTATCGATTGGAACCATAGTTCCAGCAACAGGACCCGCTCCTAGAGGCGTTTTGTTTGTAACGTCCAAAACGCTGATTATGACTTTCTCATAGTCTTCGAGCATTTCATCAATATGGTCTAAATAATGGGCAAGCGTAGTCACTTGAGCAGGTCTCTCATGAGTGTAAGCCGGCATTGGAGTTTCGAGATGAACGAGAGCCTGTTCGAGCACAGTCTTCCTAAGCTTCTTTATCTCTATTAAAATTTGGTAAAGCAACGTTCTAACTTTCAGACGGAGAGCCGTAGCTATTTGGTCGTTTCTGCTCTTTCCTAAAGCTATCTGACTTGCCGCAAGTCCCAACTTTTTAATCAAGTACGACTCTACAGCTTCGTGAATATCGGCAACGCTCTCTTTCCATAGAGGACTAGGGTCTTGTTGAAGCTTCAACAACTCGGCCTCTATGGAAGAAGCTAAGCTTTCATCTATAGCTTTAGCTTTCACAAGTCCTTTCAAGTATGCCTTCACAACCTCCAGAACCTCACAGGTTATAAGCTTATCTGCTTCTAGAGAGGACGTATATTTAAGAGGTAAGGCTTCAGCTGGTCCTAAGAGCTTTTCTCTATACACACAAAGCCCCTCTTTGAGTTTTGCGTTTTAGCTTTACTCTCTAACCAGCTTCCTAAAAGCTTTGGACGACTGGAGTCCGAAGAACTCTATAAAGCCTACAGCAAGCTTTTGGTCTAGTTCGTTTTTGAAGTACGAGACCAAATCTTCATCATACAGAGAGTATTCAGACCATCTTCCTACGACTCTTGCAACTCCTTTATGTAGCTTCACTTTTACGTTTCCAGTTACTACTTCTTCTGCTTTGTCTATAAAGACGTCAAGAGCTAGTCTGAGAGTATCGAACCAAAGCCCTTGGTAGACAAGTCTGGCCCATTCGGAGTCTACGATCTCTTTGAAGTCGAACATCCTTTTAGTAAGGACTAACCTTTCCAGGTCTTTGTGCGCAGTTATGATGGTCACGGCTCCAGGAGCCTCATAGATTTC
>JAWBBK010000009.1:0-6560 GCA_038824665.1 Acidilobaceae archaeon | reverse complement strand
CAGCTTGTTCAGTAAAGATATTAACCTCACGGGGTCCATCTTTTCCCCGTTGATAGAGACAGGAACCCCTTTTTCAAAGCCTATTTCTATGTAGGCTGGCGTATCGGGAGCCTTTTCAGGAGGTAGTGTCCACTCGAAGACCTCTTCAGGAGGCTCTACACGAGGGTCTTCTAAGACCCCTGACTCTATAGACCTACCCCACAGGTTTTCGTCTATGCTGTAAATTTTTTCTTTAACGGGTATTCCGTGTTTCATAGCGTATTCGTATTCCCAGCTTCTTGTTAGTCCCCACTCTCTGACGGGAGCTATTATCTTAAGCTCGGGAGCTAAGGTCTTGATCGCTATGTCAAACCTTATCTGGTCGTTCCCTTTGCCTGTACATCCATGTGCTACGGCTTCAGCACCTTCCTTCTTCGCTATCTCTACGACTTTTTTAGCTATGAGCGGTCTCGCAAGCGCTGTGGAGAGAGGATAGGCTCCATCATAGAGTGCGTTGGCCTTGATAGCTTTGAACACATAATCTTCTACGAACTCTCTTTTGGCATCTATGTTATAGTGCTTAACGGCTCCTAGTCTGAGTGCTTTCTCTTCAATAGCCTGAAAGTCGTCTTGTTGTCCTACATCAACAGTTACGGTAATGACTTCAGCACCAAGCTTTTCTTGAAGTAACTTCAGTATGACAGAGGTATCCAAACCTCCTGAAAAAGCTAAAACCGTTCTCAAAGCTCTGACCTCACAGTGGTCTCTCAAGAATAACTTATTTATTCTTTTTGTAACTAACTAGTTTCGCCTTCCCGAGTTCTAGTTTTAAATAGAACTCTGAGTCTTCATGGATCTGATAATCTGGTCTACAACCTGAAATGCTTTAGTGACTTCAGAAGAGGAGACGAAGATTATAGTTTCGTTGTGACATGAGACTATTTGAGAGATATTTATATTGTTTTCATAGAGGAGCGACGTAACGAACGCTATTATTCCAGGAGTCTCCACGATCTCTCTTGGACTTATTATTATCAGCGCTGCTTGGTCTCTCAAGACTTCGACTATGTGCTCTTTCTCAACGAGTTCTAATATTTCTTCAGAGTCTTCTTCTGAGATTATCAGAGTGAAGGTGTTTATACCTTGAAGTACCTGCAAGAACCTAGCGGAGTTCAGAGCTTTAGTCACATGTTGTATTCTAGACAACAAAGCATGTCTCTTTATGGTCACGATCACAAGATCTGACTGTACTTGGAGAACGCTTTTGCTCAACACTTCTCTCAATTTCTTCTTTAAGGAGCTTTCGCTTTCTGAGATCTCGTTTTTAATTCTTATCAGTGCCATTTTGACAGCTGAGAGAGAAGCGTTGGGGTTCTTTTTCCTAACGTCTTTGAGTAAAGCACGAGCTAAAGCGCTGTAGTTGACCACGCTTTCAGATAAACACTCTCTTAAGTGAGGTCTGCTGGCTAGAACTTCTCTTACGCTAGAGGCTACACCTTCTTTTGCTCTAACCACAAACGCCACCTTCTGTTTCGTTAGATTATTAAGCTTAAAAGTTTAGTTACACAGTTTACACTTATGTTACGAAATTCTATAGCTAATTAACCTCTAAGTGTGTTGCTTTTAGAGACTTAAGGACTTAGAGTTATAAGAGCCTCTAGCCTTTGATTCAGAAAGGGTTGCGGACTTGTCATTTCTAAAAGGGAGAGACGTGATCTCTATCCTAGACTTCAATAAAGAGGAACTCGAGAGCATTTTCGAGATTGCTGACGATATTGTGAGCAGAGGAGTTAAGGGAAGACCTCTCGAGGGCAAGATAGTTTCGTTAGCGTTCTTTGAGCCTTCTACGAGAACCAGACTGAGCTTCGAGACTGCCGTTAAAAAACTAGGAGGAGAAACCATAGGATTCTCGAGCGAGGAGGCAATTAGCGTAGCCAAAGGAGAGAGCTTTGCAGACACTATCAGAATGCTTGATGCTTACAGCGATGCCATAGTAGTTAGACACAAGTTCGATGGAGCGGCTAGACTTGCAGCAGAAATAGCTGAAAAACCTGTGATCAACGCAGGTGACGGAAAACATCATCACCCAACTCAGGCGATGCTGGACTTGTATACTGTAAAGAAGCTCAAAGAAGACTTCAGCGGGCTCGTTATAGGAGTCTTAGGAGACTTGAAGTACAGTAGAGCAGCAGCTAGCTTTCTGCTTGGCTTAACTGTATTCAAACCAAAGCTCGTCTATCTCATATCGCCCCCACAACTCACAGCTCGTTCAGAAGTGCTCGAAACGCTTAAAGAGCGAGGAATTGTCTACAAGGTCGTAGAGGATTACGCTTTAGTTATAGGAGATCTAGACGTTCTCTACGTAACTAGGATCCAGAAGGAAAGATTTCCAGACCCCGAAGAATATGAGAAAGTCCGTGGAAGCTATAGGCTAAGCCTTGACGTACTTCAAAGCAAGGCTAAACCCGACCTGAAGATCTTACATCCTCTACCTAAAGTTGATGAAATAGACCCCAGAGTTGACAACAGTCCCTATGCAGCATACTTCTTCCAAGCGAGCTTAGGCGTTCCTTTGAGGATGGCTCTCTTGCTCAGCATATTAGGAGGGAGCTAGCGCTTCAGCAACGCCAAGTTCTCGCCTGATCCTCTTTTCATTAAGACCTTCTCTCTCAACAGAGCTATTTTGCCTTTTATCAGAACGTTCAGACACTCGAGCTTCTCTATGTTCAGATAGGGAGATAATTTAGCTTTAGAGTACTCTATAGGCTCTCTCACTTGAGACTTGAGGCTAAAGACAGACAAAGAGGCTAGACACCCTTTTTCTAGCCCACAGAACTCTTTAAGCCCAAAGACCTTCGCAGGGCCTTCTGCAACTAACTTGGCGAACAAATCAAGAGCTCCTGCTCTGTAGAAGACTTTGGCGATGACGCCAGACCATGCCTCTAAGCTAGAGAAGCCAGGACTACAGAGCGCGGGGTCCAAGAACGCTTTCTCCTCTAAAGCGTGAGGAGCGTGATCGCTAGCAATGGCGTCTACAAGTCCGGCGAAGATTTCTCTCCAAAGCTTAACTTTCTCGTTGGAGTCTCTTAAAGGAGGATTGACTTTAGACTCACAGTACGGAGAGAAGATATGTGGGAACTCCTCTTGGGAAAACAAAAGGTGATGAGGAGTTACGTCAGTGGTGAAGCCAAAGGCTTTTGCGATCTCTAAAGTCCTAGAGCAGGAGACGTGCGTTATGTGTATCCTCGGTCTCGCTCTACATCTTTCAGCGAGTTTCTCGATCTCTAGCACTGCAAGCTCTTCAGCCTCACAGCTTCTCAAAAACCTTCTCTCATAGCCATAGTCGGGAACTCTGAGGAACATGGGGTGCTCAGCGTGTACGACGATAACCAAGTCTCTAGACTCTGCTTCTCTCATGACTTCACAGAGAGACTCTCTTCTCTCTAAGTCTTCAGGATACACTTTGAAGCCGATTATAGGCTTTTTAGCGAGTTCTCTAGAAACTTCAGGCTTCAGAGGAATTCCCGCATAAACAGCGTAGTCGACAAAGCTGTTCTCAGCTATGGACTTGAGCTTCATCTCAAGAGCTTCTGGCGTCTTTAGAGGCGGTTTCGTGTTTGGCATGTCAGCAACTCCACAAAGACATCCTTTTAGGGCAGCTAGAGTTCCAGACACTTCGTCCTCTTTGTAGGACAGCTCTAAGCCTCTCAGATGAACATGAATATCGAGAAGACCAGGAAACACAATGCTTCCTTCTCCTCTGAAGTCCAGGTCTCCTGATTCTCTTTTCTTGATTCCAGTTATTCGATTTCCCGATATCTCTACACATGCGTCCTTCAGTATCTTCTTCGAGTCTACGAGCAGATCTCCGCAGATGAGCATATTATCCTGAGATATATTTCGCAATCTCTTCTTCCCTCATTATGGTGTCACAGTATACACATTGGTATCGAAGGGGCTCTCGAGAGACCAATCTGAATTTAGGAGTGGCGGGCTCTCCCTCCTTTCTGGATATACAGGTCGAGTTAGGACACTTCAGTATGCCCTCAACTACCTGAGGCGGCTCTACTCTTTTCTTCTCTACCACATGCCAGTTTTTGATCACGTTTATCGTAGCTTTAGGAGCAACTAGACTTATCTTGCTGACCTGGTCAACGTCTAGATAGAACCCCTCGACCTTCACTATGTCTTTTTTGTTCAGCTTTTTGCTCTCTACGTTCATCACTATAGCCATAGTTAAACCCGAGTTTTCTAGACCTAACAGCTTAAGCACTTGAAGAGCTCTACCAGCCGTTATATGATCTATCACGATCCCGTCTCGGATCTTTCTGACCAGGAGTTCCTTTTTCTCCTCCAAAGAGACCCCTCTAGCTGTTTTAGAACTCTCGCTTAATTAGCTCGCAGCTCTGTAAAGCCTTTGGCTGTAGGTGCAAGAGTTGAGCGGAAGCAGGCTTATCGTAGCTTTAGACCCTAAAGAGAAGACCAGTCTCGGATCGTTCTTGAGCGTGATCCCGCGTCTCTGCGAAGAGGTCTATGGGCTAAAGATCGGTCTTCCTTTCTTAGTCCTCTACGGCATTCATGGCCTCAGTCTCGTGAGGAATCGTTGTAAAGCGAGACTGATAGCCGATTTTAAGCTAGCTGATGTAGCTCATGTAATGATAAGAAGCATAGAGCCTATCGCTGAACTCGTAGACGTTGTGATAGCTCACTCTTTCGTAGGAGCTAGAGGAGCTCTTCAAGAGCTGAAGGAGTTCTTAGACGCTAGAGGCATTGACTTAGCTCTTGTGATCTCCATGAGTCATCTCGGAAGCGAAGAGGTAATTGATGAGAGCTTTGGGAGAATTGTTTCAGTGGCAGAAAGGCTTCGACCTTGGGGAGCTGTAGCTCCAGCCACTCGTCCTCATATGATCAAGTTAGTGAAGTCTAGACTGCCTGCAGTTAAGATACTCTCGCCAGGCGTAGGGCTTCAGGGAGCTAGACCGGGCGATGCTCTTAAAGCAGGCTCTGACTACGAGATAGTTGGAAGACTTATATGGGAGTCCGCTGACCCGCTGGAGACAGTCAGACTTATCAATCTCGAGCACAAGAAGGTTTTGGGCGAGTCCTATTGATGGCATGCGAGCTAGTAGACCTTTTATTAGAGCGGAAAGCCTTCATGATAGGAGACTTCACTCTGTCTTCTGGCAAGAAGAGTAGCTTCTATCTAGACTTGAGGAGGTTGTTGGGAGATCCTGTCTCCTTCTCTAAAACCGTTGAGGCGTTGCTAGCTGAAGCGAGAGATCTAGAGCCCTACGATACCGTGGTAGGCTTGGCTACTGCAGGTATACCTTGGGCTACAGCTCTAGCTCTGACGTCAGGAAAAAGATTAGCTTACGTGAGAAGCGAGGCTAAAGAGTATGGGACCAAGAGTTCTATAGAGGGGCTTTTAGAAAACGAAGGAGGTATCTGTGTACTCGTAGATGACGTAGCTACTACCGGAGGCACTTTGAAGAAGGCTATCAAGGCTCTTTCTGAAACCAATGTCTGTAAGGTGAAGGCAGCTCTTGTTATAATTGACAGACTTCAGGGAGCTCGTGAAGCTTTAGCTGAACTCAGCGTGGAACTTCGCGCTGTGACCAATATAGCGGAGTTAGTACAGTGCATGAAGGAACGCGGCAGAATAGATGAAGAATCGATGAAGTCGATTACGTCGGAGCTGAGAGTCTAAAGAGACTCCAGCCTCTAGGAAGTAGAGACCCTCAGACAAATTTACAAGATCTTCTCTCGAGTCTAGCTCAGAGTACAAACTTTTAAAAACTAGCTCTAAGTGTAGACCACGGGCCCGTAGCTCAGCCAGGACTAGAGCGCCGGCCTCCTAAGCCGGAGGACCCGGGTTCAAATCCCGGCGGGCCCGCAACCTTTAAAATGCTCAAGTAAAAAAGCCTATTAATCCCTCCCCATGTTTCAGTTTCATGGTGTAGACTGAAACATCAGGTGTGATAGCTTTGAGTGATGGTAGTTCCGAGTGGTGGATTAAAGTAGATGTTTCGAAAATCGATGAAGAGTCACGTTACAGAGTTCTCTCATACCTAGTTGAAAAGTACGGGAGAAGAAAGGTAATGGAGGAAGCGGGAATTAGCCGAGTAACACTATGGAGGCTTCTGAAGCGGGAATCTCCTGTTAAACCAGAGTACATTGCTCCACTACTACGGTTGCTTACACCAAGTGAGTTTGAAAACCTGGTGTCAGTTGGAAGCAGGCTTAGATCACTAGGTTTACTAAAGGATGATGGAACCGTGGACTACGGACTAGTCTTAGAGATTGTGAGCATGGCGAGGAACGATGAGTACTTGAAGAACGCTATACTGAGGTTCGTTGTTCAGGAGTTTAGAGAAGACCTTAGAAGAATGCTTGGATTAAGCTTTACAGGAGTGGTATTCAAGTGGACAAACGAGTTCGAAACATTCATGTCACAAGTTAAGAAGAGAAAGAAGGTGTTAGACTCGGCAACAGTTAAGTACTATAGAAATCTGTTCAAGAAGTACTTGGAGGGGAAAGAGCTGAACGAGGAGCTTGTAGACTACGTGGTAAATCACAAGAAC
>JAWBBK010000008.1:0-8681 GCA_038824665.1 Acidilobaceae archaeon | reverse complement strand
GGTGTTTCAACTTGAAGTGTTCTCTTAACAGAGAAGTACCAGGAATGTTTAAGCAGTACAGTATATCAACACGCGAAGAGCTTGAAAAAGCACACATGTTTCTTGAAAAATGCGTTGAGAAAATCAAAGCAATCTACGGAGAAGAGTTCTTTGAGCAAAGAGATGATGTAGTTGTTTTCAATGAACCACTATTAACAGTTCAACAACCAGACAAATACTTCGACAAGCTAAATGACCAGAAGACGTAGATGAGAACACGGGTATACCGTAAGGGTTAATGATTGATGCTGCTTCCGAGGTCTCCTAGTGTAGAACACTTGTTCTTCGTGCTTTCAGTAAACAATGATAAACCATAATGTTTCAGTTTTCAGAGAAGATTATCATTGCTCATCTTCAACTATGTACCTATGTTTCAGTTCATTGCGGTTTACTGAAACAGATCTAAACGAGCCCCAGGACTCCTAAGCCGGAGGTCCCGGGTTCAAATCCCGGCGGGCCCGCCATGAAGAATCGCTGGGCTCTGTAGCCGGCATAGAGACAAGACTCTTTACATCCCTCTAGATGTTGAAGTCTAGAGGGCAAGGCCAGTGGAGAAGCGTAGCTCTCAACAAATTAGCGTTGACGAGGTGGTCGACTGTATAAAACATAGCGTTACTGAAGCTAGAAACGAACTGGAGTTCAGAGCTAGAGTTTCAACATGTATTGAAGAAGGGTTGTTGAAGTCTCTCGGGATAGTTTACGTAAAGTTCGACGACTACGTTTTAGTCTTTAGTCAAAGGTCTGACGCTCTCTACGAGCTTATAGTCATAGTCTACAGCGTTCTTGACGAACTCTCTACGAGCACAGGCCTAGAAAGAGTTATAGAGCAGATCGCTAACTACATCAAAACCGAAGTTTCCTCTAAGAGCAGATGGGACAAGTGTTTAGGAGTAGCGATAGGAAACAGAATAGCTTTTGTCAAGTACTCTAAAAGTTCGGACCGCTGGGTTCTCAAAGGTCCTTATGACATAACCGAAGACAACATAATCAGGTTCGTAGGAGCCGTGAGAGGTCTGATGCGAAGAGCTCTTGAAGCTCAAAACCTTCTTAAAGACTTTGGGTTCGATTCCGCTATATCTAGAAGAGCTATAGGCATCCTCTATACGAAGCTCTCAGCTTCCACTAGCCCTAAGACTAGAGAACTCTTCAAGAGGTTAAGGGAATTCTACAAGCAGACGCTAGGGATTGATCTTGAAAAAGTCAAAGATGTCTCCTCTCTTGTTCAGCAGTACGGTGTAGCCGATAGCGCGAGCTTTGATGTTCTGTTGTTCGCTATTCAGACCTATTATGCTCTCTTGGTGAAGCTTCTAATAGCGGAAGTGACGAGCTTTTTCAATGATGCTTCACGTAGGTCTTTTATAATCGAGCTGAAAAATAAATACCTTCAGAAAGGTATCGATGGGCTCAGAGAGTCTCTCGAAGAGCTTGAGAGCGGAAGGCTTTTCAGAAAGCTAGGCTATGAGAACTTCATTGAAGGAGGAGAACTCTTCTCCTGGTATCTCCAAGAGATAGATGAAGAGCTAGCTGAAGTTCTGGTTAAGATAGCCGAGAAGCTCGAAGATTATGAACCTTCTACGTTCCAATTAGAGCCCGGTCTAGCTAAAGACTTGCTGAAAAAACTCTATCAAAATCTGATCCCGAAGAGCGTGAGGCATAGTCTTGGAGAATACTACACTCCAGACTGGCTAGCCGATCTGCTTTTAGACGAAGTAGGGTTAAGCCTTGAAGACTTAAGAGCTATGGGGAAGGAGGACCCCCTTAGACCGCTTGAGATAAGAGTTCTCGACCCAGCTTGTGGTTCAGGCACTTTTCTCATAAGATACATAGCTAGATTGAGAGTCTATGCTGAAGAACGATCTTTAGTCGACGTACTCATTGATTACGTGTTAGAGAACGTAGTAGGTTACGACTTGAACCCTCTGGCAGTTCTAACGGCTAGAGCGAACTATTTGTTGTTGCTTGCAGATATCATCAAAAAGAAACCTGTAGAGATCCCTGTGTACATAGCTGACTCCTTACGGATAGAGAAGAGCGGTCAGGACTCAGAAACGTTCTATGTAGTTAAGACCGTTGTTGGAGAGTTCAAGGTTCCGTTGAGGATAACGCGTCGAGATTTGTTGGAGAAGCTCATCACAGAGATCGCTAAAGCTTTGAACGACAAAGTAACGGTAAAAGGTTTTAGAGAGAGACTAAGGAAAACCTTTAGAGACCTTTCGAACACAGAGGAGAACTCTTTAGCTGAACTCTATGAGGCTTTGGCGAAACTCGAGGAAAAGGAAAACGGCTCCTGGACCTCTGTACTCAGAAACGCTCTAGCTCCTCTGCTTAAAGACAAGTTCGATTACGTTATTGGTAATCCTCCATGGGTGAACTGGGATAACCTTTCAGAGAGCTATAGGAGAGAGATCAAAACTCTTTGGAAACGCTACGGGCTTGATGAGGGCAGAGGCAGAGGCTTAGGGAAGGTCAAAAGAGATCTAGCGATTCTATTTTTCGCCAGGTGCTTCGATTTATACCTAAAAGCAGGTGGGAAGCTTGTCTTCCTTATGCCGTTCACAGTCTTTAAGACACAGGCTGGAGCTGGATTTCGGAGGTTTTTAGTTGAAAAAACAACAATACACACAATACATGACCTCGTGGCTACGCGTCCATTTGAAGGAGCAACTAACATGACCTCAGCTGTCGTAGTCGAGAAGACATGTGAGCTAGAGGACTCAAGGAACGCTAAAGTCTCTCTCAAAACTGGTGAAGAGGACATCAAGATCAAGAACGTGATTTGGGTTACTAAAAAAGCCATATCTCCAGATGCATCACTGGAAGAGGTTATCAAATCAACGATAAAATATGAAGCGATTATGGTTCCTGTAGTTGAGAGAGACCCTTCTAGCCCATGGATGCAAGTCGTGGAAGAGGTTTTACCTCATATAAGGAAGGTCTTGGGTCGATCTCCTTATAGAGCTCACGAGGGAGTCAACGTAGCCTTAAACCAAGTATACTATGTCCAGGTCAGAGGGAAGACTCCTGAAGGCAAACTGATCGTGGTCAACCCTTTCGAAACGAGACAGAAGAAAAGAGTAGAACAGATACAAGCAGTGGTGGAACCTGACTTAGTGTTTCCTCTGATTAGAGGCAGGGACGTAAAGAAGTGGCACATCGAATATAGAGGTAGGTACATATTGCTTCCTGTAGATTCCGAAGGAGAGGTTATACCGCACTCCATTATGAGGTCTAGGTATCTTGGGGCTTGGAGCTACTTCAAAAACTTCTTTAACGATCTCGTGAACAGAGGCGGAGAGCCCTACGGGTCTAAGCTGAAGGCATACAGAGAGAAGAGCTTTGAAGAGGCAGAGGCGGTGGCTCCTCCTTTCTACTGGGTTTTCAACACTAGACCATCACTAGCTCCTTACAAAGTCGTTTGGAAGAACATAGCCGGAGGTCCTACAGGAAAAGCAGAACTGTCGTGTGCTGTAGCCGGCAAGATTATTGATGAGTATGTAGGCTTGAAACCTCTAGTCCCTAACGCAAAGCTGATGCTGATACCTCTAAGTTCTGAAGAAGAGGCCTATTATGTGTCAGGAGTGCTAAACTCAACGATAGTCAGGTTTGTAGTAGCCTCTTATGTCACTGGAACTGGGATATCGACACATGTTGTAGATCATATCTATATTCCCAAGTTCGATCCGAAAGTTAAAGCACATAGGAGAATAGCGGAACTCTCCAAGAAGGCACACGAGTTAGCTAAGCGTCTACATTCGTCTAAAGAGTCTGACTCGTCTAGAGTCTCTAAAGATCTCGTAGAAGAGCTTAAGAAAGTCGAAGAGGAGATTGACAAACTCGTGACCGAACTTTACGGTATATCTGAAAAAGCTCTACATAAAATTAGGGAGTTACTCGCTTTGCTAACGTACAGAAGGATTTCGATAGAGAGCTAATAAAACAGTCAGCACTAGAAATCTCGTTAGAGACAGAAAGACTATCGTATGCTCTTTCACGTCTTAACGCTATGTAGAAAATTTATTAAGCCGTGGTTTTAGAGCGGCCTCGGTGCTCCGCTTGCCTGAAAAAAAGCTTCCTTCGGATAATGCGAGCTCTCTGAGTGGGACCAGGCTTAGAGTTCAAGACTATACTCCTATTAGTGGGCTTTGCGCTCTCTGCATTCCAGAGAAATGTCCCTTCATATGTGAGGTCTCGAAAGCTGCTTTAAGAGGTAGAGAAGCTCTCTATCCTGAAGCTGAGGAATTCGGCTTTTCCACAGCGGCAGCTAGCAAAGACTACGGGCTCGATTGGTCTGACATCCAGCTACTTCCCAATTTAACTGAGTTCTACGGAGTTAAGGGGGACGAACTCTTCTTCGAGGACATTAATGTCGAGGCCAAATTCGCTGGAATCTCTCTAAAGTTGCCAGTCTTCATAGCTGCTCTGGGTTCCACGGATATAGCAAAAAAGCACTGGGTAGGACTAGCTGTAGGTGCGGCTATTTCAGGTAGCATGATAGTAGTAGGAGAGAACGTCTGCGGTATGGATGAAAAAGCGGTCTTCTCTCAGGGACGAGTTCAACACAGCCCTGAGCTCGAGAGGAGGGTCAAAACCTTCAGAGAGTACTGGGACGGCACTTATGGAGACGTAGCCGTCCAGACCAACGTAGAAGACGAGATGATGAATGTAGACTTTTACGCTCTCTCCAAGTTGGAGGTCAACACTATCGAGAAGAAGTTCGGACAAGGAGCCAAGAGCATCGGTGGAGAGGTCAGGATTTCAAACATAGAGAGAGCTATTGAACTGAAGAGAAGAGGTTACATAGTGATCCCAGACCCTGAAGACGACGCAGTAAAAGAAGCATATAAAAGAGGTCTGATAAAGAGCTTCGAAAGACACAGCAGAGTCAAGAGACCAGACGTTTCGAGCTTTTTGGAAAGAGTGGATAAGCTAAGGGAGAACGGAGCTAAGAGAATCCTCATAAAAACAGGAGCTTACAGGCCTGCAGCAGTAGCTTTCACAATGAAGCTCGCCTCTATGGCTAAAGCTGACGGAGTGACTTTTGACGGAGCTGGAGGAGGTACAGGAATGTCGCCAATCCTCATGATGAACGAAAGCGGAGTTCCCACATTATACCTTGAAGTTTGGACCGTTAAAGCTGCTCAAATACTTTCTAAGAGAGGAGCACATGTGCCAGATATAGCCATGGCTGGAGGTTTCTCTAACGAGCACCATATAGTGAAAGCAATAGCTCTCAGCGGTTTTGAAGAAAGACCGTACGTAAAAGCTGTAGCTATGGCGAGAACTCCAATATTAGCTGTAGCCAAATCTAAATATATGTTAGAACTAGCTAAAGAAGGAAAGCTACCTCCTGAAGTGGCTAGAAAGTGGGGAACAGATTCAACCAAACTCTTCATTGAGTATGACGGTCTTCTCAGAGAGTATGGGTCCGAAAGGTTTAACAAGATCTTAGAGAGCGGAGCCATAGGGCTATACACTTACTTTAAGAAGCTAGCTATAGGCATCAAGATATTGCTAGCTGGTCAGAGGAAGACCTCTCTCTATCTTCTCAATAGAAAAGATTTAGCAGCACTGACTGAAAGAGCGGCTAGAGTCACAGGCCTACCTTTAATCGACGAGGCAGACGAAGGTCTTTTCGAGACCATACTCTCTTCTTAGTTCTCTCCTCTATCTCTCAAGACCTCAGACACGATCTTGATCAAAGTAGCCGGAGTTCCATCACCTACTCTTGTCGGAACGTCGGGAGGACACTTCGAGTTCACAACATCAGCTGTTGTGGTTCCGATATTCACTATGAGAACATTTCGAACTCGTTCTTTTATCAATGCTTCACAAACGATATCGGCTATCATGGAGCTTGTAAGAACTAAGACTAGCTTCTCTTTGCTCCTTAAGACCTCTTTGAGAGCTTCTAAAGACTCCGTTCTGATCTTTGGCTCATAGGCTACAACTTCAACTAGCTTCACTCCTCTCTTCGCTAACTCTTCATCAAATTCTTTGACAGCAGCTGCAGACCTAGGGGCTACCACACACTTGTACCCTCTTTCAGCTATTTCTTTAGCTAAACTTCTTCCGTACGATTCTTGAGCTATTATGTCAGGAGGTCTACCGAGCGTCTTCATTACAGCTTGACTTGTCTTTGGTCCTACAACTCCTATCACACTGTTCTTCAAAGCCTCTATAAGTTGGGCTTCAGCTCCAAACTCTCTAGAATCTTCGAGAAGTAAGGTCAAAGTCCTAGGACTCGTGAACGCTACGACTTCACACATCTCTAGAGCTCTCAACACTTCAAGAGATGCCTTTCGTCTAGGAGTGAGCTTTAAGAGAGGTATCCAGAGAGCCTCTATTCCGTTATCTTTGAAGTCTTTAAGCAGAGAGTCGTCAGGAGAGAATAAGATAACTTTAACTTCTTCCCATGAGCTTTTCATGAAGAGTCACCGTCTTACCTATTATTATCACCGCAGGATTCTCTAGCTCTCCTCTCTCTACGGCCTCCAAAAGGTCCTTTATAGTTCCTACAATGATTTTCTCTCCCTCCATAGTAGCTCTAATTACCACAGCGGCGGGCTCTTCATAACCTCTCACGGAAGCTATTTCCTCAAGGATCTCTTTAGCTCTCGAAACTCCCATAAGCACTACTACTACGTCTACAGCAGAAGCTATTTTCGCTAAGTTAACAGATTTGAACCCCTTCTTCGGGTCCTCTTGTCCCGTGATGACAGCAAAGCTGGACGACAAGCCTCTGCTAGTTAGAGGAATACCTCCTCGAACTGCTGCAGCTATGAAGCTAGGCACTCCTGGAACCACTTCACATTCTATACCTCTAGATCTGACGAAGATACACTCTTCTTCGCCTCTGCCAAAGACATAGGGGTCTCCACCCTTTAGTCTGACTACTTTTAGCCCCTTTCTGGCGTACTCTACCAGCATTTCGTTGATCTCCTCCTGACTAAAGCCTTCTCCACCAGGCTTTTTGCCAACGTCTATGAGGACTGCTTCGGGCTTTGCTTCTTTTAATACTTCTCGTGGAGCTAATCTATCGTAGAGGATCACGTCTGCCTCTCTTACTAGCTTGAGCCCTTTAACCGTTATGAGTTCTAGATCTCCTGGTCCACCTCCAACTATGTAAACTTTTCCGCTCTCACTCACTAGCTGAGCACCTTATCCATATAGCTCTTGACGGTTTCAGCCATAGAGGCTCCCAGCTTTTCGGCTTCTGAAGCATCGCTCTTCATTTTAAACCAAAGCCCTCTAGAGCCGTCGGGAGCTAGGATGCAAGAGATCATTAATAGCTTATTCTCGTTATAGAGAGAAACAGCTCCAACAGCTGTCTTACATCCTGCTCTCAAGGTCTCAACAAAGCTCCTCTCCGCTATCATCATGGACCACGTGGCTCTATCGGCTTTGTTTTTCAACATTTTGGCTATAGGGCTATCTTTTAGCGCTACTACAGCTACTATCCCCTGTCCTGGAGCTGGGGTGAAGGGAACTAGAGGAAGTCTAATGTACGGTACGTCGACTTTGAGCCTCAAGAGACCGGCCTCAGCCACTACTATAGCATCATAAGCTCCGCTTTCGAGTTTTTTTAATCTCGTGTCTAAGTTCCCTCTTATGTTCTCTATTCTGAGCTTATCGTTGAAGAATCTGAGCTGAGCTATCCTTCTTAAGCTTGACGTCCCTACGATAGCGCCTTCAGGGAGCTCTTCTGGAGACTTAACACCAACTCTTCTACTAACCAAAGCATCGTGAGGAGAGTCTCTAGGAGGGGCATAGACTACCTCCATCTCGTCTGAGAACCTACTGGGCAGGTCTTTGAGACTGTGAACAGCTATATCTGCTTCTCCTCTTAACACCGCTTGATTGACTTCTTTTTCGAAAATTCCGACCTCAGCTATCTCATAGAGCGGTTTGTCTCGAAGTATGTCGCCTTTCGTCTTTATAGTCACTATCTCAAACTCTAGCTCTGGGTATACGGTCTTGATGGACTCTAGCGCTAACAAAGTCTGAGCTATGCTTAACTTGCTTCCTCTAGTAGCAACTCTTAGCTTCATTTCGAGAGTTCACCAAGACTTCTGAACGCTCCATAGACAGCTTCTATGACTTTATCTAAGACCTCTCCTCTTATCGGTAGTCCTGTGAATATAGCTTCGAACTGACTTGGAGTCACAAAGACCTTTCTCTTCAACATCTCTATGTGGAACTTCTCGTAGAGGGCCCTATTGCTAGCTCTAGCGGTCTTGGCATCTATTACTTTATGTTTGTTAAAGAAGGGGGTTAACATACTCTCGACTTGGTTTACATAGATGTCTAGTTTGACGCTTTGAGCAGCGTCTTCTATAGCTTTAGCTATAGCTTTAGCAGCTGCTGAAGCTATCGTATAGGTTTCACCTTCTTCTAGCACCTCTATGGTGGCAAGTCCTGCCGCCATAGCTAGAGGATGAGCGTTGAACGTTCCTGCGTTGAACACTTTGCCTAGAGGAGCCAGGTTTTTCATTATCTCTGCGCTACTCACCACAGCTCCTATAGGCATCCCTCCTCCTATTATCTTGCCGAGAGTCACTATATCGGCTTTAACTCCAAAGTACTCTTGAGCTCCTCCTAAAGATAGCCTGAAGCCAGTTATCACTTCATCAAATATCAAAAGA
>JAWBBK010000007.1:7488-15376 GCA_038824665.1 Acidilobaceae archaeon | reverse complement strand
TTCCGTGCTTGTTCTTCTCTACAGCTATTATAGCTGAAGCCACCTTAGGCTCGATCTCCTCCATTACTTTACCTATAGCGAGCTCTGTGTTCTTCGAAAGCCTGTTTGTAAACGTTCTGATTTGAACTACCCCTCTATACCCGCTTTTGGTTTTTCTTTTGAAGCAAATAGGGCACAGTCTCGGCTCAACTTTCACTTTGACGCTTTTGGATTCAGTCATGACGGCGAAGCCCGCTCTACCCGAGACTTCGAGCTTAGCGTCAACAAGACCTCTAGAAGAGATAGGAGAGGCTAACTCAATTCGAGATATCCAGACCTCTTCGACTTCTGGAGCAGGCTTCAATTTGTTCGGTAAAAACAGTTGCAGAAACTCAACTAAAGCGTCTTCGAGACTTTCTCTACCTTCGACCCACTCGCCTTGAGCTCTATAGTTTCCACAACTAGGACAGTAAACGAACTCCACAAGACTTTGTATTTCACAAACTCCTTTCACCTGGACGTAACAGTCTGAACAGAGAGATCCTACGAACTGAACTCTTTCTCTTCCACATCTTGGACACATTCTGCTCATAATCCAATTTTCCCAAACTTCAGATATAAAAAACCCAGCTTTATAGCTATGTATGGAGCATACGTAGAAGGTGAATCGAGTTAGAGTCTAGCCTTATAGTTGGGCTCACTCCTCATAGCTTAAGGATGGGTTTAGCTTTATTTGAACAAGGGGTTAAGGTGTATTTTTTCGATTGGCCTCCTCTTCGCGAAATACTCATTAGAGCTTTGCCTCAATCGTTTCATAAGTTCGACTTAAGCTCCTTGGCGGTCTGTAAGCTCTCTAGCCTCATACTAGTTTTAAGAGGTGATGATGAGTTTAAGGCAGTTAAGCCTATGTTCGAGAAATGCGATTTCGACGTGGTTCTAAACATGTCGCACGTCTCAGCTTCTCTAAGCAGGCTCATACATAAGCTTGTCTTGAAAAACGAAGAGAACTATCTAGAAGCTCAAGTACTTAGGTCTCCTAGAGGCGATGTGGTTTTGGTTTCTGGAGACCTGAAGCTCCACCAGACTCTAGAGAAAGCTTTGAAAGCTGTTTCGTCTGCAGTCGTAACCGTTTCTCTTCCTCCAAGTTCTCTCGTAGTTTTGAAGTGGCTTCTTGCGTCTTTTTTTGAAGAGTTGCTCAAACTCGAAGAGCTGATAAGAGCTACTGAAGACTTTGGGATTAAAAGACAGCTTATAGAAAGGTTGCTCAGAGAGATAGGCTTTGAAGCTCAAGACTTTAATAGCCCCTAAGCTTTAGGAGGTTTGAGGCGTGAGAGCTTGAAGCCTTTGGTCACTGGAACTACAACCGTGGGTCTGGTAGCTAGAGATGCTGTGGTCTTAGCTGCTGATAAAAGAGCTACAGCTGGACATATGATAGCCAGCAGGAGGGTCAAGAAGATAGTCAAAGTAACGGACTATGCCGCAATTACTTTAGCCGGATTGGTTGCCGATGCTCAGGTTCTAGCCGATATACTGAGTCTCGAAGCCAAGAGGTACGAGCTGGAAACAGGAGCGAGGATGAGCATTAAGGGAATGGCAACACTGTTGTCCACTATACTCTTCTCCTACAAATGGTTTCCCTTCTTAGTTCAGATAATAGTAGGAGGAT
Organism: Acidilobaceae archaeon; assembly: GCA_038824665.1. Classification (GTDB taxonomy): domain Archaea; phylum Thermoproteota; class Thermoprotei_A; order Sulfolobales; family Acidilobaceae; genus JAWAWX01. Next base: position 13,731 of record JAWBBK010000007.1, on the reverse strand, counting down.
ACGACGTTAAGTCTAGACTTTACATTTTAGACCCGTTCGGAGGCGTTACTGAAGAGCTTTTTGCAGCTACGGGCTCTGGCTCCCCTATAGCATATGGTGTTCTCGAAGAGCATTACAGAAACGACATGAACTTAGAAGAGGCAATAAAGCTTGCAGTCTCAGCCGTGAGGTCAGCTGTGATGAGAGACTCTGCCTCAGGAGACGGTGTGGACGTAGCCGTGATAACGAAGAACGGTTATGACGAAAAGTTTATACCCTTCTCCTCTCTCCTACAGCTATAGGCAGGCCTTAGCTAGAAGCTTTGCAAAAGCTCAGGTCTAGCTTCTGTTTCAAGTTTATAATTTAGGACTATGAGGTGTGGATAAGAGTTGACGGCTTTAGAAGAGTCCTCAAGCTATAGACAGAAGATAGTAGCGGAAGTACTACAGTATCTCGAAGAAGCCAAAGTGACTAGCATAGAGTTCGAGGGAGCCGATGTAGCTGTCTATGTGAAGAATCCTCGCTTTATAGCTGAGAACGAAGAGAAGCTGAAAGAGCTAGCCAAGACTCTTAAAAAGAGAATAGTGATAAGAACAGACCCCAGAGTCAGATTGCCTAAAGAGCAAACAGTAGAGTTCATCTTAGCCAATGTGCCTGAAGACGTTAGCGTCTCGCCAGAAGACATTCAGTTTGACGAAATAATGGGTGAGGTAAGAGTTCTTACAGACAAACCAGGGAAGCTGTTAGGTAAAGGAGCACAACTCCGTTACAGAATGCTCGCAGAGACGGGATGGAGATTAGAGGTTTATAGAAAGCCTATGATGAAAAGCAAAGTGCTTGAAGGAGTTTTAAGACATTTAAGCGTAACCGCTAGCGTTAGAAGAAAGACTCTTTTAGAGATAGGCGAGAGGATCTTCAGAGACCCTGTAGTAGGAACTAAGTACGTGAGGGTCGTCGGGTTAGGAGGTTTCAGCGAGATCGGACGTTCGGCTATTTTAATCGACACAGGAGAGAGCAAGGTACTTTTAGACTCAGGGATCTCGCCAGCAGACTCCTCTGCTTCAGGCATACCGAACTTCGACGCTCCTGAGTTCAGAATAGAGGATCTAGACGCTGTCGTGGTGACACACGCTCATTTAGACCACATAGCGAGCTTGCCCCTCCTCTACAAGTACGGCTATAGAGGCCCAGTGTTCATGACCTTGCCGACAAGAGATCTGGTCCTTTTACTTCTCACAGACTTCATAGAACTCGCTAAAAAAGAAGGAAGAGAGCCTCTCTATACAATGAAAGAGTTATCGCTCATGATGAGCAGAATCATAACTGTGGGGTACAACAGCGTCACCGACGTGGCTCCAGATATAAAGCTAACTCTTGTAGATGCTGGACACGTATTAGGCTCTAGCTTAGTTCATCTGCATATAGGACAAGGGCTTTTCAACATAGTGTACACAGGAGATATCAAGTACTATAGGATTAAGACGGATAAAGCTTTGAGACTCCTTCCTCCAGCTGAGGATACGTTTTATAGAGTAGAAGCTCTCATAATAGAGGGAACCTATGGGTCCAAGAACCCACAGCCTAGAGAGAAAGCTGAAGAAGAGTTGGTGAACGTGATCAACAAAGCGGTAGAGAGAAAAGGGAAAGTTCTGATTCCCGTAATGGCCGTAGGGAGAAGTCAAGAGATGCTCTATATATTAAATACTTTTATGAAAGAGAAGAAGATCCCAGAGATCCCGATATATGTTGATGGGATGATATATGAGGCTACAGCTATATATACAGAGTATCCTGAGCTTTTATCTAAACAGCCTAGAGACATAATGATGTATCATGGTGAGAACATATTCTTAGGCTCAACCACTGTTTACGTAAACGACGAGTCAACTAGAACTGAAGCTATAGAATCTCAAGGACCTGCTGTGATATTATCAACAAGTGGAATGATGACAGGAGGTCCTGTACTAGAATACTTTAAGCATCTAGCTCCTGACGAAAAGAACATACTGGCTTTCGTGACTTATCAGGCTCCAGGAACTCTGGCAAGAAGACTTGCTGAAGGATTGAGAGAAGTGGACCTACCTGAAGACGGAAAAGTGAAGAAAGTAAAGGTTAACATGGAGGTAACGGCTATTGAGGGCTTTACGGGACACGCTACAAGAGATGAGTTGCTCAACTTCTTAAAACATCTCAAACCCAAGCCGCGATCAGTGATCTTGTGTCACGGAGAGCCTTCTTCTCTTCTCAGTCTAGGAGTAGAGATTAAGAGAAGCTGGGAAAGACTGAACTTCCAAGGACCTCCAGAAGTAGTCATACCTGAAAACCTTGAAAGCATAAAGCTCTATCCTAGAAGCGGAAGAATTCATGTAGCTCTCGACTATGCGGGTTAACTCTATTCAATAAGCTAAACTTCTCAAACTAAGAGGGAGAGAGTCTGTGAAGTTAAGATGGCCTATCAGAGCGAAGATGTATTGGTGTCAAACGTGCAACCTCCCTTTAGCCGTTAAAAACTGTCCTAAGTGTGGAGCTGGAGCTAAAAGGCTGGAGTTAAACGAACCTGGAGACGCTAGACCAGCTCTTCCTAGAGACTACGAGCTGTTGCTAGAGGCTTTGAAGTTTGAGCTGAAAGGCTCTTATGAAAAGAGTTTCATAGCTCTTATCGGTAGATCTCCAGCATTGCTCAATAAAGTCCCCTACTTCGATGAGATGAGAGAAGTGTATGTAGACGGACAAAAAATAGGAAGGTTATATTTCGATCCGTTTTTCAAAAAGTGGAGATTCAGACCTTCTAAAACTGGAGCGATGAAGATCTTAGAGGTGGCTCCAGATGTTGTTGAGAGAACAGTAGTGACTAAAAAGAAGTTGTTACCGCCTAAGACTTTCACTATAGGAAAAAATGTAGAGAAGAACAAAATGATCTTCTTAGTTCGAGAAAACGGAGAGCCAGTAGGACTTGCTTACTCTTTAGGCGATGGAAGAGCACGTGTTCACAGCTGGTGGGGAGATGGAAAGCTCCCAGAACCTCCTACTGTGAGAACTACTTTAGACGACGTGATTAAAGCTCATCGAGAACATCTGAAAGTGCTTGAGGCCAAAGCAGTTAAGACGTTAGCGGTCTATGCTGAAAGGCTAGACGCTCCAGTAGTGGTTTCTTTTAGCGGAGGCAAAGACAGTCATGTAGCTCTCGTTTTATCCCTCAAGACAGGTCTAGAACCTCAGGTGTTGTTTAACGACACAGGTCTAGAACTTCCTGAAACATTGGAGACCGTAGAGAGAGTAGTCAAAAAGACGGGACTAGAAATCATAGTAGCTAGGCCTGAAGCTGACTTTTGGAAAGCCATTGAGGTCTTCGGTCCTCCAGCTAGAGACTATAGGTGGTGTTGTAAAATATGCAAACTAGCGCCTCTTGCCAAAACCGTGAAGAGCAAATGGCTTAACGGAGCTCTAAACGTGGTAGCTCAAAGAGCTTATGAGTCTTTAGACAGAGCTAGAGGCTCTATAGCATGGAGATTGAGATGGGCTCCTTATGTTCTGAACGTCTCTCCCATTATGTACTGGACTCAGTTTGAAGAGTGGCTCTATATAATGTCAGAGAGGATAGAGGTCAACCCTCTTTATTATAAAGGCTACGAGCGGATAGGTTGCTTCATGTGTCCAGCCTCTTATCTAGCTGAGTTCGAACTCGTATCTAAAACTCACCCAGACCTCTGGGGTCGGTGGGTCAAGACTCTAAAGAGGTGGGCAGAAAGACTCGGCCTTCCTGAAGAGTACGTAGACTACGGGTTATGGAGGTGGTACAGCCCTACAGGTCACAGAGACTCTCTCGCTAAGAAGTTGAGACTGACTCATGTTTTCGAGAACTGGGAGAGACTATGTAAAGCTAGAACTCGTTTAGTGAAAGAGGTAGAGAGAGGGGAGAAATATTTTAGAGTAGACATGATTGAACCTGTAGACACAGAAGCTCTCAACAATCAGCTTGCGATATTAAAGCCCTCCGACCTGTCGTTCTCTAAAGACTTTTTAGAAGCTCGTTGGAGTTTCGCTCATCTCAAAGTCGAGAGGTCAAAGGTTATAGCGGAGTACGAGAACAGCCTCGGTTTAGAGATAGCTCTAGACTCTATCAAAAGCTATTACAGATGGAGAAGTTGTGTGGGCTGTCTTTCTTGTGAGACTAACTGCCCTACAGGAGCCATAAAGGTAGAGAGAGCTGAGGAGAGGTCACATCCTAAAATCGACCCCTCTAAGTGTGTGGGCTGTCGGCTCTGCTTAAGAAACTGTCCAGTGGCTGAGGTCTTCGGAGAACACGTCTTAGCCCCTCTTCTGTTAGGAGATCTCTACGCTTGGCTCAGGGCTTCTAGAGAGGCTCATGAAGACGTTCTGGAAAGAGCGAGAGCTATGTTGACCTCTCAGCTTCCAAAGAAGCTAACTAAACTCAACGAGGTACCGGAAGGGCTAGCTGACTTTTTCTCCTCTACGTAAGCACAGTGTGTCTTGGGTCTATGCCTTTATTTAGAAGCTCGGCTAACTCGCTTGTGCTTATCTCTTTCAGCTTCACTGTGTCGTCTACACCTTTAGATAGCTGGATCACTTTAACTCCATTTTTCTGAGAGAACGCTATATATCTTAAGACGTCTAAAGAATGTGTAGTTAAAACGACCTGCCACTCTCCTGAAAAGAGGAAATCTAAAAGCAGTCTTACCAAAGAAGGACTGAGTCCGGCCTCTACCATATCCCATAAAACGATGCTCGGCTTAGCTATTTCTAAGTAGATCCTGTTAAGCAGAAGTCTAGCCAATCCTTCTCCCAGATCGTAGAGGTACACATAGGTAACGGTTCTGGGAGTTTCTTTTCGAAGAGCTAGGTTTGTTCTTCTTATTGTAATGTCTGTATACCTTTCATTCAGAGACCCTTTGTCTATTAGCTCTTGAACAGCTTTTACAGAAAGTCCGCTTCTCTCTACTATCGTCCATTTATCTTCTTTGGCTAACTCTTTCTCGAGAAGCGCTAGGAAGTGCAGAGAGTTGGGTATGTAGACGTTGATATTTGAAGGATGAACCTCTAATTCTAGCTCTAGTCTCTCCGCTATTTCGTCTATCTCTTCAGTGTCTGTTGTCATGCCCTCTCTTGGAAGGTCTACAGCTATGTTGCCCATCATTCCAGAGACTTCAGGCCATCCGGTTTTGGATTCACATTTAAGCAAGAACTCAAAGTTCTTTCTCTTCAGTTCTCCCCAGAGCTTTGCAATACCCCGATATCTGTAGACCAAGGAGGGACAAAGTCTGTGCTTACCTCCTAAAACCTCAGCTTTGGTTATATGGACTAAAGGAATGAAGGTGTTGAGAGGAGGTACTAGAAACAAGCTTTCTAGCAACGAGGTCTTTCCAGAGCCAGAGGGACCTACAAGCACTGTGAACTTAGATAGCTCGAGCGGTTTGTTAAGACCTTTGATCCCTCTAAAATCTGCAACTGATATACTGTAGAGCACTACGCGCCCCAGATCAGAAAATGAGGTTCGGAGTTTAACTATTATCAAACAAGAGGTCATTCCTTCCTCCTTGATACACTCGCATTCCGCAGAAGACGAAGCTTTAGTCTAAGTAGAGCAACAAGAGGATCGGAATAGCGGCTAGCACGTTTAGGAGTGAGAGTAACAGAACGTAGCGGGTCATATTCTTGAGCACCTCTTTCTTTAAAGCCTCATCTAACTCTAAAGAAGCTCCAGCCTCTTTCGTCAAATGAGACCCTAAATGCGGTATGATGTATTTCAGCGCATAGCCTGCGCTCAACGCGGTCTTTAAGGCTAAGGTAAAGAGGACTAGAGAAGCCGCTCCTGAGTACTTAGCGCTTTCAGAGATGAACGAGAAAGTCAGCATCTTGTATAAAAAGCCTAAAGTAGGCGGAACCCCTATGAGAGACAAAAGCGAAAGAGAGGTAGCTAAAGTCTCTTTCAGCGAGAACTCCGCTACCCCTCTGACTTCTGAGACTCTTCTAGACCCAAAGGCCAGCTCTACGAAGCCAGAGTCGAGGAACAAAGAGGTCTTGAAGAGAGAGTGAGCTATAACGAAGACCGTTACGGCTTCTACAGGGACCCAACTAACGAGTTCTCCTAGGACTAACAGAAGCACCATGGCACTGGTATTAGACATAGTGCTGTATGCCAGTAATCTCTTCATATCGTCTTGAAGCAGAGCTTGAACTCCCCCATAGATTGTGCTCATAGTAGCTAAGATCGCAGTAGCTGTCAATAAAAGATGAGGAGTTTCA
>JAWBBK010000007.1:0-7478 GCA_038824665.1 Acidilobaceae archaeon | reverse complement strand
AGTTTCAAAGACCTTTAGGGTTACATAAGCTCCGTAAACCCCCATTTTCACCATTAGTCCCGAAAGGATAGCTGAAGCAGGAGCAGGAGCGACGCTGTGAGCGTCCGCTATCCAAAAGTGTAGAGGAGCTACAGCTGCCTTAGCTAAAAAGCCTATCAGTATGACAAGAATCAAAGGTGTATTTGCTTCAAGCCTTAGAGAAACGAGATCAGAGAGAACCGCGTTCTGAGAAAGAGATAGACCGACCAAAGCGAGAACGGCTACGTCTGAAGGCACCATAGAGGCGGCTAAGTACTTTACTGCTGCTCTCCACGCCTCTTGAGACTTGTTGTAGAGAGAATCGAAAGCCACTAAGAAGAAGCCTACGAGACCAGCTAGAACGAAGAAAGCTGAGAACAAGACAACGTTTTTTGATGCTAAGAAGAGCACTATCAGTAAGCCAAAAATGTTGTTTAGAGTATAGAGAACAGTTGAAGCGCTTTTCGATTTAGAGTATTTAGCTTTAGAGTATTCTGCTGTGTAGAGAGACACTATGGCACACTCGACGCTTGCTATGAACGTTAGAACTCTCTGAAAGAAGTCCTCTAGTCTCAGAAGAGCGTAAATGGAGAGAAGAAGGAATCCGAGAGGAGCGCTCCAGCGACCTGCTTCAAGAAAACGAGCTTTATAAAAGCCTGCTGGAGCTATTAAAAGCGTCGAAACTAAGAGTACGACAATATCTGTAGTGAACTCTAACATGTTGTTGTCACCTCTTTCTCAAAACCATAGCTATCGACACAGCTAACAGAGGCACTAGAGTTAGAGGAGCAACTACAGAGAGAGCTTGTAGCGTAACATCTGGAAGAGCTTTAGGAAGTCCTAGATATGTTGCTGGACATTCGAAGAATTTCGAGAGGCGTGGAAGAAGAGCCAGAGACAAGAAGCTTAAGGTCAAAAGGCCTACCTGAGGAAATAACATCAGTGTGTCTTCTTTAACCTCTAGGTCTTTAACCTCTAGGTCTTCAAACAGAACTATCTTAGCAAAGCGTAGATAGGCTAAAGAAGAGAGCAGATGAGCTAAAATAGTGGAGATAAAGCCTACTATCAATACTTTGTTCTCAAAACTTCCTAGCAGAGTTGACGTCAAGATCAATAGAACGCTAGCGAACATAAGAGAAGGCGGAACTCCTAAGAAGGTCGCAGACGCTATCATAAAGACAGCTCCTGTAGTCGGCATTTTAGAAGAAAGTCCTGAAAGGTCTTTCAGATCTCTCGAGTGAGCTGTCAACACTAGAATGCCTGTGTTCATGAACATCGTGGCCTTAGAGTAAGCGTGAGCTAAAGAGTGGAGATAAGCTGTACTCAAGAACAGAGAAGAAAGCCCAGGACTTGTGTGAAACAAAAGAAAAGAGCCGCCTATACAGACTGCTGTGAGCCCAGCGTTCTCTATAGTGCTTAAGCCTACTAGATGCTTTACGTCTCTAGTAGCGAGCATAGTAGCTGAGGCTAGAATAGCTCCCAGAGACCCTCCTATTAAAGCCGATAGCCCAATCACTAAAGCTAACTGCTCTGAAGCCGTTGCTGAAAACGTAAACAGAACGAGACCGTAAACTCCCATCAAGATTATAATACCAAAGTGGAAAAGAGCTGAAACGTTAGAAGGAGCGTCCATAGCCCATATCAGCCAGAAGCTCAGAGGAGCTAGGGTCGCTTTAGTGACAAACGCTATCAACAAGAGGAGCGAGGCTAAAGAGGCTAAGAGAACGTCTTGAGTGAGCCCGAGTTGTATTAGAGAGCCAGGTATATCGATAGACCCAGTGAGAGTCCAGATTATTCCAGCTCCGGCTACGGCTAACTTGTCGACAGCTACGAACACGAAGATGTACTTAAGAGCTGAGGAGATCTCTAAATCCTTCAGCTTGTAGGCTATAAGAAGTCCCGTTAGAACTGAGGCAACCTCCATAAAGATCAGAAGAACGATCAGGTCTCCAGCTGAGAAGTAAATGAGAACAGACAAAAGAGTAGCTGAATACACAGTGTAAAATCTGTCAACTGGAAGTCTGTAGCTGTAGAGGTAGTTTATCGAGTAGAGAGATATGAAAGGAGCGATAAGACAAGTCAGCAATATTATTGGAGCCGAGAGAGGAGTCACGACCAAAGGCAAGTTGAAGAATCCCATGTTCAACTCTAGCTTTAGGAGAGTTTCCGATTTGATCGAATCGAGAGCTAAAGCTCCAAAAGCTAGAGAGAGAATTAAAGAATGAACAAAAGCCACTGCTCCCGCTAGTCTAGAGCTAACTTTAGCTATTACGAACTCGATTGCGATAGCAACTGCTGTGATCATGAGAGAGTGTTCAATAATCAAGGTGGTTAAGCTCAACTTAAACCCCTTTTGGAAGGAGCTGTTGAGCCTAAAGCTTTTAGTTATGCCTCTTGGAAAGGGATGAGGACCGCATACTGGACCGATGAGCTGAGGTTAGATCCCGGTGCCGACCCCTTTTTCTATGAGCTTGTCTAAAGCTTGCTCTACTGCTCTTCTCTGCTCTTTAGTGAGACCTCTAACTTCAACTAGCTCTACGGATGTAAAGCCCTTTTCAATCAACATCCCCACTAGCTTCTTTCCAGCACCAGAAGCCCATCCATAAGTGGATATAACTAAGACCTTCCTTCCTGAGGTAGGGATTTTAGATAAGATGAGTTCCAAAAGGTAAGAAGCTAGCGGGAAAGCTTTCGTCTCGTAGATAGGAGCGACTAAGATTAGATACTCGCTATCGTAAGCATCGGCTACGATCTCGCTTTCATCATCTCTTCTGTAACTTGTAGCCCCCCATAAAGCTACTGAAAGCCCTTTGCTCTTCAGCTTTTCCGTTATTAGCTCAGCGAGTTCTTGTGAAAAGCCATACATAGAGAAGTATAGAACAAGCGCTTTGCCTCGAGAAGGAATCTCCGACCCCAGCTTAGTATAGAGGCTTAGAGGAAAGTTGTGGTCTCTGTACAGAGGACCGTGTCCTGGAGCTATTACTTTAGCTTTCTTAACTAACTCTTCTATCTTAACTAAGTTTTTGATTACCCACTGTCTGTAAGAGCCTATGACGTTGGCAAAGTATTTGGTAATGTGGCGTACGAAAAGACTCTTTTCGTCTTCAGGCAAGTCCTCATAGAATACGGATGAGGGAACCCCATAGGAGCCGAAGACATCACAAGTGAAGAAAACTCCTTCCTCTTCCAAGTAACTGACTATGGTGTCAGGCCAGTGAAGCCAAGGCGTGTAAAAGAACTTCAAAGACAAACCTTCTGACTTTACAGTCTCTCCATCACTTACGCTCTTGAACTTGAGGTTCAACCCGTAGAAAGCTTCGAGAATCCCCTTAGCGATAGGGTGAGCTAGCACTGTTGTGTTGTCTAACTCTTTAATCAATTGTGGAAGAGAGCCGCTATGATCTGGCTCAGTATGATGAAAGACTACTAGCTTAACGTCTTTAAGATCTACCACTCTTCTCAAGCTCTCTACAAAGAGTTCTCCATAGCCTCTCTTCCACCCATCTATCACGATCGCTCCTTCGGGACCGACTACAACGTACGCGTTATACGTGATCCCTTCGCGTATTCTCCACAACCCCTCGAAGTAGACAGTATCAAAATCGTTGAGTCTAAGCAGATAGACGCTAGGAGTAACCCTTGAGACAATGACTTTAACCAATTGTTCATACCGTTCTTTAAGAGAGATGAATGGCTAAAAAGCCTGTTTCCTAATTCAGCAACGCTTATATGGTGAGAACTCTAGGACTTCAGGTGGTGCTGAGCCCTAGGGTTCTGAGCTAGTGATGAGATGTCGCAACGCTGAAGAGGGTATAAGCTTTGGACTACGAACCTATAGGCTTAGTAAGGACTCCTTTCACAGACGAAGAGGTTAAGTCTTCCCTCTTGGGAGTAGAGGGTTATATAGAAGTCTTTGAAAAATACGCTCCTGGACTAAAAGGAGTTGAGGAGTATTCTCATTTGATAGTGGTAGCTCATCTTCACAAAGTTCCTCGAGAGGCTAGGAACACGTTGCTAGTAAGACCTAAAAGGCTAACAGCGCTAGGCTTCAGACTCGAGGAACTTCCTGAAGTAGGGGTCTTCGCTACCGACTCTCCTCATAGACCAAATCCTATAGCTATCACCATAGTCGAACTAGTCAAGGTTGAAGCAAATAGGCTTTATGTAAAGAAGCTCGACCTATACGATGGCACTCCAGTGCTTGACTTAAAGCCCTATACTCCCATGAGGTCTATAGAGGAGAGCAGGCTTAGAGCTCCTTGGTGGGTCTGGAAGTTCAAAGAAAAGCTCGAAGAACTATCAAAGATTTAAGCTAAAGACTTCGTGTTCAGAGTTCAGAACTCCTTTCTAAAGAAGCGTTCTCGATTTGTTCTTGTGAAGAGGCTATTGTAATCTGGAACAGAGTTGGGTAGGAGCTTAAGAGTTCAGCTACTTGTAGAGGATAGAGAACTACAAAGCCTCTTTCGCTAGCTCCTAAGTTTTGACCTAACAACATCTCGACCACAGAAGCTTCGAGAACGTTCTCAACCAAATAGCGAGTCTCTCTATCCCCTCTTCCAGCCTGAATGATTATAGGTAAAAGCAATCTCTTTCTGTCTTCAGGGTTTAGGAGTTCAGCTAACTTCTTGAGTTCTCTTTTTCTAATACAATGTCTACTTCCGTCTCTTAAAAGAACACAGGGCTCGGGTTCTCTCAGAAGCTCATCGAGGCTTTTGCGAGCTACAGGCAGATGTTTGTTTACGTATCTTAGCTCTGATTTAAACAGCTTCTCAATTATATCGTCTTGTCTACTCAAAGCTCAGATTCCTCCATGTCTGACTTCAAGAATTCTCTTCACTTTTATAGACCTGACCCTCTCTTCTCTCTCCATTTCTTCGAACTTCATTTCAAGACTTCTTATGAGAGACTTGAGTCTAGGGATCAATACCTTGTCTAAAGCTTCAACTTTTCTCTTAGTTCTTGAGATCTCTGTAGCTAAGATCTCGAGAGCCTTCTCGCTTTCGGAGAGTTCTAAAAGAGTCTCAATTACTTCTTTCCTCCTAGCATTAAGAATATGAAGTTCAACAGGATATGAATGACCATCTTCTATGTCTACCTCAACTACAGGAAGCAGGACCCCCATAGAACTTCTAGTCATAACTTTGACTTTAGGCTCAGAAACGCCTAGAGCTGTTGCCTCAAGAGTAGCGCGTCCTCTCGTAGCGTATGCTTCTGTAAATCCCACATATACCTCAAGGAGGAGTTCGTTGAGCTTTCTCCTGAGATTTGAGGCTCTAAGAGCAGTAGCGTAAAGCTCTTGTAGCAACACTATCATCTTATCGCGTAACAAGTCCCTAAGCTTTTCTGCAAGCCTTAACCTCTTCTTGAGTCTCAATAGTTCTATCTTAGTAGCTCTAGGCAGTCTGTACTGAAGAGACGTAGTCAACCCCCCTTCTATATTTGGGATGATATTTCTTTAAGGTTTCTTCTCTCACTTGAGTCAGCTCTTCTTCAGGCAGGACAGACAGGACCTCCCACGCTATATCTAGAGTCTCTTCAAAAGTTCTCCTCTCGCCTTCTCTCTGGTTTAAGAATCTCCTCTCAAAAAGGTCTGCGAACTCTAAGTACTTCTTCTCCAAAGGACTAAGGCCTTCCTCTCCGACTATAGCTACCACTTCTCTGAGATATTGACCCTCAGCGTAAGCTGACATAAGTTGATAGAAGACTTCTCTATGATCTTCTCTGGTCTTCCCAGCTCCTATTCCGTCCTTCATGAGTCTAGACAGAGAGAGGAAGACATCAAGAGGAGGGTATATGCCCTTCCTCCACAAGTCTCTACTCAGCACTAGCTGACCTTCAGTTATGTAACCTGTGAGGTCTGGAATGGGATGCGTTATATCGTCATCTGGCATGGTGAGCACGGGCATTATCGTTACGCTTCCTCTCTTTCCTTCAGCTCTACCTGCTCTCTCGTATATGCTAGCTAGGTCTGTATACATGTAGCCTGGATAACCTCTCCTTCCGGGCACTTCTTCTCTAGCTATGCTTATTTCTCTCAATGCCTCACAGTAGTTTGTCATGTCGGTGAGTATCACAAGCACATGCATTTCATGCTTCCAAGCTAAGTGTTCAGCTAGTGTCAGAGCGACACGAGGTAAGGCGAGCTTCTCTACCGGTTTGGCAGACGCTGGAGCTATGAACATAGCGGTTCTATCGACTGCTCCCATCTTTTTAAATCTAGACATAAAGAAGTGAACGTCTTCGTGAGTAGCGCCTATAGCTCCAAAAACGATAGCGAACCTCTCTTTAGCGCCTCTCACCGAAGCTTGCTCTACTATTTGAATCGCGATTCTATTATGAGGAAGTCCGGAACCGCTGAAAATCGGAAGTTTCTGACCTCTGACTAGAGTGTTCATTCCGTCTATAGCTGAAAAACCTGTCTCTATAGGCTCGCTAGGCGGTATTCTGATAGCTGGATTTATGGGAGCTCCGTGAACATCTACATAGTCTTCGGGAACTATTCGAGGACCTTCGTCGATAGGTCTTCCCAATCCATCCATAACTCTACCGAGCATGTCAAGAGATACAGGAGCTCTAAGAGGTTCTCCTAGGAACTTTATTGTAGCTCTCCCTGGGCCTATGCCTGCTGGCGAGCCTAAGACTTGAACTACGGTTACGTCTATGTCTACAGAAACCACCTGACCCAGTCTAACGTCTTCATCTACCTCTATCTCGACAAGCTCTCCATAAGCTACTCTAGCGGGAGTTTTAACAAACACAAGAGAACCCTTAGCTCCTAGAACTTTTTTAGACATAGGAGAGGCGAGAGTCACAGATGCTCCCCGAACTCTTCCTCGATAGTACGAAGGTATGTTTCGTATAAAGCTTTGAGTTCTTCGAGAGCGTAGAACTTCATTCTAGTTATCATGGCTCTGCTCCTTGTTTCACGCAGTTTAGATACAGGAACCCCTCTCCTCACGGCTGTTTTAGCTTTCTCGTAGAACTTAATTAGAGCGTCTGCAATCAGAACCGTCTTTTCTGGAGGCGAATAAGCGTCGTTAGGGTCATAAGCACTCTGTTGGAGAAAGGACTCTCTTATCAACTTAGCTATTTCAAGAACAAGCTTATCTTCTTCAGGCAAGGCGTCTGGGCCTACGATCCTGACCACATCTTGAAGTTCAGCTTCTCTCTGAAGGACTTTCAACATCTCTTCTCTGTAATGAGCCCACTTTCCTCCAGTCCTCTTAGACCACCACTCCTCAACATAAGGAGCGTAGAGACTATAGCTTAGGAGCCAGTTTATAGCCGGGAAGTGTCTTCTCGTAGCTAGTCCATAGTCTAAAGCATAGAGGCTGTGAATGAGCCTCATGGTGGCTCTCGTCACGGGTTCGCTGAAGTCTCCGCCAGGCGGGCTGACAGCCCCAACTACTGTAACGCTACCTATTCTTTCTGGGTTTCCTAAAGCTATTACTCTACCGGCT
>JAWBBK010000006.1:0-75305 GCA_038824665.1 Acidilobaceae archaeon | reverse complement strand
GAAGAGGGTGAAAGCCCCGTAGGCGAAACCGTGAGGGCCCGCGCTGTGGAGCAGAGTACCACGGCTTGGTATTGCCGTGGGAAGCTGGGGGGAACCGACCTCCAAGGCTAAATATGTCCTGAGACCGATAGCGAACTAAGTACCGTGAGGGAAAGGTGAAAAGTACCCCAGGTCGGGGGGTGAAAAGAGCCTGAAACCGGGCGGCTACACAGGGTGCGGCCCGAAAGGAGTGAAGGTCCCGAAGGAAACTCGGGCGACCGAGGAGTACGAGGGATCCGGACCGGGGTCGCACCTTTCGTCTTGAAACACGGGCCGGGGAGTGCACAGCTGTGGCGAGTCTAAGGGGGTCAACCCCGAAGGCGTAGGGAAACCGACTAGCCCGCAACCGAGGCATTGGCCTCGGTGAGGGGCGGGGTCCGAACAGGGCCCGGAGCCACAGCTGTGCGACCAGAAACCGGGCGATCTAGGCGGGGGCAGGGCGAAGCCGGGGGAAACCCCGGTGGAGGCCCGAAAGGGTTCTGACGTGCAAATCGTTCCCATGACCCCCGCCTAGGGGTCAAAGGCCAATCGAGCCCGGTGATAGCTGGTTCCCGCCGAAGTGGCTCGCAGGCCAGCCCCGCTGGAGGCGGGCTGCGGGGTAGAGCTACTGATTGGACGTGCAGGAGGGGGAACCCTCCGCCGTCCAGTCAAACTCCGAACCTGCAGCCGCCGTAGAAGGCGGGAGTGGGGCTCCCCGGGGTAAGCCCGGGGGCCGAAAGGGGAACAACCCAGACCGGGGTTAAGGCCCCTAAGTGCCGGCTAAGTGCCAAGCTCAAAGGGCGTCCCCCGCCTAAGACAGCAGGGAGGTGGGCCTAACAGCAGCCATCCTCTAAGGAGTGCGTAACAGCTCACCTGCCGAGGCGGGGGGCCCCGAAGATTGGTCGGGGCTTAAGCCGGCCGCCGAGACCCCGGGCCTCGACTCCGATGGAGTCGAGTGCGGTAGGCGGGCGTCGGGATGGCGCAGAAGCCGGGCCGTGAGGTCCGGTGGAGCCGTCCCGAGTGCAGATCCCGGCGGTAGTAACAGCGAAGCGGGGTGAGAATCCCCGCCGCCGGAAAGGGCCAGGGTTCCCCGGCAACGGTCGTCGGCCGGGGGTTAGCCGGTCCTAACCGAGGCCGTAACCCGGACCTCGGGAAAGGGAAACGGGTTAACATTCCCGTGCCGCGGGGGTACGTTTCGCGGCAACGCAAAGCTCGGTCTCCGACGCCTCAGGGTAGGCGGACCAGGGGCTCTCGTACGAGAGCGACCTGGCTAACTACCCGAAGGCCCTGGAGTGCCGTAATGGCGAGAAGGGGCCGAAGGGAGGAATGGCCCGCGTATGCGGGTTCCGCCGACCCCTGGGGCCCATGAAAAGGGGACCGAGAAGGATCCCCCGCGTCCGTACCGAGAACCGACACAGGTGCCCCTGGGTGAGCAGCCCAAGGCGTCTGGGGGCTAACCCGGGCCAGGGAACTCGGCAAATTGGCCCCGTAACTTCGGGAGAAGGGGTGCCTGCGGTCCTGAGGTCCACCCTTGGGACCGCAGGTCGCAGTGACTAGGGGGACCTGACTGTTTAACAAAAACATAGCTCCCCGCTAGCCCGAAAGGGTGTGTACGGGGGGTGAGCCCTGGCCACTGGCGGTTCGTGAAACCGGGGTACAACCCGGCGAAGCGCCGCTGAAGGCCGGGAGTAACCCTGACTCTCTTAAGGTAGCCAAATGCCTTGCCGGGTAAGTTCCGGCGCGCATGAACGGGTTAACGAGGTCCCCACTGTCCCGGCCCGGGGCCCCGTGAACCCCCTGAGCGGGTGCACAGTCCCGCAACCCCCCGCAGGGAGAGAAGACCCCGTGGAGCTTTACCGCAGCCCGGCGTTGGCCTCTGGGCGGGGGCGCGTAGCGTAGGTGGGAGCCGGTGAAGGGTCCTCTCCGGGGGACCTGGAGGCGTCAATGAAACACCACCCACTCCCGCCTGGAGGCCTAACCTCCCCGAAGGGGGAGGGACAGCGCCGGGTGGGCGGTTTGGCTGGGGCGGCACGCCCGCGAAAAGGTAACACGGGCGCCCAAAGGTGGGCTCAGGCGGGTCAGAAATCCGCCGTAGAGTGCAAGGGCAAAAGCCCGCCTGACCGGACCCTTGAACGCAAGGGGTCCGGCCGGGAAACCGCGGCCTAGCGCACGCTCGTGCCCCCTCGGTGGGGGCCGGGCACGGCAGAAAAGCTACCCCGGGGATAACAGCGTCGTCGCGGGCGAGAGCCCCCTTCGACCCCGCGGTTTGCGACATCGATGTCGGCTCTTCCCATCCTGGGGGTGCAGCAGCCCCCAAGGGTGGGGCTAGGCGGAGCTGGGAGAGTTACACAACTCCCACTCCGCCCCCTAAGCCCGCCCATTAAAGGGGAACGTGAGCTGGGTTCAGACCGTCGTGAGACAGGTCGGTCTCTACCCGCGGGGGGTGCTGGCCGCCTGAGGGGAACATGCCCCTAGTACGAGAGGAACGGGGCGTGGCGGCCTCTAGTGTACCGGTTGTCCTGATGGGCAACGCCGGGTAGCCACGCCGTAGGGGGGTAACCGCTGAAAGCATCTAAGCGGGAACCCCTCCCCGAAAAGAGGCGGCCGTCCGACCGCCGAGCTAGGCTCGGCGGCGGCGAGGGCTCCCGTAGAAGACGGGGTTGATGGGGCGGGGGTGTAAGCCCCAAGGGGTAAACCCGAGGGGTTCAGCCCACCGCTCCCAATCGCCCGAGGTTGTAGGCTCACCCAGGGCGTTAGTGATGCCTATCTCAGGCAAGAACTCCACAGGGTTCAGAGCGTTGGAGTTCTGCACGTGGGTGTAGAGTCTCTGAGCTTAGAGCGGCGCTCAATATTTTATATCTCTTCGGCTAGACGACTTTCCTCCTGGGTCTAACTTTGTTATCACAGGAGAGTCTTGAGAAGCGTTTTTCATTATTGATCGTAGCTTTATGTATAGCAGTTGCGCTTACCGTACTGTTGGAGGTTCATGTAGAGACCCTTTGGAAAACGGTTTCTTTTCTAGGCTCTATAGAGTTCTATGTTGCAGTTCTTCCTATTGTATATCACTCTCTGTATAGACGTGAAGCTGTAGGTCTAGCTTTCTCATTACTTTTAACGGGCACTCTAGTCGGTGTGACTAAAGACTTATTGAAGATGCCGAGACCTCCTGAAGCTCTCAGCGAAGGCTATGGATTTCCTAGCGGTCATGCCTCAGGATCGACCGCTTTCTGGGGGTTTCTTGCTCTCAAAAGTCCTTCAAGTCCTCTAGCTCTGACTTTTTTATCAATAGCAGGTCTTGTATCTATCAGTAGAATAGTCTTAGGAGAACATTATCCTCGAGATGTCGTTGGTGGTCTTGTCTTAGGCTTCTCTCTCGCTATAGTCTCTCACTTACTCACAAGAAGACTAGAGACTCAAAGTCTAACAGCGCTATCCTTAGCTTTAGGAGTAGTTGGACTTGCTCTTTTTTCAGTCGGCTACGGAGCTCTCGAGCCTCCAGCTGTGATGATAGGCTTTTCGTTTGCGGAGTTGTTTTTAGAAAGACAGAGAATTAGAGTAGAAAGAGCTGGACCTCTTCTAGGAGCTCTAGGTAGCGTTTTAGCAGCTACTGTTGTGGTTTTGGCTTTCGCAACTGAAAGCTCGCTAGTAGCGATAATCTCCTACTTTTTAGCAGGAACTCTCGCAGTTACAATACCTAAAATGATATATAGATGTTGGTTAGAGAAAGGTCGAGGTGCAGACTAGTGAAGCTTATATTGGCTATCAACATGAAAGCTTACGAGACAGCGTTCGGTCGTTCTGCTCTTGAGCTAGCTAAAGAAGCCTCAATATTGTCTTCAAACTACAACAACCTTAGGATTATATTAGGAGCTCCTGTTCTTATGGCACTCAAGCTCCTCCAGGTCTACGACGATATATTTGTTCAACATGTTGATGCTATAGATATGGGAGCTCATACTGGGTTCACGCCTATAGAGGCTCTCAAGATCGAAGGGATCAGAGGAACTATAGTAAATCACAGCGAGCATAAGCTGACCTATAGAGAGGTACAGAAAATAATAGAAAAAGCACGAACTTTAGGCCTTGAAACCTTAGCTTGTGCGGACACTCCCGAAGAGTCTGCAGCCGTAGCGTTACTCAAACCATCTTTCGTAGCTGTCGAACCGCCTGAACTCATAGGCACTGGGATAGCTGTGTCTAAAGCAAAGCCTGAGGTGATCACAAGAGCGATCGAGGCAGTAAGGAGAGTGAGTCCAGAGATGCCTGTGCTTGCAGGAGCTGGGATAAGCTCTCCACAAGATGTAGTAAGAGCTGTCGAATTAGGAGCTGCGGGAGTGCTGGTCGCTAGCGCGATCATGAAGAGTTCTAATCCGAGCTTGAAGCTAAGAGAGTTTGTAGAAGCTATAGCTAACGCTCTTTGATGAAGACTTTTAAGAGAGCTTATCGATATCGTAAGCTTCTAGTTAAAGGCTTTTATAATCATTCCGTTAGTCTATATGCTTAAAGGCGAACTTCTAATAATCGACTTCTGTTGTTTTATAAACATGCTGTTTAGAAAGAAAGTTTAGAGAAGTTCCCAACAGCTTTTCGAAAAATAGCGGGCCCGCCGGGATTTGAACCCGGGACCTCCGGCTCCGCAGGCCGACGCTCTAGTCCTGGCTGAGCTACGGGCCCCTCTAATTAAAAAAGACAAGAGGGGTTCTATAAACGTTAGAAAGCTCACTCATGAGTCTCGGTCTTCTCATGTTTTACAATAGGCTTGTAGCCCATTTCATACTTTTCAAATCTGTTGGCAAGTCTTGAAAGCACTTCGGGTAGGGTTGTGTACTCCATCTCTTCAGGACCTAATCTATGTGGCATAAACGGACCGTGTCTACGTATGTAGTCGGCTATCATTTGAGCTTGTCTTCGGGCTTCGTCAAAAGCTGGGTCGTCAAAGAGGTCAGCTGGACCTATGAGCTCTCCGTTTTTGATTTGAAAGCCTAGAGCCGCTACTCTTGGAGGTCCGTCAAAGCGTGTAGGCTTTGCGTCTCTGATGCTAACTGGCATAAGAGGACCGTAGTGACTTCCTCGCATCCAGCCGGCTACGAGATGAGGGAACGCGAAAGGTTCTAGGACTTCGCCGACAGCTGGGAAGCCTGACTGAGTTCGTACGATCATAACGGGGTCGTCCTTACCTACATATCTTCCAGCTATGAGGCTCAATTTTTCACTACTCGCAACAGCAGCTATCTCTCCATCTTTTCTGTAGACCCTCTTGATCACATATCTTCCTGTCGTACCTATCAGAGCCAGAAGGTCATAAGATTCTTCGGGAGTCTTGAGTCTAACGGACTTACTCTCATATACATCGAGTACCTCGAAGACGAAGCCGTTGTGCAATCTTGGGTCTATTACGAGACCTGCTGTATTAAAGGGATCTGCGAAGATCTTGTAGAGCGGGAGGTTGAAAGCTCCTGGCTCAGTCTTGTCTGCCATGAACACCACTATGGGCTCCGACGGTCTTTCAGTTATCTCCATTTCAGCTACTCCAGGACCTAGGCCTTTAACGTTGCCGCTGAAAGCGTCACTAAGAAGGTCCTGACCGGCAGCGTAGAGACCTAAGTCTTTCGCTACCTTAGCTGCTTCTTTAAAAGCGTTCCACGCTACTTCATGTACTTCAAAGCTGTCAGTGCCTTTGAAGTGAGTCATTATCAACTGTAGATCATCACCAACATAGGTTACATAGAAGCTTTTTATTATACCATTTCTCTTGGCTTCTGCAAGAACTCTGCTGGCAGCTAGGATACAATCTGGATGAACTCTGTGATGACCAGCTAAGCTCCCGATGTCAGCTTTTATAACGCTGATCGTGGTTTTCTTGTCAGACATGTCTACCAGCCAAAGACCAAAAGCTCTCCAAAGCCTTTATTTCTGAAGCGCGCTTAATGCCTCACCAGTAATGTTGGTTCTGAGATTTTTGAAGCCTATCCAGATAACTTCCTTCTTTGTTTATCCTAGGCCTTCCTGTCGAAGGGTCTTTCCTCATCGTGACTTCTAGCTCTTTAAGCAGAGAGTTCATTCCCTGCTTTACTGAAAGAGGCCGACTAGCGACGCCTCTCGCTCCAGGCTCTCCCGAGAACATCATAATTACGTCAGATACGTAGTCGGCTATCATTACATCGTGTTCGACTACGAACACTAACGACTTTCTTAGCTCCGCTAACCTTCTGATCACTTTCGATACAGCTATTCTCTCCTCAACGTCGAGATAGGCAGAAGGCTCGTCAAGCAAATACACCTCTGCTTCTTTAGCTAGAGCAGAAGCTATGGCTAATTTCTGAAGCTCTCCACCGCTGAGCTCTTTAGGGCTTCTGTCTATGAGCTTGTCGAGACCTAACTTCTTTGTTAGTTCTAGATATAACCATGAGCCAGGGGCTACGGATTCAGGATTAGACCTCATTAAGACCTCAAGCACTGTGTTTTCTTGAAAGGACTCAGAACTCACGTACTGTGGCTTATAGCTTACGGTGAATTCCTTGTTGGAACTCCACGATATAGAGCCGACTTTAGGCTTCACCTCACCGGCTAGAGTTTTCACAAAAGTTGTTTTACCTATTCCGTTAGGTCCGACTATTCCGATCACTTCACCTTCATAAGCTTCTCCAGGCTCTACCGATAGGCTAAAGCCGTTGAGGGAGATCTCGAGCTTGCTCCATTCTACGACTTTAGTCTGCCAAGCTCTCTCTCTTCTTAACTCTTGGGCTTCATGTAACCTGAACTTTATTGGCTCTTTTCTAATCAAAACGTTTTCTGCAGGAAGATATCCATCAAGATATGCGTTTATACCCTCTCTAACCCCATAGGGTTCAGAGACTACGCCGTATACGCCTGGCTCTCCGTAGATCGCATGAACTACGTCGCTAACATAGTCCAAAACAGCTAGATCGTGTTCGATTACGATCACAAAACGGTTAGGCTTAGCTAGACTTCTTATAATCTTAGCTACTCTCATCCTCTCTCTGACATCCAGAAAGCTACTTGGCTCATCGAAGACGTAGAGAGTTGAATCCTTGCACGCCACAGCGGCTATAACTAGTTTCTGAAGCTCTCCTCCGCTCAGATATCTCACGTCTCTATCCCAGAGCTTTACAAGGCCTAGGCTTTCAGCCAACTCTTTATGAACTCCTCTCTCATCGGCTCTCTTTAAGAGTTCTCCTACTGAGCCCTTGACGTAGCGAGGAACTACGTCTACGTGCTGTACCTTATAGGAAGCTCTTATTTTACCCTCGCTGAGAAGCTTGAAGTATGCTTGAAGCTCTGTTCCTTTAAACTTTTTGATGACTTCACTGAAGTCTGCTTCTACATTTACGTTTCCCAGGTTAGGCTTGAGTTCTCCTGAAAGAATACGAGCAGCAGTAGACTTACCGGCTCCGTTTCTTCCAACTACTCCTACAACCATTCCTTCTTTTGGAATGGGAAGCCCGTAGAGCTTGAAGCCGTTTGTTCCATATCTGTGTACAAGCTTTTCTTCGAGTTCGCGAGGCAAGTTGACTATAGCTAAAGCCTTGAAGGGACACGCTTTAACACATATACCACAACCTATACAAACGTCTTCATGGACTACGGGCTGAGAACGAGAAGCTCTATCAGCTTCTATCGCTATACCTCTTCCACTTCTGTTTACGGGACACACATTAATACATTCGTAACTACACTTCTTCGGTTTGCAAAGGTCTCGATCTATCACCGCTAGTCTGGTCTTCAAAAAGCCCCCCTCTGCTTGAAAGCAGAGAAGGATTTTTTACTTGGTTGTGACTAGAACGTCATCTTCACCTATTAGAACTGTATGTTCAGCTTGAGACACCAGACCTCCTCCTGCTTCCGCTAGGACAGGATAGCCTTTCAAAACCCCTTTGATGTAAAGACTTTCAACTATTTTCTTGAGTCGAGCTGGCTCAATGTTTAGGTCTAACAACCATCTGAGCGTAAAAGGTAGCGCTCTATACCTATTAGCGACAACCGTTAGAACCTTCTCTTCCTCATCGCTTAGAGCGACTTTCTTCTTACTGACGTAGGAGTATATGTTGATCGTACTCTTCTCTACGACTAGCCCTCTTCCATTAGTTGCGAAAGGCTCTATAGCAACTAAAGTTCCTGGCGTCAATCTCATCCCGAAGAGAGTCCTATCAGCATGATTAGGAATAGAAATGCCGGCGTGCAGAACGAACCTCTCTATGGTGTGACCGGAAAGATTTTTTATAGGTCTGAAACCTCTCTTTTTGATCTCGTTTTCTATAGCCTTCCCTATCTCATAGACAGAAACGTAGGGCTTAATGACAGATATAGCAACTTCTAGAGCTCTCTGAGAGGCCTCTATAAGGTCTTCGCACTCTCCTCCGAGGTCTATAGTAGTTGCAGTATCGGCTATGTATCCATCTACATGTACCCCGATATCTATTTTGACCAGATCTTTCTCCCCTATTACAACATCGTCTCCTATGCTGGGAGTGTAGTGAGCCGCTATCTCATTGACTGAGATATTACAAGGAAATGCCGGTAATCCTCCGAGTTCGACTATCATGCGTTCGAGTTCCTCACAGATATGTGATGCTTTAGCTCCAGGTTTGACTAACTTCTCTGCATACCTCCTTACGCTAGCAGCTACGCTACCGGCTTGTTTCAACTTGGAAACGTCTAGCTCCACGAAATACCCCTTTTACAGCCGATAAAAGCGAGAAGCTCTATAACTGTGCTCGGTGTTTGCTGTGGGCAGGATCACTTACTATGGACACTCAGCTTTTCTTTTAGAGCTAGACTACGTTAAACTCCTGATCGACCCTTGGATCACAAACCCTATATCTCCTGTAAAGAGCGTTCAAGAAGTAACTAAAGACGTTGATTACATATTGGTAACGCACTCTCATAGCGACCATTTAGGAGATACCGAAGAGATCATGACCTTAAACGAGAAGGTGAAGCTGGTAGCGATCTACGAACTGGCAATGTATATAGCCAGAAGAGTTGGAGAGAATCGAGTAGTCCCCGTCAACATAGGAGGTTCTGTGAAGCTAGGTGACATTAAAGTAGTATTTACAGAAGCTCTTCATAGCAGCGGCTACGGAAGTCCTGCAGGGGTCGTAGTGCTTGCTCAAGAGGCCAGAGTATATCACGCTGGAGATACAGGAGTCACTATGAACATGAGACTTGTGGGAGAGCTCTACAAGCCTGACATAGCATTACTTCCAATAGGCGGACACTTCACCATGGGTCCATTGGAAGCAGCTAAGGCAGTGGAGCTGATAAGACCTAAAGTAGTCATACCTATGCACTACAAGACCTTTCCTGTTCTAGAAGGCGCTCCAGAAGAGTTCGTAAAGCTCGTAGAAGAGAGGTGTCTCCCATCTAAGGTTGTAGTTCTTTCTCCAGGAAGCGCTTATGAGTTCGATTTTAGGCTTGGAGTCTACTAACTTTGAGGAGACTCATATGGAGTACGTTGTGGAACACTCTCCTTCTTTTTCCATACTTAAAGCTAGACTAGAACCCCGAGAGAGCATTACGGTAGAGCCTGGCTCTTACATTCTTCATAAAGGAGATGTCGAGGTTTCAACAACGAGCGGCGGAGTTCTGTCTGGCATAGCTAGAGCTCTTTTTGGAGGAGAGACATTCTTTCTGAACACGTTTAGAGCCAGGTCTCCTAGCGAAGTCTGGATAGCTCCTCATGTGCCTGGAGACATAGTAGCGGTGAACATGAGCGGAGGCTCGATCTACATTCAAGACTATTGTTACTTAGCTCATACAGGAGACATCAAGCTAAGCGTTGGATGGAGAGGCTTTAAAGGACTAGTAGCTCAAGGAGAGCTTGTGTGGCTTAAAGCAGAAGGAACTGGAACTGTCTTTCTTAACAGCTATGGAGCTATAGAAGAGCTCAAGCTAGGTTTTGGAGAGAGCGTTACTGTAGATAACGGACACTTCGTAGCGTTGGACGGCTCGATTAAATGGAACGTGAAGCTTCTAGGCGGCCTTAAGACCGCCTTCTTTGGAGGTGAAGGAGTAGTCGTAGAGGTCTCAGGACCAGGTCGGGTTTGGATTCAATCGAGGTCTCTACCTCCTTTAGCCCACCTCCTAAGCAAATTCATGGGGAGACAATAAGTGAGAAACATAATAGCGTGGGCTAAATGTGATGTGTGTGGTCGCGTTACAAAAACCTATCCTTGTTCGAGTAAGAGAACGGTTCTTAACGTCTGTGCGTTTTGTGGAATAGCTTTAGAAGAGCTGAGTGAGAACCTGAGATGTACGTTACCATTTAAGACTAAGAGATTGACTCAGAGACCAAGACTAGAGCCAGACGCAGAAGTGCTACGCAGGTTCGCTTCTTTGGGAGATGAGAATACAAAGAAAAAGAGAGAGAAGAATGGAACACTAAAAACTAAGACCTAGAGCGCTCCTTCAGTTATAGAGGCTAGAAAAGTATAGAGGACGTTCAGGACGTCCACCTATAAACGACTTCGTCTACTGTATAGATTTTCTTCGTATATCCTCTCTCGTAGACCCATCTGGCGACTTCTTCAAATAGCCCTGAGTCTACTCCTCGGAATAGGTAGTTGGGTCTCAGCAAGTCCCTCGGAACCCACCAACCTACAAACTCTTTGGGAACCCCTATTCTAGTTCTGTCTTCTAAAATGTATCTGTATCGCTCAGGATTTTCCTTATAGAGCTTGGATGCTTCTAAGAGAGCTTCAGAGAAACCCTTCGCTACTTTAGCGTCAAGTCTAGCTGAGTGTATGACATGGACCACTATGGGCATAGTTACAGAACAGACTATCTTTGCTCCTTTGGTTTGAGCTAGAGGAGCCCAGGGCTCTGGTAGAACAGCTGCATCAACTCTGTTGTCGATTAGAGCTGTGAATCTATCAACAATAGGTCTGATCTCCACTATTTCAAATGCATTAGGGTCTAGATTATGATCTTTTAATATTTTGAAAAGAGCAAAATCTATTACAGTGGCTCTAGATATTGCAATGGTTCTCACGCGTCCAGAAATATCTTCAACCTTTTCGATTTGACCAGCTAGTGCTGGAGAGACAACTAAATAGAACGTAGCCTGTGCTGACAGTAGCACAGTTACATTAAAGCCTCTATCTCTTAACACTAGAAGTCCTATCATGTCGGTCATGATGACATCTAGCTGTCCAGCCACAAACGCATCGTCTCTCTCTTTGGCGGATCTGAAGTTCAAGATCTCTAGCTTTATCTTATTCGTTCTATCAAGACCCTCCTCAGAAGCTATGTGATAAGTAAGAGCATCTATGACAGGCAGAACCCCTACCCTCAATGTGATGAACTCTGCTTCAGGCGTTGTGGGCTCTGTTTTCGGTGCTCTGCTCAGATAATAATAAGCCGCTCCGGCTATCAAGGCAATAGCTAGCACAATGATCAAGATCAACCCGATGAACTTTTTGTCCATGCTGGTCTCGCCTCTTGTGGATCAGGTTTTCATCATATAAGCAACGAAGACTTTAAACATTTTATATGTTTAAATCTTTCTGAACAACAAATCTCTCTTCCGATTTCAGAGTAAAACTCTACTTATGGTCTTATTTCTCTCTTTCACGAGGACATGGAGGTGTCAGTAAGCTCTTACAGTCCATACAGCCACACTCTATATGTTTCATGTTGATACAACAAGTAGATAGAGGCTTTCCTTCGTTATCGTCTAGAGAGACTATAAGATACTCTTCTTCTAATCTGGCTCGAACTCTATGAGGTGCTCTTATAAGGTTCAAGATCTTGATGTCATAGCTTTTATCCTCGTAGGAAAGCTTAAGGATAGCTGTATAGAGCCCTGACTCTTCGTCTTTAGAGATTTCAGAGATCTTGATGTAAACTCCGTGCTTAGAAGATGTTACACTCATACTTCAATCCCCTTTTTCAATTGAAGTTCTAGACCTTATTAATACTGGAAGTTAAAGACCTAAAGTTTTAGAGTAAAGTCTAACAAATGGTATCAGCGTTCTAGCTACAATAGAGCCTATTTTACGAAGATCTGCCGATCTAGGAGCTGATTTCTGGAACCATATAGCTAGAAGGAGAAAGGCTATAGTGTAAATAAGGGCAGTGAGTCTAAGCGGTAGCTCTAGATCATAGGTCATCAACCATCCTCCTACAGCTCTTCCCACTGCAGCTGGAACTACATTAACTACGTTCATGAGGGCTAGAAATCTACCACGATATCTCTCTGGGACTAGCGACAACTCGAAAGCCTGATATAGGGGATTTGCTATATTCACGAATAACGTTCTGGTAGTGTATATGATTGAAGAGAGAAGAGCTGAGTTTATGAAAGTCATAGATACTAAGAGAGGTACGCTCATAGAAGATATCACTATGTAAGTTTTGAGGGGATTTCCTAACTCTCTTGAGATGCTCTGAGCAGCTAACATCCCTAACCCCATAAGCAAGTTCTGTACGCTCATCACTGTTCCTAGTCTACCGCTGTCAAAACCAAACTTCTTCGTGAAATAAAAGTCAATTATATGAACCGACAACCCTGCTCCAAAGCTTATGACTGCTCCGACTACGACCAGCTTAGCTATGGAGTTCCACTCGACCTTGTCTAAATCTCCTACATAAGCTTCTGCTCTACGTGTAGCTCGAGTCGTGGAACCCGATAATTTGAACATCAAAGCAGTTGCCGAAACTATGTCTGCGACTCCACACAACACTAAAGCGTCTCTATATACTGAAACTATGTTGGCTTCCGTAAGCGAGGATATTATCACAGGCACCCATCCTAAGAACATGCCGACACTCGTAGCGATTAGCGATATAGCCTGAAAAGCTACTATAGGCTTTTCGAGGCCTCCCTCTTTTTCGCTCTGCAACGTCAATACTAACATAAAGAAGGCGATACCCCTTACTCCTCCAGCAAGACCCAAAAGTAGCGCAGCCGTTACTAGACTCTCTGAGCCGTTGATAGAGATCGTAACGTATCCCGAAGCAGAGAAGAGAGCGGAAAGCACTACGAGCTTAGTAGGATTTATAAAGTCGCTGAGAAAGCCTCCTAAAAAGCCTCCTATTAGAGACCCCATGGCTATACTCGCAGCAAAAAGTCCGTAGTGGGCGGCATCGAAACCAGCGTTTCGCACGTAAGGAGCCAGAATAGAGCTAGAAAGACCGCCGATAATTGCAAAGGAGACAACGAAAAGATAGAGAGTTCTATATCTTTCAACCAACTCAATCATAAAAACAACACCTCTTAGATTAACGCGACAGCTTCAGCTTCTCTAACGCTCTTTGCTCAGACCCAACGCAAGAGTTCACAATATCGTTACTTGAGTTCGAGCTGGTTGTTTTTATTTCCAATCACCACGCTTCTACTTCATAATGGATAGAGGTCTTTTTAAGCAGTTGTGAATATATTCTGTTTCCTAAACAGTGGGAGCACACTTCAGGCTACAAGCTTATGACTTCTATTCTCTTTATCAGAGGCAGAGACACGTTGAAGACAGGAACGCCTTCTAGCGATGTGAACCTAGTTCCTCTGTGAGCGTGTCCGTGGATAGCCACGTCTGGTCTGCTTCTCCTAATAGCTTCTTCCATTTTACTAGAGTACATCTCTGACCAGAAGGCTGGGTTTTCGCCTATAAGATTGTCTTTGGCTAGAGCGTAGTGTGAAACAACAATAACTCTATCAACAATCGATCTGAGAGTTCTGACCGTATTTTCAATAAAGCTAGACCTCTTCATATAGATCTCAGAAAGCTGAGGGAAGTTTTTGGTTTGCCACTTTGTCAGTCTATCTAAAGCTCCTTGAGTTCCCACCACACCTATCTTTTTCTCATAACATTTCAATGTAACGTAGCTGTCGTCAAGCCAGATCACATCATTAAGGTTTTTTATCAAGAGGTGTCTTGAATCTATATATTCTTCATTACCGAAAACAGCAATTATTGGAGCTTCTCTCCAGATCCGTCGAATTTCTTTCACTACCGGGATCGCCATGTCTACCTTGCCTCTATCAATTATATCTCCGGCTAGCACGAAAGCACAGAGGTCTTCGTTCTTCACTCGATCGAGAGCCTGTCTAAAGAGGGCTAAGTAAAGAGGGCTATGTATATCGCTGACGGCCAAGATCTTCATCATAGACTCGCCTACTTAAGTAGTGACGGCTTTAGCGAGTCCTGGAGGCGAGTCTATGGAAACACCTTTAATGACTCCTAGCTTATAGGCAAACATTTGAAGCGCTACAGCATAAGCAATAGGTGCAGTCAGCTTTCCTGAAGAAGGAACTAAGAGATCTCCACTTTTTCCAACTTCGATTACTTTAGTTCCACGAATCCTCAAGACCTCGAGGATGTTCTCATAGAGTTCTCTGACCTCTCTCTCTAGAGGTTCAAGCAGAATCACTGGAACACTCTCTTTTAAGACAGCTATATGACCGTGTCTCAGCTCTCCGAGTTGTAATCCTACAGCGTGTGTGAGAGAGGCTTCTTTGAGCTTTAGAACGCCTTCAAGAGCTATAGGATAGAGAGCTCCGCTTCCCACCACATAGATTAGAGGAGAGTCTTTAACCTCTTTCGCTATTCTTTCGGCTGTTACCTCGATCTCATCTAAACTTTTCTCTATATCGTGGGATAAGACTTCGATCTCGTTATAGACTCTCTTTACGTCGGTTTCGGAAAGAAGACCTTTGTAGGCTCCCACATGGGCAGAGAGGATCAGGAGAGAAGCCACAGTTGACGAGAACGTTTTAGTCGCAGGTATCACAAACTCCGGTCCAGCTCCTATAGGAAGGTAGACATTGGAGTGAAGAACAAGTCTAGAACCTAATGTGTTGGTTATACCTATGATTACAGCGCCTCTTAGCTTAGCTAATCTAATGCTTTTTATTACATCTGATGTTTCACCGCTCTGACTGATCGCTATGACTACAGTGCCTGTTGA
This sequence comes from Acidilobaceae archaeon, assembly GCA_038824665.1. Taxonomy (GTDB): domain Archaea; phylum Thermoproteota; class Thermoprotei_A; order Sulfolobales; family Acidilobaceae; genus JAWAWX01. The sequence goes on along the minus strand of JAWBBK010000006.1, from coordinate 60,362 downwards.
TATCCCACCTACAGCATAGTAAGGGAACTCAGAAGCGTTAACGACGGAAGCGCTCACTTGGGCTAGTTCAGATAAATAGTGCTGTCCTAAGAGACCAGCGTGATAGCTCGAACCGCTACCCGTGATCACGACCCCTCTTGAGTTGACTATTATCATAGAGGCCAATCTCAGATATTTCTCCATAAGCGATAATGTAGTTCTTCTTAATGCTTCTGGAGTCTCACGGATCTCCTTAATCATAAAGTGGGGATATCCGCCTTTTTCTGGATATTCGTATGTCCTTTTCAGCGTTTTGCGTACGAAAGATTTCAGCTCTTTCCATGCATCTAAGCTGAAAACGCTAAATCCTTCTTGGGTAACTGCTCCTACAACATCTTCCTCTATGATTATAGCCTCCTCAGCTACCCCATAGAGGCTCGGTACATCGCTAGAAAGGAAGAAACACTTGCTACTAATTCCCATGACTATAGGTAGACCTCTGGCTATAAACCCCAGCGAAGACTCTCCTTTTATCATGAATATTGCAGAATACATTCCATAAGCCTTAAGCGCTATCCTTCGTAACGCTTCTAAGAAATCTGTTCCAGCTTCTAGTTCTTCTTCTAGCATATGCGGTAGCACCTCAACATCAGTAGTTGTTTTAAACACGTGGTTTTTCTCTTGGAGCAGGAGCTTCAACTCTTCATAGTTCTTTATCAATCCATCAGAGACTACTGAGAGGTTCAAGCTACAGTCTTGATGAGGCTGAGTGTTGACGTCTACAGGCATCCCTCTTATAACGTGTAGCACATGGCCTATAGCTCTTTTGGTCCAGACATTATCTAGTCTGAAAAAGTCTCTAGCCTTATCTATGCTCAGAGCTTTTTTCCGAATTACGATAGAAGAAGAGTCATCTTCAAAAGCTACGCCGCAACCGTCAACTCCTCTGTAAAACAATCTCCTGAGACATTCGTAAACTAGCTCACCTTTTATCGGCTCTTTACAGAGAAGTCCGAAAATACCACTCATCTTTTTCTCCAAACTAAGTGTTCTTAATAAGAAGACTAAAAATAAAAATTTGATAAAGAATGCTCGAGAGGATGTGTAGTAAAAACACTTAACTCCCTATGAAGACGTGATATAGTGGCGCACGGGAAGGGCTGGGGGTTCGCCGATCCCCCGGCTTTAAAGGCCGCCTGAAGGCGTAAGGCAGGGGCCAGTAATCCGACCGCCTTACAGGAGTTCCCGAGGAACCTCTAGGGGGGAGCTGAATGAAGCCCGTCCCGTGGGGTCTGTGGAGGCTGGGTCGCGGCTGGAGAGCCGCGACTACAGCCTTAGCTGGGGAAACCTGGCCAGGCCCGGAAGGGAGCAACCTATCCCCAGACGCAGACGTTCACGGGGTCAGCGGGCTGACGGTCACCTTGGAGGACCCCGGGAACTCTTGTAAGGCGGTCGGAGTCCGTGCGCCTCAGCTCTTTAGGCCTGCGGTATTTAAACCAAAAGACTCTAAACGATATAGGATAGGGGCAGAGGTCGGAATGTGGGAGAAGCTAGCGATCTTAGGCGTGATCTTAATATTTTTAGGAATGGCTTTGGTGTTCATCGGGATCTTTATGTCGGTATTGGGTAAGGGCTATTCAGAAAAGCTTGAAGGCGGAGGAGTAATTATGATAGGCCCCATTCCTATAGTGGTGGCTACGTCGCCCGCTATAGCTGTAGTGCTTATAGCCTTAGCTCTCGTTTTAATGGTCATATACTATCTGTTAACTAAAAGCTGAGATATGTCTTAAGAGATGAAAGCCTCTTTAAGAACGCTTAGAATTTATTCTCTCAACATTGAAGAAAAAGTCTCCGCTATGTTGTTAAATTTCTCTTCGAGTTCTTGAACGTACTGCTTATACCTCTCTCTGACCTTAGCTCGTCTTATATTAAGGCTTTCCTCAGCCTTCTTTTTGAAAGAGGACAGAACTCTCTCGTAGATCGATTTATCTAAACTCAACAAGTAGCACCATTTTGATTTGATTATGTTCTGTGGAGGCTTATCTGGTTTATGAAGGCTTTTACTTCTTCTCTTTTACAAAAACAAACTATCTGTAGCATTCTTATAGGCGTCACATTCCTCTGATTCTTGAAGATGCTATAGATGATAGGGCTGTTTTAGCGTGTACAAAGCTTAAAAAGGGGATAAGCATGTGGTGGTTAAGACTCGTTATCGCTTCATCTTTAGCGACGAGTCTTTGGATGTACTTAGAATTCGAAGTATTGTATTTTCATTCTAGTCGGTTAATAGGTTGGAGCGCAGGCTTTAGCGCGCTTTCTGCGCTTAGCTTGGTCGGGCTGGGTTTAGCTAAGTTTATCGTTCTTCGTTACTTCTTGTCGAGAGGAAGCAGGACTAGAGCGGTAGCGGCTACATCTACTTTTCTGCTTCTTCTAGCTTTATTCTCATTATGGCTAGTGATTACGAAAAAGTCTATAGATGAAACCACCATCTTCTTTCTTTACGCTATTTCATCGATAGCGCAGGCTTTAATCATACCCGCTTTAATAGTTTCAGTGCTAGAAAGCGTGGACTTTGACGAATGGGTCAAGGCTATCGCTACGTTCTATGCCTCAACTCAGATAGGAGTTGTGATATTAGTTCTGATCTCAGCTCCTTTATCGTTACCGGTCTCTGTTATGATGTTTTCACTTTTTTGTTCGCTATTGCTCCTTACGTCGCTAAGGTTGATTTTTTCTCCACCAATACCTTTTAGCAACATCAAATCGGTGTCGATCTTAGTAGAAAGGCTAGAAGAAGCGCTCTTCAGTGGTGAGACTGAAATCCTGAACAATAGGCTGTTCTGTTTAGAGATGCTTAGATTTTCGATAGTTATAGCTATAGCGGCTTCTTTGAGAATTACATTGCTATCGAGCTTCTCAGCAGATGATAGAAGTCTTGTGCTTGCCTTCTTCTCTATAGGGTCTTTAGCAGGAGCAATTCTGTCTTTAATTAAAGCCGGTTTCGTTTTGGCGAACCTCTTAGTTTCGACAGCGCTTTTGCTCAGGTATCTGGAGCATCAATCCCAGCTTTACCTACTGGCTCAGCTGGCCCTCGGGGGAACCAGCATGATGCTAGCTCAGCTATCCATGATAGACTTCGTCTTGAACAGAAAGCCGCGGGAGGCTTTAAGAAGTCTTTCTATCGCTTCCTTAATATCCATGGTTTTTACCGTAATAACTCCATACATAATGACAAAATATGGGGTTGTTCCTCTTCTTGCAATACTCGTGCTTACGCTAGCCTCTCCAAGGATCTTCAGAGTTATGTTCAGAGAGCCTGTAGAAAGCCTGTAAATACACATGGTGCGGGGGGTGGGATTTGAACCCACGCAGGCCTACGCCATCGGGTCCTAAGCCCGACCCCTTTGACCAGGCTCGGGCACCCCCGCACCTTAGTTCAAGGAGAGTTGTCGGGCTAAATAAGGCTTTTAGATTCTAGACCTAAAGCTTCAACTTATCGGGCTTGGTGGAGGAGTTTGGGCATATTCGATGTAATAACCAAGTTGAGCGAACTCCTACCGTCTGTAGAAAAACCAAAACAAAGACCCACTCTAGATAAGAGACTGGCTATGACAGGCATCATATTGGTCATATACTTTATTCTGGCCAATATACCTCTTTATGGAATACCGAGAGAAGAGGAAGCGGTACAACAGATCCACCTCTTAAGGATCATTTTCGCCAGCTCGCAAGGAACTCTTATGGAGTTAGGCATCGGTCCTATCGTTACAGCAGGTCTCATACTCCAGATCCTCGTCGGCGCAAAACTACTTAATCTGGATATGACGAAACCTGAGGATAGAAAGAAGTTCACGGGAGCTATGAAGACTCTCGCCTTATTCATAGCAATAGTTCAAGCTATAGGCATTGTGGCGAGCAAATACTATTGGGCGAATACAGGCATCGTTCCAAGCTATCCACAAATGGCTTTGGTTGTGGTTCAGCTGGTTCTTGGGGCTTTTCTTGTGATACTTTTCGACGAAACTCTTCAAAAAGGGTGGGGGGTTGGCAGTGCCATAAGTCTGTTCATATTAGCTGGAGTTGCACACACTCTGTTGTGGCAGATCTTTGGCTTCATAACGACAGATAGGGGCACAATATACTATGGTCTGATTCCAGCTTTGATAGCTGAAAGGGATGCAATTATACTCGCGAGACCAGAAGGATATCCCGATGTCACAGGATTCTTTACTACAATGTTTTTGATTGTAACATTAATATACCTCCAGGGGTCTAAGATAGAGATCCCTGTAGCTATCGGTAGGTTCGCTGGTCTTAAGAGCAGAGTTCCTTTACAACTGATTTACGTGACTAATATACCCATTCTTTTAGTAGGTATAATAGTTGCAGACCTTCAACTCATAGAAAGCATAGTGAGTAGTTTCAGGCCTGAGAGCGCAGTCTCTGAGGCTCTCAGGACTTTGGTATACTATATGAGCCCACCTCATGGAATCGTTTCCGCTGTAGCAGACCCAATTAGGGTTATCACCTTTGCAGTAAGTTGGACGATCATGGCAGTAATTCTCGGTTTTATGTGGATAACGGTTTCAGATCTCAATCCGAGAGGACAGGCTGAAAACATAATAAAAAGTGGCCTAGAGATACCTGGAATGAGGAGGAACGTGAAGATCTTAGAAGACCTCCTAGCTGAATACATATATCCATTAACGTTGCTCTCTAGCCTCATAGTGGTTTCAATAGTCATCATAGGCGACACGTTAGGTTGTTACGGTTCTGCAACAGGCCTACTTCTTTCCGTCGGTATAGTTCAGCAATACTATGCAATAATCGTGCGAGATAGAACTCTAGAAATGTATCCAGCTCTCAGAAAGCTTTTGGGTGAGGAGTGATGGGAGGTTCCGGTCCTAGCAGAAACAAATTCAAGGTAGTTGTTGTTGTTGGAGTTCCTGGTGTAGGGAAGTCAACAGTCTTAGCACATCTCTCTAAGCTTGCCGAGAGTTCTGGAGTTAGACTGAAGATAGTCAACTTCGGAGACTATATGGTCTCGAGAGCTATTGAGAAGAAGATCGTCAACAACAGAGATGAGCTAAGAAAGCTACCTCTCAGAAAACAATTAGAGCTTCAAGCGATAGCCGCTCAAGAGATAATTAATGACGCCGAGAAAGATCTAGGACAAGACTCAGTGCTTCTAGTCGACACTCACGCTCTGATAAAGACTCCACAAGGATTTTTGCCTGGCCTACCTTATCATGTTATCAACATATTGAAGCCTGATGCAATAGTGCTTATCGAAGCAGATCCAGAAGAGGTCTTAGCTCGTCAAATAAGAGATAAGAGTAGACACAGATCGGACATAGGTGGGGTAGAGGACATAAAGAGACTAATGGAATACGCTAGAGTTTCAGCTTTTTCCAGCGCGACTCTTTTAGCTTCTACAGTAGCTATTGTCTACAATAAAGAAGGTCTGCCAGAAGAAGCCGCAAAGAGCGTTCTTCAAATACTTAAGGGTATCTAAGAGTGGGACTTTCAGCACTTATTGTGACTGTTTGTTCTTCTTTCACTATCTTGATCTCTCTAGTTATCTACTCTAAGCTGTTTCCACCACATAAAGTAGCTCAAGCCCGTCTGATCGTAGCTAGTTACAAGGGAACAGAAGAAGCTCCTAGAGACAAGAGGTCTCTAAGACGCATAAAGAATAGGTCTTTAGAATACTCTAGCGCTGTCTCTCTATTACGCAAAGCTCTTTTAGCTAAACTTCTTATAGTGACTATCGTTTATACTAGTCTTCTTTTCGCCTATACCCTATTCTTAGAACCCCTGGTACCAGCTCCCTTTGATATACCTTTTTTGACCGTAAACACAGAAAAAGGTCCTCAAATAAGCGTTGTGTTAATCCACTTCTTCGTATTCATGTTGGCAATACTAGTCTTCAGCGAGACCTCTTACAGCTAGCGACTCAGAATTCTCCGACCTCGTTCTCTAAACCTCTACTCATCTTTATCTTTTTAAGCCGTAGATATCTTTGCAACGAGAGGGCTTCAGTAATGGTCAGACCTAAGCTCAGGTCTAGAAGCTTCAGAAGAGTCATGAGGAGAACGCCTGGAGGCTCGACGACAACTCATTATGAGAAAAGAAAGCCTGGATATGCAGTGTGTAGCAGGTGCAAAAAACCGTTAGGCGGGGTACCTAGACTCAGACCATCAGAACTGAAAGGGCTTAGCAAGAGCAAAAAGAGACCAAATAGACCATACGGTGGTGTCTTGTGCTCGACATGTCTAGCGGAGCTGATAGCGGCGAGTGTAATAAAACAGGTCCAGTCATAGTTATCACAGGTCCTCCAGGTTCAGGCAAATCAACTTACGCTGAAAGGCTCGCTAACGACCTTGGTCTAAGACACTTTACTACGGGCGAGGTCTTTAGAACTTTAGCGTCGGAACTAGGCTTGAGCTTAGTTGAGTTCAACAAACTAGCTGAAAGAGAGCCCAGAATAGATTACGAGATCGAGAGAAGAACTCTACGAGAAGCATGTAAAGGAGGTGTGGTGATAGACAGTCATCTGGCAGCATGGCTTCTCAAGCACATAGCTGACGTAGTTGTTTACGTAAAGGCAGATCCAATAGTGAGAGCTAGAAGAGTAGCTTCTAGAGATAACAAAAAGCTGGAAGAAGCGCTAGAGGAGATAATATCTAGAGAGGAAAGTCATTGGAGACGGTTTCTAAAGTACTATGGGGTCGACATAATCGATATGTCGCACTTCGATATAGTGCTCGATACATCTGAACTCACTATAGATGAGGCATATCATATAATACGTTGGTTGGTTAGCGCAAAGCTCAATAAGCAAACAAAACTAAAGAACGAGAACAACTCTTATAAGAGTGGTGCTCAGAGCTAGAAGCTACAGAGGTGAATAGAGTGCCTCTAATAGAGGTCGGTCGAATCTGTGTAAAAACTAGAGGTAGAGAGGCAGGGAGAAAGTGCGTTATAATCGATATAATAGACAACAACTTCGTTTTAGTTACGGGCCCTAAGAGCGTCTCAGGCGTTAAGAGGAAAAGATGTAACATAAGTCACATAGAACCTTTAGATAAAAAGATAGACATATCGAAAGGAGCTAGCGATGAAGAGGTAGAGAGAGCTCTTAAAGCAGCAGGCCTTCTCGAGTTCATGAAAGAAAGACTAAAGCCTTTAATGAAGATAAGGTAGACCTTCATCTCGATCTTTACGGTTTTGAACCCTAATTGTTGCTACAGATAGCGATTTAGAGGGGTGGATATGGATCTAACGAAGGCGGGCCTAGAGTTCATAAAGAGTCTTTCGAAGACTTGCGGTTTTGAAGAGAAGTTAGAAGTCAAGATAGAAGAGCAGACTGATGAAAGATTTGGATGGCTTCCAACACAAAGACCTATAAACAAGTACATAGAGTATGGAATGATACCTCTAGACAAACCTCCGGGTCCAACTAGTCATGAGGTCGTGGCTTGGATTAAGAGATTGCTAGGCGTGAAGAAGGCAGGTCATGGGGGGACCCTAGAGCTCCTGGAAGGAGCGGGGACACCCCAAGGTCACTGGAGTATTACCAATAGCTCTAGAGAGAGCCACGAAGATAATAGGACTTCTCATGCACTCATCAAAGGAGTACGTTTGCGTTATGCAACTTCATGAAGACGTTAGCGAAGACGAGCTGAAAAAGGCCTTTAACGAGTTTCGAGGCAGGATATATCAGAGACCGCCTTTAAGAAGTAGCGTTAAGAGAGCTATAAGAGTTAAGACGATCTACGAGCTAGAGGTCTTAGAGAAGAGAGGCAAGTATGTAGTCTTCAGAGTAACTTCGGACCCCGGAACGTACATAAGGAAGCTCTGTTGGGACATAGGCTTAGTGTTAGGCGTAGGCGCACATATGAGAGAACTCAGGAGAACTAGAACAGGACCCATTAAAGAGGACTTAGGTCTCGTAAAGCTTCAAGACCTCTCTGAAGCCGTTTACCTCTGGAAGACCGAAAATAGGGAAGACGCTATTAGAAAAGTTGTTTATCCAGCAGAGTACTTAGTGTGTTCGCTCCCTAAGGTCGTGTTGAGAGATTCTGCTGTAGAGAGCATAGTTAACGGAGCGAGGCTCGCTGTGCCCGGAATAGCGATGGTTAGCGATAGGGTGAGAAGAGGAGATATCGTAGCTCTCTTGACTCTCAAAGGAGAGCTTGTGGCTTTAGGAAGAGCCGTTATGAGCGCCGAAGCTATGTTATCACTAGAGCGTGGAATAGCGGTAGAGCCTGAGAGAGTGGTATTAGAGCCTGGCATTTATCCCAGGATGTGGAAAAGAAGTCGGTCAGCTAAGAGTTCAACTGAAGAGCCAGAGACGTCCTAGAACTTTTTAGCTTAATAGGCTTTATGCTTTTCAAACTCTCTGGAGTTTGGTGATAAGAGTGAGCGTTTCAAAGCTAGCTGAGGCTGTAATATGGTTTGAGGAGCAACTTAAGGCTCTTCACGAGCATAGCCTTACGAGAGCGAACGACATTATGAGATATACAGAAGAGAACATAAGAGACCTGAGGAGAGATCTCGAGCTAGTTTTAAAAGAAGTAGTAGAAGAGCTCCGCAAAGAGGCTGAAAGAGCCTCTGAGAGGCTCGTAGAAGAACACGAAGTTTCTTCAGAAAGAAAAATCAAAGAGTTAGAGGAGCTATTTAATAAAAACTTCAATAAAGCCGTAGAGGTAGCTTTTGAAGAAGTTAAGAGACTTTTAAGAGAGGTGTAGCTTCTATTGAGAATCCAGCTACCTTGGATAGCCCCGCTGGACTATGCTAAGCCTATAGTCATAGCGAGAGTTCTGAAGACTCGCCTTCTGAGACCGGAAGTGATCAAAGAAATATCTCTAGCTAAAGACTTCGAGAAAGCTGTGTCTGTTCTCGGCGAATCGCTTTATCCCGAAGTCAGGGAAGCTAAGAACTTATTTCAAGCAGAAACAGCAGTATGGCGCGGATATTTTAGAAGCGTCTTTAAGCTAGCTGAGGTTTGCCCTTCATATCTGAAAGACGTGGTTTTGCTATTCGCTAGAGAAGAGGAACTCAAAGATTTAATGATAATAGCTCAGAAGGTTAAACTGAAAGCTCCACTACACGAAAGGCTTCCTTCTATGCATTACGACACCCTAGTCTATTCCTTAATAAGAGAACCGGAAAAGTTGCTTTCCCTAGAGTCTATGATGACAGCGCTTAAGGACACTTGGGTCCATGCGTATCTCTCTGAAGCGCTATCTCTCGTAGAGGAGCATAGATTAGAGGTTCCTCTTTACGTCTTTTCGGCTCCTTATACAGTAAGGATTTATAGTGAGACATTAGAGCCTCTTAGTCCTATAGATTTGAAGGATCTCGAGGTGCTTCTATGTCCAAGGCTCAAGCCTCTTCTCTTTGCCGGTTTGGTTCATAGCAAAGTTTATGGAGTCCCTCTGGAAGTTTTGGATACGATCCTCAGACCGATCAGCATATGCGGTTTTGACATTCCATTTCTACTTGAGGTCTACAGTAGAGCTATACATTTCAAGGACCTCGCTGAAGACCTCGGGAAGACACTCGATATTAAAGTTGTAGGAGAGTCCTTAGATGAAGTGTTGAGCGGGGCTTTAATAGGAGGAGGCAGAGTTCTACGAAAGATAGCCAACAAGATAATGATAGGAGATCCCTACAGACCAGCTTTCATTATAGCTCCTTTGGTTTTACTCAGACTCGAAGTAGAAGACGTGCTTCTTATCTTATCATCTAAAACATATGACGTAAAACCTGCAGACTTTATGTCTAGACTAAGTGTTGAGGTCTAGATTAACTATCGAGACGAAGCAGAGATGACTATGTATATCCTAAGCATAAAACCTAAGTACGCTAAAGCGATCCTTACAGGCGAGAAAAAAGTTGAACTAAGGAGATTGAGAGGGCAAAAGCCTCCTCCTTCAGGAGCAATTATGGTTATGTATGCAAGCGGAGACGTTCAGAAGATAGTGGGCGAGTTCGAAGTTGAAAGGGTTGACGTTGGAACTCCTGAAAAGATCTGGGCTCTCGTTGCTGGACCGCATACAGGAGTGAAGCCAGACGTCTGGAAGTACGTAAAGGGACCTTGGAGGGTTGCAGCCATTTGGGTGAAAAGACCAACAGAGTACTACGTCAAAGTAAGCCTTGAAGAGCTAAGAAGAATTATTCCTGGATGGCTACCCCCTCGCAGTTATGAAGAGCTGAAAGATGGCGATCCAGTTCTAGAACTCATATTAAAGAAAATTCGCAAAACGCTTAAAAAATGAAGAACATCTCGACAGAACTCTCTTTAATTTAACTTAACGCTCTTCTAATAATCTTCTATATCGTCATATTCACCTTTTTCGGACTCGTTAGTAGCCAGACCTTCGGGACATCCTTCTCCAATTCTTATTGGTTTGCTCAGTTTGCTCAAAAGCACAACTCTGCTAGCTTTGCTCTCTCCTAGTAGGGAGTAGCCAGTAGCTAAAGCGAGCTTTTCCGCTACCTTCTTTACATCTTCGTGTTCTGGCATTGCAGTGTTGTGTAATCTGTTTTTGCTTGCTCCTAGCCACATGTATGCCTTGATTTCGACATAAGTGGGTTGAGCTAACTCTATAAGCTTAGAGAACCCGCGCAAAGCCTCTTCGGTGTCGTTAAGTCCTTTTATCAACGTTATTCTTAAAACAGTAGGAGAGCTGAAGCTAGGCAAGATAGATAACGTCTCAAGCGTCAGCTCCCAAGCGCGCGGCACTAGCGGATTGCTTAATCTCTCATAACTTTGTTTATCCCATGCCTCAATGCTTATGTAGAGCTGACTGGGTTCTTCTTGAAGTTCGCTTAAGACGTCAGGCCTTACTCCTCGAGTGACGAGAAAGCTAGTCATTCCTCTTTTATGGATCTCTCTGAGGAGTTCGTCTAACATGGGATAAAGGGTAGGCTCTCCCGTCAAGCTTAGAGTGACGTGTACAGGATTCATAGCTTCTTCTACTAGCTTTGGATCGGCTCTGGGGTGTCCTTTATATCCACTTATTATTCTTTTCTGTTCTCGAATAGCTGAGTCTAAGACAGCTTTCGGGTCGTCTAGAAGCTCTGAGGGGATTCTAGTCTCATCCATTTCGATCCCTAAGTCTGAAGGTCGAATCCTCCAACAGTGGATACATGCATTCCAGCACCAGAAAGCTGAGGGAGTCATTTGGATGTCTCTGTGGCTGGCTATCCCATAGAACTTACACTTATAACAAAACCTCCTCTCGACTATAGCTGTATGAGTCCAATAGCACTTCTTAACTAAAGAGTGACGACCAGCGAAGTGGTAGCCTTGCTTTACTAACCTCTCTACCAGAGGCGTCCACTTATCTGGTAGCCCTTTCGGTATTAGACCTAAGCCTCTCTTGACTTTCATAATCTTTCTAACATCCCCCTCTCTATCAGGTACTGGTAGGCGCTATATGCAGCTACAGCTCCTGTAGCGGCAGCGTTGATTATTTGTTTGAACCCCTTCCACAAAGATATAACGTCTCCAGCAGCAAAAACCCCTGGGATGTTTGTTCTCATCCACTCATCGACTTTAACGTAGCCCTCAGCATCTAAATCTAATCCAAGTCTCTTCAGAAAGTCTATTGGAGGCTCGAAACCTATCTCGATAAACACTCCATCAACTTCGATTATTCTCTCTTCGCCTGTAGCTAGGTTCTTAACTTTCACTGCTCTTACAGCGTTGTCTCCTAAGATCTCGGTTACTGTGGACTCTAAGACGAACTCTAAGTTTTCTCTGGTTAGAGCTTCTTTTACAAGAGCTGGTTTTGCTCTAAATTCTCTTCTTCTGTGGATTAAGTAAACCTTGTTGACATAGCCACTCAAAATCATAGCCCCTTCTACAGCAGCATCGCCTCCTCCTACAACAGCTACGCTCTTCTTCCCCTTGAACAGAGGTGCATCACAAACAGCGCAGTAACTAACCCCTCGTCCGATAAACTCAGTCTCGCCAGGTACGTTGAGCCTTCTTCTTTTCAGACCTATACAGATGATCACAGCTTTAGCTTCTACTTCTCTCCCCCCCGTTCCCACTAGCCTAAAGATTTCTCCATGTCTCTCTATCCTTTCGACCTCAAACCCTGTCTTAACATCGATATTGAAAAGTTCCAAATGTCTTCTGAAGAGCTCTATGAGTTCTGAAGACTTGATCTTCAACAGTCCAGGATAATCATCGACCCATTCAGTCTCGTTAAGTAACCCCCCAAAGAATTTCGTGAGAACTATCGGCTTCAAAAGCAGTCTTGATGCATAGATTGCGGCAGCAACTCCAGCAGGACCACCCCCTACTATCGCTACGTCAAAACGCTCTATCTCTTCCGTTTTTACTCTTTCTCTTTCTCTCGATAGAGGTATTCTGAGAGACACGTTTTGCTCCCTTAGATAAGTGAAGTGCTAGAGGAGAAAAGCGAGAATCTAGGGTTTGGTATGGACCTAGTTATTCTGACACTCTATGTACGAATTCTACTTCTATTTGATCTACTCCCTCTACGCTAGAGAGCAACGTCTCAAGCTGATCAGTGCCGCCTTCAACGTTTTCTGGCATCAATACTATCACTCTTAAGACTTTATATCCAAAGGCTATCGGTATCTCCATGTAGGTAGCTACGCTGTACTCAGGAGGAAGCGACTTTTCTATACGCTTGAGTAGCTCTTCAAGACTTAGGTTTATATCGGAAGGGAACACCCTAACGCCTACTGCGATCTTTGCCACTTTAAGTCACCTCAAGGACCTTCAAATCCACAATGAGGACATTTATAGAGGTTTCCCTGAACACGACATTTATTACATCTCCATATTATAACAAGACCACAGTTAGGACATGCAAAGTAAAGACCGGGATTCTCGACGCTTATGGGCTTACCACAGCTATTGCAGAGAGGGGGATTCACAGTATCATGTATTGGGATGTCTTTACTTTCAACTTTACTCATTATCTACACCCGAGCTTCTCCTACACTTACTCCTAATAAACGTTATGAATTCGGCTTTGACGACAGTATCGGAGATCAAAGTTGCCTCGAGTAGATGTAGGACTCTACGTTCTGGATTTGTTACCGAACCTAGAAAAAATATTGAGAGAGTTAAACGCTAAAGATTTCATAGAATGGGCTATTAAAGAGAGGGCATTACTAATAACTTATCCTTCAATCGTTACCGTTAAGACAAAAACCGATGAGTCTATTAGTCTGGTTTTAGGTGTTGGAAGCATTATTTTTAGAGGAGAACCTCCTTTCTCTAGGTCAATAACATTTCAGATAGCTTCTCCAAGTTGGGTTGAAGGATGCGTAGTTTCTGGAGTACCGAGGGTTACGGTGATAGAGAGTCCTAATACGGTTGAGATAGAGGGGGTCGCTAAGGCTGTCGACATAAGGGATCCTGTAGCTCTTTCAATCAACGGTCTACGAGGGTTGTATGTTTTAGCTGAAGTTTCTAAGGAAAAGCCGGGTGTAGTGGCAGTAATAAACAGCACGCCAGTAGTAATTAAGAACGAAAGAGGTTACGAAATCACGTTACTGAAGGGGTCTGCATACGTTAGAGTTTTCTTGATGGCAAGCCTGGCTTCAGCTTGTGGGGGAGCAGTAGAGTGAGGCTAAGCAAAAGAGAAATAGCGTGTGCTTTAAAACTTGTAGACAGCTTTGGCTTAGGAAACAAAGTTAATATAGGTTTGGTTCTAGCAGTTCTTGAGAAAGAACTATGTATGAGCAGAAAAGCCTCTAAGAACTCTCTCAAGAGACTCTCCAAACTGGGCTTCATCAGAATAATCAAAACAGAGAATGAACTCTTGGCAGTAATCGAAGATCCAATTTCGGTTTTAAGAAAGATAGTGGAGAGCTATGTGAAGAAAAGAAGCGAGCGATGTAAGAAGTCAATACAAAACTCTTAATTAAGTAGTAGAGTGGTCTATAAACACTCTCATATATACTTAAAGCTTCGGTAATTAGGTGGTGACATTTAATCTAAGAGGACAGACTTATAACTCTCAAGTAGGTCACAATCTATTAAGGAGCAACTTTGAGTAGCGGCTCTACAACAAATGAGCTAGGCGATGGGACTACAGAGGTCACGCTGAGAGTAGTCGAAGCAAAGCCCAAAGATTCAGGCAAGAAGAGAGTCAGAATAGATGTTGACATAATGCGAGAGATAGGAGTTTCTCCAGGAGACGTTGTTGAGATAGAAGGCAAAAACAAAAAGAAGACGGTCGCTACTGTGTGGCCTGCTCTACCTGAGGACTCAGGTCTTGACGTTATTAGAATGGATGGAATATTACGCAAGTTGTGCAACGTAAGCAAAGGCGATAAAGTAGTGGTAAGGAAGGCTTTAGTGAAACCAGCCCATAGAGTGAAGCTCGCTCCCACTGTTTTCATCAAGGCCGATGCTAGTCTGAAAGAACAGGTCAAAAAGAAGCTAATAGGAACGCCTTTGATTGAGGGAGATATAGTAGTAGTTTCTATAGCTGTGCAAGGAATTCAGTTCCAGGTCTTGTATACCAAGCCGAGAGGCGCAGTTATTGTAACTGAGAACACTGTGATTGACCTATTAGAGCAGCCAACTCAGCGGAACAAAATACCTAGAGTTACTTATGAGGATATAGGAGGACTTTCACACGCTATAGAGAAGATTAGAGAACTCGTAGAACTCCCTATGAAACATCCAGAACTCTTCAAGAGACTTGGAATAGAGCCTCCTAAAGGAATTCTGCTTCACGGTCCTCCTGGAACAGGTAAGACCCTTTTAGCAAAAGCTGTAGCCAATGAAACAGATGCATACTTCATAGCTATTAACGGTCCAGAGATCATGAGCAAGTTCTATGGAGAAAGCGAACAAAGGTTAAGAGAGATATTCGAAGAAGCTAAGAAAAACGCTCCAGCTATAATATTCATAGACGAAATAGACGCTATAGCTCCTAAAAGAGAAGAAGTAGTAGGAGAAGTAGAGAGAAGAGTCGTAGCTCAACTTCTTGCATTAATGGACGGATTAGCTGAAAGAGGACAAGTTGTTGTGATAGCTGCAACCAACAGACCAAACGCTATAGATCCTGCTTTAAGAAGACCTGGAAGATTTGATAGAGAGATCGAAATCTCACTACCCGATAAGCAGGGCAGACTTGAGATCTTGCAGATACACACAAGACATATGCCTTTAGCTGATGACGTTGACTTAGAGAAAATAGCTGAAATAACCCATGGATATACAGGAGCTGATCTAGCGGCTTTAGCTAGAGAAGCAGCTATGAGCGCTCTTAGAAGGTTCCTACCTGAAATAGACCTAGACCAAGAAACTATACCCTCAGAAGTTTTGGACAAACTCGTAGTGAAGATGGAAGACTTTCTCAGAGCTCTTAAGAGCGTCACGCCTAGCGGTTTAAGAGAAGTTCAGATAGAAATTCCTGAAGTGAGATGGAGCGATATAGGAGGTCTTGATGAAGTAAAGCAGGAGCTTCGCATGATCGTAGAGTGGCAACTAAAATATCCAGAGATTTTCGTTAGGGCAGGAATAAAGTTGCCTAAAGGCGTGCTCTTAATAGGTCCTCCTGGAACAGGTAAGACCCTTTTAGCGAAAGCAGTGGCAACAGAAAGTGGCGCTAATTTCATTGCAGTAAGAGGTCCTGAAGTATTAAGCAAATGGGTTGGAGAAAGCGAGCAAAGGATAAGAGAGATATTCAGAAAGGCGAGACTCTATGCTCCAGCTGTGGTGTTCTTTGACGAAATAGACGCTATAGCTCACATGAGAGGGATGGAGTCTGGGAGTAGTTATGTAGTTGAGAGAATCGTAAGCCAGTTGCTCACAGAAATAGACAGTATAGCGGATATAGAAGGCGTAGTAGTCATGGCCGCTACAAACAGACCGGACATACTTGACCCAGCTCTTCTTAGACCGGGCAGATTTGAAAAGATAGTGTTTGTGCCTCCGCCTGACGGGCGCGGAAGGTTGGAGATCTTATCTATTCACACCCGTACGGTATCCTTAGCTCCCGATGTTGACCTAGCTGAGATAGCTAAAGTTACAGAAGGCTACTCAGGCGCTGACCTAGCTGCATTGGTTAGAGAGGCTTCTCTATTAGCTCTTAAGGAAAACATGGAGAGACCAATCGTTAGGAAGAAACATTTTGAAATAGCTTTAGAAAAGGTGAAGCCTAGCATAACCAAGCAGATGATGGAATTCTACTTGAAATGGCTTGAAACGGCTAGACAGATAAAAGCACGAGTTAAGGAAAGAACTCCCTCAGAGATAAGGATAACATATTAGTAGAGGCGATCTCTTTGTCAACTACTTGGACTCGATTGCCTCTAACTCATATAATACTAGAGACCATTAAGAAGCTTGCCGGAGACGACGGGGTAGTACTTGAGTCAACTCTTAAGTCTTATCTTTTTGAAAAAGAGAAAATTGAGATCTCTCCAACAGACCTAACTAGATCGCTCATGATATTAGAAAAGGAAAACTATATCGTAGTTCAACTTAGCACAAAAGATGAAAGAATTATTAAGCTGAAGACTTCAAAAAGAGGTTGAGGAAACCTTTAGCTTCCAACCAGTGAAGAGAAGGCCCTCTTCCAAGAGGGCTGTCTGAGAGGTGATGTGGGGCCAAAGCTCTGAGGTCGCATTTTTACCTACTCTACCGTTACTGTTTTGGCTAAGTTTCTGGGCTTGTCTGGGTTGTAGCCTCTAACTACAGCCGTTCTGTAAGCTAGTATTTGGAAGAAGGGAATTAGAGAGTAAGGCTCTAGCAAGATGTTAAGTGCGGCGGGCATTTCAATCACCAACTCGCTGAGGTCTCTCGATAGTTGCAAATTTAAGTTCTTAGGCTTTACTACAACTGTCTTGGCTTTTCGAGCAGCCATCTCCGCTATATTGCCTCCGATTTCTTCAGCATCGCTAGTAGCTATGAAGAATACCGGAAAGCTTCGCTCCACTAAGGCTATAGGTCCATGTTTGCTTTCTCCTGCTGGATAAGCTTCGGCATGTATGTAAGATATCTCCTTAATCTTGAGGGCTGCTTCTCTAGCTAAGAGACCACCAAGTCCTTTGCCTAATATATATGAACTCTTGTGCTCAGAAGACAACAAAGAAGGGTCTGCGCTCTTATGCGATATCTCTATAGACCGTTTAGTTATTGAAGGCGCTAGGCTCAGGCTATTTAGTTGTTCTTTTTCTTCTGAGATCCCAAGCCGTCCAGCTGCTCGAGCAGCTTTGATAGCTATGATCTCTCCTACAAGCACTTGTGAAAGATAGGTCTTCGTAGCTGCAACTCCGATCTCTGGTCCAGCTCTCATTAAAACACAAATATCTGAGTCTCTATAGAGAGCCGAACCGATTACGTTACTGATCCCTATTATTCGCGCTCCTAGTTTTTTGAACTCCCGGATAGCGACAAGAGTGTCATAAGTCTCTCCGCTTTGACTAATAGCGATTACCAAAGTGTTCTTATCTACTACGTTTTTATAGACTTTGAACTCTGAGGAAACCGCTAAGTGAGGTAGCACTTTAGCCAGCTCAGTTAAGTAATAAGCTATCACAAGTCCAGCGTTAAAACTACTCCCAGCTCCAACGATCAGGACCTTCTCTGCTGATGCGATCATCTCTGAGACAATTAGAGTCTTTGGGTCTTCTACCAGCCCGTTGTATGTTGACGCTAGCACGTGAGGTTGTTCTTCGATCTCCTTGATCATAAAGTGAGGATGTCCTCCCTTCTCGGCTTCTTCGAGAGTCCATTCCACGACTATAGGGGTCTTTGAGACAGGGATTAAAACGATCTCTTCAAAACCTTCTTCCAATCTGAATACTTTGTAGTCGTTGTTGGTGATCCAGCCAATTTCATTGTCTTCTATCACTACAACATTTCGTGCGAACTCGAGAAGAGCTGGAATATCGCTAGCTATGAACATTCCTATATTTGAAATTCCTATAACCAAAGGGTTTCCTTTTTTGACGAAATAGACTCTATCGGGCTCTTTAGAGTATATAATCGCTAGTGCGTACGCTCCAGAGACTCTCTTTACGGCCTTAGCTAAAGCCTCTAAGAAGGTCTTCGATCTTTCTAGCTCTTCTTCTATCACATGGGCTATCAGCTCTGTATCAGTAACGCTTATCAACTCATGCTTTTTGTTCATAAGCTCTTCACGTAAACTGGAATAGTTTCTGACAACTCCGTTGTGAACTATGAAGATGGTTTTTTTACAATCGGTATGAGGATGGGCGTTGATGTCTGAAGGCTCTCCATGTGTAGCCCATCTAGTATGCCCGATCCCAACGCTTCCATCGATATCTTCTATTTTAAATCTTGATAAAAACGCGTCTACATCTCCTTTTTGCTTTTTGATTAAGACTCTTCCGTCTGACGTGATTATGACTGATCCAACACTATCGTATCCTCTATATTCTAATCTCTTTAGCCCTTTCGCTATATACGTTCCTGCTTTGTTGTTAGTCAACGCTACTCCGATGATTCCACACAAGGTTCTCAAACCTGCCGTTAGAATGTTTTCAGTAAAGAGTTTAATCTTTACCTAAAACGATAGGGAGAGAGTTTGAGGAGAGCCGAAAAATACATTTACAACGTATTGAGGGTTTTGGAATCGATTAAATTGGATTCGGTTATGACAAGAACCTTAAAGAAAGAGGATTTAGAGAGACTCTTTGACTCGGCTAAAAGGTATACTCATGATGCTCAATACTATTTAAAAATAGGAGACGAGGAGACAGCGCTGGTTGCAATATCGTATGCTGAAGGTCTTCTCGACGCATTAAGATATCTTGGCGTTCTCGAATTAAAATGGCCTTCTTCTCTTATAGAAGAGAAAAAAGTTATGGTTGGTGGCACTTTCGATATATTACACCCAGGTCACATAGAACTCTTACGATACGCTTCCACGCTTGGCAAAGTTTATGTTGTGGTGGCTCGCGACGCTACAGTTGTGAGACTTAAAGGCAGAAGACCTGTACTCGATGAGGGTTCTAGACTGAGACTTGTTTCCTCTATCAAATACGTTTACGAAGCAATCCTAGGCGACGAACACGATATGATGAAACCTGTAGAGATGATAAAACCTCATGTAATTCTCTTAGGTCCCGACCAACTGTTTAATGAGCTAGAGCTATCTAAGAAAGCTGAAGAGAGGTTGGGTTATAGTCCTCTAATCATAAGATATCCAGCTAAAGAGAGCTTTTCAGAAGGACTTAGAAGTAGCTCAGATATACTACGTGAGGCGTGTAAAACTCTAGCTAAGTTAACAGAAAGCTCTTGAGGCTAGCTAAAATTGAGTTTTTTATAAAAAAGAGATTCTCAGCGTCTGACTTCTTTAACTACCATCCTAGATAGGATGAACACAGAGAGATAAAGCACCAACAGTACAAAGGCTCCTCCCCATGCTAGCTTTTGCCAGCTAGGAAACGGTGTTTGTATGAAGTGGAAGATCATAAGAGGTGTGGCATCCATAGGCTCTAACGGATTGAAGTTGATAGCGCTTCTAACTCCTAGAACAGTGAAGATCAAAGGAGCTGTCTCACCTATAGCTTTGGAAACCCCTATTGTAATGCCTCTCGCTATACCTCTAGACGACATTCTCAACGTGATCAGCCATATAACTTCGAGCCTTTTAAGTCCTATGCTATAGCCGGCTTCTATATATGTCTTTGGGACTTGTTGAAGAGCCTGTTCTGTATAAGTGTAAACGTATGGAACCATCACTATAGCTAAAGCTATAGCTCCAGCTAGTCCTATATAGTGTCCTAGCGGAACGACTAGAAGAACGAAGACTAACATGCCTATGAGTATCGTAGGAATCTCTATGAGCGATCTAGCTGTAGCCCTTACGGCTCTAGCCAAAAAGCTAGAAGGTAGCTCAGTAGCGAATATTGCTGCGGCTATAGATATCGGTACGGCAATCAATGTGGCTAAGGTAGCCATAGTTATGGTTCCGGCTAGCGCAGGACCTATTCCGCCGGGTTCAGGCGATGTAGCAGGAGCGGGCACCGATACAAAGAACTTCCATCCTTCTTCAAGGACTGTGGGGAGACCTTTGTAAACTATGTAGAAAGTTATATGGACCACGGGAATCAGAGCTAACAAAGCCAATAAGGTGACAACGATCGCAAATATTTTGTCAACAAGCTTTCTAAAGTTCATAAAACCTTCAACCTCAGAATCTGACCCTTCTCATATACAAAAGACCTAGGGTGTTAATGAACAGACCTATGATTAACAACAGAAGCCCGCCAGCGAAAAGAGCGTTAGAGAGATAAGGATATATAGCGGCTTCAGCAAACTTGTTAGCTATTAAAGAAGTTATAGTGAAGAAAGGACTTAAGAGGCAAACGGAGAAAGTGTAGACATTACCTACGACGAGAGCGACTGCAGCTGTTTCACTCATTGCTCTACCGAGACCTAAAAGTATAGCTGAGAGCACAGCGGGAGATATCATTGAGAGGTTCAGACGAACGTATTCGAAGTGAGAGAGGCCGATACTCCAAGCGGCCTCTCTATAGGTATAAGGTATGGACTCGTAGGATTCTTGAATTATTGCTGTCATGAATGGAACTATCATTATCCCGAGGAGCACTCCAGCCGTTAAAGCGTTATATCCAGAAAGCGGAGCACATGAAAAGAAGGGCAAGAAGCCCAGATAGTTATGAAGTAACGGAGCTACATGCTTATGGAGGAAGGGTCCTAAAAAGCTCAGTCCCCAAATGCCGAAAAGTATCGTGGGCATCCCTGCCATGATGTCAATAGGTATTGATATGAGATCTCTGAACCTCTTAGGCAAGACCTCCTCTATGAAGATAACCAATGAAAGCGAAAGGGGTAGAGCCACAAAAACAGCTGTTAGAGAAGTCAAAACGGTACCGACGAGCGGTGGGAGTAACCCATACCAAGATTTGGCCTCTACAGGAGGCTCAAAGAGGATTCTAAAGAGCCCAACTGAAGGAGGCGCCTCTTCTTCAGAAGGCTTCCAACCTATCGATGTAAAAGTTGATAGACCTTGTAAACGAAGTATAGGCATGCTTTCAAAGAGCATAGCGAGAAACAAAAGAACTAACACACTAGAAATCAACAAGGTAGGTACAGCTAAGGAGAGGAATAAAATCTTATCGTGAAGAGGCTGTTTGTTTTCCCCTTTGCTCACAGAACATAACCTAGTTCGTCCTAATTGAGTCTAAGGCTCTTAAGTTGTACTCTCTGACCTCTTGAGGTAATGCTACATAACCTTGGACCATGTGTTTATGACCTTCGGTTAATATCCATTTCACGAAGGCCTTAATGGCCTCTGCCTTATCGGGGTCCGGGTAGACTTTGTATAGGATGAGGAAAGAGAAGGAAGCTATAGGATACGAGTTTTTACCGGGAGCGTAGATCACAGCTTTCCACGCTTCTGAGAAATCTTCATCAGGAGAGGTTGGGAACTGTGGAGAGGCGACCGCAATGGCAGCAGAGATCGTTTCAGGAGTGGCGTCTACGAAAACTCCGTCTCTGTTCTTTATAAGAGCCCAGGGCAGTCCAGCTATGACTGCGTGAGAGTATTCAACATAGCCTATAGAGTACGGAGTTTTAGCTATGATTTCGGCTACTCCAGCATTGCCTTTACCTCCTAGAGCTCGTCCTTTTTTGGCAACAGGCCAATCTACACTGAGCCCCACTAGCTCTTTAGGCCAAAGGTTGTTCGACGATTTTAATAAGAATTGGGTAAATATGTTGGTGGTTCCGCTGGCGTCAGATCTGTAGACAGCTACTATTGGCTGAGCAGGCAATCTGAGATCAGGGTTTAATTCTCTAATTCGAGGATCGTCCCAACGCTCTATTTCTCCCAAGTATATCAAGGCTATAACTTCGCCCGTTAGCCTAAGTCTGCCCTCTAAACCCGGTATGTTATAGACTACAACCACCGCTCCAGCGACTATGGGCATCTGGATGAGTCCTCTAGAGTCTTCGCGAGCACGTCTCAAAGCTTCGCCAGTCAGTGGAGGATCGCTTCCAGCGTAGTCAACTAGTTTGTCTAAAAATTGGCGTTGTCCGGCTCCGCTACCTACTGGGGAGTAATCGATCTTCACGTTTTTGTGTTTCTCGGAGAACTTCTTGGCCCAGTAGTCTATCTGAGGATGAAGAAAACTAGCTCCTGCTCCGATAAGACTTACGCTTCTTCCGCCAGCTATCACTTCCTGTTGTTCTGTTTGATTCTTCTGTTCGTCTGTTGGTTCCTGTATCGATTCTTGATCTCCACTCCATTTGAATATACTGACAATAGCTCCTATTATAACTATAAAGGTCAGTATAGAGGCTAGTATCAGTTTTTTATTCACTGTCCTGGCACCGCTTCCCATGAGACCACGTTTCCTATTATATTTTCACATATTTGAAGAAAAGACATGTTAAGAAATCTCTATACACTTTATTTAAAATATATAGTTCGATACTGGTTTATTAAAGAGTCTTGATCTTAATGATTTTGTTTAGGGTCAATTGGTCAAGTGCTTTGTTTCTCTGAATTCTCGCCTTAATCTGTTTAGAAAGTGCGTCAGCTAAACGCGTGGGCTCCGGTAATTCACCAGGGCTAAGATTCATCCTCTTGATCAGCTTTGTAGCCGTTTCTAGAGAGACTTTATGACCAGGACTCACGAAAAGAGTAATTCCATCTTTGTCCAAGATCTCAGCAACGATTTTACCTTCATAAATGAGAACCTTCTTATCTCCCTGTTCTTTAACTAACCCCACAAGCTTGTGCTTAGCTACACCTATACTCGGTTTATCAAACACCAATCCTAAGTGAGAAGCTATTCCAAAAAATCTTGGGTGCGCAATTCCATGACCATCGACTACGAATAGGTCAGCTCTATTCTCGATTTCAAGCAATAGAGGAGTTAGCACCTCCATTTCTCTAAAAGCTAGAAGACCAGGGATGTAGGGAACGCAAATAGGCTTTATAACGTAAAAACTGGCTTTATGTTCTAAGCTAACCCAGTCTATAAGAGATGCTACTCCTATTCCAAGTTCTACGTTTTCTAGCTTCACATAAGCGACGTCTAGTCCTGCAACTTCTCTTATATCGCCTATATGGTCTTCAAGAACAACTCTTGAAGCCAATAGAGTTTGAGCTTTTATAGCTATATCGCGTCTAAACCGAGAGACTATATGCTCGCATGCTATCAAGACTCGACGAGCCTCAAGGTCAGACTCCTCCTCTTAACTCCTTGAGGGGTTATGGTGACTACATCAATGCCATCTCCGCTACCGGCGTCTCTACTTATGGCAGTTCTAACGGCAGCTATAGCTAGCTTCTCTGCTTCTTCTAAAGTTAGATCATTTCTGTATTCTCTTTCAAGTAGGCCGAGAGCAGTCGCTGCTCCAGAGCCTATTGCCACATAATCTTCTTCAAGGAGAGATCCCAAGGAGTCCAGCGAGAAGAGCCTGGGCTCTCCTGTTTTCTCTAAGCCTCCTACAAGCGCTTCTATTATGAAGGGAAGCATTTTATAAGAATAGAGTAAGGTCGAGAGTCTTTTAGCTACAGCTTTTATAGAAAGAGAAGAGCCCGCTATAACCTCGTAAGCTTTGATGTCGTTCTCTAGTATCCTAACTAACCCCGCTATGTCTCCGTAGAGCCCAGCGAAAGCTACGGCTATGTTGTCTCTGATAGCGAAGACCTTAGTAGCGTTGCGGCTTACGACAAAGTCTCCTAGGGTGAGTCTTTTATCTGTGGCTAAAACGACACCGCCTTTAACCCTTAATCCTAATGCTGTGGCTTTGAAGAACTCTTCTAATTCGACCATTTGTTAACCCCCATTTTACGAAATGAGTTGGAGGTTAAAGACCTATTGTGCTAAGGTCACTCAAGAATCAGGTGAATAGAGAGCCTCTGGTCTTCAGCTTCTAGCTTGAAGGATACTACAGGACCGAATCCGCTCAAGTCTATTTCTTCTTTTCCATCATTCTTTATTGAATAAGATTCAATAGAAATCAGCTGAGGGGGGACTCCAACATCATATTCGTATATGGTTAGCTTGTTTAACTTCTTTGCTGAGATCTTGAGAAGTCTTTTCTTAAATCCTATGAGAGGCACTCCTCCAAAATGCTCTTTTTCTATATCGACACCACGAAATCTCAATACCGTAGGGGGAGAGCCTCCTAAGACTAGACTTTCTTCATGTAAAGCTAGAATACCTCGTCTGCCAGATTCCAACAAAGTGGCTTGAGGACCTACAGTGTTTGGATGAGTAGAGTAGCCTAGAAGGATTCTTTCTCCGAACTTCGTACCTGATGTTATTCTCGCTCCTAGAATTCCAGAGATTTTGACTAAGGGGGGAGCTAAGTAAAGGAGCAAAGAAGGGGCAAGAGATGGAAGAGGGTTAGCTATATCGGAATGTGAGTAGGAGCTAAAGGGAGCTAGAACCCCTCCTCCTACGATCACAGCACTAGATCTCTGAGGAGTAGGTTGAGAATATCTAGCGTTCCCAAAGTCTAGCAGACGAACGAAGTGAATTTCTTCACATTCAGGATTAGCTATAAGCAGACCTCCTCTGACGAAGTGTAGATAATGTGAATACGCTGATACAGCGTAACCTGAGCCCCTCCTCCTCACATTACCTCCATCGACAGATATTTTGCTGAAATCATCTAGTTCGATCTCGAAGGTTTTCTTCAGGTTGTTCACATCAAAACACTGAATACCCAGAACCCCTTCATCTAAGCCTCCACTCACGTCGAAACAAACCGTATCTCCTACCGTAGCTCCTTTTACTGCTGTCTTATTGGACAGCGCTAACATCTTCTTAGACGAAAGGTCTAGCTCATACACTCCTAGTCTTTCAAAACCGTCACCTCTAGCTATTAGAAGAGAGTCCCTTACAGGATTGTATATTATATCTGTGACTTCTCCACACCACTTTTCAGGATCGTTTAGGCTCTCGTTCCAAAGAAGTTGAACGCTCCATTCTCTTATGTTGAATACATGGATGTGACTGAACTTTTTTGAGAAGTCTATAACTCTCCTTCTGCTTTTCTCTATCCATCTAACCGGCTTATGAACCCAGCCTCCGAAAAATATCTCGTGATCTCTTACGTCAACAGCGTTGTAAGTATCGCCTCCTGAGCTAGGACCTGCACCTAGTTGTTCAAAATTGTATATGAACTCTCTGCTATCAGATATGAAGAAAGACTTTCCATCGAAGGCTAGGGTGAAGTAAAGAACGCCTTTGTGATACTTTAACCCAAAAATTCCGCCAGAACCCCATTCAGGCGCAAAGCTCGGACCGAACTCCCACAGCTTCTCTATTATCATGACAGCTATCCTTGCCCTCTTCTTTTCAACCAGCCTTTTCTTTTTTAGTCTTCTTTCCTTGTTTCTTAGTTTTCTTTTCTCTCTTCTTCGTTCTTTCCTTGGCTTTCTTCTTTCTCTTTTTGATCTTAACTATCACACCTTCTCCTACGAACTTCTTCATTTGTTCCAACACGGCTTTTACATAAAGTTTTTTAGCATCTTCGATTGTGATCATTCCTGAAGCCGCTTTCTCTAATATTTCCGAGGCAG
Source organism: Acidilobaceae archaeon (assembly GCA_038824665.1). GTDB lineage: Archaea > Thermoproteota > Thermoprotei_A > Sulfolobales > Acidilobaceae > JAWAWX01. The sequence goes on along the minus strand of JAWBBK010000006.1, from coordinate 34,830 downwards.
TTACCATTACTTCAAGAAGTTCTGGCTTGCTTACATCATATATAGGTGTTTCTTCAGCTGAAGACATTATTGCTTCTGTCTCAACCGTCAACGCGCTTTCTTCGTCTGCTGTAGGCAGAGTTTCTTTTTCCTCTTCCTTAACTCCTGCTACCTCTTCCAGCTCTCCTCTCGGCTCACTCAAAGCCGTCCCCATCTCTTAAGACTTCCAGCCCTTAGAACCTATTTGTTTATTCTAACAACTTCAACCAAATAGCCTAACTTCTGAAGGGTAGCCACTATTGCTTCCTCTTTGACCCGCCTATCGAAGGTTAACACGACCTTCTTCGTCTCTCCCTCTTTGATCAGCTTGATCCTATCTATCACAACTGTGCCCTTTATCATATCGTTAAGGCTTTTGGAGGGAACTATATAGTCTTTGTACTTTTTCTTAGCCAACTCGTAGAACATATCGTAGTTTCTGAGGACTCTATACGTCTCTTCTAGGTCTTGAGACTCTCCTCCTAGCGTTGATACGATCTCTTTTAGAAGCTTTTCGGCTTCTTCAACCGTTAACTCAACACTCTTGTACTTACCTAGATCGACCTCTATCACTTTTTTCAAGCGCTACACCCTCTCAGCTGTTCTGCTCTGTAGCTTAAAACTTAAACAAGTTGACAAGAAGAGCTGAAGAGCTTAATAGGGGGAGAACCCGTCTCACGGGGAGAGCAGCTTACCCCCTAGCTCCAACATCTTTTAATTGGTGCATTTCATGAGTATCGATTCTCTTTCCTTCGAAGAGACAGGCTTCAGATCTAGCCAACATCTTGTTGAATGGGAAGAGGCTGAGATGTTTGCTTTTAGCTTATACATGGCGTCTAAGACCTCCTCACTAGAAGAACAACTAAAATATATGGATGTGGCGGCTAGAAATCTAGACTCTATCCTAGAACTAGTTGGAGGACCTCTCTACAGTGAGGCTATAAAACTGATAAACTATCCTTTAATGGACATATTTGAGGTAATAGAAGCTTTAGGGTGGCAGAACTTGGCCAGATTGTTCAGAAAGTCTCTTGCCGCTGTTAAGGGACTCGACGAGCTGTCTATAGAGGATGTAGCGCTTTTTGCTGACATGCTTGGATGGAACGAGGGCTTCAGCAATGCTGATCCAAAAGTGATAGGATATGCAGTGATACTATCTATCACCGCTAGCTTTAACAAAGCTCTGAACAAGATAGCCAATATAGCTACAGGGTCGGATTTGCAGTAGCTCTTCATCGCTACCGGCTCTGACTGCCCATCGGTCTTCATCCCAAGTAAATAGAGGATGAAGAGGTTTTAATAGTTGGATTATAGGCTTACTCTCTAAGTTTGTGTTAGCGGGCGTTTAGTTGTTCAAGAGAGTAGATAGCGAAGACTTAAGAGCTAAGCTCTTAGCGGCAGTAGTCCATGAAATATTGAGACACAGAGTTTCTATTGATGTAGCGTTCAAAAGAGTTTGTAAAGGGGTTTGTGCGAAGAGTTCCGACGAAAGAGAGGTCTTGTACGAGCTAGCTTGGAGGTTCGTAAGGGACTACAACTCGCTCTTATGTACTTCTAACTCAAAAAGCAAGCCTCGTGAACTCGCTGAGCTATGGCTTTCAAAAGGAGGTCTTATTGACAAAGAGTACCTAAGAGAACCTCATTGCAAGGCTTCGGTTAGGAAGTGGTTCTTCGAGAGCATTTCCTCGATTATTGGGACTGATGAGGCGATCAGACTCTTTCAAGCTATGGATAAACGTGTGTGGTGGCTAAGAGTGAACCTCTTTAAAGCAAGCTTGGAGAATGTGGTCTCAAGTTTAGAGCGTGAAGGAGTAGAACTCGAGGTCAATAAACACTATCCTTATATGATAAAGATCTTGAAGACTCCTAAACCAGTGAGGTCGCTTAAGCCTGTGAGAGAGTTTAAAGCTATTCCACACGATATAGCTTCTGCTGTGGTCGTTGAAGAACTTGAACCCCAGCCTGGAGACGTTATCTTAGACGCTTGTGCAGCTCCTGGGATCAAGTCCTCTCTCATTTCTATGTTGACAGAAGGGAAGGCTAAAGTCATAGCTGTAGACATAAGCTATAGAAGGCTTCAGATCATGCGTAGTCTCATGAGAAAGCTCAAGGTTCCTGAGAACTCTATAGAGATAAAACATGCAGACGCGAGAAAAATCAAAGTGGAAAGCGCTACTAAGTCTTTGATCGATGCTCCTTGTTCCAACTCTGGAGCTTTATCTAAAGACCCAGGCCTTAGACTGACGCTCACGCGCGGAAAAGTAGAGTATTATGCTAAGATACAACGCGAGATTTTATTGAATATTCTAGGACAAACTAAAGAGTTTATCTACGCCGTCTGCTCGATAATGCCCGATGAAGGAGAAGCTCATATGAAGAGCATAGCGGGAGTCTACAGAGTTGAGTTCAAACCTCCTCGCTCACCACTCTGTAAGCCAGGCTATTACTCTTCAAGACCAGACGTATGCAGACTCTATCCGCATATCTCTGAGTCAGAAGGCTTCTTCATAGCTCACGTTATCATCTTAGATTTGTTGCATTAGGTTTGTGGGAACTGTGTTATAATAACTGCCTCAGGTATCTCTATCGAAAGAGGCCACATTACCAAAACTTCAAAACTCTTAATATTGTTTTTAGAACTCATGAAATTAGAATGCGAAGACCCTAAGAACAGCTCTAAAAGCGAAAGGGGTTTCCTGAACTCTCTTACTGGAGCATCTTTGGGCAATCCAGCTAACTCCTTCGCAATCTCTATGGCGTCATCTAGAGTACCCACGTAATCTACAAGGCCTAACCTCTTGGCTTCAGTAGCTAAGTAGGCTCCACCTCTTAGAACTTCGTTCCAATAGATTATTTTGTCTCCTCTCCTCTCTTTAACCAGAGAGGAGAAATACAAGGCTACATCATTTACGATACGGGACAGGAATTCTATGTCTTTACTCGTTATATTTCTGAAAGGAGACGCCACATCTTTTAAGTCGCCGCTGGCTATTATCTCTACATTTATTCCCAGATTGTTCATGAGCCCTGAGAAGCTTATTAGAACGGATATTGCTCCAACTGACCCTACAAGAGCCGTTGGATGTGCTACTATGGCATGAGCTGGAAGAGATATTAAATAGCCTCCTGAAGTTCCGTAACCTGTTATGTATACAACTACCACTCTCTCTTCACTTAGCTTGGCTATCAACTCATAAACTTCAAAAGCAGCAGTAGTTCCTCCAGGACTGTTGACCTCTATGACTACAGCCTTAGCGTAAGGGTCGGAGAGGACTTGCTCTACATAGCTCTTAACGTGGTCCGGAGTTATACCGGACTGATGGAACAGTCCTCCAGAGCTGTAGTCTATGGATCCCATAAGCTTTATTAAAGCTACATAATCCCTTTTGTGTTCTACTAGACTCCCTAAAAGCAAAGTCGTAGTAGCTATAAACAAGAACGATAAGAGCAGAACCAATATCGCTAAGGCTACGATTAACGTGAAGGTTTTTCTACTGCTATTCATAGATGTCACCACTATAAAATGCTAGACTTAAACTTTAAATAAAGCATAAGTGATGACTTTTCGTTAATATGGTGACATCAGTAACTAAATAAATAAGACTCGGGGAAACGTTTAGTTTAGAGGATGGTGGCCCGGGTAGCTCAGCTGGATAGAGCGCCGGGCTGTGGACCCGGAGGTCCCGGGTTCAAATCCCGGCCCGGGCCCCACAATCTTTGAACTCTTCTATATTACCTTTAGCAAGAGATGAACTCTTCTATATTACCTTTAGCAAGAGACTTAGGAAAATCAGTGGGGCAAGACTTTATGAGTTACTCTCTAATTAAGCTAGCGAGTTTATACAGTGGGCTTCATGAGTACAAGAGCGTTAAGAGTTACATAGAAAAGTTTGAACATATTATAAAAGAGGCAGGTCTAGAGGATTACTACATAGGGTCTTTGTCTACTCGAAAAGAACCTTTGAGAGTTAAAAACGCGATGGTGTTTATTGCAACTGGAGGCACCTCAAGTCTAGGTTTTGACCTCTTTTCTGAAAGCGAAAGAGTTTACTTGATATATCATGAAGAACACAATTCTTTGGCTTCAGCCCTAAATCTTGCCTCGATGTTGAAATCTGAGAACAAGTTCGTAAAGCTTTACAGTCTGGGGGAGTTCGAGAAAGTTGCTTCTACGCTTAGAAGATCAATCTCTGGGCTAAACAAAGTCTACGGCTCAAAGATTTTAGTGGTGGGGTCTCTCCCACTTCGTCTGATCAAAAAGGGTCTAGTCAACGCTATCAGGTCACACTTCGGGATAGAGCTAGAGGTCTTAGGGCTTGACTCGGTTTATAAAGAGCTTCCGAACGCTGATCCTCGCGAGAGCGAGGTTAAAGCTACTGAGCTATTAGCGGGAGCTGAGAGTTCTGAGATAAGCTATCATGATTTGTTAACATCAGTTTCTATATACTTGGCAATCAGGCGTGTGGTCGAGACGAAGAGCGCTAAAGTAGTAGCCATTGGATGTTTCGATTTACTTAAAGACTTAAACAACACAGGTTGTATAGCAGTTGCAGAGCTGATAAGAGAGGGCGTGATTGCCAGTTGTGAAGCAGACGTCTCATCATCTATAGTTATGAAGTTGTTAAAAGAGATCTCAGGCTTAGATCCGTGGATTGGGAACGTTTCGGGACTACAGGAAGATGAGGTTGAACTTTCTCACTGCGTAGTATCTAGAAGCGTTGTGAAATCGTACAGACTGACAACACATTTTGAGTCAGGAAAAGCGACTTCCATAGAAGGTGTTGTAGAAGAGGGTCTACCAGCGACCATAGTTTCTTACGACCCCTTGCGTTCTCTTTGGAGAGTCATAGAGGCTCGGGTTTCAAGAAGATCGTTTAGCGGTAAGAAGTGTAGAACTCAAGTTAGATTTCATGTGTCTCCTCAAGCGATTAAAGAGATTAGAGAAGATCCTATTGAAGGTCACTACGTAGTTGTATTTTCAAACGTGGTTGATGAAGTCTCGCTGGCTGGAGAACTTGCAGGTCTTAATGTGCAGCTCTTCAGACTTTCCTGAACCTGAACTAGAACAAAGACTGTCTTTTCTAATGCGTTTTATTCACTTCTTTAGAAAAATTCCTTTCCTATATATTCTCTGGAGAAGTTTAACGTAGAGTATGGTGTAGACTTTGAACGTTGAGCTTCTAAGTGCTCTCAATAAACAGCTAAATCAAGAGCTACGTAATGCGTATCTATACTTATCGATGGCAGCATACTTTGATAGCATTTCGCTCAGCGGCTTTGCTCATTATTTTAAAATGCAGGCTAAAGAAGAGCTAGAGCACGCTCTCAAAATATATGAACACGTTATAGATAGAGGCCAAAAGGTCGAACTATACGACGTTATTCTGGAGAAGAAAAACTGGAACAGCGTTTTAGAGGCTATCAAAGATTTTTATGAGGCTGAGGTCAGCAACACTCAAAGAATATGGAGGCTAGTTGACTTAGCAAGAAGCGTAGGTGACAAAGCTACAGAGACTTTTTTACAGTGGTTCATCAACGAGCAGGTAGAGGAAGAGAAGCAAGCTATGGAGTTGTTAGCTAAGGCTGAAATGATTGGAAACAATATAGCGGGACTTCTGATGCTCGATAGAATGCTTGCAGAGAGGAAGTAATTCATTACTTTTTGTTTCATTGCTCTTATATTAGACCATTAGGGTTTGAAGAGACCTTCGCTCTTTGTTTATTGAGCTACAAGGAGTATAAAATATCTAGTATAAAGTCTCTTATGAGCCTTCCGCTACTACATTTAAAACTCCTCCTATTTTCTTCTATGTTTGGGAACTCTCTATTGAAAGTTCTTGAGTCAATTATGCGTGAAGCCACAAAGGTTCTCATCGAGAGAGAAAACGAGATAAAATTCATTGTTGCTACTCTTCTAGCGAGAGGACACGTTCTGCTAGAAGGAGTTCCAGGAATAGCGAAGACAGCGACTGCCAAGGTTGTAACGAGACTTCTAGACCTAGACTTTAGACGAATTCAAATGACTCCTGACCTCCTTCCGTATGATATAATTGGAGGTTACATCTATGACCAGAAGAGCGGAGAGTTCAAACTAAGGCTTGGTCCTATATTCACTAACGTAGTTCTTGTGGATGAAATCAATAGAGCGTCTCCGAGAACTCAATCGGCTCTTTTAGAGGCCATGCAAGAAAGACAGGTAACCATAGAAGGTGTGAGTTTCCCCCTTCCTGAACCTTTCATGGTGATAGCTACACAGAACCCGATAGAATTTGAAGGCGTTTTCCCACTTCCCGAAGCTCAGTTAGACAGATTCATGGCTAGAATCTATATAGACTATCCATCCACTAAAGGGTTCATAGAGATCATGAAAAGAATAGATGAGATAGAGGAAGGTATCAAAAACATTAGACCTATCATAAGCAGAGACTTCATACTTGAAGCAATGAAAGAGGTCTCGGCGATCAGAGTTGACGATTCAATACTAGAGTACATATCACGAATCGTAGAGGAGAGCAGAAAACATCCGGCTGTAAAGTTGGGAGGTTCTCCCCGAGCAGGTATAGCCACGCTCAAGCTAGCTAGAGCTTGGGCCTACCTAGAGGGTAGGTCTTATGTCATACCTGACGACGTGAAAGCAGTAGCGATTTCAACGTTATCGCATAGGATAGTGCTTAAACCAGAGTACGAGCTAGAGGGAATTCGCGCAGAGTCTGTAGTCAAGGACATCTTAGCGAAAGTTCCTTTACCTAGACCGTGAGGGCGGTGATCGTGCGCGAATTCAGGAGAGAATCGCTCAGATGGGCCATATACCTGGGTTTGGGGCTAGCTCTTCTCGTTGTCTCACTTATATTTTTACTCTGGTCTTTGAGCTACATGGAGCGAGGATACGTAGCGACTTCTTTACTTTCTGCAATAACAGGTTTCACTCTGTTTTCAGGAGCGCTTTATGTCTTGAGGCTTTCAGCATACATCTATGGAGCTTCTTTGAAGAGTGAAGATGGAGGAAAAGAAGAAGACCAAGAGTTGAGGTGGGACTACGAGTAAAGATAAAATAGCACTTCCAACTTTTTCTCTTCTTTCCACAAAGCTACTTTTAGCTCTCCTACTCATAACCCTAATAGCATTACTTGAGAAAGGACCCTATATACTTCCTTTAGCTCCAGGTGCTCATCCTCTAAACGAAGGTCCTTTAGGTCTTAGTGATTTCTATAAATTGTTGTCTGAAGATCGTCAAGTCTTTCTCGTATATGATTGGAAAATGATCGCAGACATCGTGGATAAATGCGATAAAGTTCTGATAGTAATAGTGTCTCCTGAGCTAAGCTACAGCGAAAGCGAATTGTTTCACGTAAGGAAGTTTTTCGATAGATGTCAAAAACTGGCTCTTCTCATAGCTGATGAAACGGGAAACACTAATGCGGTACTTGAGACTTTCGGACTAGCGGTCAGAATTGAGGGATCCATAATCCAGGATCACGTACCTGTTTACATCGAGACTCCTTGGGGCTGGAAAGGAACGTTAATTCTCGACAATCCCTCAAAGGTATTTTCTAAGATAGAGAATGATACGTTCTATGCATATGAGGATAAAGGAAGGGTTTCAGCTTTCGTGATAGGAGACGGCTCGATATTCCTTAATCAGGTTTTTAGGTCTAATCATTCTGATGTGTATATCGGCTTTGCTAGAGCAACAGTAGAGGGCCTTTGTGAAAGAGATTGCATAGTGCTTTTAGAGGCATCAAAATATCAGCAGGTAAATCCGTTAAGCATTTTGTCTGCCTTGGCTCAAGAAGACGAAAGTTTCTTAGAAATGATTCAGTTGTTTGATCCACTCAACTTGATGATATCTCTGATCTCGATAGTTTTACATCCATCAACATGGCTTCCACCTCTTTTAAACTTTATAGATAGAGTTATTGTTACGCTATTCAGCTTGGATTTCATGAGAACTCTCTTTCTAGTAGGCTTGTCGTTAGGGTTTGCGCTAATCTTAGCTCTCTACGAAGAGAAGGTCAGAGACGAGCCACTTAAAGACGTTAGAGAGGTCAAGTGGTACGGTTATGAAGTGTTTAGGAAGACAATACGAGAGAAAAGCTTGGACAAAGAGGATTTTATTCAGCTCTATACAATAGTGGATTCTGTTTTAAAATCCGTTACTGGAACGTCTCTGACATCTCTAGAGGCTATTTCTGTTCTCGAATCCCATGGAGTAGAGAGAAACTACGCTAAAAGCTATTGGGAGTTCATGAATAGATACTACGATAGAGCAAGGGGCAGGAGGTTTTGGCCACCCGTAGTACTTTGGGGAAGAATTGTTAAGAAGGCGCTCGCCCAAAGTGAAGAAGTTCTCAAAGTTCTCGGAACGTCGTTAAAGAAGCTTGAAGGCTTAGAGGAGAGACGTCTATGAACACAACTCTACCGAGCAGTAACGAGGCTGTAGTCTTCTCTACTAACAGAGTGTTAGCGCCTTTGATTATAGCCTCATACTTTATAGTGCTTGATGTCTTTAAAATATCGTCTTTAGGGTGGGTGGGCTTTTCGATAGTAGTCTTTGTTTTAGTCCTAAGAGCTTACAGTCTTATCGCTGCTTTAATGCTTGCTAGTTGTAAAGTTTCTGTTAGAGCCGAGGGAAGCGAAGAAGGAAAACCTTTACGATTAAACTATTTAGTGTGTAACGGTTCACTCTTACCTATAGCCTTAGTCGAGTTCTCGCTTTCATATCCAGAACATTTATCTATAAAAGGGGCTCCTGGAGGGTTGTCCGTGATCTCGCCGAGAGGATGTTTTGAGTACAAAGCAGAATTCGAGAGCAGGCCCGGCTCACACGTCTTAGGTCCTTTGAGAGCAACTTATAGAGATCCGTTCGGATTCTTTAGAAGTTCTGAAATAACTCTCGGAGACCCCATAGTCATTAAGATAACTCCTCGCATTGAACAAAAGATCTCAAAAGTCGTTCTCTCTACTTCAAGAAGTACAGGTCTGACCAGAACTAGACGTCCTGGAGAAGGTGTTGAGTTTTATTCTGTAAGAAACTATTCTCCAGGAGATGAACTTAGAAGGATCCTTTGGCACGCTCTGACTAAAGGAAAACTTATAGTAAAAGAATATGAAAGAGAGTCAAGTCTGTATGCTCTCTTCGTGCTTATAACATGTGAAGACATGATCTACGGCCCATATCTCAATACCCCTCTCGAACACTCGATGCGTGTGTTGGGCTCTATAGTCAGACATCTGGCTAACAATAACGACAATATTGCCTTAGCCGTATCTACTCCCAAAAGAGAAATGGTTTCAAACTTCTATCCTGGGAGAAAAGGCTTTGTTGAACTAATGCGGTTGCTCTCTGAAATAGACTTTCAAGACTTCAAGATTCGAGAATCTTCAGAACAGCTCCGTTCGCGACTTTTTGCTTTAGAGAAGAGGTTGTCGAAAATCCTACCCAGAGATAAGGTTAACGTTATAGTAGTGACTACAGCAAGAATAGCAGACGTAGCAGCAGAAGCTCTCAAAGGTCTATCTAACATTCGGGGGGTCTCTCTAAACTTTTTTGTATTTCTTCCTCATCTGTATGGCGTAGAAGAGCTATCGGAGTTCGAAAGAGCAGTCTATAGAGTGAGAACCTACCAGGAGATACGGGAAGCGTTCTCTAAAACGAAGGACCTCAGAAAAAGAGGGTTTAGAGCGGTCGTAGTAACGCCTCGAGACATGGCCACAAAGATCTTAATGAAGTTAGAAGCACAAAGAGGTGTCTAGAGTGGCAGCTGACTTAAAGCTCAAAATATTCTTCAGACTAGCTGCAACAATCATTTCAATAGACTTCTTACTAAAACTCGTATCCGAAGCTCCTTCTCTTACTGTTTTCAATGAGGTCTACAATGCAGTTTTAAATAACGATGTGGGATTACTTTTTAATGTTGTAATCAAGACGATCCCATTAGTTTCTCTGACTCTTGTACTTCTGGCTTTGGCTTTTCTAAATCCTCTGCTACACGCCTTTTCTGTTGTTCTCACTGTAGCTTCTGACCTCGATTTGTCTTTGATAACAATAGCTCCTTTACCGATTATTAGCATCTTTAGTTCTCTTGAGACCTCTTGGAGACCTGGTTTTTACAAATCTTTAAAAATACATAAACAGGTTTCTTTCATAGTTTCGTTTGTTATGCTTGTTTTAGTGTTCATATGTTTATCGATACTTCTGGGTACATTTTTATGGAGAGCGACTCTCGTTCTAGAGAGAGCGACAGAGTCGATAGCTGAGCCGTCTCTGACTCCACTAATTGAGTTTGCATCGATTAATCCTCTTTTCAGGTTGATCACTATAAGCGTTTTCTTAGTCCTTACATATATTGCAACGTTCAGAGTGATAGAGGTTTTAGCTCTTTTCATCAAACCTTCGAGGATGCTCTCCTTGTTGTTCTTGGAAAAGTCAGGCGAAGAAGTACAACTAAGACCCCCTCTAGCTTCGCTGAGAAGCGCTATGGCGGCTTTACTTTTGACTCCTCCATTCTATCTCCTGTTTAACAAGCTCTTGTTTGAAAAAGTGCAGACCTTAGAGTTGAGTCCTTTCTCTCAGTTCTTAGTATCGATGGTAATTGCATACGCTACCTTCTCTTTGTTCTGGCTTTTAACTTCTCAGATATTAAAAATGAGCTGGAACGAAGAGCCTTCTCTCTTTATGGTGTTAGCGGGACTCGCTTTGATCCTATCGTTTTATGTAGTTGCATACTTTATAGGATATTGGGACCCTAGCTCAGGTTTTTTGGAGCTATCGAGGCTGAACGATGTTCTGAGAAAAGTTATAGACGACTATTCTTTCTTCTTTAGATTAATTGAAGGAATCTTGAAAGTAATAGGTGCAGTTCCATGAGAAAACTCATAATTATAATCATCATAACTATTGCTTTTTTAGCTCAAGTAGTCTTGGCTAGTGAAGAAGGTCTGATAGCTACGAAGCTACACACTCTCGGTTTTCCTCAAAAGATAAACTACTTAGAGGCTCTACTCTATTATCTTAATGATATTTTACAAAATCAAGGGAAAGGTTGGAGCGAAGAGGACTTAAAGAGATTCCTAGAGCTTGTTCATGAAAACTGTAGCTCCGTAGAGTGCCTAGCTGAAGACCCCAAGGCTAGAATAGCTTTAGAAGAGCTTTTAGCGCAATACAATCTAAGCTATTCACATTTATCTGAGGCTTCTATTGAAGACCTTATAAACTCTATAGAGAATAAAGAGTGGGCTGAGATCTTAAAAGAGATCAATTTTGAAGGTGTTCTCGATATCTTAAAGCTAAAGAACCTTTTAGAACAAGCTCGTCAATCCTTTTATGAGGATAAACTTAAGATCACTGACTATCAGCTCGTGCTAGAGGTTCTTAAAAGATACGCAGAGAACGCTGGATACAGCTCTCTACTTAATGAAATCTCGTCAGAGCAAGCCAAAACGCTCGTACAGATGGCGAAAGAACTCTTGTATAACTCTCTCACCGCTACGGAAAACTGGAGTCTAGTCGACACTTCAGAAAAACCGTTGGGTCTACCGAGTCCACAACTACCTCAAGCCGGTATCAGTTTCGATATGTTGACTCAACTTCCCTCTCTTGGCGTTATTGCACCTCTTCTTTTTGCTAGCGCTCTGTTGGTCTTCAGCTATCCGCTTTTGAAAGTATTGTTAAGCGGTGTGACAACGTTGGAGACACAGAGAATCGAACGATCTTGGAAGTCGATTGCGTCTAAACAGGGCGGGGTGATGGGGCTTTACTGGAAAGCTGTAGACTTTGTAGAAAAGAGGACAAATAGGATTATGGAAGACAGCATGACACATAGAGAGTTTTTATTGATCACAGAGAAAGACTTAAGAGAGAAAGCTCAGGCTTTTAGAGACCTGACATTAGACTACGAGCTGTCTAGGTATGGTGGACTTTCTAATGAAGACCTTGTGCGTGATGCTGAAGAAAAATATAGAAGACTAACTTCTAGTAGCTAGTCTCTTCAGCTTTAGGTGACAACATTCTAAAGTTAGCCTTTATAATTGCTAAGGCTCCAATAGTCAGCGCAAATACATATAAAGAAAGCACTTCAAAAAGGTCAAGGTCAACAAAATAAAACAAAGAATAAATGAGGCCAGAGAGACCGTAGATTAGAGATGTGATGCCAGCGGCTGTGTTCTGAAATGTCTTTGGAAGAGTTCTGCTAAGAGTCACAGTCAACGCTACGACTTTGAAGGGATAGAGGGGCAGGACCCACAAGATCGCGAATAGAAGACCGCTGAAAAAGTACATCATTAATCCATAGGTCAGGTAAGCGATGTATACTACTCCTAAGAATCTCGACGGATGGATCTTATCGACTATGATTCCAGCTAGAGGATAAACCAAGACAGAAGCCATAGTGGTCAATGTGCCTCCTATGAGACCGAAGAGAAGCAAACTTCCTGTAGTTTCGTAAAGTTTTATTGAGAGGAGGTTCCAATAAAGCACTAATCCAGCTTCTGCTATAATAACGCCCATTAAGAAAGTCCTAGGCAACATAGAGAAGGCTTTAACAAGGTCTTCGTGTTTGGCTCTCTTGCTCTCTTTACCTACTACAGCTAAAAACAACGATGCGAATAAGGTAGCGACCCCTATGAAAGTAAAGATGAGAGTATAACCTCCTCGAGGTTCTAAGAGTCCTGGAACCAGAGACCCGATGCTCCAAGCAATAGGAAAGATTGTAGAAGACGTAGCATAAAGTCTTCCTGAACCTTTAGACCTGGATAGAAGAGTTCCCAACGCATTTGAGAAGAACAATCCATCAAAGACTTTGCTCACAAAAAATAAAGCGAAAGTTAGCTTTAGGTCATACGTAATAGCTAAAGGTATAGAGAAGTATGTGAGAGCTCTGAGACCTGAAAGCAACGCTATGATTCTACGACCGTAAAGATCTCCTAGAACTCCTCCTAAAAGAGCAAAAAGGTTAGCGATGCTCTCAAAGCTTATAAGAAGGATCACGTATCTGTAGACATCTTCACCCATGAGAACTCGTATGAAAGCTCTTGAGCTAAAGAAGTAAGTTGCTGTCGCTACTTCATTTATGAAGAGCACTAAAGCAATGGGAGAGATCTCTCTATATATCTCAGAGAATCTCACAACGTTACACCTAAGGAGGATATGTTTTAGAAACCGCTTCCAGAACTCATCTAGTTACGCGACTCTCAACTTCTCTGATTAAGTCCTCTCTGCTTTTTAGGAGCTTTCTAGCTGGTTCGAGAAGCTTGATGAGAGCTTCAGATACAGCGTTCTTAAGATCTAGCGGATGTATTTCACCTCTCGAGTAGACATCTTTCAGCTCCTCTACGCTAGTTATCTCTAAAGGTCCTCCATATTTAGAAGGTCTTTCTATCCTAAGCGTTAGTTGACCTCGTGCGCCTAGAACGTGACTGGCTATCTCAATCACTGGGTTGTATTCTAGCTGTCTGGGAGGACAGTAGGCTTTTCTCAGCTTTTCAACTATGGCTTCCGGTGAGTCATGAACGAAGATCGCGGAGTCGGGCTTCGACTTACTCATCTTAACGCTTGAATAGATCTCGTCTATCTCAGTTTCAGATACGTCCATTCTTGAACCAGGTCCTTGAAGACTCGTTATTATAGGTGTATGTATAGCTATAGGCTTCTTCAACTTCTTGCCTCTAATACGTTCGTAGAACTCTTGAAGTCTCTTCTTCTCAGCAGTGTCTCTAGCTAGCATATGTGCTTTTCTTTGATCCATTCCTCCTAAAGCTATGTCTAAGTCTAAATAATATATATCGGAGACTTGCATAGCTGGATAAACTAGCTTAGAGGCGTCAAGTTCAGCCTCTTCAACTCTTCTACCCATAATAGTTAAGCTTCGTTTAATCCTAGCTAGACTGTTGTTTTTCATAACCTCGAGAACTAAAGCCCAGTAGTTCGGGTCAGAGGTTAGCTCTTCTGCATCTACGAACCTGATCTTGTCTACAGGGATCCCAAGAGCTTCCATAACTTCGCGCGTGAGTCTGCTAGCCTTTCTTATCAGGTCCATATCTCCTCCGAGCTTGTCGTTTATGAAGGCATGCCATGTGGCTTCTAGCACTGTAAAGTCTACTCCAGCCTCTACCAAGTCCCAGACCTTGAAGAACCAGACTAGCCAACCCACATGAACAAGACCGCTAGGCTCATAGCCTATATATCCTTTGAGCTTCTCTCCGCTTTCTAGCTTAGACCTCAGCTCTTCTAGCGTGACTATTTCGACAGCGTTTCTAACTATCGTCTTCATTCTCGTCTCTATGTCCAAGCTTCTAGCCCTTTGGCTTTTTGAAGGGAGCTAGGCTAAAATAATGTTTATAAGCTAACTCTTAGAGCGAAGCTAGGGAGACAGAAGATGAATAAACGAAAGAAGAAGGGAAGCTCTGGCTCTATGAGACCAGCAAGACCTACGCCGCCGACGTGGCTGACTTATACTCCTGAAGAGATAGAGCTGGTCATAGAAGAGCTGGCTAAAAAAGGATATGGTCCTAGCATGATAGGATTGATATTGAGAGATCAGTTCGGCGTTCCCTTGGTAAAGCCCATACTGGGCAAGTCCATAACTGAAATCTTAGAAGAGAAGGGTTTAGCTCCTAAGGTTCCCGAAGACCTATTTTATCTCATAAAGAAAGCAGTTAATTTAAGAAGACATCTACAAGAACATCCTAAGGACACTCACGCCAAGAGAGGGCTCATCGATATAGAGTCTAAGATACACAGGCTGGTGAAATATTACAAGCGAGTGGGAAAGCTTCCAGCAGATTGGAGCTATGACCCACAGAAAGCAGAACTCCTAGTCGCTGGCGCAGGTCTTTAATCTATAATGTTACTTTTCAAAACCTCTACGCTATCTTGAGGGTCGGGACGTTTTTAGTCTCCTGGATCTCTAGAGTAGTTGGGACGCCTCTTGCTGAAACTTGCTTTATTGCCAACAGCTAGAGATCTTGAGAGAGCTCTTGAGGCAGCGTATAGAGCGTTTTATCAGATTCTCGAGGCTTCGTCTTCGAGAGATAGACTAGTCATTAGGGTGTATCCAAACTTAGACCCTATCGTAGCTGGAGTCATAGTAGCGTCTAGAGTTCTTCGAGTTGGTGCTGAAGTATCTATCAAGGTCTCTCTCAACCCTCCTCCTATAATTGATGAGCCTACGGTCCTTTTGGGGTACAACAGAGTGGACTACCATCCATCTAACGTAACTAGTCCTATGCTCGCTATAGCGTCTGGCTCTGTAGAGTCAATTCCCGTTCACGGAACTACTTTCGTTGGAGGACAGGGGAGCAACGTAGCTATAGCGACGCTAGTAGTCACTGGAGGAACGAACAACATAGGCATCGATTTAGCGTCGATGACTCTCTTAGGCATACATGCTGGCAATTATGTAGACTCTGTAGGCAAGCTGTCAGGTCTTGACAGAGTTCTCGTCGAGAAGCTCTCCTCTAGTCTGCCCGGGCTCGATATAGTTACCACTATCAAGGTATACAAGCCTCACGTGCTAGAGTTTTGTGAAGCCATATCCACGACTGCCTATCCTCTTTATCTGGGATTAGCTGGTGATCCCTGGCGTTGTCAAGAGGTTCTAGGTATCGAAAAATACAGAAGCGTTGCAGGTAAACCTCTTTCTAGCATTACAGATGCTAAGGAGATAGAGTACTTGGCGAAACAAGTCATAAATTTTATGCATCTTAACTTCAGATCAAAGATATCAGCTAAAGACATGGTAGCGGGCATGTTGGTCTCTAAGAGCAGAGAGGCTCCTATTCAAGACTATCGAGAGGCCTGTGATGCTCTGATCTACGCGTCTGACTCTGAAAGAAGCTTAGCGAGAGTCGTGGCTACTCTGCTAGACTTTTCGATAGAGATCCCTCTAGCTGAGTCACAACTGGAATCTAGCGCTAAAGTGCTTTCCAACATAGTTGCAGAAGGCTCGATAACTAAGGTCGGAAGCACCCAACGCTTCAAGGTCTATTCTGTAGGCGCTAAACCTGGAGCACCCTTGACGCTCCTCTGGAGAGCTTTGAAAGTCCATGGCTTTATAGAGAGCGATTCGATCCTTGTAGTCGAAGAAGGTGACGAGTTTCTAGCTTCACCAATCCAGATAGAGGAAGCTTTGGGCTATGGGGCTTTGAATGAACTCAACAGAGCCAATTTAATTAAATTCGACGGTGAGAAGGTTTGGATAGAGAAGAGAGCCCTCGATGTGAAGCACATCTAGAGGTAGAGAGCGCTTACGCATTAGCTCTTGAGAAAGCTCTTGAACCTGATAACGTTTCAGCTCCCTCCTGGCTTAAAGTTAAGTGTGAAGCCAGAGAGGCTAAGCTTATTTGTAGTGTCGAGATCGAAGACTGTGAGCCCCAGAGGATGTTAAGCTTAAGAAACACTTTAGACGATATGCTCATGTCTTTAAAGAGTGCAACAGAAGCGCTGAAGTATTTAGAGGATTCAAGCAATAAAGCTTAATTAAGTCCTGAATCCGAGGGGGCTTAGGGGTAGAGGGTTGTCTAAAAGGGTCTCAGTAAGAGATAAGTGGAAGCTTAAGAAGTGGTATACTGTGTTAGCTCCTTCTCTCTTCGGAGAGACTGTTTTAGGTACTACTCCAGCTGACGACCCAGACAAGCTAATAGGTAGGACTATGGAGGTGACACTCTTTGATCTCACAGGCGACATAACTTATGTTCACATAAAGCTCAAGTTTCAGATCGTCAAAGTAGACGGCACCACTGCTTACACCCGATTTAAAGGACACGAGCATCTAAGAGATTATGTAAGAAGCCTTACTAAAAGAAAGACCTCAAAGGTCGTAGGAATATTTGACGTCTGGACAAAAGATGGCTATGGTTTAAGACTTACATGTGTTGTGTGGACGCGATACAGGTGCAATACCAGTCAGAAGAGGGAGATAAGGAAGAGGATGAAAGAAGTCGTTGAAAGCTATGCCAAAGAGCACGCGTTAGACGAGCTGATAAATGCGATGATATTCAGTGATAAAGAAAACAGCCTAGCTCAGCTAATAGAAGCTCAGGCAAGAAAGATATATCCTCTAAGAAAAGTAGAGGTAATCAAATCTAAACTGCTCTGGGTACCCGGACCTGAGGGTCCCATTAGAGCCGTTGTCGTGTCTCCTGTTCAACTCAAAAAAGAAGCTAGGTAGCTAGGTAGTTTTTGGCTTTTTTGAGGATCTAGACATCAAGGACTTCACATTTTAATTAGTAGCTAACATTAGACCTTGAAGCTGTTTTCTCTTTTCGATACACATTCAGTTTGCTTATGTGTTTTGTAGTCGTTCACACTCTTCTATCTTGACACATCTCACCAAGTTCTGCTCAAGACCTTTAACCTTCAGAGCCTCCTATAGCTGATTTGTTTTCTGACTTTCCGAGACTTCACAGAAAGCTGAGTAGCCGGCGGTTGTCAGAAGCTTCTATAATGAGGAGTTCATGAAGATCGCCAAGAAACAGATGGCTAAGAGGCTAGACTTCTAAAACGTGAAGATCTGTGAGCTATCGGCTACTGAGAAGCCGACCTTTATATTTATACACCTTTTCTATTTAGCTTCTTTTCTTCTTAAGTTAAACACTCTATATCTTGGTTGAGCGGATGTCAAACAGTGGGGAAGAAGAGTGAAGCATTTGGTTTTGCTAGCTGCTGGCAAAGGAGAGAGACTGAAACCTTTAACCGATACCAGACCTAAAGTTGTACTTCCTGTAGCTGGAGAGTCGTTGTTATGTAAACACATTAAGAAGGCTTCATCCACAGGTAGTTATGATAAGATAGCTGTCGTAATCTCTTATGGAGCAGACCTAGTAATTAAGGAACTTGAGAAATGTGGTGTTGATGTTGAGCTGGTATATCAGAAAGGAGAGTTAGGAACAGGAGATGCCATAGCTAAAGCTATAGAGACAGGTGGTCCAGGCGACTATACAGTGATATATGGTGATGTTTTTATTAAGTCTGAGGTCTACGAGCTTATAGCCAGAGCGACTACACCAAGCGTTTTTGTAACTGAAGTGGAAGAAGCTGGAAACTACGGAGTGGTTGAGATAGATTCTGAAGGTTTTCTTAAAAGCATTACTGAAAAACCTCAAAACATCACCGGCCCATCTTTAGTTTTCGCAGGAATTCTAAAAATAAGCTATGAGCATCTAAGCTTCTTCAAGAACCTCAAGCCGTCTCCTAGAGGAGAGTTTGAGGCTACGGACGCACTAAATGACCTTTCTAAACAGTATGAGGTCAAGACGTTTCCGATACCCAAAGGTTCTTGGATAGACATAGGAAGACCATGGGACTTTCTCAAGGCCAATATCATAGCTCTCTCTGAGATAAAGGGACAGGTGATTAAAGGAGACGTAAGCGAAAGAGCTGAACTCTCAGGACCTATAGTGGTAGAGTCAAACAGTTCTATTAAACCCTATACTGTTGTTGAAGGACCAGCCTACATAGGCCGAGGAGCAGTTATAGGTCCTCTAGCCCATGTAAGAGGAAATACAGTTGTTTGTGAAGAATCCTTTGTAGGTCCCTTCTCTCAGGTCAAGTCTTCAGTATTGCTCGAAAGAGCTAGATTACCTCACATGAATTACGTTGGCGACAGCGTAATCGGAGAGCACGTAAACTTAGGAGCTGGGTCTAAGATAGCCAACTTGAGATTCAACGAACAGACGGTAGAGATGACCGTTAAGGGAGTAAGAGTAAAAACGGGACTCAAGAAGCTTGGTTCAGTGATTGGAGGCTACGCTAAAATAGGGATAAACGTCTCTATAATGCCAGGAGTCAAGATAGGGTCATATGCAGTCGTATATCCAGGCTGTGTCGTCTTTAGAGATGTGGATAGCGGCGAGGTGTTCAACTGCTGGTCACGATAGGCCTCGTTTATCCAAGCGAAGAGCGAGTAGCGCTATCAAGTCTTGCATATCACTTAATTGGAGGACTTCTTGAAGACCTCAAGGTGGGGGTACGCAGGTATTTTTTCGAGAGTGGTGAGGTAAAACAAAAAGTTAGATATAGAGAGAGTCCCAAATCAAACACAGCCTTATTAGCCAGCCTTCCCTTTGAACTTCTGTATCTAGACTTAGTCAAAATGCTTCATGAAATGAGGGTCCCTGTTGCTAGAAGAGTGAGGTCTGAGGAAGACCCGATAGTGATAGTAGGAGGTCCAGCTGTTATAGGCAACCCTCTTCCCATATGGGAGATAGCCGATGCAATTGTAATAGGAGAGTTTGAAGAGATAGCTGAAGATTTGGTCAACGCTTTATCTAAGCCTTCTCGACACTCTCGTCTTAGAACTCTATCTGAGATAGAAGGAGTACTCGTTCCAGATTACACTTCGCATAAAGTCAAGAGAGTTTACGTAAAAGACCTCGATAAGTCATGGTACCCCATAGTTCAGGAGGTCTCAGAAGACGTTGAACCTATATGGGGCAGAGCTTTCATTCTAGAGGTTAGCAGAGGTTGTCTTAGAAGATGTCGGTTCTGTATGGAGGGTTGTATTTTTAAGCCTAGAAGAGACAGAAGTCTCCAAAAGCTTAAAGAACTCCTAGAGCTAGGAACTTCTTATAATAAAGTCAACAAGGTCTCTATGTATAGTTTGTCTTTCTTCGATAGCCCTTGGGGAGAGACTCTGTTAGAACATGCCGTATCTCTAGGTCTTGAGGTCTCTCTTCCGAGCTTGAGAGCAGAGACGTTGACAGAAAAGAGAGCAGAACTCTTAGTTGAAGGGGGTCAGAAGACTGTCTCCATAGCTCCAGAGACGGGGAGCTTTACTATAGCTCGGGCTATCATGAAGCTTACAGGAAAGATGGGAGCTATCAGAGCCTCAGAGATTCTGGCTTCAGCTGGTATCAGACAGGTCAAGGTTTATCTAATGGCAGGGTTTCCTGGAGAGAGCGCCGAAGACTTAAAAGAGACTCTAGACATGATGCTTGAAATAAGGAAAGTCCTCCAACCTTTAAACGCTAGGGTCAGAGTGTCTCTGAATCCTTTCATACCTAAACCTTCAACCCCACTTCAATGGTTTGGCTTCAAAAAGAGAAGAGCTGAGAAAGCTGTGACGCTTGCTAAATCACTCAGGAAGCAGGGGTTCGAAATAGAAGTCTATCCTCTAGACTATGCAGAACTTCAAATAGCTCTTGGAAGAGCTGACGTATCTGCATCCGAGGTCCTTCTAGACGTTGCTTTGCGAGGCGGCGGTTACAGAAACCTTTTGACATCTCTTAGAGAGCGGTCTGCGAGAGCGTTAGAAGACTGGGACCCCGCAGAAGAGCCTCCGTGGTCTAAACTGATTGAAGATAACTATACAGACCCCGAAGCTTTACGAAGAGAGCTATACGGTTACCTAGACGTTTTGATGAGCAGAGACCCCCAAAGAGTTTTAGTCGCTATTTAAGGTCAGATTCTAGAGTGTGAGTAGGACTGCTCTAAGGTGTGGTGTAAGGATATGGCCAAATCAGCGTACCAATATATGGAGGAGTGGTGGAAGAAGCCCTATGAGGGAGAGCACGCACAGATAATGAGATTAAGGCTTATAGAGTGGAGGAAAGAGCCAGTAGTAGTCAGAGTAGACAAGCCTACAAGACTTGGTAGAGCTCGAGAGCTAGGCTACAAAGACAAACAGGGCGTGATAGTCGTCAGAGTACGAGTTAGAAAGGGGGGCAGAAGAAAAGCTAGACCCAACAAAGGCAGAAGGCCTAAGAGGCTGGGCGTCTACGGATTTGCTCCAGCTAAAAGCTTAAGACTAATAGCTGAAGAAAGAGCTCAAGCAAAGTACAGGAACCTAGTGGTTCTCAACAGCTACTACGTTGGCGAGGACGGTAGATACAAGTGGTATGAGGTAATACTGGTAGATCCTCACTGTCCAGCTATTAAAAGCGATCCTGAGCTCAACTGGGTTTGTTCAGGCAAACATAAAGGCAGACCTTTCAGAGGTCTGACTAGTGCCGGTAGGAAGATGAGAGGACTTTTAAAGTCGAGAGGACTCAAAGGAACTCATAAGTATAAATGGAAGAAGAAAGCTAAAGAGAGAGAACTCAGAAAGAGACACGAAGCAAGTAGGGGAGCTAGACTCATAAAGCCAAGCGAAAAGTAGCGTTGAGACCGCAAAGATAGGGAGCTTTAGACTATGTTTATCACCTCAGTCGTGCTCAGAACTCATGTTCACGCTACCGAGGACAGAGAAAAAGTACTAGAAGCTCTCAAAAACGTTCTACCTCCATCTCTTCGGAACTCAACAGAGGTCAAAAGCGAAGTTTACGAAGGACATTATGGAAACAGAATAGAAGTTCTTTCGATAGAGATAAGAGATCCTCAGCTCTCTACAGAAGTTCTTCTTTACATACTAACTTCACTTAAAGAGCATGATAGACGGCTACTTTTAGCCACCTTAGACGAGCGCGTAGATGAAAACGGTTCGTTTTTCATCAGGATCGACAAGCAAAGTTCTTATAAAGGCTCACTTGAGCTAAGCGAAGGCGATGATGTGATCAAGGTCTCTTTTCATATAGCAGGTAAGAGGAGAGAGATAGTTAAGTTCCTCGAAGAGGTGCTCTCACGATAAAAAGCTTCGCAGACCTCAGTTTAAAACCTAAAGATACCGAGACAGCTGTTGAGATGCTTAGACTAGCTAGATCTTTAGGCTATAAGCTTGTCTGTTTAGAGGCAAGTGACTCCATAGACTACGGAATAGTGTCCAAGCTGAGCGAAGACCTTGGGTTGAGACTCTGTTTAAGAGTCACAGTAGAGGGAAGAACTAGAAAAGAGGTAAGAGTCAAGATAGACCAGGTGAAGAAGTCTTTGAAAAAAGACTTCTTCCTTTTAGCTGTGAGCGCGAAAGATCTCGATGCCTTAAGATACTCAGCCACATGTAAGGAGGTTGTTCTGACGAGAGTAGAGCCAGGAGCTGAGAGGTTTATAGACAGATCTCAAGTTCGTCTTTTTGCTCAACGAGGCTGGGGAGCTGTAGAGCTCGTACTTAGACCTGTATTAGTTGAAAACAAGCTTGATTATCTTTATGTAGCTATAACGAGAGCTCTCAGATCTGGATTAGAGGTGATCGTTTCGAGCGATAGCAGAGATGTGTGGGAGATGTGGAGCCCATATCACATAGTAGGGTTGTTAGTTGCTTTAGGGGTTCCTGAGGCTATAGCCAGAACTTGGATTTCTTCAGCAGGAGCTAGAGTAGTTGAGAGAGCTTTTATCAATGTTTCTCGCTTCTATAAATTTTAAAACAAGCTGATATCTCAGATCGATATATCAACACATAAATACTCCATGAAAAGAGAAGTCATTGGAGCGAACAGAGCTGAAGGGGAACCTCTTGGAGGCTACTAGTGCGCTCTTAGGGATAGTGGGTAAAACTAATGTAGGCAAGTCCACGTTTTTCTCAGCGGCGACACTCATAGAGGTACCTATAGAGAACAGACCTTTCGTAACTATAGATCCTAACGTTGGAGTAGCTTACGCTAAAAAGAGATGTGCTCATATCGAGCTCGGTCTCCCCTTTTGTAACGCTTTGAACAGCGTTTGTTTAAACGGATGGAGAATGATCCCTGTTAAAGTTGTAGACGTAGCCGGCTTGGTTCCAGGAGCTCACAAAGGCAGAGGTTTAGGTAACATGTTTTTAGACCATCTCAGAAGAGCTGACGGTCTTCTTCTAGTGGTTGACGCCAGCGGTTCTACAGACGAGGAAGGAAGGTTTGTTGGTCCAGGACGCTACGATCCTGTTGAGGAGGTTTCAGCTATGATCAGAGAGATCGATGAATGGATCTACGGCATAATATCGAAAGACTGGGAAAGACTGGCTAGACATATCGATGTTGCTGGTGCAATAGATGTAGCTGGCTCTTTAGCTCAAAGGCTTTCTGGGCTGAGCGTAACTAAGAGACATGTTGCTGAAGCTCTTGAAGCTTCGGGACTAGCGAACAAGAAGTTGTCAAGCTGGAGTTCTGAAGACCTGAAACGATTCGTAGTAGAGCTGAGGAAGCTCTCGAAGCCTTTAGTTATCGTAGCTAACAAAGCAGACATCCCAGAAGCCGAGGAGAACCTAAAGAGGTTAAAGGAGACGTTTAAAGAAGTTCCTGTAATCCCCACTAGCGCTATAGCAGAGCTCATTCTTAGAAAGGCTGTAGCCAAAGGGGTAGTGAAATACGTACCTGGAGAACCAGACTTCGAAGTAATGGGACCAGTTGACGCTAAGAGTCTCAGAGTGCTTGAAACCATTCGAGAAAGCGTTTTAAAGAAGTGGGGGTCTACAGGAGTTCAGGAGGCTATAAATGTTTTGGTTTTCGGACAGCTGAAAATGATAACGGTCTATCCTGTAGAGGATCCTCTCAAGCTAACGGATAGATCAGGAAGAGTATTACCAGACGTGCTTCTAGTGCCCGATGGAACAACAGCTAGAGAACTAGCCTATAAGATCCACACAGACCTAGGAGAATCTTTCCTTTACGCTGTGAACGCTAAGACAAAGCAGAGAGTTGGAGAGAACTACAAGCTTAAAGATGGAGATGTGATCAAGATAGTAGCGACTAGAGCTAAGAAGACCTAAGGGTTTAAAGAACTCGTTATCATCTCAAGCGATGCGTTATATATCAGGCATAGCTTCAATTATCTCTTTCAACTCAGAAAGTACGTTTCTATTGATCGTGTATCTAATCTACGACTCATTAAGGCTAGAGTTTAGGTCTAAGCTCTTATTCTAGAGCGAGAACGAAGTCTAGATTTTTTTGACTAGTCCAGCTCTTTTTCTAGCTTTCCAAAGAGAGCCTGAGGTGGCGAGAGGCATCACGAACACTTTTTTCCCTCCTATAGCCCTGATTAGAGATAGCACGGCTAGAGCGTGCCATTTGTACTCTTTTCGAACTCGCAGAACTCCTCTTCTCAGACTTGGGTCATATTCAATAAGCTTAAATCTGGCTTTAGTAACTCCTAGGTCACCTAGTAGCTTTTTGGCAGCGCTTTCCATCGCTTTCGCTACTTCGTTAGCTTCGATGGATTCAGTAGTAGCTATTTCAAAAACTATGTACCTCTTCTTTTCGCTAGACGGTTTCTTGAAGAAAATAGCTCGAAGAGATAAGGTTTTATCTTTTAAAACGGTTGTAGTGAGTGCTCCTCCTAGAGTTCCTCCTATGATAGATAGAAGAACTACGATAACGTACTCAATTAGTTCAGTCAAATCCTGCTCTCCTATAAGAGAGAACGGTATCGCTAATATATCGCTAACCTAGCGTTTCATCTTTCAGGCTTAAACAAAAGGAATTATAACGCTGAGAAGAATCCTCTTAGTGTCTGGATTGAGAGTCAGCCAGGTGGAAGGAGATGGTGTTTCCGACACCTCAAGCTATGGCGTACGATAGAGCTACTACCATCTTTTCACCAGAAGGAGACCTATATCAGGTAAGATATGCGTTCGAAGCGGTAAAGAAGGGCTGGACCAGCGTAGGCATTAGGAGCATTCATGGCGTTGTTCTCGGAGCCGAGAAGAGAAAGATATCACCATTGCTCGACATAGCCAACATCGAGAAAATATATAAGGTTGACGACCATGTAGCGGTAGCCTTTGCAGGAATGGGTAGCGACGGTAGGATCCTCATAGACGTAGCTCGTCAGCTAGCTTTAAGACATAGACTCATATACGGTGAGGAGGCTACAGTAGATTTGCTAGCTAAATACGTGGCTGATATCAAACAAGCGTATACACAACATGGAGGAGTAAGACCTTTTGGGGTAGCTTTGCTTTTCGGTGGTGTTAATCCTGATGGCTCTGTAAGACTTTTTAGAACAGACCCTGGAGGTCAGTACTTCAGCTATAATGCGATCGCCATAGGCTCTGGAGACGCTTATGTAAACAGCTTCTTTGAAAAGACGTATAGAGAAGACTTGACAATTGAAGAGATGGTGAAAATAGTTATAGAAGCTCTCTTCAAGAGCAGAGTCGCTACAGGAGAGGAGCGTAAAGAGACTCTTATCGAAGAGTTCTATCAGCTAGTAGAAATAGGGTATGTCGACTCAAAGAGCAGAAAGTTTAGGAAGCTCTCGATAGAGGAGGTTAAAGATATCACGAACAAGTTGAAAAGCCAGTTGCTAGAACACAAATAAGCTTCAAGCTATCGGTGTTATCGATGTCTAAAAAGCAGAGCTATGTAACGGCATGGATAGAGATCAAAGGAGAGAGGTTCGAGATACTTGTTAAACCAGACTTGGCCTTCAGACTCAGAGAAGGAGAAAAGATAAGCCTGAATGAGGTCCTCTGGACGGACATAATATTTAAAGACAGCAGAAAAGGCTTGAAGGCCAGTCCTGAAGCTCTACGAAAAGCTTTCGGAACTGAAGACCCCAAAGTCATAGCTGAAAAGATACTGAAAGAGGGAGAGATACAGCTTACTGAAGAAGAGAGGCGAAAGATCTTAGAGGCGAAGAAGAAGAAGATAGTGGCATTCATAGCCAGAAACGCCATAGACCCGAAGACTAAGCTTCCCATACCCGAGAGCAGGATAGAAGCTCTTATGGAGGAGCTCGGAATAGGTGTCGACCTCTACAGAGATGTCGAGAGCCAAGCTCTAGAAATAGTGTCTAAACTCTCTAGAGCTATACCTATAAAGATAGCTAGAGCTTTGCTTGAAGTAGAGATCCCTCCAGATGTGGCCAACAGAGCTGTCAGTGAAGTCAAGAGACTAGGTCAGGTCAAGAAGCTAGAGTGGCTTAATGACGGTAGTGTTAAGGTAGAGCTAGAGATCCCTGCAGGACTACAACTTGAGGTGATAAACAAGATCCAGAGCGTAGCCAAAGGAAGAGCTTCAGTTAACGTAAAGGAGGTCGTTTAATCTTGAGCAAGCTCTACGGGAAAATGGTTTTTCCGGGAGAAGAGGTAGATGCGCGAGCTCAAGCTAAACAGCCTTACGTGATTCAAGTGGATAAAACCAAAGTAGCGACGGTTTTGGGTATGATTGTAGAGCGAGAAGGGGGAGAGATAGGCTTTGTCGTTTTGAGTTCCGTATATGTGCCAGAGCCTGGAGACATCGTTATTGGTCTCGTTGAGTCGTTTGGATTAACTTATTGGCAGGTAGACATAAGCTCTCCTTATACTGCAATACTCTTAGCTCAAGACCTGTTAGGCAGAAGTCCCAATCCGGCATCTGATGACTTGAGTAAACTGCTTAGACCAGGAGATTACATAAAAGCTAAAGTTTCACTCTTCGATAAGACACGACAACCTCTTCTGACTGTTCAGGGAGAAGACCTAGGGAAGATCACAAGTGGTACTGTCATAGAGATTCAACATAACAAAATTCCTAGAGTGATCGGTAAGAAGAGGAGCATGTTAACGCTTCTTGAAGAGAAGACAGAATGCAAGATATACCCAGCTGTTAACGGTAGAATACATATTGAATGTCCCAGCTCAGCTCACGAGATTGTAGCTATAACCGCAATTAAGTTTATCGAAAAAGAGGCTCACACCTCAGGTCTTACCGAAAGAGTATCTAGACTTATAGAGGAGGAGAAGAGGGCTCGAGGAATATGAAGGCAAAGACCAAATTAATTGATGAGAAGGGCTTGAGACACGACGGAAGGAGACCCGATGAGATGCGTCCTGTGAAGATGAGGGTTGGAGTGCTACCTAACGCCAACGGATCAGCAATAGTAGAGTACGGTAAGACTAAAGTCATAGCGGCAGTCTACGGACCTAGAGAGCCTATACAGCGTTTTATGGTCCTTCCCGATAGGGCTATACTGAGAGTCAGATATCACATGGCTCCCTTCTCGACAGCTGAAAGGAAGAATCCCGCTCTCACTAGAAGAGAGGTAGAACTCTCGAAAGTGATAAGAGAAGCACTAGAGCCCGTAGTCTTATTGAGCGAATATCCTAGAACCACAATAGATGTCTTCATAGAAGTGCTTCAGGCAGACGGAGGGACCAGAACAGCTGGCGTAACGAGCGCTTCTCTAGCACTAGCTGACGCAGGTATTCCTATGAGAGCTCTCGTAGCTGGGGTCGCAGTAGGTAAGGTTGGAGGAGTTTTAGTCTTGGACATAGACGAAGTAGAGGACTCAGAAGGAGAAGCAGACCTCCCTGTAGCGGCAGCTCCAGACATAGGTCTCATAACGTTGTTACAGCTTAATGGAGTGCTCAGTGAAGAGGAGCTCGACACAGGACTCTCAATGGCTCTTAAAGCTATCAGAACTCTCGTCGATATGGAAAAGGAAGCTCTTAGAAGAAAATACGAAGCTATAGTTGAGGTGTGATTCTATGAGCGTAACTCCTTTTAGAGTACCTATTGTTCCGAGTTTGAAGATAAAGTCTTATCTGAGCTTCTACGAAAAAGGGCTCAGACCCGACGGAAGAAGCCTTGTTTCTCCTAGACCCGTAGAAATCCAGACAGGAGTTATAGATAAAGCCGAGGGCTCGGCTTTAGTTAAGCTCGGCAACACTGAGGTCTTAGCAGGCATTAAAGCTGAAGTAGGAAGCCCCTTTAGAGACACGCCAGACGAAGGAGCTATAGTCGTTAACGTAGAGACTGTTCCTCTGGCTTCACCAGTTAGCGAACCAGGACCTCCAGACGAAAATGCGATAGAGGTAGCCAGAGTAGTCGATAGAAGCTTAAGAGAGCCTAGAGTCGTTGACTTGAAGTCTCTTTCTATTAGAGCAGGCGAAAAAGCATGGGTCCTTTGGATTGATATTTATGTTCTCAATCATGATGGTAATCTGTTCGATGCGTGTACGTTAGCATCGGTAGCAGCTCTAGTTACTACCAAGCTTCCCCTTATTGAAGAAAGCGAGACCGGTGACATAATAGTCGATAGAACGAGACGAGGAGAAAAGATAAACATAAACAAATTGGTCGTATCTGTCACTATAGCTAAAGTAGGTGACTACCTCATTGTCGATCCTAACTTTGAAGAAGAAGTGATATCTGACTATAGACTTATAATCTCTTTAGACAGAGACTTCAACATAGTAGGTCTTCAGAAGACTGGAAGCGGCGGATTCACAATTGAAGAGTTCAAAAACGCGATCAAGCTGGCTAGAAGGGCTTCAGAAGAGTACTTTAAGGTTCTAGAGAAGGTTTTGAAGGAGGGAGCCTAACTTGGGCCGAACGAAAGTTGTAGGTCCTACAGGAAGCTATGGGGCTCGATATGGATTAAGCGTTAGAAGAAGGGTCAGAGACATATTAATTAAATTGAGGTCTCCTCATATCTGCCCCTTCTGCGGAAAACAGGGTTCAGTTACCAGGATAGCTGTAGGTCTTTGGGAGTGCAGAAAGTGCAATAGTAAATGGGCTGGCGGAGCTTATACTCCTTTATCTGGTACAGCTCCTTATGCGAAGAGCTTTATAGAAAGAAAGGAGTGGCCATAGACTGAGATAACAAGAGTCTCTTGTTAGCTTCGCAACGGAGTAATCAATAGACCGATATTGGTGGACCGGCCGGGATTTGAACCCGGGACCTCCGCCGTGCGAGGGCGGCGCTCTTCCAGGCTGAGCTACCGGCCCCTATAGAAGGACTCATATGTAACGGAGAGCTAAAAATAAAAAGATCTATTGAGAATATAAAAAACGCTTCGATAGCTTCGTTCGTTAATATGAAGCAATATGGCGCTCTTTAACCTGTTCTTTAATCAAATCTGAGACTACAACACTACAAGCACATACTTCTACTAAAGTTTCTAGTAGATCGAGTAGAAACTCTACCTTTCCAGCTATTCGCTCTTCGCTATGCGACGAGAAGTTCGTATATCTCAAATCCTTTTTGATTTCTTGAATTAGCTTAAGCCCTATGTCTAGTCTCTTCCAGCTTGGGTATAGGAGTCCGCTCAGCGTCTCTACAACTATGGACTTAAGCTTGCCAGCATTAGACGACAACACTTTCCAGGACTTTTCGTCTTGAGAAGCTTCCATAACGATCCTTTTTGTCGATAAGCTAAGCTGACCCAAGATAAATGGGAAGTGCTCGCAGAGTCCACTAGAGCTCGCGCTATAGAGCCTTACTCTACTTAGTTTGAGGGCTTTGAGACGAAGTAACTCAAGTCCTTGAATAATTTCACGAAGTAATTTGTCGTTTGGACGTTTACCCATTGTTCCTATTTTTTCGAAAATCAGGTAGAGATCAGACATGTACTTTTTAGCCAGACTTAACACATCTTCGTCTTCATCTTCTTGTCTAAACTTAAGCTTATACCCATCTCCGTCTCTCACAACTTTCTCTATAAAGAGGCTTACATCTTGTTGGACTGTTTCTATTTGCTTCTTCTCATGGTGAGTACTTAAAGAAATTATGCTATCTTCTATGCTATCTTCGTTATCTCTTTGAGTGGTTAAAATCACATCGTCAAATCCTTTCATGTAGAGACAGTGAAGAACGGCACTGAAAAGTCTTGGTTCTATATTTTGACGAAGTCTTATCTTTGCGTGAAGAAGCTTTTTGTCAGGCTCCTTAGGTGGGAGAATTCTCAACTGATAGCCTTCATCGATTATAAGCAACTTATCTCCTGGCTTCACATTAAATCTGAGAGTCCAAAGTTTTGGTAGCGTGACGACCAGGCTCGTGCTTCCTAGTCTTTGGACGCGACGTGAAGATTCTTTGCTTGTTCTTCTCTTTCGCTTATCTGCGTTTCTTTCCAAAAAGCTTCGCCCCCTAAAAGATAGCAAAAATTCAGTCTAAAAAAATTTCTCGAAATGGGACCTCATAGAATATAAACAAGGCTAATAAAACTCTCATCAAGTAGACTTCTTTGGGAGCAAGCCTGTGCCCGCCAACCTGCCTCCAGAGGCTAGAGCAAAGCTAGCTAAGTACACTGAGGCGAAGAGCTTAGAGGAAAAGATTAAGGCTCTCGAAGAGTTCATAAGTGCAGTTCCAAAACACAAAGGAACAGAGAACCTCTTAGAATGGGCTAGGCGTCGGTTAGCTGATCTAAAAGAAGAACTAGAACTAAATAAAAAGAAAAAAGCTAGTAGTAGAGGAGGCGGACCGCAGTTCTTTGTCGAGAAGAGCGGAGCAGCTCAAGTCGTTATAATAGGACCTCCCAACTCAGGAAAGAGTAGCGTGCTTGCTGCGCTCACGGACGCCAAGCCTGAGATAGCTCCATACCCTTTTACTACGAAACTGCCTCAGGCGGGTATGCTCGTCTATGAGGGTGCTCAAATCCAGCTTGTAGACACACCTCCCCTAATACTTGACGATTCAGAAAGTCAAGTAAATAACAGAGTATTGGGTCTAGCCAGAAACGGTGACGCTATAATTATAGTAGTGAGTTTTGATGATCCAAAGCTTCCAAAAACCATAGCAGACATCTTGAAGCTCCTAGAAGATCGAGGGATAGTGATTAGTAGACAGAAGGGAGTGGTTAACGTGGTTAAAACTAGAGACTCTAGCGGAGTGAAGATCGTGGGTAGCGGAAAAATAGTTGGAGCTACAGAAGAGGACTTGAGGAAGCTTTTAGCCGAATACAGGATATACAACGCCATTGTGGAGTTGTACGGAGAAGTAACGTTAGATGACGTGGAATCTTCAATCTTAACCTCAAGAGTCTACAAGCCCGCTATAGTTCTTGTCAATAAATCAGATATAGCTGATAATCAGGAATTTTTAGATAAAGTTCGAGAAGTAGTCCCTAAAGACATAGATGTGATCCCTATATCAGTAGTCTCTAGGTTGAACCTGGATATCATAGGCAAGAAGCTCTTCGAGAGGCTAAACTTAATAAAGGTCTGGACCAAGTCACCAGGTGGCAAGCCGTCTTCTCAACCGCTTGTAGTAAGAAGAGGCACTACGGTGATCGAAGTCGCTGAAATGATACACGAAAGATTAGCTAAGAACTTCAAGTATGCAAGGATTTGGGGACCCAGCGTTAAGTATCCTGGCCAGAAAGTTGGTCCTCATCACGTCTTAGAAGACGGAGATGTTTTAGAAATTCATGCAGCATAGAAAAAAGCGAGAGCTAAGACTACAAACGTTGAGGATAGAGACACGAGCACATTGTCGTCGATAGGATTGAACTCAAACCTTTCGGCTAAGCCAGCCACTATAGCAGAAACCACGCCGACCAGACCTCCGTAGATAAAGCCTAGAGTTACGCTGACAAAAGCCATAGCGACGCTTCCTGACCAATGCTTAGACCTGGTTTTAACGACTAGGTTTCTAACTATTCCCGTTGTTCCATCACCAAAGGACATAAATATTGCTGGAAGAACAGCTAGAAACGGATCTCCCACAGCGATCCAAATAACTAGAATACTCAAACCCCACATGATCGCGAAATTGACTTCATAGTGGTTCTCTGGAACTTGAAACCACTCTAGAGGTCTTAGTCGTCTAGCGACTATGAGTAAGACCGTTATAGCAACAGAAGCTAAAAACGGTAAGAGAGGAGTAGAGTAAACGAACGGCACAAATAGGGCTACAACGCCTCCGGCAAATATGTGAATCACCTTCCTGTTGAAGTACTTAGCCCTAATAGGGCTCAGTCCTCTTGTCGTTAAGTAATGGTAAAGAGGCTTCGTAATAACTATCACAAAAAGAACATATACGGCAAAAATTAAAGTGACTAGAAGCTCTTTCCAAAAGCTTTCAGACAACATATCGAATCTCCGCTTACGTACTTTCAGAGCTACGATCTTAATATTTATTATATTATCTTAACACAAAGCAATCTTTAGCTTCTGGCTACAAACAGAATTAAGGAAGAACACCAAGACCACGAAAGGCGATGATAGAACTCGACTTGCTGAACAAATGAAGAGGAATCCGGGATTTGAGCCGCCAAACCATTCGGACTCTCAGTCAAGGTCTTCAGGAAGGAAGGGGGGCCTTTTGTCTAAATTCACGAGAGGTATGGATATACAACCCGCTTTGGTTTTGTTAGATATCTCTATTTTTTCTCCTTCTTCATCTGCTTTGAACAAGATGAACTTAGCCTTATCAGAATCTAGTCCATCATCTGTTGTTGAGTAGTAATAAATTATGGGGATTCCGTAGTACTTAAAGAAGTCTTTGTAAACTGTTTGAAGAAAGTAGTACACCTTTTTGTTCTCTTTAAACCTATATATTGGCATCACAACCATGGCGGGAACCGTAGAGGAGGCGAATCTAACTAAGTCACTTAAACTCGATACCCTAACCGCTATTGCTTTAAGTTCCGAAGCTTCCAATAAAAACACCTACTTTCTTTTGGATGTGAAACCTTATTTAGCCTACCGATTCAGCATAGACCTTAGGTGCGGGGGTGCCCGAGCCTGGTCAAAGGGGTCGGGCTGAGGACCCGATGGCGCAGGCCTGCGTGGGTTCAAATCCCACCCCCCGCACCACTTGATCTTGTTGTTTTATTTCGTTAGGTCTAGTACCACCACGTTTCCAGATATTTGTGTTCAGGAACCATGTATAGAGGGTTAGAGTTAGCTCTACATGTGGGAGCTAGTGGACACCCTTCTCCACTCTTACAAACCGGACTTTCACGTCTACATACCTTTCTTCCAAAGTTCCAAAGGAAGTCATCTAAAACGAAGGGATCAACTCCCACTTTAGATATGAGTTTCTTATATGCTGTGCGTGTAGCAAACCGAAGTAAGACGTCTTCATCTTCGGAGACCTCTATCCCATAGGCTATCTTTTCTAAAAAAGTAGAGTCTACATCTACTAGTCCTAATCTTAAGGCTATTCTCACCAGGTGGTTGTCTACAGGAACTTCTTTGTTTTGTGGGTCTAGAAATGACATTACCTCCCTTCTCTCAATAAACTTGGCTAAGAGATATGCTTTCTTCTCTACGGGGTCATTGTATGCTTTGAATACCTTTAAGATCTCGATAAGTCCGGATCCGCGGTTCTTAAGAAAACCTCTGGACTCTGTGAGCAAGAGAATAGGGTCTCCATCGTAAAGCTTCAACAGCTTAACGCCGAGATCTTTTAGCAACTCAGCTCTTATATCAGGGTCCGGAGGCGATGCTTTATCATTATGTAGAGTCAGCCACTCCTTTACATCTTTTATCGATATAGTCGCAAGTCTTCTCGGTTCAAAAAAATCTAGGTCTTCTTTAAGCTTCTTAGCTCCTAGTCTGTAGAGAAGGTCTGCTCCATGGTACAGCTTCCCTTCTACATAGCCTTCATAAGGTCTCCCCGGTCTGCTTAATCTATGGTCCATAGCCACCATGACTAAAAAATATTGAAAAACCGTTCTCCTGCTGGCAGAAGTTGGCGGGTATAGTTCAGGGTCTAAGAACCTATCAGGCTCTATAGACTTTACTAATTTGCTCAAAGAATCAACGACCTCATTTATATTTTCGTCGTTTATAGATACTAACATTGTTCACTCTCCCCAGCTTTTAATCTCAGAAGATCTTTAAGATCTTATGTAGAGGGCTTTAGGTTTGAGCGCTAAGAACCCTAAATCAAGGTTCATAGTCGACACTATGCACGGCGACTTAGCTAGATGGCTAAGAATACTCGGATACGATACTGTCTACTCTAAGAGCTATACCGATAGACAACTTCTTGAGCTAGCGCTTCTTGGAGACAGGATCCTTATAACTAAAGATAAGAGACTTTACGCTAAAGCAAAAAAATTAGGAATTCGTGGAGTTATAATCGAATCTACTCTTACAGTAGAGAAACTAGCGGAGCTGGCTTCAAAAATTAAGCTAAACTTAGAGGTCAGTCCCTCGAAGAGCAGATGTCCTGAATGTAATGGAGTGTTAGAGAGGAAGGACAAGGGAGAGGTTAGGAGCAAGGTACCTCCAAGGGTTCTCGAGGTCTACAACGAGTTCTATGTATGCGTTAGATGCGGCAGAGTTTATTGGGAAGGCAGTCATTGGAAGAACATAAAAAACATGATAGAAGAGGTTAAGATAATGACCAAAAGCTTCCACAAAACTTTAAGAATTGGTTTAAATGAAGAGGAAAGAGGTACAGAGCGTGTGGGTGATGTCAAAGATAATAAAGATGGTCAAGACGTGGCCTAGAATACTCGCTTTAGCTGTAAGACCAGATGATGAAGAGTACTTACTTCTTCTACGTCTAACTTTGTTAGCTTTAGCTCTCATAGGCTCTGTGGGCATGATAATTCATATGATCTTTGCGATCGTGTTGTTAAGGTGATATACATGGCAGGACAGTCTACAGGCGCCTCTCAGCAAAGGTTGTTCTTCTACTCGATCCAAGTCTTAGGGGGTATGGAAGAACGAGTTGCTCTTATCTTAGCTGAAAGAGTTAAGGCTATGGGTCTTGATGTCAAAAGCATTAGCGTTCCTACAGATTTAAAGGGATATGTAATAATAGAAGTAGGAGACCCTGGTGTTCTTCAGGCTCTACTCAAAGGAGCCAGATACGTCAAGGCTCGAAAGCCTATAGTTTTGAAGCCGGAAGAGGCAATAAGATTTCTCTTACCTAAGATCAAAGTTGCTGAGTTCGAGAAAGGACAGATCGTAGAGATAACGGGAGGTCCATGGAAGGGAATGAAGGGTCGTATAATGGAGGTCTACAAGACTAGAAACGAAGCCGAAGTAGCGCTTCTTGAGACCAGTTTTCGCTTGGTTGTCACAATACCCCTAGATCTAATTAAAGCTTCAGAAGAAAAGTGAATGGATTTCTACTTGGCGGTTTTATCAAATAGACCCCGTTGTAACTTTTTGACTCAAAAGCTCGCTAGTTCTATTAAAGTGCGGTAGAGACTTTGTGTTCAGAGAATACACGAACAATCTGGTAATTGTGAGATACGGAGAGATCGGTATCAAAGGTCCCTCAGCTAGAAGGTTTATGGAAAGACTTTTAGTATCAGCTCTTAGAGAAGCCTTAGATAAGTACGGAGTTAAAGGAGGGATCGATAT
>JAWBBK010000005.1:0-108641 GCA_038824665.1 Acidilobaceae archaeon | reverse complement strand
TCGATATATCTGAAGCCAGAGTCTATCTATGGGAGCCAGACGATATTGAAAAAGCTCTTCATGCCGCTTCTCGAGTTTTCGGGGTCAAATCGTTATCACCTGCACTTCACTTTACGTTTGAAAATCTGGAAGACTTGATAGAGAAAGCAAAATCTATATTTGCTGAGAAAGTTAAAAACAAGAGATTCAAGGTTGAAGCTAGAAGGGTAGGAACTCATCCCTTTACGAGTCTTGATGTTGAAAAAGCTTTAGGAGCGAAGCTCTTAGAGATGGGAGCTTCAAAAGTCGATCTAGAGAATCCCGAATATGTTGCTTATGTAGAGATACGAGGCAATAAAGCATTTCTTTACGATAGAGTTGTAGAAGGCCCTGGAGGTTTGCCTTTAGGAAGCGAGGGAAGGGTTCTGGTTCTCTTTAGCGGAGGCTTCGACTCAACGGTTGCTTCTTGGAGGCTCATGAAAAGAGGCTGTAGAGTAGACTTGCTTCACTTTTACTTAGGGTACGATGAGCCTCTTAAGGTAGCCGTAGAGGCAGCTAAGTACTTAGCTGATAATTGGAGCTTTGGCCATGAAATTAGGTTGTATATCGTTAACTTCAGGTCTCAATTAATGGCTATAGAAGGACTTGTAAGTGCTCCTTACAGATCTCTGGTGCTCAGAAAGCTTATGCTAGAGTATGCAGAGAGCTTAGCTAAGAAGCTAGGGATCGAGGCTCTAGCTCTAGGAGATTCTATAGGACAGGTCTCAAGCCAGACTATAAGGAATATCTTCTTAACGGACTCAGGAACAAGTTTACCGATATTGCGACCTCTCTCAGGCTCAGATAAAGACGAGATCGTTAAAGAAGCCATCAGGATAGGGGTTTACGATATAGTTAAGAGACAGATTGAAGTCTGTGCGGTAGCTGCGCGAGGCACTCCTCAAGGGGATCCCAAACTCTTTAAAAACGAGTACGAGAAAGTCAAGGGTCTCAGAGTTCCAGAGCCTAAGTCTATAGACCTTAAGAAAACGAGTTTAAACGAAATCTATAGGGCTCTAGGTCTAGGACCATAGAGGTAGAAGAAGACGTGAATGTAATATCTTTGGAGTGGCTTGACGGTTGCACTCTTGTTTCAGTTAGAGGAGGAACTTTACTTGCCAGCTTCAGAAACGCTCAGGTCTCGTTTAGCGAAAGAGAGATCGAAGTGACAAAATTAGATGTCAAAACGAGACTTTACGAAAGAAAAGACTCTAACTTCTTGTATCTTGATCTCAGCGAGCAGTTATTGGGTGTGAAAGGAGTCTCTAGTGCTTGCAAGTCCTATCTCGATGTCGTCTTAGGTTCCTACATAGTCTCTCACACGAAGATCGAAGAAATAGGTCTTTACATCACTATACAAACTTCTCTCAACTCTCTTTACGATTTCGCAGTTATAACTCCACACACTATTTTTGTTGAGATGTCTTCCAAAAGAAAGGTTTACTTCATGCCGCTAAATAGCTCTTTTAAAGTCTTCTTCGTATAGAAAGATTTTCTCAATAGGAACTCAAGCGGAGATCTAAAGATGTCGATCTAACCTGCTTATAAGTTTTCAATGTAGCATTTAAGCTTATGTGTGTCAGCTATAATCTTTCGTTAGTTCCCGGGAGTGGGGGCGACTTCTTAATGGATATACTCTTGACGGGCTCTCTAGTCTTCACAGGTAAAGAGTTGATCAAAAGAGGCTACGTTTACATACGTGATGGTAGAATCGTTGGAGTCGGCGAAGAGCCCTATCCTGACGACTACTCTTATGCTAATCTCATTTTGGGAGGTCCTGGGAGAATCATAGCTCCCGCTCTCACAGCAATAGCTAGTCTCCCCTATTATCCTTTCAGGTTGAGAAAGTCGAGCATGAGGGAGAGAGTAGAGTTTTATAAGAGCTTAGATTCGACTTCGCTTTTCACGCTTTCGTTACCTGCTCTTTACGATTTACATACAAGCGGGATCTCTACGATAGTGGTAGAGACTCTTGATGTCGAGTTTCCATTGAGGCTTAGCAAAGAAATAGGAGGGCTCTATGGTCTTGCGCTTCCCGCTTGTTCAGATGAGAAGACCAAATACGTAGAAGGCTTAGTGGCTATAACCCGAGTGTCAGGAGAAGGGTGCGAAGGAGAGTCAGACATCGTAGAGATCGGAGGGTTAGGTTATTACAGAGGCTCTAGAGTTCTTGGATTTTTCTCTGGCTATCACTATATCACCTCTTCAGGAAACACCGAGAATCCTTGGTTGGAGTCTTTAGAGTTAAGAAAGGCGTTGATGTTGCCTAGTCTCGAGATAAAGCCAGGCAGAATAGCCGAAATAGCGGTATTTGATGGGTCTAGACCCCCTCTTCTTCTCGCTGAAAACGACTTAGACGAAGATACGATAGTAAACATATACAAGCTTGGTCTCAGAGTTGAATCTCTTATAGTAGGAGACGACGTGCTAATAGACACCGGAGATCATCTCTACATAACTGAAAAACACTTCAAAGAAGCTAGAGACCTTGGAGAGAAGATAAAAGCTAAACAACGATCTTCTATGTTGCGCTAGCTTAGATTAAGCTTAAACTTATATGAAGGAACTGGGGAGCAAAGTGACTACTTACGTAAGCGACATAGATGTAATAATAAACGGAACGCTTAGAGCAGCCGTAGAGCGCGGGGAACTTAAAGGAACTATTTTCATACACAAGACCATAATAGACTTCCTTCAGAGCGAAGCGAGTAAAGGAAGGGCCAGAGGCTTTACAGGTATAGAAGAGCTAAGAAGGCTTACAGAACTGACTAAAAAACAAAACGACGTAGAGATAAGAGTCGCCGAAGAAGACTTTAGATATCTCAAGGACTTTTCTGAAGACGAGGTTAAGAGAATAGTTAGAGACTACGCTTGGAAACTCGGAGCTGTGCTTTTAACTTCAGATCATCTTCAGGCAGCCACAGCGATAGCTATGGGCGGCTCGGCTCTCTATCTGGCTAAGAGAACTACCGATAGACTGATGTTTGAGAAGTTCTTTGACTCGAAGACCATGAGTGTGCATCTGAAAGAAGGAGCTCCTCCTTTAGCTAAAGTTGGGTCTCCAGGTAGATGGGTTTTCGTTAGACTTAGAGAGACTCCTGTGAGTAGAGCAGAACTAGAGGAGATGGCTAGAGAGATACTAGAAGAAGCAAATAAAGGCAGAGGCTTCATAGAGATTGATAGGGCTGGTTCAGTCATAGCTCAGCTCGGAGACTACAGGATAGTGATAACGAGGCCTCCATTGAGCAACGGATGGGAGATAACTGTAGTCAGGCCTATAGCGAAACTCTCTCTCGAAGACTATAGTCTTCCAGAGAAGCTCGTTAAGAGATTACTTGAAAAAGCTGAAGGAATTCTCGTTGCCGGAGCTCCGGGTATGGGCAAGACCACGTTTGCTCAAGCTCTTGCAGAGTTCTACGCTAGGATGGGGAAGATTGTAAAGACTATTGAGTCACCTAGAGACATGAGGCTACCTCCTCTGATTACTCAATACTCGAAGACCTATGCAGAAGTCGGAGAGCTTCACGATATACTATTGCTTTCGAGACCTGACTATACGGTTTTCGACGAGCTGAGAAATGATGAGGACTTCAGACTCTACGTGGACTTAAGACTCGCCGGGATCGGAATGATAGGAGTAGTTCATGCTACCAGTCCTATCGACGCTATACAGAGGTTTCTTAACAGAGTTGAGCTAGGTATGTTGCCTAGCATTATAGATACGGTGATATTTATTAATGAAGGGAAGGTAGCTAAGGTATACGAGCTATCTATGACCGTTAAATTACCTTCAGGTCTCAGAGAAGCCGAGTTGACGAGACCTGTGGTCGAGGTGAGGGATTTCATTACAGGAGAGCTAGAGTACGAAATTTACACTTTCGGAGAGCAGACAATGGTGGTTCCGGTTCAGAGCTTAGGAAAAGCCAGAGAAGCTAAAGTAGAAGCTATGATCAAAAAGCTTGTTCCAGAAGCTGAAGTCGTTTTCAGAAACGACGTCGTAGAAGTGAGACTACCGAGGTCTAGAAGCTCCTTAACGGCTAGAAAACTAAAGAAGTTGAAGAAAATAGCGGACAGTGCAGGCTTTGACCTCAGGATCGTGTCTGATTCTTTCTGACCTCTCCTAATCCTTTTAACGGTCTCTTGTAGCTGTTCTATCATCATTTTTCCTCATCTGTAAGAAAGACTTTTTCACTACCCATGTGGGGCAATCTGAGATCTAACTTTTCTATTGAGATTCAGTAAGTTCTTTTAAACGTCAATAGAACCGTCTATACGAATTCAGTTAAAAGAGGAGGGAGATTCACATAAAGATAGCCCCAGGGGATTTGAACCCCTGGGGCCAATCCCTATTCCAAGACTCTCTCGAACTCTTTGAATTCAACATATCTAGGTCTTAGAGCTGAGACTATATAGTCAAAGGCTGCCTTTGGGTCTGTATGCTTTCCACAGCTGTAGACATCAACAGTCGCGAAGCTGAACTCAGGCCAGGTGTGTATAGCTATATGACTTTCCAGCACTATCGCTACCATTGAGACCCCTAGTCCTATCTTCCAGGTCTTGATATCTAAGAGCGTCATGTTTCCGACCTCTGTCGCTTTGATGATTAGGTCTTTAAGTCTCTCGGGGTCTGTAAGTAGCTCTTTGTTTCCACAATCAAATAAGTTGCCCAATACGTGATAACCATAAACTTTGGGTTTTCTCGTTGCTTCTAATCTTCCAGATATCGCTTCCATCCCCTCCCCACCCCCTAGGGGGTATATCAGAGGATATTTTTATATTTAACTTCACGTCTTACTGTAATCAATGAGTGATTAGTGTTGTCGTTAGAGATGGTAGGAATTCATACCGGATTAAGAGGAAGCATATCGACAAACTTGCTGTTCTTGGTAACGGCTAGAGAGGTCTTTGAGTCCATCAGGAGAAGCTTAGACGAGGAGCTAGGAGAGTATAAGGGCAAGCCCGGCTTTACTCTAATTCTAGGTAGGTACTCAGACAAGGATTTACTTTTAGCTTGTGTTCCTCCTTATCCTCACGCCTTGGTGGATGCTCTCAGAGAACTCTATATATTCGGAGCCAGAAAGGTCATCTACGTAGGTGAAGGCTTTCGACTAAAAGGCGATTACGACGTGTTGGTAGCTCTTTATGCACTTCCCAGAGACTCAGCTTCGCGTCTGCTTGCTCCTGTCGGCTTTCCGCTTGTAGCGTCTCTAGATCTCGCTCAGACTCTCTTGGGTTCTCGAAGCTTTAGAGAAGAAAGGCTCGAGCTAGAGAACAAGATGAGCTTAGCGATCGGAACAGCGATTAGCGCCGATAGTTTGAGCAGTGAAGAGGTTTTGAAGAAAGCTGTTGCTGAGTCCAAGAAGCTTAGAGGTTCGGTAGCGATAGATTGTTGTACTTCAGCTCTTTATGCTCTACGCTATGTCTACGCTATAGACGCGTTGTCTTTGATATTAACTGTTTTAGATGTAGCGAAGCTCAAGACTCTGATCTCGGTAGCGGAAGCTGAAAGGCTCTCAGAAGAGATCAGAGAGCTGAGTCTCAAACTATTTCCGATGATCTTCGAAGGAGTGCTCAGAGGTGGAGAGAGTGGAGTGTAGAGCTAGAGATCTCTTAGACTCAGTTTACGGAAGACTGGAAATTCTTGAGTCTCAATTAAGGACTAGAATATCGGAAGAGAAGGGGTTGCCTGTGATCTTAGAGACATTAAACAAGATATACGATGAACTGGCACTCTTAAAGAGAGAGATAGACAAACTCTGCGATATTGAGTAAACTTGTAGCGTTTCTAGGTTCTCTACTTTTCTTCACGGACAGGCTTTACTATTAATCGCGGGCCTTCTTTGCCTACTACTAGGACCTTATCCCCTCGGGAAATCCTCTGATCAGATCTCACCTTCCAATATTCTCCCTCGATTAAAGCGAAGCCTTCCTCACCTGGAGGTATATCGTCAAGAGCTATACCTACAGCTCCCATAATTCTGCCTATCACTGGTTCGTGCTTCTGGGCCTGAACGATTTTGTAAATAACGAAGACCGCACCTAGTCCTAAAACGATGCTAATAATGAGAAGAGTGACGAACAACTGCGAGAGGTAGGCCTGTGAGACAGCGAAACCCGAGGTGACAGGAACCAGTGCGATCCCTATAGACATTAATACTATCCCCGTAGCTCCCATCAATCCGAAGCCTGGAGTCAAAAGTTCAGCCACTAAGAGAATTGCTCCTAGTCCGATTAAGGAGAGGGAGACAAAACTCGCACTGAAGCCGTATCCTAAGAGCCCTAAGAGGACAAGAGCTAACCCTAAAACTATTCCCAGCGGGTTGCTGTTAGCTACGCTAAATATCAAAGCTAAGACTCCAATGCTAAGGAGAACTCCTGAGAGAAGAGGGTCCGACAGTCCTCTCAATAGGTTTTCAGAGAGACTTGGAGAGACCTCTTCGTAATCCTCTGTAGTGATTATTTTGACTACACGACCATCGTAAAGTCTTACCTTAAGTCCGTTAATGAGTAACAACAGTTCCTCTCTGCTCTTAGCGGAGAACTCGGTCAGTCCTATGGTCACAGCTTCTTCAGCTCCATAATTGGCGTTGTTTAAAACCATTCTGATCAGCGCTGTAGCGTTGCGTCCTTTAGACGCTCCATGTTCACAAAGAGCCTTTATTATAGGATTTATGGTTTTGGTATCGTTAATAGGCACGTAGCCTCGCTGAGGGTCTATTCTAACTGGTTGCAAAGAGCCCGTTATAGTTCCTGGAGCCAGAACAGCTATATGACCTGAGACGAGTATCAAGGCTCCAGCGCTCTCAACCCATTTACCTCTTCCATATGTGACTACTGGAACCTTGGCTCTACTTATCGAGTTCGCTATAGAGAGCGAAGGTTCTAAGAGTCCTCCGGGAGTCTCGAGTTCAAGCACTAAAACGGACCGCTTGCTTTCAGCTAACGCTAGAACTCTTTCTACATATCTTTGAGCCCACTCTCCTATGACTCCCTCAATTTTGGCCACTATCACGTGAGGGCCGACACTGTCATCAGCTTCTACATCTTCTTCAACTATGCCCATCTTCTTGGTTATGTGACCACAATACATGAGGCCTAGATCATCATTGTCAACTATCGCTTTACGGTCTTCGAGTTCAGTTTCTTGAGCTAAATGTGGCGCTAAGAGAGAGAGGAAAACTAGAGAGACAAGTAGGGCTGCTGAAGTTCTCATCATGGCTCTTTACGCTTCCTTTCTTGCTTTCCCTTCAGGTTGTGTTTGAATCTTAGAAAGAGCCACCTCTAGACCGGCTACAGTTCCTAAAACTCCTGAAGGAGCTATTACTATCATATTCTTTTCTCTAGCTATCTCTACCAGAGTTTGTAGCTCTCTAAGCCTCACAGCTATGGGATGGTGTTCATACATTTTAGCGGCTTCAGCTATGATAGTAGCAGCCTGCTTTTCGCCTTCGGCTTCTATCACTCTAGCTCTCCGCCATCTTTCAGCTTCAGCTTGTTTAGCCATGGCTCTGAGCATACCTTCAGGTAACTTCACTTCCTTTAGTGTAACGCCTACTATTTTGATACCCCAAGGGTCAGTTAAAACATCTAGGGTTTCTTGTAGCTTTTTGTTTACCTCTTCTCTTTTCGTTAGGAGATCGTCAAGTTCAACTTGTCCAATTATGTCTCTTAGCGAGGTCTGAGCTAACAACAATATCGCATAATGATAGTTTTCGATCTTCGTAACCGCCTTGTCTGGTTCTACTACTCTGTAGTAGACGACTGCGTCTACACCTACCGTCACATTGTCTTTAGTTATAGCTCTTTGTTCGGGGATGTCGACGGTTATTATTCTAAGGTCTACGTTTATAGCCGTATCTATTAGGGGGATCAGAATCGTCAGACCAGGTCCTTTGACTCCGAGAAGTCTTCCGAGTCTGAAAACAACTAGTCGCTCATATTCTCTTACCACTCTAACGCTATACAAAATTATTAACAAAGCGATAAGGGCCAGCATCAGTATCAGCAATCCTAAAGTCTCTGCAAGAACCACTCTTTACACCTAAATCTTTAGTCACACTAAGGTTTTTTTATTTATCACCATATCCTAAAGCGTTTATGACAGATTTTCCGACTGTCTAGGAGACATTATATGTCTCTTTGTTTTCCGAAGTCCATATATTCCGTGAGAGGTCTACTTCTTGATTCGAAAATCTCTAAAAAGTCTCTTAACCTTAGTCCCTTTTTGGGATCGTCCAGCTTGAAGTTACCTCCTTTAGTGACCTTGAGATCGTTAATGTTATGAATTCTCCATTCGCCTCCTGAAAGTCTGACCGCTATTAGAGCTGTTCCTCCAGCTCTTCTAGCCCACTCTTGAAGCCTCATCACTTGGCTTGACTCCAGGTAGAGAGGGCCTTCTTCTCTGAAGAACCTTTTAATTTCGAGAACCAAAACTCTTCCTTCTTTAACCGCTACGAGGTCTGGTTGAAATCTTTTCCTAGCTCCTCCTCCGCTAGCAGGTCCTCTGATTACGGCAAAACCGAGCTTCCACAGAAGATTGGCTAGCTCTGTCTCGGCTTCATAAGACCTCCTCTTAGGCGACGACATAGACTCCCTTTTTTAGAGACTTAGTGTAGGAGACTCTTAAGGTTGCGATCGAGCGCTAACTCGATCTTGGAGGTGAGATCTTGAGTTTTGAAAGCTCTTTAGAGTATGCAGTGGATGTCTTAAAGAGGTTGATCTCAATACCTACTGTAGCTCCTTCAGGAGAGCATTATGAAGAAATCGTTGAGGTCTTGGCTAAAAACCTAGAGGAGAACGGCTTCGAGGTCTTAGTCGAAAGAGTTCCTCAAGACTATCAAGCGACTATGTGTAGAGGAGCAGGAAACAATCCCAGATTTATAGTATTCGGTTGGAGAGGTGAGGAAAACCTTCCAAGACTTCACTTCAACGGTCATTATGACGTTGTTCCGGGAGGCACAGGCTGGACCGTTACAGAGCCGTTTAGTCCTGTCGTTAAAGACGGAAAGGTCTACGGCAGAGGGGCTGTAGATATGAAGGGAGGTATAGCCGCTCTCTTAGGAGCCTTTAGGCTCGCAAAGTTGGAAGAAGTGGAAGACAGGCTAAGGCTAGAGGTTGCCTTTGTTCCAGACGAAGAGATAGGAGGCGCTTGTGGAACTGGCTATCTCGTTACGAAGATGTTGAACAAAGTCCCTGAGTTCGTCTTTATACCTGAGCCTAGCGGCCTCACGACTCCCTGGATTGGTCATCGAGGAGTGCTTTGGCTAACCATCAAGACAATAGGAAAACCAGCTCATGGAAGTACTCCATGGCTTGGAGTAAATGCGTTTCTGTTAGCCTCACAGCTCGCTTTAGGACTCCACGAGGCTTTGACCTCTCTCTACTCCTCTAAGAAGTCAAAATACAAGATAGTACCTCCTGAGGCCTCTAGACCTACGGCTATGATAGGTGGAGTAGCTAATGTTGTGGGAGGCGGGAAGACTAATCAAGTCCCCGGAGAGTTCGTGTTCACAATAGACAGAAGATTGATACCTGAAGAAAGGACCTCTGAGGCTCTAGATGAGCTTAGGAGCGTTATAGCATGGCTAGCTCAGAAGTTGAATATAACCTACGAGATCACAGTAGATCAAGCTATGGAGCCAGCAATAAGCGACCCCTCTATATTGTTAGAAGCTCTTCGTAGGGCTGCAGAAAGCTCTGAAATCAAGAATCTGGATCCAGTAGTGTGTCCCGGAGGTCTCGATATGTGGTACTATACGACGAGAGGTTCTAAAGCTATAGCGTACGGTCCTGAAACCGCTTTAGCTCACGCTCCTGATGAGTTTATCTCGGTCGAAGAGTTAAAGAAGCTAATAAAAGTTTATGCAGCACTTCCTAGAGCTCTTGCTGAACTCGTTTAAACATTTCAGAATAACCGTTATAAGTCTGAGAGGTAGGAGATATTAAGAGAGGACCCGCCGTAGCTCAGCGGTAGAGCGCCCGGCTGTAGTGAGACGGGCGAAAAACCCGGTGTCTCTCAGACACCGGGGGGTCGGGGGTTCGAATCCCCCCG
The DNA here is from genome assembly GCA_038824665.1 of Acidilobaceae archaeon. Classification (GTDB taxonomy): domain Archaea; phylum Thermoproteota; class Thermoprotei_A; order Sulfolobales; family Acidilobaceae; genus JAWAWX01. The sequence goes on along the minus strand of JAWBBK010000005.1, from coordinate 98,572 downwards.
GCGGGACCAATTTCTTAGTGAGTCTTTTCACGTCTCGTTGCATTCGCTACATAAGCTATAGATACTAAGACTGCTAGAGTTAGAGTTGTGAAAAATATCAGAGAAGCTAAAGCGTTAAGAGCGTTCGGATAAGCTAGTTCATCTATGCCTGGTCTCCTCGCTCTAGCCCAGATTAAGAGGGGCAAGGTCTCAAAGCCGGGACCTCTTGTGAATATGGTCTTAACGAAGTTCGTGAAGCTGAGTAAGAACGTTAGGACTAGAGCAGCAACTAGCGTCGGAAGAGAGAGTGGGATTATCACTTTCATTAAAACCTGATGCGGTTTCGCTCCCAGAGTTTTAGCAGCTTCTTCTAAGCTAGGATGTCCTAGTCCAGTCACACTTATAATCGTGTAAGCGAAAGCTATGTTGAAAGCCGTATGTCCTAAAACCACGGTGAGCCAGCCTAGTCCCATTCCGATATATACGTAAAACAGAAAGAGCGAAACGGCTTCTGCTACCTCAGGCATGATTATCACTGGGTATACAAGGTAGTTCAGAGTTTTAACACCACCTGGTCTTGAGACCAGACCCGCTAGAAATCCTAAGAGCACGCTGAGGAACGCGCTAGCTATGGCTACAGTGATGCTATTAAAGAGCGCTTCTCGAACTCTTGAGTCATATAAAACTAGTTTATACCACTTGAAGGTAAACCCTAGCCACTTATTCATGAACGGGTTTTCGTTAAAGCTATTGATTAACATTACTAAGGGCGGGAGGTAGAGAGCTACTATTACGAACAATGTAACTAGTTTTAAAAAGTTCTTGTTGAGCAGAAGTCCATGAAGTTCAACATATCTTCTCATAGCGCTCTTGTCCTCTCTGATAGCTTCCAGGTAGCGGCAGCTACGAATATCCCTAAAGCTGTCACCAGCAACGCTAAAACAGCCCCTTCAGCCCAGCGATCAGCTTCCAGAATAAGTCTGTATATGGCTACTCCTACAGTTGTGCCTACAACCCCTCCGAGAAGCGGTGGTATTACAACTTCAGTATAGCTCATTAGAAACACTAAAAGACAACCAACTACAATACCTGAAGTGCTGTTTGGAACTATCACTTTCATTAAAACCTGATGCGGTTTCGCTCCCAGAGTTTTAGCAGCTTCAATAACGCTTTCAGAAATTCTCATCAGCGATATGGCTAAAGGTATGAACATAAACGGCAAATAATCATATATCATGCCTATGATCATGGCTAAATACCCTTCTCGAATGCCTATGAGGTAAAGGAGGGATTTGAGGGACCAGGTTCTCAAAAGGACGTCTATCCAAAAAGGCGTCACTAAAAGCATTATCAAAGCTACTCTTTCAAAGCCTCTGCTATAGAGGCTTACGTAGAGCGCTACTGGATAGGCGATCAGAAAGGTGCAGAAAGTGGTGATCAAAGCCACCTCACAACTGAAGAGTAGTATCGATATGTAGGTAGGGTTTGTAAGTACTTCGATAGGAGCCGTTAGGTCAAGTCCTTCGTGAGACCAGAAAGCTCTGTAGGCTAGAAGAGCTAGAGGCGTGTAGAAGAGAGCGATCAAAAACAGAGCTAAAGGAGCTATAAGAATGAGAGATAAGAGAAGTCTACTCGTCATCGCTAAGTGGCACCAAAGATCTTCAAACGCTCTTTCTTCAATCCCACAACAACAGTCTCCCCTAAGGAGACCTTGTTCTTTAAGAACTCAGACCTAGTAGTCAAAGCCTTGAGCAAAACCCCATCAACTTTGATGTCGATCCTTACTAAAGGACCTTGAAATAGCAGATCGTCTACTACACCTAACAACTTTGTGTCAACTTCTTCAGAAGGGTTGATGAGAACGTCTTCAGGTCTTACGCCTATAACGTTAGAGTCTCCTAATCCTAAAAGACTACTCGGTATCACGTTGAGGTCTCCGAAGAATGACGCTACTCTTAGGTCAGAAGGATGTTCGTAGACCTCGAGAGGACTTCCGTATTGAACTATCTTTCCATCCATCATGACAGCTAAGAAGTCGCTGATCAGCATAGCTTCAGTCTGGTCATGAGTTACGTAAATCGTCGTTACTCCTAATCTTCTTTGTAGCTTTCTTATTTCTTCGAGAAGTCTCTGCTTGATCTTGTAGTCTAGATGAGATAAAGGCTCGTCTAGGAGGAGAACTCGAGGCTCTATTACAAGAGCTCTAGCTAGAGCAACTCTCTGTTGCTGTCCACCGCTAAGTTGATTTACGCTTTTCCAGGCGAAAAGTGAAGGCTCTAGCCCTACGAGCTTCATAACTTCGAACACTCTGTTCTTAATTTCTTGTTCGTCCCTTCCTCTCAATCTAAGACCGAACGCTATGTTTTCAAATACGTTCAGATGAGGGAAAAGAGCTAGATCTTGAAATACCATACCTATACCTCTCTCTTCTGGCGGTACTTTCGTATAATCCTTTTCATCGAAGTACACCTTTCCCTTCTTAACCTCAACGAGACCGGCTATGGCTCTTAGAAGCGTCGTCTTTCCACAACCACTAGGTCCGATCACAGAGACTATGGAGCCCTTTTGTATGTCTATAGAAACTCCTCGTAGAGCCGGGAACTCTCCATAGGTAATCCAAACGTTTTCTAGTCTTACGCGAGCTCCGCTCACCTCAGGGTCTCCTCTGTCCCCTATCGTTGACTAACTCGTGTGCGCCTCTTTAGGATTAAAGCTCCTGTGGTTAGAACCGCCAAGACGATTAAAGTCAAGACCAGATAAAGAGCTATAGGTCTTGCTGCTTGGACTTCTATCATTACTCTACTTACAGCTTCTAGTTTGTTTTCATCTAGATAGGGACTCAAGATGAAATTGTAGCCTTCTAGGTAGAGGAGTCCCGAGTCAATAAGAGCGAGAAGTTCGTTGTCTTTTGTCTTAATAGCGTACTCTCTGAGAACATCTTTAGCTAAAGGAGGTGGGTAGTACGTAAACTTTGCGTTTCTAGCAGCTATGTCTGGTCTTAAGATGAAGTTAATGAACATATGGGCCTCCTTTACGTTTTTGGCGTCTTTAGGTATCAACATGAAGTCTATCCATACATATAGACCGTCTTCTGGGATCACATAATCTATATTTTCATCTTCATTCATCAAAAACAGAACGTCACCAGACCACGCTTGAGCTAGACATATCTCTCTTTGGAGCAGAGCTTGAGAGAACTCCGAAAAGCCCCAGAACCCTCTGAGATATTTTCTTATGCTCTTTAAGTGCTCTATGACTTTATCTATTACCTCCTTAGACCAAGACTTTTCGTCGTTTATGTTGTAGCCCAAAGCTATTAGCGTTGCTTCTACCACGTCAGTCCCTTCTGAAAGTAACGTAGCTTTTCCTGAGTATTTGCTCAAATAATTAGAACTGAGGAACTCTCTCCAGCTTCTAGGCGGGTCACTGACACAGTCTTTAGCGTAAGCTATTATGGTTGCGCCCCAACCATAGGGAACGGAGTAGTCCATGTTCGGGTCGGCAGGGTAACCTTTTAGCCTTGGGTCTATGTAGGCGAGATTGGGTATCAGAGTCTTATCGAGTGGTCTTACAAGCCCTTTGTCTATAGCCAGCTTCAGATGGGTATGAGCTAATATTATTAGGTCATAACCTCCTCCTCCAGCAAGGAGTTTAGCCCAGGCTTCTTCTGCTGCTTCATACTCATCATAAATTACCTTTATTCCAGTTTCTTTCTCAAATATGCTCAGTACCTCAGGATCTATGTACTGACTGTAGTTGAAGATCCTCAGGGTTCTTTCTTGAGGGCGAACTAAAAGGGCGGAGTTTAAGATTAGAACGACTAATAGAAACGTAGCCAACGCGAGTTGGATTCTTTTCATTTCCGACCCCTACAACTATAGAGTTCCGTTAGCGGTCTGTTTTCTTTTTTGTCGCTTTGAGAGGATACTTATAAACTTTATATCTAACTTTGTTTCGAGCTGAGCCTTTAGAACTATGGAAGAAAGTCGTTCGAGACTGAAGTTGAACTGAAGTTGACAGGAACTTCGTGCTGTTGGGTTTTCCCTATCACCTTGAATTCGCATAAGCGTTAGAGCTTGTGCTGACTAGGCGAAGAGTTCAAGACGTAGATGAACGCTCAGAGAACGAACATAGCTATAATAAGTTTCTAGAGCTCTTATGACAAAGGAGGCCGCAGCCGGCGGCTCACGGGCTGAAGAGCCTGAGGACACACCGCCCTCACCGCGCCCCCGGACCCCGTAAGGGGTGCGGGTGATACCCGCGGCAACGGCACAGAAACGAAACGGCTCTCAGCGATGTCGATGATGCTGCGAGGTCCTCTCGGCAACGAGAGGACAGAAACCAGCGGATGGAAGCTGAGAGATGCGGTGAAACGGCCGACCCCGGGTGAGCAAGGCGGAGAGGCTATGAGAGGCGCGCGAGCCTCTCCGAGAAGCCGCCGAGTCAAATGCCGCCGAAAGTACTGAAGGCGGGTTATGGCTGCGGCCTCTCTTGTAGAATCAATAGCAGAGAATAACTTTATTAAAGGTGTAGCGAGAGGGTCTTAGGGGGTCGCTGAGTTATGGTTGAGAGGCTACCTCCGGAGGTCGAAGCTAAATACACTAAGTATGTCAAGCTCCAAGACACTCTAGCTACTGTAGCTCAAGAGAGATCTCTTTTAGAAGCAACGATCTCTGAGCTCGACGAAGTCCTCAGCAGAGTTTCCGAGCTACCGGACGATGTGGAGCTATACAAAATCGTAGGTCACATTATGGTACGGACTAGTAAAAACGTTCTTGTAGACGAGCTGAAAAACAAAAAAGAAGAGCTTGAGATAAGGTTAAAGGCTGTAAAGACCCAAGAGGAGTATTTGAAAAAAGAGGTCGACAGGTTGGCTGGAGAGTTGAGGTCGTTGTTAGGTGGCAGAACAGCGGCTACAGGAGGATAAAGAAGAAGAACTGTTTATAGAGGCTCTCCTAGAGGCAGAAAAACAAGCAAGAAGACATTTAGAAAAGGTCTTGGGGTCAAGGTCAAGCAGAGTATACTTGATATTGAAGCTTGAAAGGAAAGAGGGAACTAAAGTCTTAGAGGCTGCGATACAAGCTGAAGGTCTGACTACCTCTAGAGAAGCTCTAGAAAGCGTCTTAGAAGAATCTTTGGAGATAGCGTTTAAAGTCTTTGAAGAAAGAGCGAGGTTGAGCCCTATTGATAAGAGTAGAGATGAGGCTGTGCGTAAGAGATTACGCTAAGCCTCTTTATGAAAGCCTCCTGGCTGAAGTGAATCAGCCCGCTCCCTCTAAGGCAAAGATCGAGGTCTCGGTCGAGAATGATTGTGTATGCTTAAGATTTGAGGCTAAAGACTTCAGCAAGGTGAGAGCAGTTTTCAATTCATACACCTATCTAGTTTACGCTATGTACTCAGCTCTACGAGAACTCAATCCTCGCCTTCCAGGAAGTCTGTAAGATCTAGAGACTTTTTCTCAAACTTATCGTAAGGAGCCTTTAAGACGGTTTTGATCTTCTCTGCTCTGCTCTCTCCGACAACTCTTTGAAGTTCTGCTAAGCTCGCTGTGAAAACTCCTTCAACGGTTTTGAACTGCTCGAGCAGTCGTTCAGCCAACCTCGGACCTATTCCTGGAAGCGATCCAACTATGTAGAGTTGCCAGTCTCTAATAGAGGAAAGCTTAGGCTTCTTGTGAACGACCGTTGCTTTAGTCTCTCTCTCCTCAGAAGCTCTTCTAGCTAAGGCTTCTATCAGATATGCAGTTTCTCTTGCGCTAGAGCTGAAAAGCAAACGAGCGTCAAAATCTAAAATTAAAGTAGCCATAGCGCCGAAGACTTGCTTCAATCTGTTTTGGAAAAGCCTGAAGTCTCTCACGTCTCCTTCTATTATGTAGATTATCGTCTCGTAGGACTCTGAAAGTCTAGAGGCTTGCTCAAAAAGCCTTCCGTCAAAGAGGGAGTTCATGAAATCCATCACAGTCTTTCTCTCAATCACTAGCCCACCCGGTAGCACATAATCTCCTATCTTTAGGCTCGTTCTGAAGACTATTGTTCCTAGAGATTCTAAAAGCGCCGGTATTCCACTAGGTTCTTCGCGATAGTCAGCGTAAACTCTCGGCTTTCTCTCTGACAAATCTCGTTCCCTCACATACTCTACCTATCTTACCGGAGAGGCTTTCGATTAACTCTCTGACTATCTCTTCAGCGTTTTTGGAACTCTTGATATGAGCCATAGCGACACTCTCGTGACCTCCTCCCTCTCCTCCAAATTTGCTAGCTATGAAAGAAGCGAGACTCGGTGCTGAGATCCCTTTAGATAGAGCTCTCTTAGAGACTCTAACGGAGACTCTCTTGACCTCATCTCTTTCAACTACGATTAGAGCGACGTCTGTCCCTAGCTCTAGAAGCTTTTTAGCTACGAGGGATTCGTGAGAGCCTATATACGTAGACGCTATTATGAGGTCTACACAAGCTTTCCTAATCTCGAGTCTAGAGAGAGCTTTCAACACAGCTATTCTTTCAGAGAGTTCCTCAGTCCAGCTTTTTTCGGGAGTTAGAAGCTCGACTACTCTCTTGTAATCACATCCTATATCTAAAAGCGTCGCTACAGTCAAAAAAGAATGCTTAGTAGCTATAGCGAATCTCCTACTATCGTACAAGATCCCAGCAAGAGCGAGTTCAGCTAGCTCCTTATCTAGGGGGACTCCAAGCCTCAAACAAGCCTCCACCAAGATCTCCGTGGTTGAAGGAATGTCTCCATATACCATAGCTATGTGGGCGTTTTTGACTAGCTCTCCCTCGCTATGATGGTCGATCACTACGAGCTTCTCAGCGGATAGACAGAGAGGAGCTTTATCTCCTAGCTGAGCCGGATTAGAGACATCAACAGTTATACATACGTCTAGACTACCGGTCTCTTTACACTCGTCTTCGAGCTTTAGAGAGAGCTCAGAGAGCACTTTTTTTGAGGTTTTAGATAGCCCTTCTGGAATTATAAAGCAAGCTCTAGTTCCTAAATGTGAGACAACTCTTAAGGCTAAGAAGAGCGAAGCCAGAGCATCAGGGTCTGCGTTAGAATGTGTGGCGACTCCAACGAGACGCGAACTCCTTATTATTTTCTCAAACTCTTGTAACAGCCTCTCCGGTATGATGTTCAACTTCGCTTCTACCTTACTCTTGGTCTTGCGTTTTGAGAGCTATTAATGGTCTTTTAAGGGGTCTCAAGAAGTCGGAGAATCTCCGGACTTTCAGCCTGTCTTTCGTTACCCTCTCTCAGTCTTTGAGCTTATACGAAATGGGTGACGAACTTGAAGAGAGGTCTCAGCGAGCTCCTAGTAGTGCTTCTCCTATCTGTGATCCTGTCTTCTATGATAGTCCTCTCGCTCAGTCTCTACTCCAGCTTAGTTGAGGAGGCGAGGAGAACTGCTTCAGAGGTCTCGCAGAACATATACGAGTCGCTCAGCCCTCCAGTCTTAAGTCTGTTTTCTGACGAAGGCTCACTTGTTCTTGAAGTTTACACAAACTCTCCTGTAAGGGTAGAGTACGCTCTAGTAATCTACGAGAACTCTCAAGTCTTAGTGAAACAGATGAAGGAAGATGTAGAGAGCTATGAGAGATTCCTTCTTCTTGAAAATTATAGCTGTGAGAAAGTGAGGGTGTTCCTAGTTTTAGAGGGAGGCAGAGTTGTTTCGTGGCATCCAGAAAGAGACCCTAGGTTGGGGAGAGTTCCACCGATGTGGGATGGGTGGTATTCATGCAATTTACGCTCTAATTCCACTAATGCTTTACGCACACACCTCCTAAACGGTGCTAAGATCTTTGGGCATACATCCGTTAGAACAGACCCTATGAGCTCTCTACCTGTGTTTGAAGCGCTTGCACCTAATGCCTCTATATCTGAAGTCTTGCGTCCACGGATCTCTCTATCCTTTACTCTTTACTTTTCAGGAAGTTACATAGCGGTGTATACAACGTCCGGCGGGATGCGGAAATCTAGTTCTGGCTCTCTAGAGATAGCGGCTATAGACCTAGGTGGTGGTCGCATTCTTCGTATAGTAGCCAGAATGCAGATCGTCGTTAGGTCAGAACACTATGTGACACAACACGTTTGGATAGAACTCTTAACATCTGAACCAGCGCTCTATAGAGGCTCAGCAGAGATAGTTTTAGACCGCTTTACATCTTACGTTAGTAGCCCATACTTATTGTGGGGAGGTTCAGATGGCGCAAATATCCTAGTCCTAGCTTACTCTCCTGGAGGGAGTCAAAGTTTCAATACGACATGTATAAACACAGAACTCAGTTCAGGAGGATATCTGTTTACTGTAGAGGGATGGGCTCGAGGCGCTTACGAGACCAGCGGTCCTATCTACATCTTTTACAACGGTTTCGCTAAGTCTTTCAGACCTCCTAAGCTCAGAGTTAACATAACAATAGAAGAGGTTGTGCTATATTCCCTAAAGCCCGCTAAAGTCAGAGTTGAAGGAGTTGAGACTCTTAGCGTCAGGACCGCTACTTCGGTCTACTCTGGGTCTAGCGGATACGATTATCTGACTATATCAATAGACGAAGTGATGAGATCATCAATAAAACAACACCTATGGCTTGGAGTCTGTTACTCTATAGACTCTTGTTCTTATAGAGAGCTCTCCAACAAATGGACATATGCGTGGAGTCCTATTGGGGTCTTTGAGATAAAGGCTTGGCCTAAGGTTGGTCAAGCTCTCAGAGCTATAAACATGAGCGTAAAATGCTATAAACAATACTATTCTGGTTCTGGCTGTCTTCACTGGAGCACTAGCGGTCATAGCTCAGAAGACCTTCTACCATCACCTTGGTCTCTTCCTCACATAGCGGAGCTGAGGTTTTCAAACGGCGAGAGAGCTCTAGTGGTCTTCCCTGCGTCTTCAGGGTCTTTATTCATCTCTGCAGACTTCTGGGAACCACAAAGAGGCTATGTGACAACTGTATATGGAGTTCCAGCTTTGACTAACCTTCCCTCTCATTGGGTTTCAGCGCAGATTGTCTGGGACTCGCTGACTGTGTACGTGCTAGGAGGCATTTATGGGAAAACGCTAAAAGAGCCCTCTAAACCTCAGTCGTACTATATAGCTACAGCGACCACAAGAGCCCTCCTTCACGAAAGCCTTTTGGTCTGGGTTTCCTAGGCACGATTTAACCGGGGAGTTAAAGAATAGCTCAGGAGTCAGAACTCCTAAAAACTCTAGCCTATCGTCTTAGGAAGCGACTAAGGTGTTTCGGAGTTGAACATCAGAGTAGCCTCATTTATTATCCTATTGGCTCTATTGGCGATCTCGCTAGCGCCTACAATCGTTTCGGCACAAACAGGAGCGCTAGAGGTATATACAGTGCTCACTATGCCAGGCAACGAGATATACTTCTATCTGAACAGAACCGCTATTCCTATAGCTGGACATCCTGTTGTCGTCGCTTCTCAGCTAGTGTTCTTCTTAAGTACTAATGGATACTCCGTGATAACAGAAGGAGACATCAAAATAGCTGAAATAGTCGTAGGCGGTTCTTCTCTGATATTCGGTAGCCTTCTAGTACCTAGCTATGTTCCTGAGGGAAGTTATTGGCTAAAGGTCGCTGGAGCTCCAGTTATAGGAGCAGACGCCATAGTCTCTACTACCAGAGTTTACATAACTAAAGACCCCTCTAAACTCGTAAGCCTGATCTACAGAGACCTATCTCAGCTTGAAGTGAACCTTCCTGTGGTCACGACAAGCAATGCTTTCATGGTTACAGTTGATGTTGCAGAGATAAAAGCTGTAACGTCAGAATCAGAATACGAACCTGCTGGCGCTACGCTTAAAGTCGGACTTTTGAAAGGCGAGACCACGAGGTTCTTTGTTAGTGGCGTGATCGGTGATGTAAACACTACAACATCTGCTAACAGCAACTTCTTGTACAACGCGATTATAGCTAGAACCGCTACTGACATCAGCGTTGAAGGAACTCTCGCAGACTTCGGACTACCTTTAGAAGACATCAAGGTCTGTACTACAGTTCTGGGTGTGCCTGTAGTCTGTGCCGAGTATGGAGTAAAGGTTGACATAACACGCGAGAGGACGTTCTCTGGGCTCCACATAGTGAGAGGAGAGCCTGTAGGAGAGAAAACAGACTGCACTATAGAGGTCTCAGAGGTCAGCGTGAGGTTGGCGGAAGAGACTAGGATTTATCCCTCTTCAATTTCAATAGTAATGACTGATTCCACTATTGCTGGTCCTGTCGATAAAATGAATGTAGGAGATGTCGTAACTCTAGACCTTAGGAACTTTGTTAATGGAAACAGAATAATTGTTTTCAGGACCTTCGTAGTTCAAGAGGATAGCCTACAGCTTCTAGGAGAGGTTCCAATGAATGTAACGGTTGTCAATGGCTCTGCCCAGATAGCGTTAACGCTACAGCCACTACCTTATGGAGGCAGGACAGTACTGATTTTAGCGATGGATAGCGAGTGGCTTGGCTATGCGCTCTTCGATCCTACTCAGGCCTTCTCAGTTACGCCCTACTTCATAGCTAAAGCGTTTGACAACGCCGGAAACCTCATAGACCCGACGTTCGTGCCCGGCGAGTACATCTACATCAGAGGCTATGGCTTCATAATAGAGAGCTTTGAGTTCGTTCTGAGAGTTAACGCTACTGAGATACCGCTAATAGTGGTCGCTGGACCTCTAACATGTTCCAAGACTGGAGACATTGCTCTCGTGGTTCAAATACCGGGCGACGCAGAAATAGATGAAGGAGCTACGGTCACACTCACGGTCAGAGGAGCTACAGAGGGTAACTCGTACAGTCTAGAGGGAGTAGCTACCTATGGCGTAATCAGAGTCTACGTTAATCCTGTAGTAGTTCTAAAAGCGTTGAATGAGCCGCCCAAGCTGATCTTATCCGAGCTAGTCACTAAGTATCCCAGCGGAACTGAGTGGCTAGCTGAGGATATGGTTACGATCGGAACTGTTGAGGTGTTTGGATTCCAACCGGGAACGAACGTTAGCGTGACTCTAGACGACTATGTTCTGATACCGACTACACTCTTATCCACAGGTTATCTGAAGCAGATAGTGAAGACTCCTGTCGAGATACCTTATGGAACCTACAACGTATACGCAAACGGTTATGAGTCTGTTACTGTAGTTCAAATAAGGTCAACTTTTGCAACGTTCGTTAACTCTGACCTGCTAGCTTATGGTTACGATCCAGACAAAACAGAGCTAACGATCTCCTTGCCCATACCTCTAGACCTAACTTTAAGAGGTCTAGGCTTCAGTCCTCAGGGCGTAATCGATATAACTGTCACCCGGGCAGGGGACATGGTGCCTGTTTTAGCAGAGTATTTAGAGACTAACGAACATGGGTCTTTCACTTACACATTAGCGCTTTCAGGTCTGACACCAGGTCTATACGTTGTTGAGATATACGATGTAAACGCTGGTGTAGGGTACAAGCTTGAAGTCAGTATCGCCAAGTTGCCGACGCTTACGGTAAAGATAGCCACAGCTGTAGGCCAGTTTGCTGAACTACCTGTCAACGTTTGGGCTTTAGTGCTACTAGACAATGAAGGCTTAGTCCCTGATAACGTATACTACTACAACCTATCGGGCGTAGTGGTATACTTCACTGGAACCGAGTATCGAGAGCTAACTCAGCTGAAGTTCGTCTATACAGGGATGCCTGGACTCTTCCATGCAGTTTTCGTTCCAGGAGCGGAACTCAAAGGTACTAATGCAGCAATTATCGTAACGGTAGGAGTAAAGGTACATACATTAACGCCGGTTCAGAGAACATCAGAAATTGTCAGCTTCGTAGTACCTCCCTACACCTTAGCAGAGCTAGCTCAAGTTGCAAACGACATCAATATGAGGCTCGACACTTTAGCCAAAGCTTTAGCTACATTCGATGAAAGAACCTCAGCTCAATTCACGACTTTAGCTACAAAGCTAGACGCTATTTCAACAGAACTCAGAACCGCTACCGCACTCATTAGAACTGACTTAGCGACTGTCTCTTCCAAGCTAGACAGTTTGCTTGCAATAACTTCATTGATCCAGACCGATGTTGGCATCGTGAAGAGCACTACAGAAGCTATCGGAGCGACGCTTTCAACTATAGATACTCGTACTGGCGAAATAAGAACACTAGTAGGTGCTATGAGCACCAAGGTAGACACTATAGCCACTAGAGTGGATGCCATTAATACAGCTGTGGGAGGTCTAGCTACAAAGAGTGACGTGAGAGAAGCTAGAGACGCCGCTACATCTGCTGTCGACAGAGCTAAAGGTGATATACTGAGCAAACTCGATGAAGTAGCATCATTAGCCGAGGCCGCTGCTGGAGTCAGAACTCTAGCATTAATTAACATAATACTGACACTAGCGGTCTTAGCTCTTGCTGCCTACGTAGTCTTTGCGAAAAAAGGCTAACTCTTCTCTTAGACCCTCTATATCTTCCTCTTTCTTTTTCTCTTTATAACCCAGTTCTATTTCGCTTATAGTGGGCTCCAGGACTTGGTTGTGAGCGTAGAGATAAGCGGGCTTCTCGAGAGGAGAGCGAGAAAACTCGTTGAGCTTGGACTTTATGGAAGCGTATCAGAGGTGGTCAGAGACGCTCTTCGAAGATATTTTGAGACTCTAGATTTAAAGAGAGTGGCTTTAGACCTATATCTTTTAAAAGACGTGAGTCTGAGCTACGCAGCTGAAATAGCAGGACTCTCTTACGATGAGTTTCTTGACTATCTTCTCTACAGAGGCGTTCAGCCACTTCTCGGAGTTCTTAGCTCAAGTGAAGTTGACGTTGTAGAAGGAGAGCTCTTGCTAGACCCTTCTAGCGTTCACACCATCTACAAATCTCGACTAGCGGAAGTCCTTCCCAAGACTAAAGATTTAGAGATAGACCTGCTAGTCCCTAAACAGCTTGAAGCTAGAGTTCAAGCTCTAAACGCTCTTAGAGTTAGACTAGGGCTTCCGGCTATCCCCATATCTAGCTACGTAGAGTTAGATGTTGACGATCAAGAAGAGCCGAAATCTATCACCTCTCTTGAAAAAGCCTGTGTGGATTACGCAAGAAAGGAGGGGATAACGCTCATAAGTGATGACATAAGAGTTAGGTCAGAGGCAACTCGTAACGGAACGCGTACCGGCTCCTCTTTGTCGATTCTTGAGACACTGATTAGACGAAACGTTTTTGAAAGCGAGATCGAAATAGCTGAAGTTCTCTACTCTCTCAGAGCTGTTCCAGTCTTGATACCTATAGAGCTGGAGGAGAGATGGCTTGCTAGAAAATAAAGGAGTATCGTTCGTTATAGATATATCTTTGAGCATGGGAAAGCCTTACGGAGACCTAGTGCCGAACAAGCTAACAGCAGTCTTAGAGGTCGTAGCCTTTGCCGGTAGAAGGGCTCTCGAAAGAGGAGCTAGCGTAGGACTTGTAGTTTTTCACGAAAACGCAGTGCCCATCCTTCCTCTGACCAGATCTTACGGAGACTTCGTTAGAGCTCTCTCAGTAGTTACGAAAACCTACGAGGGGTCTTCTTTAGGAGACGGGTTAGTGTGGGGAGTAAAGATCTTGAGACAACATAGAGGACCTAAGGTCTTAATAGCGATAACTGATGGAGAGATCACAAGAGGAGTACCCTTAAGTCTAGCTTTAGCGTTCGCTAAGAACTCTAAAGTAGATACAAGGATACTGCTTATAGGCAGTGGAACTCTACAAGAAGTTTCTCAAGAGCTAGTGAGAAGAGTTCAAAGCAGAGCGGATCTCACTAAGGCTTTGGAGGAACTCTTATCTTGAACTTAGTCATAGTCCTTGTAGAAAAGACTTCCTCTATAAACAAAGAGATAGCCTTGAGGATCTTGGAGTCTCTGCTTTCCTTGATCAAATCGAGCGGAGCATGGGTATCAGTGATCTTTTATGGAGACAGAGCTGTACCTGTGCTGGATCCAAGCGATAACTTCTCTAAAGAACTCATTGAACTCTATGAAAGCGCTCCTGACTTGGGCAAGAGCCCTAAAATAGAAGAGGCTTTAGGAGAGGCTCTAGAACTCGTAATAGAATATAGCTGGAAGGCGAGAGCTATCCGAACTTCTATAATTTGGTCAGCTTCTGTGAAGCCGAGTAGGCTTGCTGACAGTCTTCTCGAAGCTCTAGAGAAAGCAGGACCTAAGGTCTCTGTGCTTGCTTTGAGAACAAGTCTTCCAGGCTGGATCAAGCATCATCAGGCAATAATGGCGAGAACCAAGGTTTTAAGGCCTAACGCTAATCCTTTTAGAGTAGCTGAAAGTCTTCTCTTCGAGAGTTAGAGTTTACATCCTAAAGCTCTCAGAAGCTTGTAGAACTTCGGTGGTGCTTTTTGGCTAGAATACGCTACGGTCCAGCAGGTCTTCCAATAGATTACAAAGGACAACTCGAAGGAGTGCCAAGCTATTTAAGAAGCCTAGGATTAGACGCTTTCGAATACGAAGCAGTTCATGGAGTAAAGGTCAAAGAAGAGAAGGCTAGGTCTTTAGGCTCTCAAGCTAGGGCTTTTGACGTAAAGGTTTCTATCCATGGACCTTATTACATAAATTTAGCCAGTCCGGAAAGAGACGTGGTTTTGAGAAGCATAGAGAGAATCGTAGAGTCCCTGAAAGCTGCTGAATGGATGGGAGCAGAAGCTGTAGTGATACATACAGGTTACTATAAAGGAAATCCTAGCAAGAAAATTGCCTTAGAAAGAGCAATAGCTACTTACAAAGAGGCTCTTGACCTTTTGCCTAGTTGGGTTAAAACTCCAACAATAGCTCCCGAGACTTTAGGAAAGGACTCACAAATAGGTACAGTAGAAGAAGTAGTAGAGATATGTAGACAAATAGAAAGATGTAAGCCATGTGTTGACTGGGCTCACATCTACGCTAGATATGAGGGCAAATTCGTGACTAAAGTAGACGACGTTTTGAAAGTTATAGAGTTTATTGAAAAAGAGCTAGGCTCAGCTTCTATCAAACCTTTACATACTCATTTCTCTAAAATAGAGTACGGGAAGGGTGGCGAGAGAGAACATAAAGTCTTAGCGGAGAAAGGCTATGGACCTGATTGGAGCATAGTCTGTGAGGCCTATCTGAGCGCTAATGTAGAAGCAGTAGTGATAAGCGAAAGTCCTCTTTTAGATAAAGACGCGCTGGTCATGAAAAGCGTCTGCGAAGAGATCGAAAGGTCTAGAGCTAAATAGGTTTAACTATTGAACTCGGAAGTCGGTGATCGCTGTGGTCAAACCATCTAAGATAATCTTGGTCAGTGCAGAGTTTCATCCTCTTCATAAAGACTGGCTTAGACTAGCTCAGAGACTAGCTAGTTCTCTAGGGATAGATTTAGAGGTCAAACTCGAAGACTATGTCTTTGTAAATCAATATGGAGAGAAAGACGATTTCGGAATGGCATGGCTTCCTCAGCTCTTCTTGGTGTTGGAAGAAAACAATGTGTTTCTCCTGCTCAGCCAATACCCCTTCGATAAGACTACTTTAAAACCAGACGAGAGTCTCGCTATACAAGAGGTCAAGAAGAAGCTAAAGGAGTTAGGTATAGAGGTCGTATCGCTTTAGCCTTGACATATCGAGGCTTTTTACATCTTTTTCACTTTTTCGATCAGATTAGCGTTCAGCTCTCTTTAGGTTCGAATCGTAATACACAGAAGTGGGGCTTTAGTTGTCACAGCGAGTGTCTTTTCAGCTTCTCGACGTGAGTTATGAGGTTCAAGGCGGTGAAGCTAAGATCATAATCTGGGCTAGACTCAACGACAATAGAAGAGCAGTTCTCATATACGAGGGCTTTAAGCCTTATTTCTACGCTCTTTTAGAAGAGGGGGCAGACCCTTCTAGGATTGCTGAAGAAGTTAGGAAACTCTCTAGGTCGTCAAGTCCTATAGTCTCAGTGGAGCTAGTTGAGAAGAAGCTCTACGGAAGACCATGTAGAGCCTTAAAGATAACCACTGTGGTTCCGACAGCAGTAAGAGATTATAGAGAAGAAGTTTCTAAGATAAGAGGGGTTAAGGACGTTCTCGAAGCAGATATAAGATTCGCTATGAGGTTCCTGATAGACAAAAACCTCTATCCTATGAGGTGGTATGTTGCTGAAGTTCAGGAACACTCGAACCCTGGATATTACGGAGTAGATGTGACTTACAAAGTAGTAGGCGACATATTTGAAGACGAGTCTAAGGTCAACGTAGACCCTCTTGAAGGTTTGAGAATCCTAGCTTTCGACATAGAAGTCTTTAATATAATGAGAACTCCAAACCCTAAAAAAGACCCGGTTATATTGATTGGCTTGATGTCCTATCCAGGCGATAGCGAGCCAACAATATTAGAAGCCAAGGGTAATAACGACTCAGAACTTATCGCTAGCTTTGTTTCAGAGATCAAAGCTAGAGACCCAGATATAGTAGTAGGCTACAATCAGAACAGGTTTGACTGGCCTTATTTGATGGAAAGAGCCAAGATCCACGGAATACCTCTAGACGTAGGGAGGAGAAGAGGTAGCGTTCCTCAGTCTAGCTCTTTCGGACATGTTTCAGTTCCTGGAAGACTTAACGTCGATCTCTTAGACTTCGCTACAGAGATCCATGAAGTTAAAGTGAAGAGTCTAGATGAAGTTGCCGACTATCTTGGAGTTATGAGCAAAGAAGAGAGAGTCAACTTAGAGTGGTGGCAAATAGGCGAGTACTGGATGGACCAGTCCAAGAGGCCTATATTACATAAGTACTTAGCTGATGACGTTGTGGCTACTATGAGGCTCGCTTTAAAGCTACTTCCATTTGGAGCTCAGCTAAGCCAGGTCAGCGGACTTCCTCTAGATCAGGTTGTCGCAGCTAGCGTGGGCTATAGGCTTGAGTGGAGGCTGATGAGAGAAGCGTACAAGCGAAAAGAACTCGTTCCCAACAGAGTCTGGAGAGGAGAGGAGAGCTACGAGGGAGCTATAGTCTTAGAGCCAAAGCCTGGCATACATGAAAACGTAGCTGTTCTAGACTTTGCTAGCATGTATCCTAACATAATGGTCAAGTACAACATAGGCCCTGATACTCTCGTGAGATCGGGAGAAGAGTTCGGAGAAGTCTACGTAGCTCCTGAGATCGGTCACAGATTTAGAGCTGAGCCTCCTGGCTTCTTCAAGAACGTTTTAGAGAGGTTCTTGAAGTGGAGAAAAGAGATCAAGAAAGTCATGGACAAGTTGCCTAAAGACTCGCCTGAATATAGGCTACTAGATGAAAGGCAAAAGGCGATTAAGGTCTTAGCTAACGCTAGCTACGGTTATATGGGCTGGGTTTCAGCTAGATGGTATTGTAGAGAGTGTGCTGAAGCAGTAACGGCTTGGGGCAGAGCTCTGATAAAGTCAGCTGTAGCTAAAGCTAGAGAGATCGGCCTACCTGTTATATATGGAGACACGGACAGCCTCTTTGTGCGTTATGAAGAAGATAAGATAAACAAGCTGATAGAGTTTGTCGAAAGAGAGCTAGGTTTCGACATAAAGATAGACAAAGTTTATAGAAAGGTCTTTTTCACCGAAGCTAAGAAGAGGTATGTGGGGCTAACTATAGATGGGAAAATCGATGTAGTTGGATTTGAAGCTGTGAGAGGAGACTGGAGCGATCTGGCTAAAGAAGCTCAAGCTAGAGTAGCGGAGATCATATTGAAGACAGGGTCTACAGAGAAGGCTGTTGAGTACATGAACTCGCTAATAGATTCTCTGAAGAACAGAAAAGTTAACATAGACAAGCTTGTTATATGGAAAACTCTGACTCGAAGACCTGACGAGTACAAAGCGGAGCAACCACATGTAACGGCCGCTAGGATAATGATGAAAGCAGGAATTCGTGTCGAGCCTGGAGATAAGATAGGCTACGTGATAGTAAAAGGGTCAGGTCCTCTATCGGCTAGAGCAAAGCCCTACTTCATGGCATCTCTTGACGAGATCGATATTGACTACTACATAGAGAAGCAAGCAATACCAGCTGCTATGAGAATACTAGGGTTTTTCGGGATATCAGAAAAGAAGCTCAAGGGAGCTTCACAAAAAAGCCTTCTAGACTTTTTGAGTCCTTCTGCTTAACCATCTTTTCATATGCCCAAGTCAGCGAAAGTTAGCATCCGTAAAGCAGGGCTCTTAGGAATCACCTTGCTTCCAGCACGAGCTCCTATGAGCAACGATATATTCTTTTCTGTAGCCACGTCTACAAGCCTTTGGGTGATTATTCCATCTAATATCACAGCATAAACTTTGCCAGCTTCTACGCCTTGAAGAACGTTGAAGAGGTCTTTTACCTTGACCCTCATTACTTCGTTCCATGAGGAGTCGTAAACTATAGCCTCTAAAGTGCCTTTGAGTTTGCTCGCGCTTTCTAATATGTTTTTAGGTATAGCTAACGTGATGACCTCAAGTTCTGGTTGTACAGTTGGAGCTGTAGTCTCGGCCATCTGAGCTACTTCGGCTATAGCTTCAGCTACTGGAGCAGTGGCTGTCTCTGTCTTAGCTTCAGGAGCTACTACCTCTACTTCTGGTAGAACTGTGGGTTTAGCTGTTGATACTGCTTCGGCCTGTTGCTTTAGGCTTTTAACGAACTCATCAACAGGAGTCATCTCGCTTAAGGCTTTCGCTACTTCTTTAGCTGTGAGCTTTTCTACTTCTTTGTCTTTAGGAGCTCTCGCTATGTAATCTACTTTCATTTGACCTAAGACGTTCATAATTATCAGCTCTCCTCCTCTATCGCCATCTACGAAGAGAACGACCTTCTTGTTTTCAGCTAGCTTCTTCAAGCTTTCAGGCACTTTTTCTCTAGCTCCTTCTAGGGCAATGACGTTCTCATATCCATATCTCAACAAGTTCACGACGTCAGCTCTTCCTTCAACAACGATCAGGGTATCGGCAGACTCGACTTGAGGTCCTGCAGGTAGCTTCTCAGGACCGAACTCTATGATCTTAGGAGCTTTGAGCATCTCTTCTTCGATCTGTCTGATGATCTCCTTTACATCAGGCTCTTCTTCTCTGATCTTCTTCAGTATCTCTTTAGCTCTATCGATAACGTATTTGATCTTCTCAGCTCTAAGATCTCGTACTTCTTCTACTATCACGCGTGCGTTATAAGGTCCTACTCTGTCTACGGTTTCGAGCATCGCTGCTAAAATGGCAGTCTCAACTCTATCGAGATTGCTAGACACTTGTAGGATCCCCGTAGTCTTGTTGCCCACATACTTCACATCGACTAGCACTCTACCTATTCTATCTTTTTCTTGTAAGTCTTCTAAATTAAACTCTGAGCCTAACAGACCTTCTGTCTGACCGAAAACAGCTCCTATTATGTCATGCTTGCCGACTTTTCCATCCACTTCTACTCTAGCTTTAATCATGTACTTCACAAAGCTTCACCTCAACACCTAAAGCGCTCTACCTCTTCAGAGACTTCGTGGAAGGAGCCTTATTTAAGCTGAGCTTTTCTACGGATATACCCTGCCGTGCTTCTCATTGCTAAGGTCTCTCACATTTGTTTGAAAACCTCCTGAAGTAGCGACTCTAGACTAGATCATGAAGAAGAGCAGATATATACTTACGTTAACTATCGTCACTATGCTACCTACTTTGAGAAACTCTATGAACGTTATCGTTGTACCCATTCTACTTTCAAGAATTTCGAGTATGATTATGTTAGAGGCTGCTCCAAGTATTGTGAGATTACCTGCTATTGTTGAACTCATTGCAAGAGCTATCCATGCATCTACGTCGTTGCTTGTGTAACCTAAGTCTCTCATATGATTTATAAATAATTTGACGAAGGGAACGTTGCTCAGCAACTGACTTAGTAGAAGCGATGTAAAGGAGATCATCAATACTCCTTCGAATCCATCGATTTTCTGTGGCATTAAAGTATCTAAAATAGGGTTTAGTATGCCACTTCTCCATATACCTTCCATCGTTATAAACATTGTTATAAAGAATATTATGGTTCCCCAATCGACTCCTGCAAGCATTTTTCTTGGGTTACTTGCAAATATATACAGTCCAGTTGCAATAATAAACGGTATAAACCCTCTATGGGTTATGTGTGGCAATCCATATAACTCAAAGATGTCGTTTACGACAAGGGCTACTATAGAAATTAATAACCCTATACCGGCGAGAATAGCGTCTCTTTTATTTCTAATGGCTTCTTGTGGAATAAGCATTATTTCTATACGCTTATCTTCTATTCTGAAGATCTTTATCAGTAAGAACGCGGTAAGTATAAGGTTTATTATTGTCGGTATAAGGAGTTTTGTCATGAATGTAATGAACGGAGCCTCTATACCGGAATCGATAGCTATAAGCACATTCTGTGGGTTTCCAATAGGTGTTACAACAGAACCTATAGTGAGAGAGAAAGCTAGCAGGAGAAACAGCGGTTTAGGGTCTATATTTAACGCTTTTGAAACGGTGTAGACTATAGGTGGTCCCATTAGAGCAGCCGTATCGTTGACAGCAATAGCTACAAAAACGCCGAAGAGTAGAGAAAGTACATATATAAGGGTTGTTGTTCTTCCACATTTCGTTACCACCCATATTGATATAGCGTCTAGAAGTCCCGAAGACTCTGCAAGGCCAGCTATACTAAACATACCGATTAAGAACAGGATCACTTCCATATCTACTGCATGAGAAAATCATCAGGACCGATCAGTCCAGTTACAACGACAAGAAACGAAGCAAAGGCCATAACCCCCCATGCTGGTATCGTCGGTCTTCTACTTCTAAGTAAAAGTGCAACAAATAGATAGACAATAAGAGCTAGACCAAGCCAAGCTTTCCAATTGCTTAACGTCATTCTAATCACACCTACTGAAAGACCAAAAACTATTGACGTACAAAATCTTTAAAAACATCACGTACAAAGCGTCGTTAGTCCGTGGGATTAATATACTGTCTGTTAGGATCTAGGTTTGATGTTCTCTCAATGTTGAAAGGATCGTTCTAGAGAAGTTTTAACGATACTGACTACGTTAGGACTTTTAACGTAGCTAATAGGGTCTTAACCATCATAATAGCCTAAAGGCGAACATATGATTTGTTCTATACTATATCTTTTTTTAAAATATCTCTTTCACTCCTGACATACACGTTAGTATCTTGACATTCTTGTTTATCTTTTTTCTAACTATTTCTCACCACTTCTAAGTAGACTTCTTTTAAGACTTCCTTTGAGACGCTTATAGGAGCTAATTCGAGCTGGATTGGAAATAGACTGAGAGCTCTTTCAGCTACTTCGTCAGCTAGGTCGGGACTAAAGCCATAATCACTTAGTTTTTCTCTAAATCCGAGAGATTCTTGAAAACGGGCTACAGCTCTAGCTATCTCCTCAGGCTTTCCGTTTTCAGCGTTAAGAATAGGTCTAAGAATTCTCGTACAGATATCGAGAACCTCGGAACACACGCGTTTAAGCGCTGTAGGTCCTAGGATTCCAAGACCAGCTCCGTGAGCTAAGTTGGGATTCAGACCCGTTAGGACGTGTTCAAGTACATGTATTATATGAATTCTAGCGTTATCGATAGCAATGCCGGCCAAGAGAGCTGAATACATCAACCAGTACCTGGCTTCCAAAAGGTTTGGCTCTTTAACCGCTTTTGGTAAGAACTTCGCTATTAGCGAAACGCCTTCTTCGGCTAGAGTTTCAACCATAGGAGAAGACGCTCTAGACGTAGCGGCCTCTATGAAGTGGTAAAAGGCGTCAAGACTTGTATATATTATTTGCTCGTGAGGCATTGTGAACGTGTATAAAGGATCGTCGACAGAGGCCAGAGGGTAGAAGTAGTCGCTGGCTATCCCCAACTTCACTTTATTTTCTAGATCTGAGATTCTGAGATAACGCTATATCTGTTTATCTCGCTACCGGTTCCATGAGTTAGATTAACCGCTAGTAGAGGTAATGAGCCACAAGGAGAACATCTCCCCTTAAGATAGTCTCTTGCCTCACATCCACAGACGGAGATTACAGACGCTAGCTTTGCTGCATCGATAACGCTACCGCCGCCGAGAGCAATTATGCGATCGGCTTTTTGACGCCAAGCCGTTTCAGCTATTTTATCGACTATATCAACTGTAGGGTTTGGTTCTACTCCCTGAAACACGGAGACTTCAAGTCCTAGTCTAGAAGCTAAAGTCATGAAGTCGTTCAGAGCGCCACTCATCAAAGCGCTTCTTCTCCCCGTTACTACTAGCGCTCTGCTTGAACCTTTCAAAAAGCTTTCGAGCCTCATAAGGCTTCCAGGTCCGAAAAAAGACTAGAGTCTTACCATATCTTAAAGTGAAAGACTTCAGTTGCACGATCCTCACCTTATAAAATCAGGTAGTCCAGTCTGAGGACATAAAGCTAGGGTGAGAAGAGTGTTGAAGAGACTCTTTGTCTGTTTTAGATTCCGAAGAGACCGCTGAGACCGGAGTACAAGTCTACTTCTTCTTCTTCTTTCTTTTCTTCTTTCTTCTCTTCAGTCTGTTGTGTTGTAGGAGCTGAAACCTGTTGGGCAGCAGGCGCTGAGACCGTAGCTACAGGAGTAGCTACAAGAGCTTGTTTGAGTACATCCTCTAGATTTATCTGAGAGAGGCTTGCTACAAGCATTTTGATTTTAACTGCGTTAGGCTCTAATCCCATGGCTCTAACGATCTTCTCTAAAGCTTCTTCAGTTACAGGTTGTCCTGCGTAGTGCAGAGCTAACGCAGCATGTATATATGCTTTACCTTCATTAGGCATTCCTGACACGCCCCCGCAAGGGCTAGCTGGTTGCAAAGTTAAAAACATTTCAGTATCGTGAACACCAAATCAAGTTTAGGCTTCACGATGTAGACAAGAAATCAACAGCGCTATACCTTATTTAAGCTTCAGTCATAAGGCTTCGGAAGGGGCAGCGTATGGGAAAAGGAGGTCAGGTCAAACCTAGCGCCACTGAGCTGTTACTTAAAGCCGTTAACGTTTCAGAGCCTAGCGGAGACCCTGCTCACAAGAAGATCGGAGACCTGCCTTTAGAAAAAATCATAGAGATAGCTATCGAAAAGAAGCCAGATCTTTTAGCTAAGAGTCTTAAAGCTGCGGTCAAAACGATATTGGGCTCGGCTAGGAGCATTGGGATAACGGTCAATGGAAAAGACCCGAAGCTTGTGACTGCAGAAATAGAAAAAGGATTATACGATGAGCTACTGAAGCGATATGAAGAGAAGTGGCTTAAAGCTTAGCTTCAAGAACGCTTTTAAAGACTTTATAATGTGAAGTCCTGGGGGGCAAGCGAGATGCCTATAGATGAGGTTGCTTTGCGAGACGCCATATCTAAAGCTCTCGAACTCGGGAAAAGACGGTTCGACCAAGGAGTAGAGTTACAGATAGTGTTGAAAGGTGTGGATCCTAAATCTCAAGAAGGCAGGTTCAGAGAAGTAGTTTTCCTTCCTCACGGTATCGGTAGAGATGTAAGCATCTGTCTAGTAGCTGAAGGAGATATGCTGATAGCGGCGAAGAACATCCAGGGCATCCGGGTTTTTTCCAGACAGGATATCCAAGCACTAGACAAGAAAGGAGCTAAAAAGTTAGCAGAGTCTTGTGATTGGGTTTTAGTGAGAGCTGACCTAATGGGTGTGGTTGGCAAAATCCTGGGCCCAGCTTTAGGACCTAGAGGTAAAGCGTTAATGCCTGTACAGCCTAATGCAAACATAGCGGAAGTGGTCGAGAGATATAAGAGAGCAGTCTTGCTTAGAGCTAGAGGACAGCCACAGATAGGCTGTAGGATCGGTTCGGAAAGAACTAGCATTTCACAACTTGTAGAGAACGCTAAAACAGTGCTTTCTTTGGTAGAGTCTAAGTTAGGAGCTGACAAGATAAAAACCGTTTACGTTAAGAAGACGATGTCACCTTCAGTGGCTTTGCTAAGGTGACCCATGTGAGCTTAAAGGTTAGAACCAGAAAGGTTCAACCTTGGAAGGTCCAGGTCGTAGAGGAGCTTAAGAAGCTGATGACAAGCTATCGTACTATACTTCTAGCGGACCTAACCGGGACTCCTACTAATGTCGTTCAGAAAATAAGAAAGGAGCTAAGGAAGGTAGGGGAAACCAAGGTAGCTAAGAAATCCTTGATACTTAAAGCTGTTGAAAGCTTGAATATTGATAAAAGCTCTATAGAAAACGTTCTTCAAGGTACAGTTTTGCTTATTTTTAGCAACGAGAATCCATTCAAGTTATTCTCGTTAGTAGATTCGATCAAAGTAGCGGTTGACGCTAAGCCCGGTCAGGTTGCTCCTAAAGACATAATAGTTCCTGAAGGACCTACGAACATACCTGCAGGACCTATGCTTGGAGTTCTTGGAAGGCTCAAGATACCTTATGAGGTTAGAGGAGGCAAGGCATATATCAAAAAGTCTACGGTAGTAGTCAAGGCAGGTCAGATCATAACTCCAGAGGTGGCTAGCGTACTTCAAAAAATAGGAATTAAACCGATAGAGACGTCTCTGAAGGTAATAGCGGCATATGAAGGAGGTCTGGTCCTACCTGTCGATAGTCTGAAGCTAGATCTCGAATCGTTCTCAAAAGAGTTAAGCGAGGCGGTTCAAGAGTTATTGAAAGTAGCGGTAGAAGGTGCTTTATTTGACGTAGAAGAAGCAGTTCCTCACATGTTGCTTCAAGCTGAGAGAAGAGCTAACGTTCTAGCTGAGGAGCTAGCAATACCTCTGCCCGGCCTGTTGGAACCTGCTTTGAGAAAAGCCGTAACGGAATGTTTTGCAATTGTTTTAGCCCTAGGGGAAAAGGCCAAAGAACTCGGTATAGAGGAAGCAGTATCGCTTTCTACAGTTCATACATCTCATCAGTTAGCTCAAGCCTCAGCTCCTACAACACAACAGACTGAAGAGAAGAAAGAAGAAAAGAAAGAAGAAGAAGAAGTAGACTTGTACTCCGGTCTCAGCGGTCTCTTCGGAATCTAGCGCTTAGTTGTTTCTCTTTATAAGTCTTCGTACATGTCAGAAGCAGGGCTATGCCCTTGAGCTTCGCAGACCCTAAAGAGTTTGAGCTACCGTTCTTTAAAGAGAAAGGGTTTAGAAGAGTTCGAGGGAAGAGATGTAATGAGTACTTCTGGACTCTTAATTCAGAATTCGAGGAACCTCAAGACGCTCCATGCGTGGACTACTGGTTTAATGAGATCCCAGCTAAAGAGGCTCTAAACGTAAGAGAAGCTAGGAGGAAGTTCGTAGAGTTCTTTACTAAAAGAGGTCACGAATACATTTCTCCACGTCCGGTTGTGGCTCGATGGAGAGAAGACCTCTATTTGACTATAGCCAGCATTGCTGTGTTCCAACCTCATGTTACAAGCGGGATCGTCCCTCCACCAGCTAATCCGTTAGTAATCAGTCAGCCAAGCATTAGGCTAGAGGACATAGATAACGTTGGTCTGACTTTGGGCAGACATCTGACTAGCTTCGAGATGGCAGCACATCATGCCTTCAACTATCCAGAGAAATATGTATACTGGAAGGACGAGACCGTTAGATACGCTTATGAATTCTTCACGAAAGAGATCGGGATACCTGAAGACATGATCACCTTTAAAGAGTCCTGGTGGGAAGGTGGCGGAAACGCTGGTCCATGTTTTGAAGTGACTGTAGGCGGTATAGAACTCGCTACGCTCGTTTTTATGATGTACAGAACTGAAGATGGAAAATACTCTGAAATCCCGCTGAAGATCGTCGATACAGGCTATGGAGTGGAAAGGATCGCTTGGTATACCTCAAAAAAGCCTACAGCTTTTCATGCGATCTATGGCGACTCTCTCGATAAGCTCAGAAGCTTTCTAGAAGTAGAAAAGCCTGACGAAAAGATCATGTGGGCCGCGTTTAAGTCTGTAGGTCGTTTAGACCCAGGAGACCCCAATAGCTTAAAGTCTTTCTATGAAAACATGTCTAGACTCTCTGGAGAACCTCTTGAGAAAGTTATTAAGGTTCTCCAAAGAGAGGTTAGCTTTTATGCTGTTCTCGACCATTCAAAGACTTTGGCTATGATGTTAGCTGACGGGATAGTTCCGAGCAACTCTGGAGAAGGCTATCTAGCTAGACTTGTAGCCAGAAGGACCATTCGTCAGCTCTTGAAGCTAGGGACCTCTAAGTCTTTACTCGACTTGCTAGAGTTTCAGATAGATTTCTGGGCTCAAGACTTTCCTCAATTGAAAGAGAACAGGGATTACATTCTGGACGTAGCAATGCTAGAGGAAGAGAGGTTTAGAGAAGTTCTACACAGAGGAGTGAAGCTGGTAGAGAAAGAATTAAAGAAGGGAGCAGTGCTGACTTTAGAGGATTTGATAAAGATTTACGATAGTCATGGAGTACCTCCTGACGTAGTGGCTGAAATAGCGGCTACAAAAGGAGCTGTAGTAAGCGTGCCTCACGATTTTTACTCTATTGTAGCCAGAAGGCATAGATCGCCTTCAAGATTAGCTAAAGAGATAGAGAAAGTAACGCTACCTCCTGAAGTCGTTGAGTGGGCTAAACAGTTCCCCAACACGAGACTGCTTTACTACGAAGATCCTTACGCTAGAGAGTTCGAAGCTGTAGTATTAGGATCTAAAGACCGCTATGTCGTTTTGGATTCTACTCTCTTCTACTCAAAAGGTGGTGGACAGTATAGCGATACAGGCTACATAGAGGTCGGAGGGGTTAAATATAGGGTTGTTGGAGTTGAAAAGGTGAACGACGTTGTAGTCCATATCCTAGAAGAATCACAGTCTGTTTTAAAGCCAAGCTTTAAAGTTAGAGGTAAAATAGATTGGGAAAGGAGATTTAGAATAATGAGACATCATACAGCAACACATATAGTTTTAGGAGCAGCAAGAAGACTACTTGGCTCTCATGTCTGGCAGGCTGGAGCTGAAAAAACTGAAGAGAAAGCTAGATTAGATATAACTCATCATAGAAGCCTTACTTCAGACCAGATTAGAGCGATAGAGGCTTTAGCGAACAAGGTCGTGGACGAGCGCAGGAGGGTCAGAATAGAGGTTGTCGATAAGAACTACGCTGAAGAGAAGTTCGGTTTTTCGATATACCAGGGAGGAGTTCCAATGGCGAAAAAGATAAGAATAGTCGAAATAGAGGGTTGGGACGTTCAGGCTTGTGGAGGAACTCATGTACTTGACACAGGAGACGTAGGTGCGATTAAGATAATAAATGTAGAGAGGATCCAAGACGGAGTAGTAAGGCTTGAGTTCGTTGCTGGAACCCGCGTAGCTGAAGAAGCATCTAGACTCGAAAACAAGATTAATGAGATCGCTAAAATAACTGAAGCGAAGAGAGACCAAGAGATAGAGAAAGTCAAGAAGATCGTAGACGAGTTCAGAGAAGCTAAAGCTAAGCTTAGAGCTTACAGAGAGGTCTGGATAGAGAATCTCAAAAAAGAGGTTGCTAGAGCAGAGACAGTGGGCGAGATCAGGGTTTTCGTTATTGAACCTGTTGAGAAAGAGCGTGAGGTAATTCAAGAAGTTCTCAAAAAGCTGACTGAGGAGTTCGAGGACTTGGTGGTAGCCGCTCTACTTAAATTCGAAAAAGAGTCACAACTTGAGCTAGCTGCTGGCAAGAAAGCCGGCTCTCAGTTAGACCTTGGGACTATAGCTACATCAATGGCTTCACTCATCGGAGGTAAGGGAGGAGGTTCGAGAACCTACGCTAGCGTTAGACTACATCGTCTTCTATCGCCCCATGAAGTTCTTGAAATTCTTAAGAAGCTGGTGTCCTCTAGTGCGGTTACTAATGGTTGATCTCGACGGTGTTGTTTGGATCGGGCGTAACGTGCTTTGGGACAACGTACAATACTTAAAATCAGTAAAGGGAGCGAACATAGTTTTCATAACCAATAATTCCACTTTGAGCAGAAGAGATTATGCTCAGAGGCTCAGCTCTCTAGGGCTATGGGTTACAGAAAACGATGTAGTGACAAGCGGTTGGGCAGCAGCTCTTTGGCTTACTGAGAGACTCAAGTCCGCTAAGGTGTATGTTGTAGGTGAAAAGGGACTTATAGAAGAACTCTCTTTAGCAGGGCTTCAGGTAACTGATGATCCTGAAGAGGCAGAAGCTGTAGTGGTAGGTCTCGATAGAGAATTAACTTATGAGAAGCTCTCGAAAGCTTTGAAAGCTATAATGAAAGGAGTTCTTTTCGTAGCTACGAGTCGTGACCCTCGCTTGCCTACAGAAGAGGGAGAGAAGCTAGGGGCTGGAGCGATAGTGGCAGCGCTGGAGTATGCGGCTGGCAGAAAGTCGGATTTCGTAGCTGGTAAGCCTAATCCTTGGATAGCGGAGGTCGCTCTGAGGAACAACAAGGTTCGATTCGAAGACATTATAGTGATCGGCGACAGAATCGAGTCAGACGTAGAACTAGCTTTGAGGATAGGAGCGAAAGCTATTTTAGTTTCTCGTTCTGAGGAGACATCTCTCAAAGAACTAAAGGAGAAAGGAGTTATTGTGGTGAAATCTCTGAAGGAGCTACCACACATTATAGAGGTTCTTTAAAATATAGGTTCTTGAGAGGACAAAGCGCTCTATCTAGGACTTCTTCTGTTTTCGTCCTTTATCTTTTGGATGTTTATCTTCTCAGACTGGCGGTTTAGGAACTATGACTGTGTTTTTATAGTCTTTTAAATTGAAGCTATTAACTTCTAATCTCTTTACTTCATAACCTTTCTTCACCTGCTTAAGAAAGTCGTCCACAGGTCTCAAGGGCAGTCGTAGTCCTTTCGTAGCGTAATGGATAGGCATCACATTAATAGGTCTAGTCTTTTCAACTAGTTGCCAGGCTTCTGAGGGACCTATGGTAAAGGTCCCGCCTACTGGGACGATCAGTAAGTTCGCTTCTGAGATCTTAGTTAAGACGGGAGGTTCAGGCTCATCGCCTAGGTCTCCTAGATGTACCAGCTTTAGTTGTTCGGCTTCAAGTACGTATATAACGTTTGTTCCTCTTTGTGCTCCTTTAGACTTATCGTGATAGCTCGGTAAGCCTTCGATCTTAATAGAGTCCAGAACGATCTCCCCTAGGCTCATCTTAAAGACTTTGGCTTGAGGCTTGGCCACAGCGCTTGTAGCGTTATGGTCAAAGTGATCGTGGCTTATCAGCACGATATCGGCTAAGGCTTTGGGCTTAGGAATTCCAAGACTAGCTCCATCATGAGGGTCGAACACTATCGACAGCCCGCTCGATAATCTGACCTCTACGCATGCATGACCATGCCATATAACGTTGACCATAGAGTTAACACCGTTCACGATCTATTAGAGTCTAAGAGAGCTTAAACATTTATTGAATGTTAAAACGTTCTATCAAAACAATAAAACTAAGCTTAATTAAATTTAAAACTTTCTGATCAAGGAGAAACTTAGGGATTTGTACATTCAGAAGTAGAAGAGGCAAGCTTACGGAATCTATGCTAAGATATCTTAAAGCTATATTTTTAGTTACTACTGGCAGTACGTACACAAAGCTTACCTCTATAGCGTTTGCTCTTGGAGTTTCTGTCTCAGCTGTTAGCATTGGAGTGAAAAAGCTACAAGACTCGGATCTTGTCGAATTTGATAAAAAGAGAGACGTGAAGCTAACGATAAAGGATTAAAGTTCGTGCTCAGACGTTGTATTAAAAGGATGATGATCGATTCTAGTCTTGGAGTTCTAGGGTTCCCAACTCCGTTAAGAGTGGTTATGGCTAAAGCGTTGGAACTTTGGCCTAGATGACGAGAGTACATTTAGGTTGTGGGTACATGCAGGCTGTCTCCGCACGTGTCCTATGGGCAATCCTGTATATTCTTTTGAAGATTTAAATAATATAGAACTCCAGAAATTGATTGAAAGGGTGAGCACGTGCTATCATATGAAAGAGTTGCTTTCAAAAACGCTTTCTTAGCGCTCAGAAAGACAATGAGATGGGCTTGGGTTCTAGCTCTAGTGGTATTTGTAGTACACTTAGTTCTAGCTATCTACGTCAATAGGGATTGGTATTCGCTTACCGAACATGCTTTGAGTGACCTAGGTAGCGAGCGCGCCAAAAGTCCAGAGATCTTCAATTTGGGTCTCATAACCTCAGCTGTTCTTTTGTCGTTCTTCAGCTTCTATCTTTATGAGAGGTTCGGAAGCGTTCCAGCTGCTTCTATGTTATTAACGTCTGCGCTATTGGCAGGCGTTGGTCTCTTCCCTGAAGGAAGAAGTCTTCATCTGTTTTTTGCAGTTTCGTTTTTCGCAATGGCTTACGTTACTGTTCTCGTTTCTAGTTTCAGGCTGTTGCTAGAGAAAAAAGAAAAGACTTCAGCAGTCGTTCCTATATTATTAACTGTAGTAGCTGTGATCGGACTTTTAGCTCCCTGGCCATCAATAGCTCTCTTAGAACTCTATCTCATAGCCGTTCTCACAGCATGCTTTTTTGTGTTGAGCAGAGCTTAGATTTCATCGTGTAGCGAGATGAGTGAAGCTCTACATCTCTTTAGATTAGTCACGTGTTTGTAGATCTCCAAAATCTTTTCCGAATCGCTCTCTATCACGAAAACGACTCTACAATAGCCCTCACTGTGATTATGTACATCGAGGATCACTTTTTCCGAATGTTTTTCCACGAGTTCTCTAAGTCCTGTAGCTTCTTCCGAACAAGATACGACGAATAGTGAAATACAATAATGGCTTTCTAGATAGTGCTCTACGTTGTTTAAAAACCTAGCAACGGCTTGCTCTACAACTTTGCTTCTATTTAAACCGAGCCTTGAACAAAGTTTGTCAAGTCTTTCAGCCAGTTTTGCTTCTATGCTTATTCCGAATCTTTTCTTATCTGGCACGAAGAACCACCATAGTCAGAACGAAAGCGAAGAGCATAGTCATCCCCACACCTCCAGATACAGGAATGTTAAGGTAAAGCGATAAATACAATCCTGCAGTAAACGAGGCTAAGGCAATTACGATCGAGACTAGAATGTGGTGTTTGGCTCCACGAGCTATTTGGGCTGAAAGAGCTCCTGGAATTAAGAGAGAGACCGTTACTATGAGGAAGCCCGTTATCTTCACCATGGTGGCTGAAACCAGAGCAATCAACGCTAGAGCCACAGTTTCAAAGAGCTTTACGTTGATACCTACGCTAGACGCTAATGACCTGTCGATACCGATTATCCCTATTTCTCTAGCTATGCTTAAAGATATAGCTGAAGTCAGGAGCCCAGCGAATAAAGCGATGAGAGCCTCTTCAGAGGTGACCAAGAACGGATCTCCTACTACAAACGCATAAACGTTCACTCCACTAATTACAGCAGTAGCGTAGTATATAGTGATAGTTGACAAAGAGGCGGTAGCGGCAATAATTATAGAAGCTACAATCTCGCTTTCAAATCTTTCTCTCAGCCGTCCAGCTAACAAACTCACAAATAACGTGAGCACTGTAGCATAAAGCCAACTGCTCCCTCCGAGATAGCTCTCGATCAGGAGGGCGAGAGGCGCGATAAAGAGCACTACGTGAGGCATAGAGTGAGCTATGAAGTAGCTCTTCTGAAGAGCTACAAGTCCGCTTACAGCTCCGAAGCCTAGAGCGGCTCCAATTAAAGCAAACACAGAGGCTCTTGGGATATAAGGATGTTCGAGATGAGAAGCTAGAGCTAACACGACGCTAATTGCAACCAATATGACCAAGAGCAAATATTTGAAAAGGAATTCTTTCAACGTCATCTCTTTTTCCTCATCGCTTCTCAGCTCTACTAGGCTAAAACAGCGCTTCAAGATATAAATCGCGGTTTTCTAGATTTGCGATATATCATGAGCTTTTTAGCTCATTGATTAGTAAGTGCGCTACTTTTCTCCCGCTTAACAGCATCCCTCCAAATATAGGTCCCATCCTAGGAAGCCCGTAAACTGCGGCTACAGCCATACCGGTCACATACAGTCCAGGAGCTACACGACCTGCACGCTCTACCACTAACTTTTCTGACCTTTCAGCATATGCTGCTTTCTCTCCCTTAACGGATAGGCCTAGCTCCGGTATCTTTCTGGTTGCGATCGAGACTATCTCAGCTCCATGTCCTGTAGCGTCAACCACTGCCTTTGCTTTAGTGAACAGAGGGTCTACATGATACCCTCCTTCTTCTATGGGAGTCCAGACCCAAACCACTCCAGCTATTCTCAAAGGATTATCTCTGTAGATCAGGTCGTTTACAGTAGCTCCAAGAAGAACTCTAGCTCCAGCTTCTACAGCTTTAAAGGCGAGTTTCGCTACTACTTCAGAAGGTCTAGCTATATACAGTCCTGTCTCTACTCTCTCATATCTTATACCGAACTCTTCAAGTATCGGAATAGCTTCTTCTTGAAACACCACAATGGGTAACATGTTTCCTCCAGGACCGGTTCCACCACCGAAGCTGAACCTCTTTTCGAAAACAGCTACTTTAAAGCCAGCTTTCGATAAATAGTAGGCGACGGTTAGACCTGAAGGTCCAGCTCCCACAACGGCTACGTCTACATTACTCAGCTCTTCTAGCTCTAAAGAAGAGTATTTGACAATGGTTTTCGTTATGACGTCTTCCTCAATGACCACTTATACCACCTGAAAACCTCGCTAAGTAGCACTAACGGACTAAGGTTTAAAAAGAATGGGGACTTTATTGTGCGAAGTTAGGTATTAGTTTGTGCAAAGAGTTAGGAAACCGTTTTCGAGGGCGCTTTAAGCCCTAAGAGACTCTACCGGCAGACTTTAGTACTCTGTGCACAGTCTATAGATTAAGGTGACGTGAACTGTGCATAAAGCTAAGCTCGCTTTGCTGATCTTGTTCGCTCTCCTTGCAATATTGGCTTTTGGCATTTCTAGACTTTTCGTTGCGCCAAGCGATGAAGAGTACGTAATAGCGGTTACATTTGCGGGAATGCTGGATGAGCTAGAGAGACTAGTAGGAAAGGGAAGGGTCTCAGTTGTCGTAACTATAGGAGCTGATCCTCATGATGTCTCGCTGACTCCAGAAGGAGTGAGAACTCTTTCAAGAGCCTTACTGATTGTGACGATGGGTCACACACACGTCGATCATGAAGTTGAGAAGTTAAAGAAGACAGGTGAGATCAAAGGCGTAGTGATAAACATAGTCAATCTTGAAAATGTATCTAGACCTGTGCTTCCAGACGGTAGGATCAATTATCACGAACTCTACTGCGATCCTTACAACCTCAAAGTGATACTTGAGGTAGTGGCTAAAGAACTCATTAGAATAGGAGCAGGAGGTGAAGAAGTTCAGGAGAGACTGAGAGCTTTAATGAGAGACATAGACTCGATCGTTGAGAGAAAGGTAACGTTAGAAGGACGAAAGGCTGTGATAGTCTATGCAGGAATTCAAGCTCAAATAGAATGGCTAGGTTTGCGCGTAATCCATTACTTGGCCGAAGAACCGGGAAGTGCTCCTCTTCCCAGAGCTCTTCGTCAGGCCTCAGTCTTGCTTTCTCAAGAGGACTCTGTGATCGCCGTAGTGGGGATAGGAGCTAGCGGAGAGCCGCTTACAGACCTTGATGAATGGCTTCTCAGAGAAGCAGAAAGACTAGGAAGGCCTGTGCTTAAAGTAAGACTCTGCGCGCTCTCTACAAGCGCTTTAGAAACAATTAGAGAGACCGCTAAAGCTGCTGAAAGATTGATAGAAGAAAGTTAAGCTAACTATGGATATAAAAAGAAGAAATAGCTAAGACGAGATAAAGCGATACAGTGGACGCTTAGAAAGAGATGATGTACATATGATATGTAAAGAGCTAGAGATAAAGGTAGAGAGGCTAACGGTAAGATACGACAGCTTAGAGGCTTTGAGAGAAGTCACTCTTCAAATGAAAGGACCTGGGCTCATACAGATTCTCGGACCTAATGGAGCGGGTAAGACTACATTGCTTAAAACACTAGCGGGTATTATAAAACCCGTTAGCGGCAGAGTGCTTGTATGTGGACTTGATGTAACGAAAGGAGAGATGAAAAGTTCTTTTCTAATTACCTATATGCCACAAACCAACAGACCTCCTAACTTAACACCTCTTACTGTAACTGAGTTCGTTGAAGCTCTAACTAGAGGTTCTAAAAGCGAGAATGTGAGAGAGTACTTAGAGAAGGTGGGACTACCGAGAACCGTTTGGAATATGCGCCTCTCAGACCTTAGCGGAGGCAGGTTTCAAAGAGTTCTGCTAGCGGCTGTTCTAGCTTCAGAAGCTCCTATAGTCCTCTTAGATGAGCCTTTGGCTTCTATAGATCCTCAGGGAAAGATACAGATCGCTGAACTCTTAGGAGAAGAATCGAAGAACAGACTCCTGCTGGTGACAAGTCATGACCCAAACCCCTTAGCGAGACACACGAAGCTCGTAGTTTTACTTAATAGAGTTGTAGTCGCATGTGGTGACCTACTCGAGGTTTTATCTAAAGTTCATCCTGAGGCTCTCTATACCAGATGGATGTCAGACCACGGATGTTGTACGGCTTGAGCTGAACTCTCAGAAAGAGCCAAATTTAAACAGTCAGGTGTTCAGAGCTGAAGAGCAACAAGCCAAGAATAATATTAAAGTCTAGAAAGAGGCTGTGGTGATAGGGTCATTGTGTTGAGTGAGTGCAGACCTCGGTTAGACTTCCTCAGAAACATATTTAATACGGTACTTCTAGAAGAGTCGTCAGGTAGGTCTCTTCCTCTTGTTGTTATTGAAGAGTTGAAGAAAAGAATGGCTAGAGCTGAGGATAGATTCAAATTTTCTATCTATGGAGGAGACCCTAGAGGGCTTATCAAATTCTTTGAGAGCGAGGAGTGGAGAAATATAGTGAGCTACGCTAATAGTACAGATGCTCTTTGGGTTCTGAAGGAGGCTTTAAAGAGGCTAAAAGAAGATTATGAGAAATCATGTCCAGAAGTAGCTATTAAAGCTGAAGAGGCTTTAAAGAACATCACAAAACTCGAGAAACAATCTTTTCAAACACAAGAACATCAGATAACTTTAGACATGTTGGTGAGAAAGCTTAAGCTAGAAGGTATACAAGCAGAGATATTAACGGACGAACACGGAACCAGATATGTCTTAATTGAGAGACCTCTTGTTAAAGTTAGAGTAGAACTCTCTGAGGGAGTGATCAAGTACGAGATATGGAGGTCCGGTAAGACTAATAGTATAGAGGGCCTGTTAGCCGTTCTCAAGAAGTATGAGAGCATATAAAGTTTTTGAGAGAGCGAGAGATGTCAGTTAAGCTTATCGTCGAGAGTTCTAGGAGCCGAACAGGAAAGCACATAGAAAAGAAAATGGCATTCGTGGTATCTAAAGACTCTGTAAAGGCATTTGATGAATCTTTCTGTATCGAGACAGAACTCGTAAAACCTGTTTATTCAAAAGGTAGAGCTTGTGTGATCAGCGTAGAGGTTTCTCCAGAAAGTTATGCAGTTCAGCTTAGATTAGTCAGGAACTTATATGGCAGAGTTAAAGGCTATATAAACGTTTATGATGAAAGAGGAACCTTATTGTATAAAGCCGTGATCAGGAAGCTCAAAGTCAGACCTTCTTTAGGCGATTACCGATACCACTGGGTAGTTGAGAGAGTGATAGAATATCTTAAACTTAACAAAGTCTTAAAGAGGTACAAGTTGTCTTCTCGACTCTACAGAACATTAGACCACGTTTGATGAAGAGGTATAACCTCGAATCTTCACACTCTGAGCTTTCCTCTCACAAGCACGTATTCTCTTAAAGGCTTAGCTAGGTTATAGCACTCGCCTGCGTCTTCCAAGAATCCCATCGCTACAAGTTTTCTTATAGCGCTAATCGGGTCTCTGACTTTTCCTGAAAGCTTTAGCTCTTTGACAGCTCTTATAGAACCGACAGATATGTTCTCCAAAAAGTAATTAAGCGTTTCACGTTCTTCTTTATTCAGCTCTCTGACTTTGTCTAAAAGTCTAGAGACCTCTATTGCAGAACTCTCGTCTTTAATTGTCAATTCAGTAGCACCCTCGAATAATAGACAATATAGAATTATACAAAGTTTTAGCCGTTCGCTAAAACATGATAGCGCTGGCGGGGATGAGTTAGGCGTTGACTGCGTGGGCTTAGTGACGAAAAGCCCACAACGACCCGCACGGTTTCGTTTATCTAAAAATACTAAAGCACGCTCAGCTTAGAGATTATAATTGAAGCGGGGGTGCCCGAGCCAGGTCGAAGGGGGCGGGCTCAAGACCCGTTGGCGTAGGCCGGCGTGGGTTCAAATCCCACCCCCCGCACCACTATTTTACGAGCTACAGCTTCAGCGAAGTCTTGAGTAGACGAAGAGCCTCCAAGGTCTTGGGTTAAGGTTTTACCTTCGATTAACACTGATTCGACAGCACGTTCTATTGCGAGTCCAGCTTCTCTTAGCTTTTCGTCATTTCTCTTTTCTCCTAACCATTTCAGACTCCAAGCTACACAGAAGATCATAGCTGCAGGGTTAGCTATGTTTTTCCCGGCTATGTCAAAAGCTGCTCCATGTACTGGTTCAAACATCGCTCTCGAGTCTCCCAAGTTAGCTGAAGGAGTGATTCCGATGCTACCGCTGACGTAAGCGGCTAGGTCGCTGAGAATATCTCCGTAAAGGTTGGTAGTGAGTATTACATCAAATCTCTCAGGTCTTCTAACTAAATCCATTACAGCAGCGTCTATGTAGGCTTCGTCTACTGAGACCTCGGGATACGCTCTAGCCACTTCTTTCGCTACGTTTCTAAACAGACCATCAGTAATGGGAAGGACGTTGGCTTTGTGAACTATAGTGACGCGTTTTCTCCTCGTTCTAGCTAGCTCTAGAGCTGTTCTAGCTATTCTCTCACTAGCGTGTCGACTAATCACTTTGAGAGCGACAGCGACGTTGTCTGGCAACATGTATTCGGCTCTAACGTATACGTCTTCGGTATTCTCTCTCACTATTAAGACGTCTATATCTTTAAGACAAAGGTTCTTCACGATACATCTAGCCGGTCTGATGTTGGCGTAGAGGTCAAGTCCTCTTCTTATCTTTACTACTACGTCACCTGCGCTTTCGCCTACAGGACCTTTCAATATAACGTCGGCTTTTTCTAAAACCTTCATTGACTGAGGAGGTAATGGGTCTCCGTATTTAGCTAGAGCAGAGTCGCCAGCCTCTACAGTTACTACTTCGATTTGGAGACCCCAAAGGCTTACAGCTTCAGCTAAAACACGAATAGATGCTCTCACGACCTCAGGTCCTATTCCATCTCCTTCGATCACCGCTATCCTCAAAGACTTCACCTTGTCCGTTGACTACTTTTCTGACTATTTCTATTAGGACATCATCGGTGACTCTTATACCTATATCTCCGAATCTCTTTACTTCTAGCAGAACAGCATCAACAACTTCTTTCTTGGGCTCTATACCTAAGTTTTTGAGAACATGTTCTATAGCGTGTCTACCGGAGTGTTTGCCGACTACGATCTTCCTTTGTAGTCCAAGCAACGACGGATCAAGAGGCTCGTAGGTCAGAGGGTTGACTAAGACTCCATGCACATGGATGCCTGATTCGTGAGCGAACGCGTTAGCTCCTACTATAGCTTTGTTTGGGGGTATGACTAGCTTGTAGTGTTTAGAAACTAGCTCCGCTAGTTTAGGTATAGCGTTAAGCCTTACTTTGGTTTTAAACCCTAAGAGAAACTCTAGAGACGTTACCACTTCTTCAAGAGCAGCGTTACCTGCTCTCTCTCCTACTCCTAATACGGTTACGTGAACCTGTCGAGCACCAGCCTCTACAGCCGATATACTGTTTGCTACAGACATTCCAAAATCGTCGTGACAGTGTACGCTAATGATATAGCTTCCTTTGACTTCTGTTGAAACATACTCGACCAGTTTTTTCATGCTACTGGGGGTAGCTACTCCTACAGTGTCAGCTATATCTATTCTCGAAGCTCCTGTATCCACTACCGCTTGAAACACCTTCGCTAAAAAGCGTGGGTCCGAGCGGGTAGAGTCTTCAGCACTGAACTCTACAGTTAGGCCGTGAGACTTAGCGTAGTCTACAGCCCAAACAGCTTTCTCCAAGACCTCTTCGGGACTCATCTTTAGCTTGTACTTCATGTGGATTTCTGAGGTGGCTATGAAGAGATGTACAGATGGAACTTCTGCTTCTATAGCTTTATCTATGTCACTCTTTGTGGCTCTGGCTAGAGCGATCACCTCAGACTTATAGACGTTTCGAGCGATCTCTCTGACAGCTTTGAATTCGCCTTCGCTAACAGCCGGGTAGCCAGCCTCTATAGCGTCTACGCCTGCGTCCTCTAAAGCTAACGCTATCTCGAGCTTCTGTTGTGGAGTTAAGGATATTCCTGGCATCTGCTCTCCGTCTCTTAGAGTTGTGTCTAAAATCCTGACGTAATCTTGGGAAAACTCTAATCTCCTAGCTTCAACAATCAGGAGCACCACTACGAACCCACAGTTTGCTGGTTAAAAAAATTTCTCTGTGAGTCTATATTCAGTAACGCTTATAAGCGTCTCTCACTAAACTCCTGGAACTACGGTGTCAATATTTGGTTTTGAATATAAGCACCTCAATATGAGTTTCTTATCATTTAGACAACTCAGGTTCAGAGCAAAAGTTAAGACCAAGTCAAAAGAAGGTCTCAGGTTCTCTAAGGTGATAAGCTTATGAAAGGAGCTAAACTCTTAGCGGAGGCTCTCGTTAGAGAAGGAGTCAAAGTGATTTTTGGAGTTCCCGGCTTATCGAATTTAGCGTTTTATGATGCCTTGCTGGACTATGTAGAGAATGGAAAGATAAGAAGCATTCTAGTAAGACATGAACAAGCAGCAGCTCACGCTGCTGATGCTTACTCAAGAGTTTCTGGATTTCCTGGAGTTTGTACAGCTACCTCAGGTCCTGGAGCTGTGAACCTAGTGACTGGCGTAGTTACGGCTTATTGGGATAGCTCTCCCCTAATAGCGATAACTGGACAAGTTCCTAAGTCTTCTATAGGCAAGATGGCTTTTCAAGAAGCCGACGTCATTGGCATATTCAAAGACGCAGCCAAGTTCGTGGTTCAATTAAGAAAAGCTGAGGAGATCCCTCTATGGATTAAAAACTCTTTCTATATTGCGACAACCGGAAGACAAGGGCCAGTAGTAATCGATGTCCCGCGAGACGTCCTCACAGAAGATGTAGACGAAGTAAAGTATCCAGAAGAACCTATAGTTCCTGGCTACAGAGACTTTATCGATGTCATAGATCCGCTTGAGATAAAGAAAGCAACCAGATTACTGTTTGAAGCAGAGAAGCCTTTGATCTTAGCTGGAGCCGGTGTTGTCTGGTCTCGGGCTACTGACGAACTCCTTACGCTTTCTGAGAAGCTGTGGATACCTATGGTGTCTACGCTACTAGGCAAGTCAGCTATACCTCACAACCATCCGTTATACCTAGGAGTAATGGGGTATTACGGAAGAGCTGAGGCCAATGAGGCTTTTATTGAGTCTGATGTCGTCATAGCGGTAGGAGCTAGAATAAGCGATAGAACCCTACCTAACGCGTCAGACCTGAAGGACAAGAAGATAATCTTTATAAACAGAGACCCAACAGAACACAAGAAGCTTCCATTACCTCCAGAAGTTGCGATAACGGCTGATGCTAAGAGAGCTCTCTCATCGCTTCTCGAAGCGATTTCAGCTCAAATATCTTCAGACTACAAACCTAAACATGAGACATGGATTAAAAGAGTGTTCGAGTTAAGGGAAGAGTACTCAAAGATATACTATCGAGAAGAAGGTCGCGGACTTAAGCCTTGGAAGGTCATGAAAACGATAAGAAAAAGCATACCTCCGAGTTCTATAATTACGACTGGAGTAGGTCAACATCAGATGTGGGCTGAGGTGTTCTGGGACGTCCTTGAGCCTGGGACTTTTGTGACTTCAGGAGGCATGGGAACTATGGGATTCGGACTACCAGCTGCGATAGGTGCCAAAGCGGCTAAGCCTGAAAGAGTAGTAGTAGACCTAGACGGCGACGGCTCTCTTTTAATGACAGCTACAAATCTAGCTGTAGCTGTAGAAGAGAACCTACCAGTTATAGTGGTGGTTTTCGATAACAGAAGCCTCGGTCTAGTCCGTCAAGTCCAAGATCTCTTCTTAGGGAAGAGGTTTATCGCTGTCGACTTAGGCTATCTCACAGATTTCGTGAAGCTTGCTGAAGCTTTCGGAGCTGACGGTTATGACGCTAGAAGCTATGAGGAGCTAGAGACAGCTCTAGCCAAGTCTTTGAGAACGGGTAACACGTCTGTGATCAGAGTTCCGATACCGACGGAAGAGCTGGCTTTACCGACGTTACCTCCAGGAGGAAGTCTTAAGCGAATGATAGTTTCTGCGCCTAGGTGAGCTAAATGAGCAACGTGATCAGGATAGTGAAGGTTCTCGGATATTATAGAGATGCGAGCTTTTTAGAAGTAATCATAGCCAATTTCCGAAAGCTTTTAGTAGACATAGAGTGGATCTACGGAAGAAGACTTGATGAAGTAAGCGGACTCTACGAGGTCTATTTAGGTCTTAGAGACAATCCTAATCTGAACATATCTCTTCTCAATCTCAGCAAGCTAGTAGGAATAGAAAGCTTTGAAGTGCTAGGCGAGACCGTAGTAGAGTGTAAAACGGAAAACATTTTATCAAAGTTATAAGGCTTCGAGCTATCGGTTAGAGGGTTTATGGTGTAAACCTTGGC
The DNA here is from genome assembly GCA_038824665.1 of Acidilobaceae archaeon. Lineage (GTDB taxonomy): Archaea > Thermoproteota > Thermoprotei_A > Sulfolobales > Acidilobaceae > JAWAWX01. Next base: position 57,899 of record JAWBBK010000005.1, on the reverse strand, counting down.
TAAGATCTACAGAGACCAAGACGTCTCCTTAGAAACGATTAAGAACAAGAGAGTAGCGATCTTAGGTTACGGAAGTCAAGGCAGAGCATGGGCATTAAACATGAGAGATTCAGGAATCGAGGTCGTTATCGGGTTAGAGAGGAAAGGAGCGAGCTATAACCAAGCTGTTGAGGACGGTTTTAAGCCTCTTCATACAGCTGAGGCCGTTAGGTCTGCAGACATCATAATCTTTTTGATACCTGATATGGTTCAACGAGATGTATGGCTCAACAGCGTCAAACCTAACATGAAGCGAGGTGCAGACCTGGTTTTCGCACACGGTTTTAACATACACTACAAGTTGATAGAGCCTACTGAGGACTCTGATGTATATATGGTAGCGCCGAAATCTCCTGGTCCGATCGTTAGAAAGACTTTTCTAGAAGGAAGAGGAGTTCCGGCTCTTGTAGCTGTCTATCAGAACGTTTCCGGCAGAGCGTTGGACAAGGCTTTAGCTATAGCTAAAGCTATTGGATGTACTAGAGCAGGAGCGATAGTTTCTTCTTTTAAAGAAGAAACAGAGACAGACCTCTTCGGAGAGCAGACAGTTCTCGTAGGAGGTATAGTAGAACTTTTACGAACAGCTTTCGATATACTAGTGAAAGAGGGCTATCAGCCTGAGGTAGCTTACTTCGAGGTAGTTAACGAACTGAAGTTAATAGTAGACCTCATATACGAAAGAGGGCTAACTGGAATGCTTCAGGCGGTGTCGGAAACAGCGAAGTACGGAGGTCTCACAGTAGGGAAGAGAGTCATAGACGATCACGTTAGAACGAATATGTTGAAAGCTCTTGAGAGAGTTAAAAGCGGCGAGTTCGCTAAAGAATGGGTTGATGAGTACTCTAAAGGTGCGCCCACGTTACGCAAGTTGTTGGAAGAGATCTCGAACAGTGAGATCGAGAGAGTTGGGAGAGAGGTTAGGAAGCTGATCTTCTCTTAAAGACCTCTTAACATTTTTAAAAGCCTAAGTCTACAATAAACACATATCATAGAAGATAAAGAGAAGATAAAGAACTCGAGCAACAGCGAAGAAGCGCTGATCAACCTTGACAGACAGTAGCTCTTTCCCATATGGCGAAAAGATCGACGCTAGGTCTTTAATTAAGCTAGATGAAGGAGTAGTTGAGATAGGCGTTCGGATAGCTTACGCGATCGCCATGAAGAGTTCAAAAAGCGGCTCCAGCAGGTGTCTCGATGAAGAGATAGAAAAGCTTGTTGAACAAATAATGAACACATACGATCTTGAAAGCCTTAAAGACAATACAGTTATTAAGGCTTACAGAAGCTTTTATTGGAGACTTGGAATAGACCCGACTAAAGTGAGACCTTCTAGCGAAGCTCTTGTGAGAAGGGTTTTGAAAAACAAAAGGTTTCCTAGAGTAAACACCGTAGTCGATGCGGGAAATGTTGCATCAGCTAAGACCTTGGTTCCAATAGGAATTTACGATTTAGATAAAGCAACGTTACCTTTAACTTTCAAATTGAGTCGTGGTGGCGAAGTGTTTGAGTCTATAGGAGGCTTTTCAGAACTCTTGCCGCCAGGTGTTCCTATTCTTGTAGACAGCTCGAACACAGTTATGCATCTTTATCCCCATCGTGACAGCGTTAAGACTGCTGTTGATGAATCTACTGTGAGAGTATTGATCATAGGAGCAGGAGTTCCCGGAGTTTCAACAGAGCTGTTGGTTAACGCTGTAGACATTACGATAACGCTTCTCGAAAGTTGTGGTTGGACGAGGCTTTCTGAGACTCTAACGAAGCCCTAGCGTAACGCATTTAAGCTCTGAAGTTCTAAGAAGGCTAGCTCTCGGAACAAGTGAGTTCAGAGGGGGCCAGAGGTGCGTGGTGGTCTAGAAATCCGTTGAAGTCCTGGACACTACTTTAAGAGACGGAGAACAAACTCCTGGCATATCCTTTACAGTCGAGGACAAGGTCAAGATCGCTTTACTCTTAGAAGAGTTCGGGGTAGACTTAATTGAAGGAGGATATCCTGGAGCTAGTCCAAAAGACATGGAGTTCTTTAAGGTGATGAGGAGTTACAGTTTAACTAGGTCTAAGCTAGCGGCTTTTACTGCAACTAGAAGACCTAAAACTAAAGCAGAAACCGATGAGGGACTCAACGCGGTCTTAGATTCTGGAGTAGAGGTTGCGGTAGTCTATGGAAAAGCTTGGGACCTTCATGTAGTGAACGTTCTTAAGACAAGTCTTGAAGAAAACATCAACATGATTTACGACTCGGTTTCTTATCTACGTTCACATGGGCTTAGAGTTATCTTCGATGCTGAACACTTCTACCAGGGCTATCTAGAGAATCGAGGTTATGCTTTGGAAGTCTTAAAAGCGGCTATGGAAGCAGGAGCCGACACTTTGGTGCTTTGCGATACAAACGGCGGCATGTTGCCTGAAGGTGTGTACAAGATAACTAAAAGAGTGGTGAAAGAGTTCGGGTCTAAGGTTAAAGTAGGAGCTCATATGCACGACGACTGCGGTTGTGCTGTTGCAAACACACTTGAAGCTGTAAGAGCAGGAGCGAGACACGTTCAGGGCACTATCAACGGTCTCGGCGAGAGGACAGGAAACGCTGACTTGGTTCAAGTCATACCTGGGATAGCTTTTAAGCTAGGGTTCAAGGTTTTGAAGAACGAAAACGGTTTAAGAAGACTTAAGGAAGTCTCTAGATTTGTGTATGAAATTTCAGGACTAAAGCCAGACCCTAGACAACCCTATGTAGGAGAGCACGCTTTTAGACACAAAGCAGGCACACATATAGATGCTGTGTTGAAGAGTCCGAGAGCTTACGAACACGTAGATCCTGAACTCGTAGGCTCTACTAGGTCTTTCGAGATAACTCACCTTTCAGGCTCTTCAGCGATAGCCTTTATGGCGTCTCAGCTTTTAGGGAAAGAGTTAAGCAAAGCTGATAGCAGAGTCAAAAACGTTTTGCTAAAGATTAAGAAGATGGAAACAGAAGGCTACAGCTTCAGCGAAGCTCAGACTATGGTCTCTCTGTTGGTTTTAGAGGAGTACTGTAGAAGACCTCAGCTCCTTACGTTTAATGAACGCTTAGCTATAGTACAAAACGCGATCAAAGCCGTAAGCAAGCAAGGAGAGCTAGACTTCTTTGAAACTATCGTAGATGCCATCAGCTCAAGATTGGAAGACTTCAATTCCTCTGTAAAGATTAAAGAGGTCTCAGTGAGAAAAATAAAAGACTCTTATAGAGTAACGGTCGTTACAAACAACGGCACATTTCAGAGAGTCTCTCGAGACTTGTTTGAAGCTTTGCTCAAAGCTGTTGAAGACGCTGTTGTTTATGAGATGTTTGAACGAGATAAAACGAAGTTATGTGTTGACGGAGAGGTCGTAGGTGAGGTCTATGGCTGATCGTCGTTTTAGAAGCAGAGAAGTAGTCGAAGGACTAGAGAGAGCTCCGCATAGAACTCTATTCAAGGCTTTAGGGATGACTGAGGAAGAACTCTCGAGACCTTTAATAGGGATCGCTAACTCATGGAACGAGCTAGTGCCAGGACATAAACACCTCAGAGAGCTAGCGGAAGCCGTGAAAGCCGGGATAAGAATAGCGGGAGGCACTCCCTTAGAGTTCAATACGATAGGACTCTGCGATGGGATAGCTATGGGTCACGAAGGAATGAAATACTCGTTGCCCTCAAGAGAAGTGATAGCGGACTCTATAGAAGTCATGGTAGAAGCTTACAGATTGGACGGTCTTGTGCTGATAGGGTCTTGCGATAAGATAACGCCTGGCATGATGATGGCTATGGCACGTCTCGACATACCTGCGATATTAGTGAACGGAGGTCCTATGCTTACCGGAAGGTTTAAAGGAGGAAGAGCTGACATTAAGACCGTATTCGAAGCTGTAGGAGCTGTGAGAGCTGGCAGAACGAGTTTAGAAGACCTCAAAGTTTTAGAAGAAAGCGCTTGTCCAGGAGTAGGTTCTTGTGCTGGACTCTATACGGCTAACACTATGGGAGTTCTGAGCGAAGCGTTAGGCATAGCATTACCAGGTAACGGTACGATCCCAGCTGTAGACGCGGCTAGACTAAGATTAGCTAAAAAGGCTGGAATGTTAGTTGTAAAGTTAGTCGAAAGAGACCTAAGACCTAGCTCTATACTAACGAGAGAGGCGTTTCTTGACGCTATAGCTGTTGATGCAGCTCTAGGAGGCTCGACTAACGCAGTATTACACTTAATGTCTATAGCTAAAGAAGCTGGCGTAGACTTAAGTCTAGACGATTTCGATGAAGTATCTGAAAGAACGCCTATATTGGCTACTATAAGTCCTAACGGTGTTCATTATCTTGAAGACCTTCATGAAGCAGGCGGAGTGCCTGCTGTTATGAAAGAGCTAAGTAAGCTCAATTTGATTCATCTAGAAAGGATAACGGTATCTCTGAACACAGTTAGAGATATAGTGAAAGCGGCAACGATTACACGAAGAGATGTGATCAGACCTGTAGAAGACCCTATAAGCCCAAGAGGCGCTATAGTAGTTCTCAAAGGCAATCTAGCTCCTGAAGGGGCTCTAGTCAAGATCTCAGCTATACGACCTGGTCTTAAGAGGTTCAAAGGTTCAGCTAAGGTCTTCAACTCAGAAGAAGAAGCCTCTAGAGCTATCGCTGAGGGTAAGATCGAGAGAGGAGACGTAGTAGTAATAAGATATGAGGGACCTAAAGGAGGTCCTGGAATGAGGGAGATGTTGATGGTGACAGCAACGCTTGTAGGCATGGGGCTTGATACTGATGTAGCCTTAGTTACTGACGGCAGGTTTTCGGGCGCTACTAGAGGAATAGCTGTTGGGCATGTATCGCCTGAGGCAGCAGAAGGAGGTCCTATAGCTTTCGTAGAGGATGGGGATATGATAGAGATAGATCTTGAGAAGAAGAAGCTTGAGGTATATGTAGACGAGGAGGAGATGAAAAAGAGAAGAGAGACTTGGAAACCGCCTCAGCGAAAGCTTAGAGGAATTCTTTACAGATATTCTAAACAAGCTGCTTCAGCAAGCAGAGGAGCGGTTTTAAGCTAGACAACTCCGAGCGTTCTCCTCTTCAGTAGATAGCTCTTTCAGATAGCTTATCAGTCCTCCTTTTCTCAATATGTCTAAAACCAGTCCCCTTATAGGTTTACACATCACAACTATCTCAGCTGAGCTAGCGATGCCTTTTTCGATATCTATAGAGACTTCGTTGCCCTCTTGGAGAAGACTTAACGTTCGTGGGTCGCACTCAAGAACAGGAAGACCGTTATTTATGGCGTTTCTATAAAATATCCTTGAGAAGGACTCAGCAAGCACAGCTACTACTCCTGCAGCCTTGAGAGCTATCGCTGCTTGTTCTCTAGAAGAGCCTATTCCGAAAGCTCTTCCAGCTACGATCACTGCTCCTTTTAGCTTTTTCCTAAAGTCTTCACCCATAGCTTCAAACACGTGTTCAGCTAGATAGCTAGGGTCTGTGTACTTCAGATGCTTTGCCGGTATGATTAAATCAGTATCGATGTTATCGCCTACTCTTACGACTTTTCCAGTTACGATCATGTGTGATCACCTAGGGCTTGAGATCCTGCCTTCTGCTGCCGAGACTGCAGCTACAGCAGGTCCAGCTACATAGACTTTTGCTTCAGGACTACCCATTCTTCCTGTGAAGTTTCTATTTGATGTTGAGACCACTACTTCTTTCGGTCCAGCTATACCGAAATGTCCGCCTAGACAGGGACCACAAGTGCTATGAGTAACTATACAACCAGCTTCTGTAAGAACCTCTATGTAGCCTTTTCTCAGAGCCTCTAGGAATATCCTCTTAGAGGCCGGTATGACGATACACCTAGTTTTAACTTTCTTCCCTTTTAGCAGTCTCGCGGCTATCTCTAAGTCGCTCAGCCTTCCATTAGTACATGAGCCTAAGAAAACGTAATCTACTTCTAGTCCTTCAACTTCTTCAACGTTTTTCACGTTGTCTATAGTCGGTGGCGCCGCTATTAGAAACTCCACTTTAGACAGCTCGATTTCGACTTTTTCAGAATACCCATCTAGTGAGAACTCTGGAAGAGGTGGAGTCCATCCTCGTGTTTTCTCTATAAACGAGAGCGTTAGAGCGTCGGGAACCACTATTAGAGCATCAGCGTTCATTTCGATACCCATGTTAGCTAGCGTAGCTCTATAATCTATAGGCATAGCGTTAGGCTCTTCAACAAAGACCTCTACTGATCTTCTGTTGAAGAAGTTTAAACCAAATCTTCTTATCATCTCGAGCGCAACCTCTTTTCCTGTAACGAACTCTTTAAGCTGTCCTGAAAGCTTGAACGCAACAGCTTCTGGAACGGTTAACCAGACTCTACCTCTCGCTAAGGCTAGAGCTACGTCGCTAGCTCCTAGTCCTTGAGCGAAAGCTCCCAGAGCTCCAGCAGTACAAGTATGACTGTCAGCGCCGACTACTACTTGACCTGGAAGAACTACTTCTTCAAGAATTACTTGATGCATTATGCCATAGCCATAATCGTGGAACTTCTCAACAGAGTGTTTTCTTACAAACTCTCTGATCCTTTTCTGTAGTTCAGCGCTTCTAACGTCAGGAGGCGGAACTAGATGGTCGAAAACGACTACAAGCTTATCGAGTCCACAAAGCCTTTTGACTCCTGCTTTCTCTAAGACCTCTATGACGTGATGACCTGTTAGGTCGTGAAATGCGATCACGTCTACAGCTACGTCTACTACTTCTCCCGGTGACACGCTTCTTCCAGCTTTTTTACTCAATATGTTGTAAGTCAGAGTCAAGTCGCGCACCCGCTTTAGCGACGCTAAGAAAGCCCACCAGTAGCCCACAGCTTAAGAGAGTTACGGAAACGGTTTTTCTAAGCAACGCGATCACCTTTTGTCTATAGCCTCGTCTTTAAGCAGACAACAGGTCTTATTATAAGCTCAATTAGAAAAAGCGGAAAGCGGTGGCTTAGTTGAAGCCCCAGATAGTAAAAGACTGTGAGGTCGTAGCTATTGTAAGCGGCGGTCCCGATAGTTTATGTTACTTAGCTTTGTGGCTTAGCAGAGGATGTAACGCTCACGTTATCACTTTCAATTATGGACAAAAGGGATTCAAGGAAATAGATATCGCTAAAGGTCTTGTCTCTAAGCTTAAAGAAGTAGCGATAAAGAAAGGATGGGGAGAGATCGTAGAACATAAAGTTATCGATATGAAGCTTTTGAGAGAGCTCTGGAAAGGCTTTCAATTAACTGATGACGAGGTCCGCGTAAAAGAAGAGTACGAGGTCTCCGTAGTGGTTCCTCTTAGAAACGTCGTTATGTTAGCTGTAGCTTCAGCATATGCGCTATCTATAAAGAAATCTGAAAAGGTCTACGTAGTGTTTGGAGGACAGTATAACGATATCGAGCCGAAAGAGGACACTTGGGAGCCCAAGTATCCTGACTGTAGTCCTGAGTGTATCGAGTCTCTTGAGCTCGCGTTCAGACTATGTCATTTCAGAAGAGAGAGAGGTTTAGAGGTCTGGAGTCCGAGCAGAGAAGAGCTGAGAAAGTCAGAGCTCTTGAAATTATGTCACAAACTAATAGGAGACCTGGTCTACGAGACCTGGAGTTGCTACAGAAGCCTTGAAGCTCATTGTGGAGAGTGCGAGAGTTGTAGAAACAGAGCTAAAGCTTTCAAGGAGGCAGGTCTTTTAGACAAGACAAGCTATCTCTCTCCTCCTATCTGAAGATCTCTTTAAGAATTCGAAGCAGTCGGCACCAGAAACCATCATCACATCTCAGTTAATCGAGCTATCCTCATCTGAGCTATACCTTTTCTAAACCGCTGTCGCTCCTAGCTTTTTAAGCCTCCACAACATAAGGCTATCGGGCCCGTAGCTCAGCCAGGACTAGAGCGCCGGCCTTCTAAGCCGGAGGTCCCGGGTTCAAATCCCGGCGGGCCCGCTATTTTGATATCTTTTGAAAACATGATGTTCTTACAAGCTTTCAGGTATGTTTTTCGGAATCCGTAAGAACACCTCAGACAATCGGGAAAACCAAAACGAAACGACCTATATACAATATCGAGCTGTGAGCTTATCGTTTACGCGATCGCTGATGAGTTAAACGATTTCCTCATCACTCTCAATAACTTGTAATCACGTTTCTTATCTTTACTTTATAAACAACTATATCTGCAGAGATAACGATTATTAGCGCAACCAATATCTTAACGAGGTCTAACCATATGTCGTTGAGGCTGGCATCGTATATCACGATGTTCCTAATGGTGTCAATAACCCACGTGAATGGGAAGTAGTCAGCAATTAATTGCAACCATGAAGGTAACCACGTTCTGGGAAACCATATTCCTGTAGTGAAAGACAACACTAGTCCAAGTCCAGTGCCGAGACTCGCTCCACCTCTCAACGTTTTGACAAATAGCGAGAGAATAAGACCTGTTCCTATGCTCATGAAAGCAGCTATAATGAGAAGTATAGGTATGAGCCAGTGGACGGGGTTAGCGGGATTAAACGATATGTTAGCGCCAGCAATGTATACTCCCGCTAGCAGAATCAGTGGAGCCGATAAGAGCAAAACGATCATGTTTGACAGAATTAGCGCTATGACCAACACGCGTGGCGTTATAGGTGACGCTAGTATTCTTCTAAGCGTACCGTAAGCTTTCTCTTCGTAAACGATCGTAGCTCCTCGCGAAAAGCCTGCGTAAAGAAACATCATGCCCATTGCTCCAATTGTATACCAGCCGATTATGTTAGCTCTGGTAGCAAGAGCTTCAGGTTTAACCTCTTCGTATGTAACGTTTAGCGGTAACGCCATACCGTAAATATATGTCTTAACGGTCTCTACGAGTTCTGAGAGAGTCGTATCCGGTAGAACGTGGCTTTGATTAATGTACTTCAATGACTCCTCGAAATAGAGCAACGTAACGTTAGCTTTAATTAAGCCCACTCTACGCGAGAACTCGTTTAGAAAGCCGTTAATTACACCGTAGCTGATTGACGCAGAGTAGGGGTCTCTAGCGCCAATAAATACGTCCATTCTAGCGGTGCCGAACGTTAGATTAGATGAGAAGTTCGCAGGGATCACTATTCCTACGTCTAACTTGCCTTTCTTCAGATCACTTATTAATGAAGCTTTATCGCTATAGTTCTTCACATCGAAAATTCGCTCTCCTCTATAACTTACGTTCGACATTATTTCTACGAACTGTACGCCTGTAAGGTATAGCCCTTCAATCTCAGTATCGTAGTTTACCACTCCTACAGCTAGCTTTATAGGCGATGTAGTTCCTGGAGGTACAAGTACATACGTTAATAACATGATCAAAAGTATAGGCCATAACAAGAGCCAGAACAACGCTACCTTATCGGCTATAACGATTTTAAGGTCGCGTACAATAAACGCATAGATCTGCTTGATCCACATCATTCTCTTAACCTCCTACCAGTCAGCTTTAAGAAAACGTCTTCGAGAGTGGGCTTAGCGAGTCTAAACTCTACTATGTAATACCCTTTAGAGAAGAGTTCTCCCATTAACATTGGAAGATGCTTATCGGGTTCATCTAGATGCAATCTAGCTGTTTTCCCTTCAATATAGTGTTTAGCGGTGTATTTCTCAATGATATCTGTTACTACAGGAGACGCTTCATTCTCAAAGACTAGCTCTACTACGGAAGGAGGTCCATACTTTTCCTTAAGCTCTACAGGCTTTCCTTCTACAAGTATCTTTCCGCGGTCAATTATCGCAACCCGGTCTGATAGTCTGTCCGCTTCGTCCATGTAGTGAGTAGCTAGAACTATTGTTTTACCTTCTTCTCGAAGCTTGAGTATTAAATCCCATACGTCTCGACGAATACCGGGGTCTAGTCCTGCTGTAGGCTCATCTAGTACAAGTACTTCAGGATCGTGAAGTAGTGAAACAGCTAGCGCTAGCTTTTTCTTCATGCCGCCACTGTACTTTCCAACTTTCATTTTCAGATCCGAGTCTTTCAGACCTAACGATTCAGCTATGTTCTTCGTCTTTTTGACGATCTCGTTTGTAGTTAAGCCATATAGTCTGCCATAGAATAATGCGTTATCGTATCCCGATATATTATCTATTAAGCCAGACTCTTGAGGACAGTAGCCAATCGCTCTTCGTGCAATTGGGTCGCTAGGCGGTAAACCTTTAACGCGTACCTCTCCTTTATCGAAGTTCATCACTCCGCTTACTATGCTGAGTAGAGTAGTTTTACCTGCTCCGTTAGGACCAAGCAAGCTGTATACGCCAGGTGTCTCTATCATCCACGAAACGTCATCAAGAACTTTTCGTGAATCTAAGTACTTCACTTAGTTTCTAACGACTAATATCATTTTTTAAACACCTAGTTAAAGTAGAGCCCCTATACTAGCACGTCGTTAGAACTATATATATAAACATGAAAACGTGTATAGCGCTATAAGCTTATTAAATCCTCGAAGGTTCCGTCTTAATGCAACTGCTCATTGAGTCTTCGGTTTTGAGTTCTTATTAGCGCAACTAATTGCAGAGGTAACGTTATGAGCTACTAGTACTTATCTCATGAAGGGACACTCCATAATGTTCATAACATTTTCTCATTCTACCCAGTACTATTTTCTTACTCGTTCCACCATCTAAATAGCTTCTTACAGATCCTCTTAGCCAATTTAATGCCCACTTTTTCATATCTAATCCCATATCTAATATCCCATATTCTATTATAGCATGCACCTTTAAAAATTTTCTATGCGAGTTCGCCAAATGCCAAGGATTCGTCTACATTAAATCACACATGGGAAGTCAAAGCTGTATCTCCACTCTAATGAGACGAACGAAGGTCTTAGTCAGCCAAAAAAGATTACGTAGTCTTTAATGCTTACTTAGTCAAAAAGACTTCGGTAACTTAAGCATTAACAACACTTTTCAGTATGTTGCATAGAGTTTTCTTCTTATTCCACGTCTTGATGGAATAGATTCTAACCATAGAGATTATCTTACGTATTTCGTTGTTCAAAACGTACTTTACGGGCATATATGCCTGGATTGTCGCGCTTCACTATATGTATAACGACTTTAAGTAGCTGACTTAAAGCTCTATGCCCTAGTGTTCGTCAGTTAGCGTTGACGTTTCAGACTTCAAAGAGGAATATCTTCGTTCGCCTTTAGCTATACGTTGACGTTTCAGCTTGTGTAGCGTGCTAGAACCTTCAATCCCCCTAATGTAGAAGTCCTGAACTCAAATCCCAACGAACTCGCTATAAAAAGTCTTTTGAGCTTTGTGACCAGCATTAGGAGCGCTCTGACTTCTGTATCGCTTCTCTAGCTATGACTATTTCTATAGCTGAAAATCTTCTAGTCCTACCGCTACTGTCTTTATGGTATTCGCTGAAGATGTTTATGTGCTTTATGCTGATAGAGGGAAGAACTCTCTGTACTCTAACAACGACTTCTACAGCTTTGGCTATATTGCTTCCACGAGCTTTCACTACTACTTCGTTAAAGCCTTCTTGACTGAGCATTCTCACAGCAGCTATCACGTAGTTAGATGTAGGCTTGCTTCCTACCATCACAGCGTTTATTGGATGCGGCGAGACCATTTTGAACACCTAAAACGATAACAGCAAAGCGTAGAGCATATATATGCTTAAGCATATATAAACGAAGACAGAAGGCTTCTCTAAGGCCAGACCGTTCTAGAAGAAGCTCCATCAAACAAAACGATAGATCCCGTTAAGTATTCTGGTGATGTAAGAAGCTTGCTGACGAAATCTCTAAGTTCGTCAAGCGTGCCAGCTCTTCTCAAAGGGCTTCTCAGCTCTACTTCTCTTCTCCAAAGCTCTAGCGGGTCTTCTCCTTTTATACGAGCGATCTCCTCAATAGTTCTTCTAGCTCCAGGAGTGTCGAAACTACCTAAGACTAACAACACCGTTCTCAGCTTGTCTGGATAGCTTCTAGCCGCTATTTTTAAGAGTCTCGAAAGTCCAGCTCTTACAGTATCCGATACTATGAGAGGACTCATAGGCTCAGCTACGCTAAAGCTGGTTACAGCTAGAACTAAAGCTTTAGAAGGGTTGAACTCTACAAGCCTTCTAATTATGAAAGCAGTGCTCGCTAAGTAGAGATTAGAAGCTTCAATCCAGTCCTCCCATTCAGCTTGATGTAAATAAAGAGGTTCTCGAGAAGGATTGCCATAGCTTAACGTTACGTAATCGAGTCTTCCGAAAAGCTTTAAGGCTTTTCTCATCAGCTCATCTACGTCTTTTTTGTTTCTTAAATCACATCTTATTGGAAAGACCTCAACTCCGTAGGTTTTCGAGATCTCTTCTGCAGTCTTTTGGAGTTCTTCTAGATCTCTTGAGGATATCACGAGAGAACATGACAAAGAGGCTTGAGCTTCAGCTAGAGCTCTTCCAACTCCTCTGCTAGACGCTGTGGCTAAACCGAAACAGCCCACAGAAGCCCCTAGTCTTGATTCATATTTAGAAGAAGCTATTAAGCTCTAGAAGCAACGAGATCTAAGTGGTTGAGAACGTGACCAAGATCACCGTTCTCAAACGAGATGGAAGACAAGAAGAGTTCATTCCTGAGAAGATCGTAGTTAGTTGTATTAAGGCTGGAGCTCCACCTGATGTGGCTAGAAAGATAGCTAAGATCGTAGAGGCTAGAATACTCGAATCAGGAGTCAACACTGTAGAGGCGAAAGAGCTCGCTAGAATGATCTTAGACCTCTTAAGAAAAGAAAATGAAGAATGGTATAGAAACTGGATAATATTCGATAGAGCGGTTAAAAGAAGAAAGACCGATTAAGTCTTTTTTGAACCTCTTTACTTTTTCATCTTTTTGTAAATCCTGAGTTCAGATATGAGTCCTTTAACTCCGCTCACTATTACAGCAGGTCTGAAAGCGAAAGAAACTAAAGCTATAGCTATAGGTATATGGGCAAAGCTGAAGAGCATATAAGGAAGAGCTTCAAACAAAGACCCGCTGAGGAACAAAATCATAGCTCGAGCAGGAAGATAGACAGGAGACAGAGCGAATAACGCTTCAGTTAAAGGTTGAGGTTCATAGCCTAAAACTATTGGGAAAAGAGGAGCAACCATAGCTATTCCTGCATAAGATCCTGTGGTCAGAGCTCCTCTAACGTCGCCAGCGAAGAACGCTCCTAACACTACTCCTATGAGAGAACTCAGAACTACTATCAAAGCTAAAGACGCTAGAGCTAAAGCTAGATTGACAGCGCCTACTCCTAGTTGTTCTAAGCTTGTAGAGATCAGTTCGTTTATGCTAACGGTCTCACCAGCGAGCACAGCAGGAAAGGCTCGAGACACGCCGTAAAGGTATACGAAGAGACCGCATATAAGGCTTATTAGCGAAAGAACGCTAACGATAGCGGCTCCTCCAGTCTTGCCTACTACGACTTTCCAAAGAGGTAAAGGCATTACTAACAGGCTTTCTATTGTTTTAGCTTCTCTCTCTATGCCTACGCCTAGAGCTCCTACTTGTATTGATGTCGTAGCGAGAGCTAGAACTGCTATGAGCGCTCCAAGATAGATGTACGATAAAGCTAGCTGAGAGCTCTCTACGAGCGTCTTATCGTGAAGCCGCATTTCTAAGACGGTTATAACAGGACTCTTCAAAAACGTTGCGTTAATGCCGTAGAGGTCTGAAATAAGTTTTGTAGTAGCTAATTTGACCTCTTGGTCTACTCTACTCATTAGTGTCATCGAGACTATGCTGAGAGGATTGTCTACAGCTATCCTTATAGTCGCTAAGCCTGGAGCTCCAGATCGAAGAGCTTCACCAAAGCCTTTGTGAACGATTATCAGAGCTCTGTAATTAGCTGTGTCGCAATCAACAACCTCAGCGTTTAAGAAATAGACTAGCTTTAAAGCCAGCTCGTCGTGTTGGTCTTCTAGACAAACAAAGGTATCTTTAGGTAGTCCTCTGCTCTCTAGCTCCTCTATTTGTTGAGCCATTCCTTGAAAAGCTAAGATGGCTATGAGGCCTATGACCATAAGCGCTAAGAAAGGAGCTAAGATCACGCTGAACAATACGTAGCGATCTCTCAGCAGGCTTTTGACTTCTTTGACGAATACAGCTCTTAGAGAACTCAAGCTCTCTCACCTATAACTTTCACGAAGACTTCTTCAAGGTTTCTAGCTCTGTGTCTCGCTATGATGTCTTTTGGAGAACCTTCTTCAACTATAGCTCCACGGTTAAGCAAAACAACTCTATCGCAGAGATGTTCGACTTCTAGCATGTTGTGACTTGAAATTATAGCGGCAGCACCTTTAGACTTTACATAAGAGACTATAGCATCCCTTATGGCTATAGAGTAAGATACGTCAAGTCCTGCAGTAGGTTCATCGAGAACTAAGAGTTCGGGCTCGACAGCAAGCGCGCTAGCGATCAAGAGCCTTCTCTTCATTCCTTTGCTGTACTCTTCTACTCTTTTCCAAATAGCTTCACCTAGCCCAGAGAGCTGTATGCCTTTCTTAACTGCTTCTTCTCCAGCTCCGTAGATCTCTGCGACGAACTCTAGATACTCAACTCCCGTTAACCCCTTAGGAACGCCAGCGTCTTCAGGCACGTACGCTATTTTTCTTTTCACCTCGAGGCTTAGGTTAGAGCTGTCGTGTCCAAGAACTTTTACAAAACCTCCTTCAGGTTTGAGAAGCCCTACTATCGTTCTAAGAGTTGTGGTCTTTCCAGATCCGTTAGGACCGACTATACAAAAGATCTCTCCGCTATAGACTTTGAAAGAGATGCCAGCTACAGCTACTACTTCTCCAAATCGTTTGGTTAAGTTCTCTACAACTACGACCTCTTTAGAGCAGTTATACACTACTATCGCCTAGATAAACGTGTTTCAATTCCTAAGTTTAAAAATACATTATGTCTCTTAAAGGTCTCATTATGAAAGTCGAGTAGTCAACTAGACGTCTCTTTTAAGCTTTCGACTTAAAGTCCTAAGAGGCGATTCCTCTTGACAGCCGTTAGAGCTCATATTATAGTTAGAGGACTTGTTCAAGGAGTCTACTTCAGAGCTCATATGAAAGAACTTGCGAACAGCTTAGACCTCAAAGGATGGGTTAGAAATCTGCCAGACGGCGTTACTGTCGAGGCTGTAGTAGAAGGCGAAAGAGAACGAGTTGAAAAGCTCGTGTGTTGGTGTCTTAGAGGACCTCCGCTTGCAAAAGTTGAAGAGCTTAACGTAAAGTTCTCAGAACCGTCAGGAGAGTTCAAAGATTTCCGCATACTGCGCTAACGTAACGAAGTCTTTGCTCTACGGTTTTAGGGTTGAACTCAACTATAGGTTAGAGGTGGCTCAAGTTCAGAGCGGTTAAAAGAAAAGTACAAGTAGTCGGCAAGTCTACATTCATAGTTTCTCTGCCTAAAAGCTGGGTTAAGAGAGTTGGGCTCTCTAGAGGGTCTCATGTATATCTAGAGGAGATGCCTGACGGCAGTCTTCTCGTATCGGCTGAGAGATCAGCAGAAGAGACGAGAGGGATGGTGAAAGTAGTTGACGCCAGAGGTCTAAACCTAGACGAGATCATAAGAGAAGTGGTTTCAGCTTACAGAGCTGGCTACGATTCGATCGTAGTTTTTTACGGAGAGTCTGAGCTAGAGCTTCCTAAAAGGCTAATCGAAGAATGTAAAGAAAGGCTTGCAGACCTTATGGTTGTTGCAGAAAAGCCAAGCATGATTGTATTTTCTATAGCTTCGAGTTCGAGACCTGATCAGCTAAGTCGTTTGATGACGTTGATGGTAAAAAACATATTGGAGATGACAGAAGACCTTGTAGAGAACGCTAAGAAAGAAAACGTAGAGAAGCTGAAAGAGATCTACAAAAGAGACAGCGTAGTAGACAAGATCTACTTTATGGTAGCGAAGATTCTATCTAAAACGCTTTCAGGCGAAGCTTCTTTAGCTGAAGCTGGCTTGAAGTCATATGCAGAAGTTCTTCACTTCTATCATGCAGTCAAGACTCTTGAAAGGATCTCAGATCACATCTGCTCTGCCTCTTGCGCTTTAGTCAAACTTTATTCACATGGTGAAAAGCTAGCTAACGACGCTCTACTCCTCATGGAGGATACAGCAAGAGCTGAGAGAGATATGCTTAACGCTCTTCTCAAGCTAGACGTTAGACAAGCGAAGTCTGTAGCTTCGCTTAGCGAAAACATAAAGAAAAAACTCGAAAAGTACTTGATTGAAGAGAGCAACACCGATAAACACTCTGTGTTGCTAGACCTGCATAGGATAACGAGCTACCTATTGGATATAGCTGAGATAGTGATAGATGTGAACTCCGTAAGAGAGTTCGTACAACTCAAAACGAAGTACTTAGCCGAGATGTCTAAAATAGGCGCTGAGAGCAGATAAGGTCTTTAAAACAAGGACTTACAAAGCCGCTTATCGGTGATCAAGACTTGAGTTCTGAGCTGAAGGCTTGGAGGGTTGTTCTAGTTCCCATAGAGTTGCTCAGACCACATGAAGAAACAGAACGAGAAAAAGTGTTGGAATTAGTCTCGCTCTTAAAGAGTTCAGGAGAAATCCGCTCAACGGTGTTGATTGACGTTAAGACCTTAATTGTTCTTGATGGACATCATAGAGTAGAGGCTCTAAGACTTTTGGGTTGTTCTTTAGTGCCAGCGCTTCTCGTAGATTACGATAGCGATTGCGTGAAGATCTCCTCTTGGAGAGAAGGGGTAGCTGTAACTAAAAACGATGTGAGAAGGGCGGGACTAGAGGGATGTCTTATGCCACCCAAAACGAGCAAACACTCTCTGTGTTTTCAGCCTCCCTCTCTTTCTGTATCTCTTGAGACTTTGAAGGATCCAAAGCGGTCGTATGAGGTATTATTAGACCTAGGGTCTCATCTCAATCTAAGTTAAACCCCCAAATTATTAAGTCTCGGAAGCTCAGGAAGTGCTAGGGGACGCTCTATGCCTATAGGGTCTTTAGGTCTACCCGAGCTTTTAGTGATCTTGCTTATACTCGTTCTCATATTTGGAGCTTCCAAGTTGCCAGAGCTAGCTAGAGCTTTAGGACAATCGGTTAAAGAGTTCAGAAAGTCCGTTTCAGAAGAGCAGACTGAGAGATCTGTAGGAAAAGAGGAGAACAAAAAGGCTAGCGAGGCCTAAACGGAAGCAGGTCGATTATAGTTAGAAGCCCTGGACCGTAGGATCTCAGTTTTTCAGCTATGCTTAAGACTACAGTAGCTGTTCCAGCATCGCCAGGAGTTCCACTGCTCTTCCAAACTACTTTGTGTTCTCTTCCTTCAATAGTTATCTCCTCATAGTCAGAAGCTCCGACGTAGGCCTCGAACTCTACTCTAACCATCTCTTCTCCATCGGCTCTGTAAGCTATACCGCTTCCTCTAACGCCTTTCACTTTTCCCGCTTCTACTCTTATTCCTTTAGACTCTACGTAAGTTTCAGCTATCACAGGCTCTTGCGACTCTACTACTCGAGAAGGCTGAACTCCTAATGCGTCCGCTATCAGCATAGCGGATTCAGCGTATCCTACATGACCTGTGAGAGTTCCTGATCTCAAGCCTGTCAAAGCCTCTTCTAAAGTAAGTCCTACACCTATCTTTTTTCTAAAAGGCTCTCTTCTTGAAGTAGCGTCTACACTTCTCTTGGCTACGACTTTCTTAACCCCAGATACAGAGGCAGAAAGGGTTACAACCAGAGCGTCTAAAAGAAAACCTGGATTGATCCCTGTGCCCAAGATAGCGACGCCGTTTTTCACGGCTATTTCATCAAGCTTTCTCGCTAACACAGGATATCTAAACCAGGGATAAGCTAAGGTCTCACAAGTCGATATCACATCTGCTCCAAGCTTCAAGCTAGCGGCTAACTGATCGTACACTTTGTCTAAATAAGACCCTGTAGCGTGAATGATTACTTCAGCTCCTCTCAAAGTCGAGATGTCGTTAGAAACCTTGACGGAAACGTCTTTAACTCCTAGCAATTCACCAGCGGTCTTCCCAACTATGGCTGGATCTATATCTACGATCCCAACGATCTCAAATCCTCTGTAAACGGCTTCTTTTGCTATAAGTCTTCCTATAGAGCCAAAGCCGTAGATCCCTATAAGCAGAGAAGCCAAAGCAGACCGCCTCTGCCTTAGGAAGCTATCGTGAACTCATAAATATTAAGCTTCATGCTTGATGTTGTAAAGGGTTACGACTTTGAGAGAAGGTAGCGCTAGGTTTCATTTAAAAATGTACACGCTACCGTTAGGAGAGCTGATGGCATCTATAGTAGATGAGGACGCGTTAGGTCTTGTTGAGAGAGATGAAGAGAAAGGCTTGATAATAGATGTAAACGAGTCTTTCTACAAAGGAGAGATCGTGGAAGAATCAGAGGCGTTGAGAGTCATAGAAGAAGCTGAGGTGATCATATTGGTCGGTAAGAGAGCTGTGAGATTAGGCGTGGAATCCGGATACGTGCATGAAGACGCAATACTTAAAGTAGGCTCTCTTGAATACGCTCAGATAGTCAAAGTTAGGTTCCAAGAATAAATACTTCAAGGTTCAGTGTGTTTTGTGAATGATGTGGTGCGCTAAAGCTGATCTCAGTGAAGAAGTTATCCCCGGCTGACGTTTTTCAAAAACGTTAAAGAGGAGCCCTTTGAGGGGTGTGGTGGGCCCGGAGGGATTCGAACCCCCGACCTACGGGTCTGGAGCTCCGGCCTCGCGCTCGGCGTGAGTCCGCCGCTCTGCCTGGCTGAGCTACGGGCCCATCCTATTTTAGAGGTGTTCTGATTGAGGGTAATTAAGTTTAAACTTAAGCTTTAACTCAGCCTTGACTTTCCGAAAAGGCTAGAGCTTCAAGAGCTTCTTTGAGAGCGACTCTTTTATAAGCATAAAGGTTATGGGGGTGAATACTTTCAAAGCTTTCCGCTTCTACTTCGATCAGCGTATCGAGCGAAAGGTCTTTGAATTCTAAAGCTATGTTAGCTATAGAGTCTCTCACAACGTCTTCGAGAAGTTTAGCGTTGGAGATCGCTCTCAATATCAGCTCGGCTTCATCAGCTCTTTTAAGCAAAGTGAATGCTGGAGCCGATAGACTCTTATGAAGAGCTCTCGCAAGTCTTTCGATTCTGACAAAGCCTTCTTCTCCGCTCACTTTTCCTTTTACTAGAACCTTCTGCATATGAGTAGGAACTTCGTGAGGTTCTCGTTTTAAAAGAGTCGCTATCGCTTGTTGTGCAGAAGGACAAGCTGTAAGCCCAACGACGGTAACGGCTACACTCCATCTCTTCCTCCCGTTTCTATCTAAGCTTATCTCTACTTCAGCTACTACAGGCTCAGTTCCCTTCAGCTTTCCGTACTCTACTTCTACGTAATACGTAAAGGTAGCCTTCACCTCGACCTGTTCAGCATATTCGTGCTTTTTGAGAAGATGGCGCGCCAACAGTTCTAAATGTTCCTCAACACTTTTCGCTATGAAGGAAGTCTCTAGAACCTCTAAAGCTGTTTCAGCAGTTCTAGAGAGATGAGCTCCTCTTCTATCTTTAGATATGCTTATATAGAGGTCTAAGGTTAAGTCTAGTTGCAAAAGCCCTATAGGAGTCTCTAGCTTAACTCTTCTCTTGAGCTCCTTGAAGCCTATCCTTTCAAGAGAGATCCTGACTGAAGGGCTCAAATCCTGCACTTGTTTGTCGTTGTTCAAAGCTCTTCCCTCATTCCTGTCTTCTGACTCTAGTTCTGACCTTCGCTACCGTTTCTATATACAGCTTTAGTTTATCGCAGGCCTTCCAGTTGCTCAGACAGATTATATCAATAACGTCATTACAGACGTTGACAGCTACGTTAGCTCTTAACGTCTCAGCAGCGTCTTTGATCCCTTCTTCATCAACTTTCACAGCTTCGCTTTTTTCTCCACAAGGTCCCATTCCACATAATCTACAGTACAGCTTATGGGCGTCTATGCTTGAAGCACAAGCAGCTGGGTAGACTTTGAAGCCTCGAGAGTTGGCTTCTGCTTGCAGACGCTTCTTGATATCTGACGCTCTAAGAGCTATTTGTTTTTGCGACTTCTCAAAGCCTAATGGCGTTCTGCTTCTAAGCTCTTCTATGTCTATAGCTCTTGAGGTCTCTAGTCTTTTGAGAATGAGTTTCGTGAGTCTCAAAGTTCCAAGAACTAATCTCTTAACTCCTCTCTTTTCGGCTCCTTCTAGAATCAAGTCGAACTCGCGGTCAGTGACGCTAGGCAATATAGGTCTCACGAAAAGAGCTACGCTGACTTTTCTTTTGATTAGCTCCATAGCGAAGTCGAGTCTAGCGGTAGGCGAAGGAGCTCTAGGCTCTAGTTGTTTCGCTTTATTAAAAGTAGTGAGCGAGATCAGGACATCTATGTCTGTTTCGGCGCTAGCTGTAAAGTCTTCTAGTTCTTGAGGTTCTAGCACTCCTTTAACCGAGATCTGTTGTGGATTACCTAAATGAGAGCTCGTAGCCTTCAAGTACTCCATAGTCTTCCTCTTAGCTATAGGCATGAAGGGCTCGGTTACGCTCCCAAAGGCTAAGAGAGTGCCGTGACGACCGACTACGAAGCTCTCGTTACTGATTAGAGCATATACCAGTTGCGAACTCGATAGCTTATATGGTTCAGGTCTTTGTGAGAACCCCATATCGAATATGTAGCAGTAGAGACATCCATAACTACATCCTGTAGAGGTGTGTATAGTGAGCCCACAGGGTCTAGGTCTTCTTTTAGCATGGCCATCTAGCAGAGCTTCTCTAATCTCGGCTTCGCTAAGAGAACTCTCTAGTTTGACTTTCAGCTCCTTTTTGATCTTTAGGTCTTGAAGCACTACGTTACCATTGAATCTCACTCCACGACTCCGTTCGAAAGCCTTCGAGATTCTAAACCTCTTAAGCACAGAGTTCTACAAAGGAGCCGGGTCTCTTTTGAGAAGCTATGTTTATTGCAGCTCTGACAAGTCTCCGTAATATGTAGTCAGCTTACTAACTCTATTTAGTCGTGATTGTCATCTATATTATTAGCGGTGTAAGAGATGGCCAAGAAGGAAGAGAAGAAGAAAGAAGAGAAGAAAGAAGAAAAGAAGAAATGAAGACATTAGGATACTTAAGCAAGTCGTTCGCTCATATTTTTGATTTCTTTTTTCTGACCTAAGTTGATTCTATATAGTATACGTATATTTCTTCAAAGAAGAAACGTTTTGAAATCAGTAGTCTTGCTCTACGCTTTTCTTCTAACGCTATCGTTTCAACGCTTATAGGAGAAAGACTAGAAGAGACTACCAAGGTCTCTCTCGATATTCGAAGAGCCTCTCTTACCAGCCTCTCCATGTCTTCCATCCCGCTCCAAGCCAGGTCTAGCCAGTCTTCACAACCTTCAGGCAGAGGACTTCGAGGCTTTACAGGCAAGTAAGGAGGGTTAAGTATAGCTAAGTCCCAGCCGTCTCTAAAGCATGTAGCTCCGTCACACCTGACTACCAGAACTTCTTCAGGCAGGTTTTTGCGAGAGAGCCTAGTAGCGTAAGGCGATATGTCTGTAGCGATGAGCTTTGAGGGTTTGAACAACTTGTAAGCTAAAAGAGCTAGAACTCCGCTACCGGAGCCGATCTCGATTATGCTAGAGTATGTCCTACCTTCTCTAGATAAGTTCAACAAAGCTTCAGCCGCTAGCTCTGTGTCGTCTGAAGGCTTGTAGACACATTCATCGAGTTCCACTTCGAATATAGCTTTTAAGTTGTCAGAAGTCTCTCTAAGTCCAACGTTTTCAAAATCTCCTCCATGTCTTCTAGACTCAGCTCTCTCACTCTCTTCTCTCCTAGCGGACTGCTTTCTAGCTTTATGTTGAAACACTTCTTCATCATTTTCACCACTTTTTTGTTCTTTCCTGTGAAGAGACATTTAGCTACAGCCTCTACTGCGTCGTCCTCTCGAGTCCACTCTTTCTTCCTCTCGAGCTTTACAACTGCTCCATAGACTTCAGGTTTCGGATAGAAAAACTCGGGAGGCAGAACGCCTACCATCTTTGTATTGAAGACCCTACGCGTTACAACCGTTAGTCTTCCATAGCTCTCAAGACCTGGCTTAGCTAGCAGTCTTTCGGCTACCTCTAATTGAACTCCTAGCGTGACTTCTTTTATGTTGTTGTTTTTAGCTAGAGCAAAGAGTATTGCTGTCGACAAATTGTAAGGAGTGTTTGAGTAAACGTGCTCTATAGTTGTTGAAGAAGCGGCTTCAACTCCGTCGCCTCTGATAACCTGAACATTCTCTAACTCGAGCTTAGCTAAAAACGCAACAAGCTTTGGATGGATTTCGAAAGCCACTACGAGCTCGGCTATTTGAGAGACGGCTATAGTAAGGACCCCTAAGCCTGAGCCTACTTCTAAAAACCTTCTGGAGTTGCTTGAGTTTAAACAGTCTAAAAACAGTCTCACTCCTCTAGGGTCTATCAGGAAGTGTTGACCGAGCTTTTTTGAAGGTCTTAGTCCTAAAGACTTGAGGGCTCTCTTTGTGTACTTCAAAAGCTCTCTACGGTTAAGTAAAGGCTTGAACTCCACCTCCTCTCTTCCTCATTTGTAACGACCTTCTGATCTTTTCTGGATAATCTAGAAATGGAGCTGAGTAGTCGGCAGGCTCTACGAAGAGATAGTATTTAGCTTCGCCTTTAATCTCTTCAACGATCTTGTTGGTCAACAGCTCTACAGGGTCTGATCTGATGACTTTCTTTATTTCTTCAAAGCTCTCGAAGGGTTTCTGAGACCTTCTTTCAAGCAGAGCTTGTACAGTCTTCTTCCCTATTCCTGCAAAGAGGTCGAGAGCGTGAAGCCTGATGTTTATAGGCTCAGCTACATTAAAGAACTCTACGAAGGTCTTTTCATCAGATTGAATTATTTTCTTCACAGCTTCTAGAAGGTTCTCTTTAGCTATATCGGTTAGTTCGTTATAGGATAAAGGCCGTTGAGGCACCACTAGTATCTTCTCCGGTAGACCACGTTCAGAGACTATCTTAACCAATTCGGAAGGAGAGTCGACGAGAAGAGCCCATCCTCCTTCGCTTTGAATGGCTTCTCTAAGTAAGTCTTCAGTCCATGGGTCTAACTCCGTTAAAGAATAACAGTAGGACGTTCTTTCCGGACCTGGAAGACATGCAAGCACTACTGTTATCTTTCTGAACTTCGTTCCCTTTACATCAATAGGTTGGCTTAAGAGTCTGGTGACTTCTCTAACTAAAGTGACTCTCTCAAAAATCTCAACGTCTGACAGCGGAATCCCATCGACTAAGCTGAACCGTCTCACGCCTACAGCTTGAGCTACAGGCTTGCCCTTGTGTTCTTTATGAGGGTCGGAGTCTATGCCTGTAGGGCTATAGTCAATTACAATCGCCTCTCTCTCTAGAGCCGCTACGTGAATCTTTTTGGGCTGTAAAGGAGTCCCTTCCACCAGGAGTTCCCACGAACAACTTCCGTGCGTAAAGTTTTTAAGTGATTAGCTGTGTTATGCTAGTCAACCGCAAGCTCTTCGAACTATAGAGAGAACATTAGATATGAGTTCTGGGTCTAGAGCAGTTTCTTTAAACGTGGACAAGATCGACCTGATTTCTCCTTCAGATTGCGGACACAGATCTAATATGTTGACAGCAGCTTCTAAAGGAACGCCTAGCTCAAGCAAGCTTTCTATAGCTTTTCTCGAGGTCTCTGCATCAAGCTTTCCAAATATCATCAAGTAGTTGCGAACTCTGTTAAGCACCTCGGTAGCGTTGCTTTCATCTTTAAGTCTTTCCTCTACGATCTTCCTAGCTTCATGAATTGTGATATATTTCTTGCTGAGAATCCTTCTCTCCAAGAGTTCACACCTATCCCATGTTGTTCTCAGTTAACAGCTTTTTGAGAAGACTCTAGAGGTTTGAGGTGGTAAGGAGCTACAATCAAGGTCTTTTCTTTATCTCCTAGATTCACCTTAACAATATAGCATTCTCCTCTTTTTCCAACAATAGTTGCAGTCCTTCCATGATATCTTCTATGAGGCATACCGCTGTGGAACGAAGGGTTAATAACGATAGCTACTTTTTCTCCTACAGCATACTCTCTAAGCAAAACGCTGAGTCTAGGAACGCCTCCACGTTCTCTCACTTCTTTTCTCAAAAGCTTTCTCGTTCTATGTCTGTAGCCTTTTGGAGCCTTGACCAAAGCATTTCACCTAGTGCTCGGATAGAGTGAGGTTATTTAAGGTTTTTCAGCTAGACCTTGAGCTTCGAGAGGCTTTGGATTAACGCTTACTTCTAGCACATCAAGCTCTATGCAGAAAGCTCTTCTGCCGAGAGCTTCAGAAAAGCTTGGAGTAGTCCTTCCGTCGTCTCCGCTGACTAACTCTTTAACGTAGAGACCTCCTGAAGCTCTTATGAGACACTCTATGAGATTTGAAGTCAAGATCTTGCATTTTACGCTCTCAACCAGCTTCGTTCTAACCATGTCTTTCTTTCGCTTCAACACTCTCTTAGGGGTTCTCTGTAATATCGTCCTATTAGCGAATCTCTCCTCGAGAGTTCTCATGTCTTCTTCTCTAACTCCGCCTTCTACGTAGATGAGAGCTCTATAGGTTTTTCCCTTTATTGCGAGTTCTTCTTTGTAGACTCTGATCACGTTTTTAGATTCAGCAAAGCCTTCCACCTTGAATTTAACTACCTCTGTTGCAGTAGAGTTGAGCGCTTTCTCAATTGCTTCTAGGTCTTCGACCCAAACGGAAGGAGCTTTTATTTCTATTATGAGAGGTCTTCCTGAACCCAGAACTCTGACGTCTACGTCCTCGCGTCCACTTGCGTGAACCACAACGCTATCGCCTCTAGTCAGCGCAAGAACTCCCGAAGCCGCTTCTTCTATTGAGAAATATTTGGGGCCATTAACTGTTGGCCAGAACGCCTGACTGATCATCCTTCCTGTCTTCCAATATCTTCCTTTGATTAACATGCTTGAAGGTGCGATCTCTAAAGAGCCTTCTGGAAACTTCACGATAAGCGTCAAAGCGGGATGTTTGAAATCAGGAACAGCACTAGTCATTTGTTGTACTCTTTTTCCTATCTCTCTTTTTATCTCTCTTTTTATAGACTCCCAGAAGTCAATACCGTATTTGCTCGTTATTTCCTCCTCTCTCTTTAGGACGTTTTTATCGCAGATCACACCGATCAAGAAGCTAGGAGCGTTATGAGCTTTTACAACTGACGCTACGTCTTTTGAGACGCGTTCTAAAAACTCCTCTATGATGCTTCCACAAATAACGCACTCACTGGTCTTTAGCTCTTCGCCAAAGACCTGAAGGTATACTCCTTTAGCGATCTCTCCAACGTTCGGCGCTATCTTTCTAAGGTCGTTTTCAGCGCTCGCGTCTCCGCGACGTAATCTCTCGTGAACTCTCATCAACACTACTCTCTTGAGAGCTTCGCCTCGCACCTTATTGTTCCAACCGTGACCTAGCTTTGCAAAAAGTCTCCCAAAACATCTGTCGCAGAGAGAGGTCTCTTTCAGAACTTCTTCTGCAATTTTCAGCAAGTCGCGATATTCACTCACACCTGTGCCCAGAGACGAGCTATCGAGTTCTGACGCTTTTCAGCTTAGGCGAAGCCTTTTCTAAGAACTCTTCGACAAGTTCTTCTAAGGTAGGACCCTCTATAATCTCTACTTCATAACGTACTCTAATCACAGGCTTGTTCAGCTTTAGCACTTTAGACAGGTCGAGAGGACTTCCTGAGACTATAACGTCAGCTGGGATTCTATTGAGAGTCTCTTCAAGATCTCTCAGCTGTTCTTGAGTATAGCCTAATGTGGGAACTACTGCTCCTATGTGCGGATACCTCTTATAGGCTTCAGCTATCCAGCCTACAGCGTAAGGTTTAGGATCTACTATACGTGCTCCATATTCTAAAGCCGCTACGTAACCTGCTCCATAAGGAGCTTCTCCATGTGTAACTGTAGGAGCGTCTTCAACTACTATAGCTGTTTTCCCTAAGACCTCTTTGGGGTCATCTACGTAGACTCTACTAATCGCTAAAGATATCTTGGCTTTTTGATTTACTTTTTTCACGTTGTCTATTATTCTCTTTACGTCTTCAAGCTTTGCTCTATCCGTTTTGTTAATTATCACTGCATCAGCCATTCTAATATTGACTTCGCCTGGATAACTTCCGACTTCTTGACCAGGTCTCAAGGCGTCCGCTACGACAATTAGGTAGTCGGGCTTTATGAAAGGCCAGTCGTTGTTACCTCCATCCCAAAGGATTATGTCTGCTTCGCTTTCCGCTAACTCTAAGATTTTTAGATAGTTCACACCTGCGTACACTTTCAGCTTCATCTTTATGTAGTGTTCGAACTCTTCTCTCTCTTCAAGAGTTAATCTCATATGTTCTAACTCCTCTACAGTAGATACCGTCAAGACTTCCTTGAAGTCGTTATAGACCATAGGATGTCTAACTGGAGCTACTTTATAACCTTTATTTATCAAAATAGAAGCTATCTTTCTAGCTACGCTACTTTTTCCTGCTCCTGTTCTCGTAGCCGTGATGGCTATCGCTGGCTTCTTAGACTCTAACACTGTATGCTTAGGTCCGAGCACCATAAACGAAGCTCCTGTAGCTAAGACTCTGCTAACGATCCTTCCCAATTCGTTGTAGGTTATGTCGCTAAAAGCAAGCACCACTACATCGATCTTCTTTTCAATGATGATCTCTTCGAGCTTCTCAGCGGAGAGTATCTCGATCCCTTCAGAATAGAGAGCTCCTGCTAGCTCAGGAGGGAACTTCTTCAATCTATCGATTCCTGGGATCTGCGTTAAAGCGAAAGCGACTACCTTGAAGCTTGGATTATCTTTAAAAAACACGTTGAAGTTGTGAAAATCTCTTCCACCAGCTCCTAGCACAAGAACTCTCAGAGGTTCTTTTGACAACATTAGA
This sequence comes from Acidilobaceae archaeon, assembly GCA_038824665.1. GTDB lineage: Archaea > Thermoproteota > Thermoprotei_A > Sulfolobales > Acidilobaceae > JAWAWX01. The sequence goes on along the minus strand of JAWBBK010000005.1, from coordinate 30,935 downwards.
ACTCCTCGTTGTCTCTTAGCTCTCGAGGTTATAAAGTTACATTCGTTACAAAACTAAGTTTTTACTTTACAAATATAACTAGCTATAAATGTATGAAACAATAGATGTTATAGCATACAACGATATTACTTAACTGTTGGAAACTAAAAGCTAGCTCACTGGGATTACAAGGCTGTTCAGCTATTTGTGCTTGAGATAACACTAAATTGATGAGTAGAGATATGAGGAGAGTTCTTCTCTTGCTTCCATGTAATCAGTGCGTAAGGTTAGGAGACTACTCTCTTTGCGATGGATGGAAGATAGTTAAAGCTTACGTAGGAGACCTCGTTTCAGCAGGTTTAGTAAACCTTGGAGCTGTAGACTCATGTAAGCCAGGCGTTGTGCTTCACGGAGATGAGTTGAAGTACTCGTGGTGCGACATAGCTCCTTATTGGGATAAAGTCTACTCTAAGGATTTAGAAAGACTTGAAGTTCTGATCGAGGCTTTAGCGAAAGACCTCAAAGAACTCTCTTTACGCTATACTGCTATAGCTACATACATAAACGTCAAAGCTTACAGGATTGCAGTGCTTGAAGCCTCTAAGAGAAGCAACGTCTCTATAACCGATCTCAGCCCTTCTTTGATGTCACCTCTTTCGTTTAGATCAAAAAAGAACTTAGAGAAGCTGAGGAGGGCCCTTCTTGAGCTTACGTATCTACATAGTTTTGCCTGATCTCAGCATAACTAAAATCAAAGCTATAGAGATAGCTTCGAGAGAAGCTGATTTCGGAATCCTTGTCTCTTATTCTATTATAAAGATGAAGCCTGTAGTTCTCGAAAGGCTTTCAGCTTTGCGATCTAAAACAGAGGTTTCTGTAATGCTAGATTCAGGCGCATACCACTTAGCTAAGTTAGGTCTTGAAGTTGGAGTAAGAGATTACGCAGATCTGATCTTAAAACACAACAAGCTCTTCGATATAGTTGTAGCTCCAGACGTTCCTGGAGACTGTAGCACGACTTTAGCGAGAACTAGAGAGTTCGCTAAAGTTTACAGAGGAGAGTTTATGCCTGTAGTTCAAGGCAAAAATCTGAAGTGCTATAAAGAGCTCGAAGAGATTTCTACAACAGTTAGAGGAATAGGAGGACTAGACGGAGACAAAAGAAGAACGAGCTTCATAGCTAGTGTGGTGAGAGTTCTTCCTAAAGGTCTTCATCTCTTTGGAGTAGGAGCTAGAGCTGTTGCAGGGCTTTCTAAAGCAGGGCTTCTCGATAAAGTAGTCTCCGTTGACAGTTCTGGATGGCTAGCTGAGATAAGGTTTAGAAGAAGAAGCGTTTTAGGCGCTGATGGAGTTGTTGAAGCGAACGCTAAAGCCATACAAGTTTATATAGAAAGAGTGAAAAAAGCTACAGATAAAACGAAAAGAACAGAAAGACTCACGATCGAGACTCCGTCTTGACCTTTTCTGTAAGTATGTAGATCTTGTTCCCGATGAGAGACGTGTTGGGGATCAGGACTACAGTCTTATCGTCTTTGTTCATCTTAGTGTAGATCACTCCAACCTCTTCAATGTAGCCCTCTTCGCCGACTACGTTCACTCTATCTGTAACCAACTTGAAAGGTCTTATCAGGATAAGGAAGAAGCCGGCTAGCACTTGAGACAGGACTTGTTGAGTAGCGTAACCGATAACGATAGCTAGGAAGCCAGCTAAGGCTACAGCAGTAGCTCCGCCTACAACAGCTCCAACTATTGCCACTATTAGAGCTCCTAGACCTATGAGGAAAACGGCGTTCTTTACAGCAGCGGCTGTAGCCAGGTCTTCGTGGCTGGAATACGTAGTGTAAAAGGCGGCATTAGATATAGCTTTGATTACGAAATAACCGAAGATTATTAAAAGAGCGGCGTTGACATAGGGAGAGAGTCCCGTGAGGTCTACATTGAAGACGGACCTGATGATGCCTAAGATAACTGTAATTATGGCTCCAGTAACTATATAAAGAATGATATAGATCAAAGCTTTGATCAACTCATTTCTTGTTCTTGTTTTCGCTTCTTCTCTGGTCATCCTCAAAATTGACACCGATCCTGACCTCACTTTAATCTTTAAATAATTTATAGTCAAGTTAACATAAGCTTTAGTCTAAGTCCCACTTTAAACCTTTGATTGAAAGCACAAGCAGAATTACTAGCCACAAGAAGAGTGCTCCTAGCAGTATTTCTAGAGAATACACAGGCTCGCTCACTCCCGTTAAGACTCTCAAAGTCTCAGCTCCTAAACCCGTGGGGGCCAAAAAGACCAGAGGTCTCAAAGGCTCAGGCATGTTAACTACTGGGTAAAAAACAGGAGGGAGGTAGAACAGGTTGAAGAAGATCATCCCGTAGAGAGTTTGAGTTTTCAGATGACTCTTTATTCTAAACGCTATATTCATACCTATGAGAGTTCCTAAGAAAGACATAAATGGAGCAAAGACTAAGGCGAGTAATGCGATCTCAGGCTTTCCCACTATTACTGAGATCACGGAGATGTAGAGGAAGTCGGAGGCAAAACCGAAGGTGAAGGCTGCGAGAGTAGCTCCTAACACAAAATTCCAAGGTTTTAGTCCTGAAACCATTATAGCGTCTAGCGCTTTAGCGTATCTCCAGAGAAAGACAACTCTATTAGCTACAGTGCCTCCAGCGTTGAAAGAGCCCGCTATAGTGAAGCCTGTAGCTACTAAGAGAAATGCGGTTTCGTTCTGGAGGAGGAAGTATAGGAGCACTGTGAGAGCCAAGGCGTTGACGAACCCGCTTACAGCCATGTCCAGATTTCTTCGAAACTCTCCTGAAGCGAGAACGGCTACTCCGATTATCTGCATTAAGTGGAAAGAGATGTTTCTCAAAATCCCTTTTCTCTCTGAAGCCATTTCTGTGCTCCCTCGTTAATGTAGTAGAGATACACGTCGAACAATCCTACTTTCTTTACGAACAGTCCTAGAGTTCTAGCTATAGACTCTGCTTCTTCACAGCTCGAGAAGTAGAAAGTTACGGAGTCTCCGAGCAATAAGCTCGCAGAGGCTTTAACTCTATCGAGAACTTCGCTTCTAGCTACTACCTTACATCTATAAGGCAGACTCTCTATGAGCGAATTTAGAGTACCTTTCGTTACGGTCTTCCCTTTGTTTATTAAAACCACAAAGTCCGCTACTATCTCAGCCTCTTCTATATCGTGGGTTGTGATAACTACTGTTCTACCGTCTCTAGCGATCTCTCTTATGGTTTTGAGGAGAAGGTGTTTACCTTCTATATCGAGCCCGCTTGTAGGCTCATCTAGAAAGAGCACATGAGCGTTTGAGGCTAAAGCCATAGCTAGCAGAACTCTTTTTCTCTGTCCTCCGCTTAGCTCCATTATAGGGACGTGTTTAACGCTAGAGAGGTCGAGATGCTCGATCCAGTAATCTGCTTCTCTCTCAGCAGTGCTGAGACTAGCGCCTCTTATAGCGAGATACCACTTTACAGCCTCTTTAGGAGTCCAGTAGCCATCAGGTCTTCCGTCCTGAGGGACTAGAGCTGAGATCTCACGAACTTTTTGGGATTCTTTGACTACATCATATCCTTCAACAAGAGCTCTTCCTCGAGTAGGTCTTAGCAAAGTGGTTAATATTCCTATAGTCGTGGTTTTGCCTGCTCCGTTTGGACCTAGCAGTACACAAACACTTCCTCTTTTCACCTCGAAGGATATGTCTATCGCACCCCAAGTCCCGTTGCTATATTGTTTGGCTAAACCTTCAGCAACTATTGCGAAAGCTTTGGACAACCTCTTGTCCCACGCTAAACCCTTCTTATTTGGAAGCTCTTATTTGTGTTGAGGAACAGACTAAATCACCTCTTTGACTAAGAATTTAAACCACCTACATTTAGTATTAAGGCAAAAAGACTCTTTTTGGCGTCAAACTCCTTTGAATCATTATAAGCTTTAGTTGAATCAGCGAGATCGTAGAGTTCGAGAAGAACAGTGTGTTGCTGGAGAGTGGACAACAAATGGACGTAAAGAGCATTTTGGCTTCGTTTGCGTTAGTGCTGATGGCTACCGGTTTTCTAGGAGTCTCTATAGTCGCTAGTCTCAAACCTGTAGCTCCTCCGTTTTTAGCTGAAGGCAGTAGCATATCTCAGACTTCTCAGAAGCTCACGATAGCCTTAGTTCTTCAGCTAGCTCTCCTCCTGATCAGCATCATCGCTTGGAGTTTCGCAATCAACATTGAAGAAGAAAAGGAGTAAGACCAGGGTCGGAGAGTCTTAAGCAGACCACACGGTTTTTATAGCTTTTATCAGGAATTCATGACGAACTCAACCTTAAAGAAATCCAAGCTTTCAAAGCCTGTTATACGGTCGGTGTTGAGATTGCTTAAGCTTTTGGAGGAACAGCCAAGTGAGAGCGATTTTGGACAGTTCAGCAAAATGACGAAAACAGATTTCTCTGCGTTTGACAAGAACCTCTATGGGCTTACGCTCAGACTTGATCTGCTCTCTTATGTAAGGTACAAAAAGAGCTTTGATCTGCTCTTTATTCAAGACAGAGCTAAAGCACTAGAAGTGCTGAGAGAAGTGGCAGGAGGTCAGGAGTCTTTTAAAACGCTTCTAGAGTATATGAACGCAATCACAAAAAAGGCTAAGAGTTAAGGCTTTACACAAAGAAATAGAATTAAAGCAAAAACAGCGCTTTAAGCTATTTTGAATGACATTCTACACAGTTCCTTCCAGCTATAGAAACAGGTCTTAAAGCTCCATGACAGTCGAAACAAGAAGCGCCCTGTACCGCGTATCTCACATGAGCTGGATCGGTGATTGTATGACATCTTTCACAGTTTATTATGCCTTTCTCTAGACTAAGCTGAGCTATGAGATGGAACTCTGCATGAACTCTCAAAGTCCTATCGTAGGGGTGACATTGAGTACAGTCATCATTGCGGATTAAATTGACTAGATGTCTGCTATGGCATGCAGAACACGATAGCTGTCTCGCAACCCCAAGATGAATCCTATGGATTTCTAGTTTGGTTAAAAGGTTCTCTTTATGACATTGTGTACACTCCTCGTAGAGATGGAGAGTTCTGGCAGCGATCTCGGCAGCTGAAGGCCTTTTGAGGATTTGAGACGGAAGTTCGTGAGTCATAGCTCTTATTATCCCGCTTATACCGCCACCATGACATACATGACAATTGAAGTTGGAGTGAGGACTGACTTTGAATTCGTCGTAAAAAGGTCTCATGTTGTGACAGAAGAGAACACAAAAGACATTAGACCTTGGATCATGATCATAAAACGCGAGAGCCCCATAAGTAGCTAAAACCACAAGGATTACGAGCAGGAAGAGCTTGACTCTCATATCGCTAATGGCTGTTGAGAGAACTGAGCTTACTTTCGTTCTTAAGCTCAACCTGACCACGCTCTCTGGGTATAAGAGAAGATCCTTAACTGGTTTTAAAGGTTTCGGATTTTCAATTTATCGTTCACAATATAATTTAGTAGTTGGGAAAACATATTAAGTTTGTAGATATAAAACAACGAGGGCTTTCTGTCATGACTACCTTCTCTTCAAGCATTCCAAGGGCTCTGCTCTACGGAATGATCTTACTAGCTTTAGTTGACGCTTTCACACTGATTTATGGAGTCTCTAAAGGAGCTTTTCCATCGTATGTAGATAGAGGGTCTCCTACTGCTTATAAGAACATGTACGTTCACATCCAGCTGGGATGGGCTACATACCTCTTCTTCACAATAGCTTTCGTCGCTGCGATCTTGTACTTAATTCGGAGAGATGCCAGGATGGAGAGAATAGCACATGTTAGCATAACGATTGGATGGCTTTACGGAGCTGTCACTTGGATTACTGGCACTCTTTGGTCAGTAGAGTCGTGGGGAACCTGGTGGTCCTGGGACCCGAGACAGACAAGCATTTTGTTCCTTCTCATAGCTTACATCGTCTACTATATAATACGGTCTAGCGTTAAGGATCCAGATGTGGCCACCAAGGTCTCTATGGCTTATGCCGTAGCCGCTTATGTCACGATTCCCTTGAGTTTTGTCTTGCCTCAAGTAGTTGAGGCTCTACACCCAACTCCTCGAGAAACTTTTAGAGCGGGCTCCTTCTCGATAGCCTACATGCTTCTCAGAGCGGTTATAGTGTTGACTTTAGGAGCTTTATTAGCTAGAACTTTGTATTTGAGAGTCACGAAAGGTATAGAAGTCCCGAAGCTAATCCTAGTTGTTCCAGCTTTTGTTCTAATAGCTGCAATATTGTCCTCTCTTCCGATAGTAATGGGCTTTATGACTGAAGCTGCGACTGAGTTAAGAGAAGGAGCGAACGTTAGGTTCTTCGGAACAGTGATACACGCTGAGCTTTTGAAACTAGATGAAAGTACGAAGACCTACGAGTTAAAGCTAAAGGTTCTAAGCGGAGACAGAGAAGTACCGGTTGAATACAACGGAAAGTTTGTGATCGATCCTCCTCAGGTCGAGATCAGACGTGGTGAGACGACTAACTGGGTGGTTACACTGCTCGGTCACTATGTAGTGATTGAAGGAGTGGTTACAGGTGGCGAGGTCATAGCGTCTTCTATAGAGGTAGTTACAGCATGGTGTGTGGCGGCTTCAGCACTACTTTATGCGCTAACTCTATTAGCTATAGTGATCCTTATATTTAGGGGGCTGTAGGTGGTTTCGAAACAAAACATTGTCTCATTCGTTATAGTTCTGGCATTAATAGCTGTGATAGGGTTCACAATGTATTCTGTGGTGACAAGTGGAAGATATTTAGACGTGGTCGATCTTGCGAGCATAAACAGACCGTGTACTGTGACCGTAACTGGGGTCATAATTAGCTATGAAAGTAAGCCTGAAGAGGGAGTTCTCTACATAAAGCTCACTAGCAAGAAAGACAGCTCTGCAATAGTCAACGTCAGGTTCAACTACAATCAGTTCGTGGTTATGCATAAACAAGCTCCAGGAGACTGGATGATAGGAAGAGAGATTGTGGTCAAAGGGGTCTTCTATCCAGAAGTTCAGATTATAGATGTAAGAGACATAATGGTTCCATGTCATGAAGGTTACGGGAGTCCGCCAGCTAAACGCGGTTAGCAAAGAGCTAGGGAGGATAGACTAATGGTTGCTGTTCTGATTGAATATAGGGATGTATGGAAAAAGTACACAACTGACTCCTTTATTTTGAACTCTGTTAACCTGTCTTTAAGCTTAGGAGACGTAGCTCTGATTTTTGGTCCAAACGGGTCAGGTAAAACTACTCTCGTAAAGCTTGGAGCAGGTCTCATATCTCCTACGCATGGCGAAGTTTTTGTCAAAGGAGTAAACGTTAAAAACAGAAACATCAAAAGAGAGATAGGAGTGATGTTACACGAGCCTATGCTTTATCCAGAACTCACTGTAGAAGAGAACCTAAAGTACTACGCTAAGTTGAAAGATTCAGACGTTGACGGTTCAGTTATAGAACTCGTAGAAGCTCTAGGGCTTAGAAAGTATTTTGGGAAGAGAGTAGCTGAACTCAGCTTTGGATGGAAGAAGAGAGCAGATTTTGTGAGAGCTCTGTTAGGAGACCCCTCAGTAATTCTCCTAGACGAGCCTCTTGCTGGTCTCGATGTAGAGGGGAGAGAAGGCGTAAGCGAAATCCTCTTAGAGTTAAGCAAGAGAGACAAAGCTATTTTGTTAACGTCGCCTAATGTTGATTCAGACTTATCTTATCTAAAAAAGAAAGGTTTAGACATAAAGGCGTTTGTTATAGAAGGAGGCACGGTCAAGAGAGTTGGTCTATAAGGTTTTTGTTTTGCTTTGGAAAGACCTATTAATTGAGTCTCGTAGACCTTTAGAATTCGTATCAGCTATTGTATTCGCTATCAGTGCAGCAAGCTTTTCTGGCTACGTTGCCTCAAGATACGCAATAGACGACTATACTCTTCAAGCTATTATAGGGTCCTCACTTATACTCATTCAGCTCTTTTTAGCGGTTTTCACAGCAATAATGGGCTTCGTAAGAGAAGCTGATAGAGGTACTCTTTACGGACTTAAAGCTTTACCTATAGGCTCTGAGACGATGTTCTTTTCAAAGCTCCTCTTCACTTTAATACTGCTTGAAACTTTTAGCTTCATAGCTTTAACCAGCTCTACTTTCTTCAGTGGAGCAGGATTAAACATTTTCTTATCAATGTTTTTCATAATTGCGGTTTCAGCAATTTACTTTTCAGCAGTTGCTGCTTTCTCCTCGGCTTTAGCTGTATACATTGAGGCTCGAAGTCTCCTAATTCCCACTATAGTTCTCGCTCTTAGCGCTCCCTATGCACAGAACGTCATTTCGAATATGATGATGTATACAAGCTTAGGCTCAATAGCTTTATTGACGCTTTCGGGTGTGCTTTTAGCTATCCTAGCCACGTGGCTTTCTCAGTTCGTTTTCGAGTAGCTCACTTTTCAGGATCAAGTTCTTCAGAGAGCTTTTTGAAAAACGATATAGCTTCTTTCAGAGCAGTCTTTCCTTTTTCAGTAGCTCTGTAAAGAGTCTCTCCAGACGCAGACGAATAGCGTTCTATCAAGCCCTCTCTAGACATTTTGTATAACACTACGTAAGCAGTCACGGTAGCTACTCCTATAGAAAACCTTTCTCTAACCCTTTTGATCACATCATATGCTCGCATATCTCCCTCGTCCGCTAGCACCTTAACGATATACATCCAGAGATTCTCTGTTGTGAGCTTTCTTTTAAGTCTGGAAAGGGCTTTGGTCTCCAAACTTCCTCCCGACTATTTACGAACAGAAAAGAGCTTTAAGCTTCCTATTTACGTGCATGAAAGAGGGTTGGGTACGGTGGGTATAAAAGTAGGTATAGTAGGAGTTGGTAACATAGCCTCTATGCTAGTTCAGAGCGTGTTCTACTACAAACGTCTAGAAACTAGCGAAGGTCTAATACATGAAGACATAGGAGGCTTTAAGGTTACAGACATAGAGTTCTCATATGCTGTTGACGTTTCTAGAGACAAAGTGGGTAAAGACCTTTCTGAAGCTATATTTGCTTATCCCAACGTAGTTCCCAAGATAGCCGAAGTTCCTAAACTTGGCGTTGAAGTAAGACTAGGAAGGGTTCTCGATGGAGTAGCGCTTCATATGGAAGAAGACTTTAGACCCCTCAAAGCTCCTGAGCCCACAGTTCATGAGGTGGCTAAAGATATAGAAGACAGCGGAACTGAGGTCTTAGTGAACTTATTGCCTGTAGGTAGCGAAGAGGCTACACACTTCTATGCTGAAGCAGCAGCTAGAGCTGGTGTTGCTTTCATAAATGCGATACCTGTTTTCGTTGCTAGTCAGCCTAGTGAACTTCTCAAACTATTTGAGGAGAAGAGAGCTCCTATTTTGGGTGACGACATAAAGGGTCAGCTAGGCTCTACAATAGTTCACAGAGCTCTAGCCAGCTTGATCAGAATGAGAGGAGCTAGACTTCTTGAAACCTATCAGCTCAACGTCGGCGGTAACACAGACTTCAAAAACATGCTCGTCTTGGATAGACTGAGCAGCAAAAAGGTCAGTAAGACCATGGCTGTAGCTTCTACTCAAGAAGAACCTCAGGTTTTGCTTAAAGAAGGCAAGGTGTTCGCAGGTCCCAGTGGGTTCGTTCCGTTCCTTGGTAACACCAAAATATCGTACATGTATATGAGAGCTAAAGCTTTCGCAGGTCTCGATGTAGAGATAGAGGTTAAGCTCAAAGTAGACGATAAAGCCATGGCTACAGCTGTGTTGGTAGACGTGATTAGGATAGCTAAAGTGCTTAGAGATATCGGAATAGGCGGTAGTGTCGCTTGGGCTTCAGCTTTCTATTTCAAACATCCGCCTCTACATACAAAATCTGATTATGATTCACTCAAGATGCTATACGAAGGGCTGGAGAGTCTGGGTGTAAGCGTTAGACCGAAGATGTTAGAGTACTACTAAAGCGTTTGAGAGGCTTTCCTAAAAATGATGTTAAAAGCGGACGTTCATGTTCACAGTACTGAGAGCGACGGGTCTATAGAGCCTCATGAAGTGATCCTCTTGGCTAAAAAGAGAGGACTTGACGTAGTAGCTATAACTGATCACGACACCTTTAAAGGATCTATAGCCGCTCAAAGGTACTCTAGACTTTCTGTAGACAAGATCTTAGTGTTGGCTGGAGCAGAAGTCAGTACAGAGTGGGGTCACATACTGGTCCTCTGCGAGAAAGCGCCACAGTGGATTCTCTCAAGAGATCCCTATGAGTTAAAGGAGCGAGCTTCTAAAGACAACTGTGTTCTCATAGCCTCTCACCCTTTCGACGTCACTCAGAGCAGCGTGAGAACGAAGATCTTCACTGAACGAGGCTTTTTTGATGGAGTTGAGGTCTGGAACGCCAGCAGTCTACCTGTGTTCAACCTGCTTACGCTTATTTTAGCGGATAAAGTGAAAGCTGCCTGGCTCGCGTCAAGCGATGCTCATGTTCCTGAAGAGGTTGGAGCCGCATTCTCGCTTGTGGACTCAGACTCGGCAAATGCCGATAGTGTGTTAGAAGCTATAAGAAAAGGTCGTACAGCTCCGTATCCTGGTCTTTTAGGTCTGCGGGCTTTATCGAACAGGCTTGCTTGGTCCTTGTATAGGCGTCTCTAAATCTGTCTTTACATCTCGAGACTGTATAGAAAAGCTAAAAGAAGAGAATGCTCTTAAGCTTTTAGGAAAACGGGGTACGTTTGAGATGTCTTTAGACATCAGAGTAGCTGTGCTCACAAGCGTAACTGCTAAGCCTATGATAGAAGCTCAACTTAAAAACTACAAATCGAAAGGAGCTTTAGAGGTCGAAGTGATAGCTCTTCCAATTCACTCAATAGCTGGACACTCAACAGACTCCTTAAGACGTCTCATAGAGAGAGACCCAGCACTTCTCGAGAAGCTAAGGAGATTTGATGTAGTTCTGATTCCAGGAACTGTAGAAGGGGACTCATCAATTTTAGAGGTCAGTCTCGCGAAGCCTAAGGTAATGAAAGGTCCTCGCTCTCCTCATCTTCTAACCTCAGCGCTAGACCTCATAGCGAGAGGGGTAGACCTAGATAAAGTAAAGCCTCTTGAAGAACGGACACGTACAGACCTCAAACGGATCGACTTTGTTGAAGCCTTCAAGCTGAGAGAGGTCTCAGTGCCACTTCGAGGGCCTCCTGTACTTCTCTCTTCAGAACTCTCGCACAGATGTCCTATAGAAAGACTCGAAAAGGAAGTGAGAAGAGTGGAGCTCGAAGGAGCTGATATCATAACTGTCGGCTCATCCTACGATATGAGTTCCCAGGAACTATCGAAAAGAGTAGCGGTCGTTAGAGAAAGCACAACAAAGCCCTTGTTGGCTGAAGCTCCTACCATAGAGCACGCAGAAAGAGCGCTAGACGCAGGAGCCGACGGAGTCGTAGTATCTGTTGAGACGGCAAAAAGTCTCTTGAAAGCGAAAGCTTTAGATAAAGGAATAGCGGTATTAGTCGGAGACAGAGATATAACGACCCTAGAGTCTATAGCTAAAGCTTTACTTGACGAAGGGGTCACAAAGATAGCTCTAGACCCTGTTCTGGGTGTTCCTCTCTTCGATTTCTCTTCGTCATTGGTCAGATACTCAGAGCTGAAACGCTTAGGTCTACCTCTAGTCTTCTCTGCTTCTAACGTTCTCGACGTTCTTCCTGCAGATACTCACGGAGCTCAAGCTCTTTTGACGATGTTAGCGGTTGAGCTAGGAATCTCGATATACTCAGTGGTCGACGAGCAAGGTAGGCTAGCTCACACTACTGCTGAGGCGAGAGAGGCTCTCAGAGTTTCTTCAGCTATGTACTATGGGCATGGAACTCTTGATCACAGCAGGCTTTTCATAATTAAAAGTCCTACTCCTTTATCTCTTGAAAAAGAACAGCTAGAAGCTCAATACGTAGATTATATAGAGCCTAAGTGGGATAAAAGAGGCTATGTCAAGATAGCGGTAGACCATAAAGAGAAAGTCATCATTGCTCATTATATAGAATACTCAGGAAAAGTCTACGGAGTTAAGGGAAGACACGCTATGAGCCTAGCCAGAGCTCTAATAAGACTCGTTGGAATGGATTCTGAGCATTCAGCCTATTTAGGTTACGAACTAGCTAAAGCCGATCTCGCTCTCAAGCTCTCTAAGAACTACGTTCAAGATGACGACGTTTTGAAAGTTCCGTGGGAGGAGAGACGTTCATGAGAGTAGTAGCGAGCGCTCCAGGGAAGACGATCCTCTTTGGAGAACACTTCGTTGTAAAGGGGACGAGAGCTGTCGCCACAGCGCTGAGCTTAAGGGCTAGAGTAGCTGTAGAACTCTCTTCAGAGAGTCACATAGTTATAGAGAGTAAGAACCTTGAAGCTGTCTGGAGGCTTGATTTGAGCGAGTTGAAAGCAGAGTCTAAAGAAGCCGAGCCTTTTGTCGCTCTGCTTAAAGCTCTAGCGAAGCGCGGCTATAAGATAGCTCCACATAGAGCAGTGATAGAGAGCGAAGTTCCTATAGCCGCAGGCCTTGGCTCGAGCGCAGCTACAGCTACAGCTTACGCTTTAGCTTATTCTCGCCTTCTAGGAATCTCTTTGAGTCAAAAGGAACTCTTCGAGATTACTCTTGAAAGCGAGCAAGTAGCTCATGGAAGACCTAGCGGAATAGACAACGCGTTAGCTACATGGGGAGGCACCATAGTTTATAGACGGGGAGAAGAACCAAAACACGTTAAAATAGACCTCAAGAGACTTTCGAGTTACTCTTTCATCGTCATGGACACAGGAGTTAAGAGATCCACAAAGGCCGTAGTAGAACACGTCTTGAAGCTAGCTGATAAGAACTGGACTGTGATGAAACACATATATGAGGCTGCAGACTCTCTAGTCTCTGAAGCCGTTAAGGCATTAGAGGAGGGCGATGGAGAAAGGATTGGAGAGCTTATGAACATAAACCACGGACTTTTGACATCTTTAGGAGCTTCCAGCTTGGAGTTAGACAATTTAGTAAACAGAGCGAAGTCTTGCGGAGCTCTAGGAGCAAAGCTTACAGGAGCTGGTTGGGGAGGTAGCGCTATAGCTGTAGTCTCTCGCGACCGTCTTGAGCGAGTGCTGAAGTGTGTTGAAGGCTATGCTGTCTATGTGAAGCCTGTTGAGATTCATGGAGTAGCGGCAACTATAGAGGAGCTACAGCTTAGGTGAGACCTTGCAACAATTCTTGAATTAGTTTCAGTTATTAATTATTAATTAACCAAGTTAAAGTTCATACAAGTTTTTTAACCTCTACTAGCGAAACATATATATGTATCGGAGCCTCTGCGGTGAGAAACATATTTAAGGGTGTGTGAAGTTGGGGACTCAAGATATCCTTAGCGATAACGGAGAGTTGGAAAAGAAACGTAGAGAAACTGCTTGTCCTCCTGAAAAAGTCGTTTATGACCCTCAGCGAGGCGTTAGAGTTTGTATAGAGACTGGTGAAGTTCTTGAAGAGTCTGTGATAACTGATGAAAGCGAATGGAGAGCCTATACTGCAGAAGAGAAGATGAGAAGAGCTAGAACAGGAGGTGCGATATCTTTTGCGAAGCCGCATATGGGTATAAACGTCAACGTAGGTCCCATCAGAGAGCCGGGAGGGAAGAAGATCAGAGGGCTTTCGAGAAAGGCTGAGAGCTTAAGAGTTCAGAGAACGTTTAGACTCAACAGAGTGTCTTCTAGCGTAGAGAGAAGCATATCTCAAGCGTTAATGTTGTTGGACGAGCTTGTAGCCAAGCTCGAGCTACCTGATTCGGTCAAAGAAGAAGCTGCAAGGATCTATAGAGAAGCGGCTGAGCGAGGGATCACTAGAGGCAGAAGCATGGAGGCAGTTGTAGCTGCATGTCTTTACACAGCCTGCAGAAGACATAAGATACCCTGTGGCATAGACGATATAGTCAGACACTTGAGGTCTGGAAACGAGACAGAGGTTAGAAGAGAAATAGCGAGAACTTATAGGGTGTTGATTAAAGACCTCAGTTTGACTATACCTGTGATAGAGCCTGAGAGATTCGTTTATAGAATAGCCAGCGCATTAAACCTCTCAGAGGCCATAGTGGTGGAGGCGATCAGAATACTTTCTGAAGCTAGAAGCAAAGGCATATCTTCAGGCAAAGATCCTAGCGGACTTGCAGCAGCCACTGTCTACATAGCTGCTCTCAAGCACGGATGCAGAAGGACTCAGAAAGAGATAGCGAACATAGCTGGAGTCACTGAGGTTACCGTTAGAAATAGGTACAAAGAGTTAATCGGAGTTCTTGGCGAAATCGAAGAGCCGATAGAGTGAAGAAATGATGGGCCCGGGGGGATTTGAACCCCCGACCACCCGGTTATGAGCCGGGCGCTCTGCCGGGCTGAGCTACGGGCCCCTTGGATATTTTAGAGAGTTCGAGTGACCTTTAAATTTATTTTCTTTGTCTGCTTAGACCTTCCAGCTTTCTAAATATCTCTTCTGCTCTTCAGATAGAGAGTCTATTTCTACTCCTAACGCTTTCAACTTTAGTCTCGCTACCTCTTCATCTATTTCTGTTGGAACGTCGTAAACTCTAGGCTTCAACGTTCTTCCTTTTTCTTTCAGGTACAGAACCGAAAGAGCTTGGTTAGCAAAGCTCATATCCATCACCTCGCTCGGATGTCCTTCAGCGGCCACTAGGTTGACCAACCTTCCCTGAGCCAACAGATAAACCCTCTTACCGTTGGGGAGCAAATACTCTTCTACGTTGGGTCTGATCTCTTTGACCCTAGTGGCTATTTTCTTGAGCTCTTCTACGTTTATTTCTACATTGAAATGTCCTGCGTTAGCTAACACCACTCCATCTTTGGCTTCAAGTACATCCTCTCCTTTTACTACGTTTATGTTTCCTGTAGCCGTAACTACAAGATCGGCGATCTTAATTGCTTTTCTCATGGGCATAACCTCAAAACCATCCATTAAAGCCTCTAAAGCCTTCACTGGATCGACCTCTGTGACTACAACTCTAGCTCCCATACCTCTAAGCCTCATCGCTATTCCTCTACCTACCCATCCATAGCCTGCCACTACAGCCACCTTTCCGGCTATCAGTGTGTTCGTTGCTCTCAGTATCCCATCAATAGTGCTTTGTCCAGTTCCATATCTGTTGTCGAAGAGAAACTTGGTCTTAGCGTTGTTAACAGCTATCACAGGATAGAGCAGTCTCTCTTCTCTCTCTAGAGCCTTTAATCTTAAGACACCGGTTGTAGTTTCTTCAGTTCCTCCAACCACGTGTGAGGCCAATTCTTTCAGCTCTTCATGAAGCATTACATGTAAGTCTCCTCCATCGTCTATCACTATGTCAGGCTTTTTCGAGGCTACGACTCTGATCGCCTCGAAGTATTCCTCTGAACTCATTCCTCTCCAAGCGTAGACATGGATCCCGTCTTCAACTAACGCTGCAGCTACCTCATCTTGTGTAGATAGAGGGTTAGACGCAGTCAGATAAACCTCTGCTCCCCAAGACTTTAAGGTCCTAACTAAAACCGCTGTCTCCTTCGTTACGTGAAGACAAGCGGAGACCTTGAAGTTCTCAAGAGGTCTATTCTCTTTTAGTCTTTCAGCAAGTTCTCTTAGCACCGGCATATTCTTCTCTGCCCACTCTATTTGAGTTCGACCTTTAGGAGCTAAGCTCAAATCTTTGACCTTGAAGTTCAAGCTCGCACACCTCTCAATAAGATAGACGAGGTCTCGCTATAAAAAGAATGAAGAGCGCTGACATCGCTAAAAAATAGGTTTAACTTCTTTAGCTGAAGTTGAGCGAAGGTGCGCAAAGAGTGGGTGGTAGAAGAAAGAGAAGGAAGATCAAAAGACAAAAGCAAGTAGCTAGAGTCTTGAGAAGCAGATACTTCACCTGTCCCTCTTGTAGCGAACTCACTCTAACTATCGACATAACTCGCTCAAAGGAAGGCCCCAGAACAGCCATTGTGCGTTGTGGAACCTGCGGACTCTACTGCGAACTTCCGGTCTCCGAGATAGAAGAAACTATAGACGTTTACAACAAGATAACCGATATGGAGTATGACGGAAGGCTTGTAGAAATCTGTCGCACAGAAGTTACAAGAGCTGAAGAAAGAGAGACAGTAGAGGGGGAAGAGCTTGAAGAGAGTGCTTCAGAGTCTTTTGGAGAAGAAGAATAATTCTATCAAGCTTCACTTCACTTTAATAGATCCCGATAAGTGCGGACCTCAAGAAGCTGAAAGAATAGCGAGAATAGCGGTTCAAGCAGGAACAGATGTGTTCTTAGTAGGCGGAAGTCTTGGAGTCTCACCTGAGAATACTGACGCTGTGGTTAGAACTTTGAAGAGTTACGGGCTTCCTGTAGTTCTGTTCCCTGGAGCTTTGAACAACGTCTCTCGTTATGCTGATGCCGCTTTCTTCCTCACTGTTCTAAATAGCGATGATCCATACTACCATGGGATAGCACAAGTTCAGGGTTCAATAATAGTGTTACATCACGGCATCGAGCCTATACCTACGTGCTACGTTATAGTAGGACACGGAGGCACTGCTGGCTACATACTGAGAGCAAGACCTGTGCCTATAGATAAGCCCGACCTCATAGCGGCTCACGTAGTAGCGTGCTCCATGATGGGCAACCAGATAGTGTATTTAGAAGCGGGAAGCGGAGCTCCTCAACACGTCCCTCCACAGGCCGTTAAGCTCTCCAAGACTCTTTTGAAGAAAGCAAACCTAGACCCTATTTTAATAGTTGGAGGCGGAGTGAGAACTCCAGAAGCGGCTAAAGCGCTCATTGAAGCTGGAGCAGACGGAATAGTTACAGGAACGATAGCTGAAGAGAACTCAGAAGCGTTTACAGAGATCGTGAGAACGATCAAAGGGACTTCAGTCAATGGATGAGTGTTCTCTGATCTCTTATCTTTCCATAGGTCTTTATCTAGAACCTCTTCTTCATCCTAAGCCTGGAGCCGTTACGCTATTCAAAAGTCATAGAGATAAGAACATAAAGGACTTCATGCTTCACGCTTCTATAGCTCAAACAGCTCTCTTCAAAGCTTGTCATGCAAGCAGAGCTGGATACAATCCTTTAGTTGTAGGGCTTCGCTCATACAGGTCAGACCTTTCATCTTTGGGATTGAAGAAGAACATAGCCTTAGGCTCTATGCTTTTGCTCTTGCCTCTCGCAACCGCTTTGTCTGCGTCGAAGAACGACCTTAGTCTCGAGACTCTTTGCTCTAAAGCCAGAGAGTTCGTCATGAAGTACGACGGAGAAGAGGTGGCTAAAGAGTACTATCTGGTTCTCGAACTCCTCAGACCTTCACATCTAGGCTCATATGAAGGCCCTATTCCTGGAGTCGGGTCTGGAAAGCATCCTGAAAGCCTTACAAGCGTGTTGGAGATAGCGAAATGGGATATAGTCCACAGAGAACTCCTCGAAGGCTATCCTATCGCATTGAAGACTGCTTTTAAGCTCAATATCGAAGGGCTAAAACGTAGAGTTCTGTTGAAGACCTTGCTAGAACTCCTTGCGAGCGAGGGAGATACTCTGATAGCTGCTAAGTACGGATGGATCGCTTATAAAAAGGCTTTAGCGGAGGCTAGACTTGCTCTCTGGCTTTCTCAAAAGGTCGGAGTCTTGAGAACTTTAAGATGGTTAGACTCTCTTTGGAGACCTAGAGGATGGAGTCCTGGAGCTGTTTTAGACGTGTTGGCTACAGCCATAGGGTTAGCTTGGTTGTTCAGAGCTACAAGCTCTCTGAGAACGAGGAACGTACTCTAAACCGAGAGGTCCTACGTAGTTTTCTAGAGGACGTATCAGTTTGTTGTTGCTAAGTTGTTCAACGTAGTGAGCTACCCAGCCGACCACTCTTCCAGCCATAAAGAGAGGAACGTAGAGCTCAGGCGGGATTCCTATCAACATGTAGAGGAGAGCTGTGTAGAGGTCTACGTTAGCTACTAAGCCTTTAGAACTTTTCATCAATCTTTCGGCTTTAGCTATGGCTTCTAGCCACTCTTCACCTCTGTCGAACTTGACTATGAGCTCCTTGAGCACAGGAACTCTAGGGTCGAGCTCTTTGTAAACTCTATGTCCAAAGCCTGGCACCTTCTCTCCTCTTATCAGCTTCTCTTTGACGTACGTTTCTAAAGAGTCCGCTAGACTCATTCCTTTTTCTCTAGACTTCTTCTCTACCTCTATGAACATCCAGTAAGCGTCTTCGTTAGCGGCTCCGTGAAGAGGTCCTTTGAGAGCTCCTATAGCGGCAGCTACCGCGCTGTAGAGATCGCTGAGAGTGCTAGCTACAACTCTCAAAGCAAAAGTAGAAGCGTTAAACCCATGATCCATATAAAGTATAAGAGAGGCTTCGAGAGATCTCGCTTCTATCTCAGAAGGCTCTCTCAACAAGATCATGCGTAGCAAGTCGACTACGTGAGGAAGAGAGGGATCTGGTTTGACTCTCACTCCTCTATAGGCAAAGTTGTAGCCGTAGATAGCTATAGCTGGTAGTTGTGCTATCACTTTCAACTGATGTTCTTCAACTTGCTTTAAGTCCATTCTCCAAGAAGGATAGAGAGAACGAGCCATAAGGACTGAGCCGACGATCGCGTAGTAAGACGGATGAGACTTCGGGATCGACTCTATAACGTCAAGAACCCACTCCTCTACGCTAGCTCTAGCCTTATCGAGCTCTTTTTTGAAAACTTCATACTCATCAAGACATGGAAGCCTTCCTTTAAGCAAAAGAAACGCGGAGTCGTAGAAGTCTGAGAGCTTTGCCAAGTCGGCTATCTTATAGCCTCTATACGTAGTCAGAAGCCCTCGTGGATCGACGCTACTTATGCTTGTCGAGTTTACCACTACTCTCTGTAGCCCTTTGTTCACGACAGCTATGCGACCGTGTATAGGGTGGTTTAAGATTTTGCACAGATCTTCAGTCAAAATGTACACACCAGTGCTATCCATAACTTCTAATCTTAGGCTGTAGAGTATCTGTGCTTAATATATCTTTTTGTGCTAGTCGAAGCTTATCTTAAACGACCTCTTAAGAGTTTAGCTAGCTTGTACAGAGAGAGAACGACAGCGAGAGTTCCCATTATTATAGCTACGACGATCAACGCGTTTAGCTTCAACTCCAAGAGCCTACATACAGTCAGAAAACTTCTCTAGAGCTATAAAAACGCGCTCAGAAAGCTTCTAGACTAGGCCAAGCGGAAGTGAAGGCTAGAAGAGGCGGTCCTCCTTTTCGCTGGAAGCTGATACTGCTAACTTTCATACCTCCAGCTCTGATCATAGCGCTCGGATGGGCAGGCATAGTAGTAACTTCTAGAGTTCTCGCAGAGGCTTTGAGGAGACTTGAAGGAGGGAGTCCGCTATCTAGCTGTGCGTTCACAGTCCTCTCTTTTCTTACGTTTTTCTTGTGGATCGCGCTTTGGGCTGAGATGAGTAATTTAATAATATCTCGCGCTCGCTCTCAAGATGGGATGAAGATATACTCCCGGTCTGAGAGATGAAGAGAACTTACCCAACTGACCTTAACTGCTCACCGAAGGGCTCTGGCTACGCTGAGAGCTAAACCGGGCTTCCAGAAGAACAACTTCAAGAAGGCGACGACAAGCTTGGTGGTTCTGAAGGTAGCTAGTACTATCTCAGCATGCTCTTCAGCTGAGAGCTTCTTTATAAGTTCTCCTCTCTCCTTCGGGCTCAAGCTCATAGAGATTTCGAGTAGCCTCTTCTGAACAGTGACTGCTTTGTGGACCCAGCTCCTTTCAAGTTCTTTGATGGGATTCTTTCCTTCTATCAAAGCCTTGGCAGCTATGTATCCGCTAGCGACAGCCGGCCTAATTCCTTCTCCAGTCAGCGGAAACACATAGCCTGCAGCTTCGCCTACCTTAACGAGCTTATTGAGATAGCCAGGCTTAGGACCTCCTACACATACTTGAGAGAACCTCGTAGATCTCGCTTTACCTCTTCTAAGCCTTTCATCTAGTTCTATGAACTTTTGAAGAAGTTTGGTTAAAATGTGAGAACTAACGTAACCTCCTACGCCGACTTCTACATCGTCTCCGTAAGGAAACACGTAGTAATAGCCTATGAGATTTGAGTCGTAATATATCTCTACAGAGTCTTTCTCAAAGTCTTTTACTCCAGAGAGGAGAGTTTGAACTATAGGGACTTTATCTCCATCGTAGTATGGAAACCCTCCTGCAAAGACTCCTATCTCTACTTTTACTTCAGTCTCTCCAGCTCTAACGACTCCTTTGCTTATATCATATTTTGCTCTAAAAACTACCTCAGCTCCAGCGTCGGCAAAGGCTTTCTCTAAAAGAAGGGCTTTGTCTACTATGATGCCTTCAACTCCTTCCACAAACCCCTTTGTCTCAAAGGCCTTCGCTCCGTCTACGAAGACTCTAGCTCTCTTGATTCGATTCAAGATCGCGTCTTTAGGCACTTGCAACATGAGAGAAGGCACTAGAGGAAGAGCGTTACCACATGGCTTAAACGCGAGACGCTCGAGACCTTCATATACAATTACTTTATAGCCTAGCTTTGATGCGAGCAGAGCCGCTCCTGCTCCAGCAGGTCCTCCCCCTATAACGAAAAATCTCTCTTTCAAAGCTTAAAGACACCTTTAGCTTCAGATTTCGAACAGAGCTTTAAGCAATTCTTTTTAACTCAGCTAGGATTACAAGAGCCGACTCTAGAAAGCGCTGTCGAAAGCCTTTCTAACGTCAAGGCTCAAGAGGCTAAGGCTAAAGAGTTCACGTTCTCTCATAAGGCTTTTAAATCTCGCTGAGACCGAAACGCTCTAAACATGGATAGGAGACTATGGCTTTAGTTGAAGGAACGGGCAGAGGTCTCTACCGATGGTCTTGTCCAAACTGTAAAGGTCCCAACACAGAGAGCAGACTCGCTAAAGGTCTTCCCTGTCCTGAATGTCTACCAAAGGTCGCTGAAAGCGATCTGGATCTCGAGAGTCTTGTCAAAGTTCTCGAAAGGCTCGGGACGCTGAAGAACTTAAAAGAACTCTACGAGCTTGAGAAAGAAGTTAAAAATCTAGAAGAGTTCTTCAAAACATGTGTTGGAGCTCCTCCTTGGGGGATTCAGAGGACTTGGATTAAGAGGTTTGTACGAGGAGATAGTTTTAGCATAGTAGCCCCTACGGGAACTGGAAAGACCACCTTTGGTCTTATCTTAGCTCTCTATTCAGCCTATTTTAAAAACGAAAAGACATACATAATCGCTCCTACATCAACCTTAGTAGCTCAGATAGCCGAAAAGTTAGAAACGATGATGAGAAAGAGTTCTATAGAAAGAGTTAGAGTCGTCTACATACATTCTAAAATGAAAGAAGCTTTGAAAAGAGAGGCGTTGAAGAAGATAGAAGAAGGAGACTTCGATATTCTCATTACGACTATAGCTTATGCTAGAAAGAACTTAGAGTCTTTGAAAAAGAACAAGTTCAAACTCATATTTGTAGACGATGTAGATGCAGTTATGAAAAGCGGTAGAACAGTAAAAGCAGTGCTTAAGATAGCCGGCTTTAGCGATGAAGACGTAAGTGAAGGCTTTAAACTTCTTCAACTTGAAAGAGAAATAGCTAGATTAGCTGAAGCTCTTCCCGAAAAGTCTAAAGAAAAACAGAACGAAATACAAGCTAAGATAAATCAGCTTCAGCAGGAGAGAGACGATTTGAGGAAAAAGCTTCAAGAAAAGAGGAGACAAGTAGCTATTCTCATAGTCAGTAGCGCTACCGGCAGACCTAGAGGAGCCTCTAGGATCTTCAGAGCTCTGTTAGGCTTTGACGTAGGAGGAAGAAGCGACATAGGGTTAAGAAATATAATCGACTCTTATTTAATTCCTAAAGAAGACGTAATTGAAGAGACAGTAAAAGTCGTTAAGAGGCTCGGCAAGGGCACGTTGGTCTTCGTCCCTAACGACTGGGGCATTGAGAAAGCAGAAGAGGTCGCTAGAAGGCTAGAAGAAGCAGGGGTTAGAGCTAAAGCTTATCACTCCAAGACCTCGTTTGAAGTCTTTCGAGAGTTTCAGAGAGGAGAGCTAGACGTATTGGTTGGAGTGGCTAACTACTACGGTCCTCTGGTGAGAGGCGTAGACCTACCTGAGGTCGTTAGACACGCCGTCTTCGCGGGGGTCCCTCGCTACAAGTTTTCCTTAATGGCTGACGAAATAGATCCTCATCCTCTAGCTCTAGCGAGAATAGCCGAGTTGATAGCGGAACTCGAAATGCCTGAGCTTTCAGAAAGAGCTAGGAGGATTTTGGTCAACCTGAGACGCATAATAAGAAGGTACACTCCGTCCTATTTGCAGTATCTTCTCGACAAAATCAGATCTGGAGTTTTCGACGAGTCTGAGAGATCTATAAGCATAATAATTGAAGCTCGAGAGTTCATCAGAGAAGCTCTCAGAAACGAAGAAGTTCTGAGAAGGATCAGAGATAAGACTGACGTAGGCCTCGTAATTGAGAACGGGAAGACGTTCATCTTAATAGCTGACGTTCCTACTTATCTACAAGCTAGCGGCAGAACCAGCAGACTCTACGTAGGCGGGATAACTAAAGGCCTTAGTGTGGTCATTGTTGACAGCCCTAGCGTTTTCAGAAGGCTTGTTTCCAGGTCTCATTATGTAGCTGATGTGGACTTTGTCGACTTTAGAGAGCTTAATATAGATGAAGTGCTAAAAGAGATAGAACAGGACAGGATTAACGTCTCGAGGATCTTAAAAGGAGAAGCTAAAGCCGAGAGGAAAGACCTAGTGAGAACCTCTCTGCTCGTTGTCGAATCTCCTAACAAAGCTAGAACTATAGCATCTTTCTTCGGAAGACCTTCTGTGAGGGTACTGCACGGAGGGCTCAGAGCCTTCGAGGTTTCTCTTCAGAACCGGATACTGATCGTAGCAGCCAGCGGCGGTCACGTACAAGACCTTGTTCTCTCGACTGACGAAAGAGACCTGATAGTCTTAAGCTCGTTGTTAAAGAACTACGACGACATATTTGGGGTCGTTGTAGGAAAAGACGACACCAAAGAAGTTTATGTCCCGATATACTCTAGCATAAAGAGATGTCTTGCCTGTGGAGAGCAGTTTGTTGAAGACTTAGGCCGATGTCCGCGATGCGGAAGCAAGGTCTTCAGAGACTCTAAAGAAGTCATAGAGGATCTGAGGAGGCTAGCTTGGGAGGTAGACGAGGTTCTGATAGGAACGGACCCCGATACAGAAGGAGAGAAAATAGGCTGGGATATAGCGGTTTTATTGAAACCTTTCAACAAGAACATAAAGAGATTGGAGTTTCACGAAGTAACGAAACAAGCTATACTTAAAGCTCTCGAGAATCCGAGAGACTTTAACGAGAAACTTGTAGAAGCTCAGATAGTCAGAAGAGTTGAAGACAGGTGGATAGGGTTCACTCTGTCTCCTCTTCTCTGGTGTGACTTCTGGCCTAAACACTATTGCGCTAAAAGACAGGATGAGGCGTGCTCAGAAGAGTACAACTATAATCTGAGCGCTGGAAGAGTTCAGACCCCAGTTTTGGGTTGGGTTGTTGCTAGAACCAACGAATATAAGAAGAAAGTTGACGTGTTTACATTTTTGAAACATGACACAAAGGAGCGTCTTTTCAGCGTAAGAGAACATGAATTGAAGAAACCAAGCATCCTTTCGGATTTGAAGAGTTATGCTAGAGCATACGCTAGAGGAAAAGAGCAGTTGCTGGAGCTGAAGGTAATCAGTGTCGAGAGGAAATGGATCACTCTATATCCACAGCCTCCATTCATGACCGACACTCTGATCCTCGAGGCTGGAAGGAGACTAGCCTTCGGAGCCTCTGAGACCATGAGGCTAGCTCAAGACCTTTTCGAGTGGGGTCTGATCACATACCATAGAACAGACTCCACTAGAGTTAGCGAGAGAGGCATAGAGGTAGCTAAAGAGTGGTTAAAACAAACGTATGGAGACCAAGTTGAAGAAGTGTTCAGGCCCCGAAGGTGGAGCGAAGGAGGAGCTCATGAAGCCATTCGTCCCGTTAAACCTTTAGATGCTAAGACCCTGAGGTTGCTCATAGAAGAAGGCTCTATCGAGGTTCCAGGCGTCTTCACTCAAAGACACTACAGGCTTTATGACTTGATATTTAGGAGGTTTGTAGCGAGTCAGATGAGAGAGGCAGAAGTGCTTGAAGTAACGTACTCGATAGATATAATTGGTGATGAATATAAGGTCACGAGGATTGTAGAGTTACCCCAAGATAGAATTAGACAAGGATTTTTAGCTGTGTTTCCTGAAGTTGTAGCTCTTCAGCGTCCTCTGGTCCCAAAGGAGGAAGAAGAAGCTTTGATCTCTAGACAGAAAGATAAGGTCTTCATAGCTTGTTACGTAGCTAGAAGAAGAGTGCCCGCTGTGAGGCTTTTCACTCAAGGAGAGCTAGTCGAGGAAATGAAGAGAAAAGATATAGGGAGACCCAGCACTTATGCTAAAATAGTAGACACCTTACTGAAGAGAGGATATATACTATCCCTTAAGTCAGGTCATGTAGTAGCTACGAGTAAAGGTGAAGAGGTCTACGAGTACCTCATGAATTTACCTCACAACGCTAATGAGAGACTTGGAGACGTAGCTAAGGTAATTCCTGAGCTAGTGTCTGAAGAAAGGACAAGACAGCTTGAAAAAGCAATGGATGAGATCGAGAGTGGAACGAAGACTTGGAGAGAAGTGCTTGAAGAGGTTTATAAAGAGGTGAGAGGGCTTGTCCACATTATTAAATCTGCTTCTAAAGGAGAGGTCGAGGAGTCAGGGATAATACGAACTCTGGCAGAGTGTATGCTTAAAAGAGAGCAGCTACTGAAGAGGGGAGTTGCTAATGAAGGTTAGAATAGGAGTTATTCATGACAAGCTGAAATTCGATGCCAAAAGGTCTAACGCTAAAAAGCTGAACGAACAAGTCAGAAGACTCGTCGATGAATATAGTGTTGACGTAGTAGTGCTTCCTCCCTACTCTTTTTATGGACCTCTATCTGTTTACGACGAGTCTAGGGTTAAGAGAATAGCGTGGAGCAATGCAGAGAGGATAACGGTAGGACCCACTAAGGCCAAACAGGGAAACATCACATCCCTATTAATTAAGTGGAGCTTTGAGTACGGCGTCTATCTTATAGGAGGTCCGATCATAGAGAGAGCAGGTCCTAGGATCTATCTGACAGCTGTGGTCACATCTCCTAGAGGCACGGTAATAGGAAAACACAGAAAGGTGTTATTAAACGGCGTTGAGGAAAGCATAGGAATAAGTCCAGGAAGGTTTTCAGGAGTGGTCAAGCTTGACCGCTTCGATCTGACTATAGCTCTCTTCATGGACGAAGACATATTGATGTCTGATCTATTTAAGTTAGCTCGTCTTTCAGCTACCAATATAGTTATAGGGCTTATGATGCCTCAAACGGCTTCTGCGATCCCAGTTGAAAGAGGGAAGAACGGAGTTTTAAGCTATAAGAAGGACATCATCTTCAGCTTGGCCATAGCCAGAAGCGTTGAGACAGGGATTCCTATAATGATAGCGGGCGGAGCTATAGAAACTGAAGAAGGTTACGAGATGATGGCTTCTTACACAATACCTGTAGAGCCTGATGTAGGCGTGATAGAAGACAAAGTGAAGTACTTAGACGAACTCGGAGTCCCTCTTGTTCTTGAAGTCGATAGCGTAGCCAGCAGACCTAAGCTAATAGGGATAGCAGACTTTCTGTTAGCTAAGGAGGTATGTAAATGTATGGACAAGTTAGCAGAGAGCCTTATGGAAGAGACTTCAAGCGAAAGAGAAGATAAAGAAGAAAGAAAAAGATATGGGGCTTTACTCGGGTAAGAGACCTTCGTTTTTAAGCCTTCGGGCTAGGTCTTCTAGCCCTAACCTCTTAAGGGTCTCATAGGTAGGTCTTCCTTTAACCCAGCCTCTCACGAGATAGTACTCTTTCAACATAGGATTCAGCTCAACTATATGACCCTTGCTCGGACCTTCTGGCATTGGCTCTTTGAGCAGTCTTGCGGGAAGAGTGTCGTACTGTTCTCCGTCTCCAAAAGCTAGCACGTTGAAGACTCTTTCAGCGTTGTATATTCTCTCCCCTATAGTCTCAAACTCATCGATCGTTATGTTCCAACCAGTCACAGCTCTAAGTTGTTCAACCAATACCTCACTCCAATAGGCGAAGGTTACGAACTTACAGACCACTAGGCTATCCAGAGTTGCGAAGACGTCTTGGAAGTGTTTAACTAGTTTGCCTTTGCCTTCAGTTGAAAACCTATTGACTAGCTGAGGTACGCCTAAGACTTCAGGAGCTATCATGTAAGCTCTGAGATGACATCCTCCTCTGTTGCTGGTAGCGTAAGCCAATCCGTGTCCTTTGGCACCTCTAGGATCGTAGGCTGGAAGTTCTTGTCCTCTCACAGTCATGGCTAGCTCGGGTGCTCCATACTTTTTAGCTAGTCTGAAAGCTCCTTCAGCTAGGTCGTCTCCTATTCCAGATCTGTAGGCAGTTCTCCAAACTAACTCTACTAGAGCCTCTCCGTTACCCCATCTGACGTTGAGCCCCCTTAGTTTCTCAGGCGGAATCTTCCCCTTTTCAACGAGTTCCATAAGGGTAGCTATTGTTGCTCCCATGGATATAGTGTCGAGACCGAGTTCGTTACAAAGGAAGTTGGCTTTAGATACTGCATCGAGGTCTGAAACTCCTGTGTCTGCTCCGAGAGCCCAAACGGTTTCGTACTCAGGTCCTCCTCCTTCTCCTGAGAATTTCCCACTGACTCTCGTATATCTAGCGCAACCTATAGCACAACCCCAGCAGATCTCCTCTCTGTACTTCTCCCAATCCATAGTCGTGGACGCTATGGTCTCTCCGCTTATCTTTTCGGCTTCTGGGAAGACTCCGGTCTGGAAGTTGCGAGTTGGGAGTATTCCGCTAGCGTTTATTATGTTTACTAGTACAGCTGTTCCATACTTCGGTAAGGCTTGAGAAGTCACAGGAGATTTCTTAGCTAGTTCCATGCCTTTAAGGACTGCTTCTCTAAACGCTTCCTGGTTGGCTATGGGGATCTTCATATGTCCTCTCACAGCGATCGCTTTGAGCTTCTTGGAGCCCCAAACAGCTCCATGGCCTCCTCTGCCGGCAGCTCTAGACTTATCGTTAATTATACAGGCTATTCTAGAAAGGTTCTCTCCTGCCGGACCTATGGTGGCCACTTTGATCTTGTCTGCTTCATCTCTTCCTACTTCTGTCGCTAGCTCTTCTCGTATCATATCAGTAGTGCTGTGCGTATCCTTACCCCACAGATGTTTTGCATCTCTGAGTTCTGCTTTCCCGTCGTGAACCCATAGATAAACAGGTCTTTCTGAAGCTCCTTCTATGATAATGAGGTCGAAGCCAGCAAACTTCAACTCAGGTCCAAACTTGCCTCCGCTATGAGAATCGTGGATCGTTCCAGTTAGAGGAGACTTAGTTACTGAAACCCACCTGCCAGGAGCCACAAGACCTGCGACTCCTGTTAGAGGACCCGTAGCTACTATTGCTTTGTTGGCTGGACTGAGCGGGTCTGCTTTAGGGTCTACCTCTTTAAGCATATAGTAAACGCCGAGTCCTCGACCTCCAATCCACATCTTTAACACTTCTTCGTCTGGAAGGGGTTCAATGTAGGTCTTGCCTTCGGTAAGATTGACTTTCAGGACTTTGCCCATGTATCCTCCAAGAGGCAATAAGAACACCTCGAGCGTCAGGATTAGATTTTGAGATTAGCGCTTATAAAGTTTTAAAAAGCATTGATCGTTTTGAGTAAAACTTTCTATTAATAAGTTTTCCGGAAATAGAATCTAAGTTGTAGGCTAGAGGTTATGGCTGCATATAGGTTTATGGACTGGGAGATTTCGCTACGTTCCGACTCTGCTCCTAAAGCTCTCATGGTGGAGGTGACGAGCAGTTGCAATTATGTTTGTCCCCATTGTTTTAGGTTTTCTAGCGTAAACTTTAGAGAACAAGATATGTCTGTAGCTCTTTTCGAGAAGACCATTGAGAACGCTTTACGTTCAGGAGTGAAAAGGATCGTCTTTTCGGGATGGGGAGAACCTACAATCCATCCGAACATAATTGATATGTTGGCTCTGACCAAATCTAAAGGACTTCAGGTAGTTCTCAACACTAACGGCTTTCGCTTAGAAGAGCTGGCTCCAGATCTCGTAAAGCTTGGAGTAGATGAGATCTACGTAAGCATAGACGCTTTCGATGTAGAACTTTACTCCAAAATAAGAAGAGGCGGGAACCTATCGAGGGTCGCTAGAGGGCTCCTAGCTCTCAAAGAAGAGAAATTGGCTAAAGGTAGTCTGAAGCCCTACGTAAAAGCCATATTTACTATCACTAAAGCCAATGTAAGCCATATTTCAAAGGCGGTGGAGTTCGCTAAAGAAATGATGATTTGGGAGGTCGATTATAATATCGCTATCCCCTACGACAGCTTCACCAAGTCTCTAGATTGTCTCGGAGACCCGGTATGTCTCAAGTCCTTAGAGAAAGAGCTAGAGACAGCTTTGTTGAAAGTCTTAGAGTCAGGGGTCAGGGTTGGGAAACCTAACTTGAAGACGAGAAGCTCTAGGTCCTGTCCGTTTGCAACAAACAGGATGCTGTTTGTAAGAAGCGATGGCCAGATAGCTCCCTGTATCTACTACTCGCGGACCTGGACTACAATAGTCGGTGGGGTTAAGAGGGAGGTCAGGGAAGTCTCTTTAGGAAACGTAGCTGAGATGGACTTAAGTGAGGTCTGGAGGTCTAATAACAGACAGCTCATGATGCTTCAACTCCTCCTGCTTCCCTCTTGTCTAGACTGTGAACTTGTAAGCTCTTGTTCTATCACTCTGTCTAACTCGTTCGACTGCTGGGGCAATGCTCCTTCTTGCTCCAGCTGTCCTTATCTCCACGGACTTTCTTTCTGTCCTTCATGAAATCTCTATTTATCTACGTTACACTAGCTGAAGGGGTTGAGAGAAGTGGTTAAAGTCAGAGTTTACGCTTTTTTGAGAGAGAAGCTTGGATGGTCTTCAAAAGAACTCAATATGGGTAGAAGTGTGAGACTAAGAGAAGTGCTAGAGTCTGTAGAAGAACTCAGACCTTTGATCCAGCTTTTTGAGTCTGGAGAACTTATAGTCTTGGTCAACGGAGTAAACGCCAGACTGCTTCAGGGACTCGAGACCTCTTTGAGCGATGAAGACACACTTGATTTATTCCCTCCAGGAGGAGGAGGTATTTGAGAGAAGACCTTTGTATAGTTCAAGTAGTGGGACCGAGCGGTTCAGGGAAGACCACGAGCATAGTGAGAACTTTGACTCTCTTATAAGGAAAGAGGCGTCAGAACTGGAGTCATAAAACATACTCATCACGAAATAGATGTAGCTCATAAAGACTCTTGGAGATTCTTAAACGAAGGTCTTGCAGATTATTCCATTGTGGTTATGGATTCAGGTGAGAAAGCGGCTGTTTTTGCTCGTGGTTGGGGACTTCAAGAGGTTCTTGAGTTCCTCAAGGATAAAGTAGACGTAGCGATAGTTGAAGGATTTAGAGACCTTGAACTTGGACCTCGGATAGAACTCGGACCGCCAGGTCCCCAAGACGTTTCTAGAGTTGTGCTCGAGATAGTGGAGAGATGTCTAGAGAGAAAAGTATCTGTTTCTCGATAAACTACTTAAAAGCTCTTCGAGTTTAGAGACGATAAGCTTCACCGTCTTGTAGCTGAGGTTGTACTCCATCTTGTAGTCTGCATAGCCGTAAAGCATTTTAGAATTCATGAGAGCTAGAAGAGCTATATCTTTCTCCCTTCCTTTCTCTAAGTCTATTGCCACATTGTCTGCAATCGAAAGCGCTACAGCAGAGGTCAACAGAAACTTTCTGTCTTCTGCAGAGAGACAGACTTTGACTACATAAGCTGAGCGCGAGTACTTTTCCACCAGCTTCCTCAAAGAACTCTCGTCATAGGCTCTGCACAGCGAGACAACTGTACGGTTGTCGAGGAAGTCTTCAGCCCAACCCAATTTTTCTAACAACTCTGCACAGATTTCGATCATCAATCTCATTCTTTTAGCTGAGGTTAGAACCCTTTCTGCTTCTTTGTCTAAGCTCCTTATCCATTCTGACTTCTCCAAACCTTTGAGCGAAACTATGATTTTGTCCCTAGAAGGGAGTAACCACTTGAAGTCTAAGTCTTTGAGGCTACTAGCGTACGCTATTCTCACCTCTACGAAGTCCGCGTCCTCTATCAGCCTAGCTCTGAGAAGGTCTTTTTCATGGAAAATAGGGGTGACAGCGACTACAGAGACTCTACCCAATTAGTCTCTTCCCTGCTTGCGCTAGAGACTAGAGTTTTTCTTAATTCTACAGGCTGAATTAGAAACAGTTGTGATCCTGTTTTAGCGGAAGGAAAGCCAAATCTATCTAGACCCTCCTCAACGTAACATAGCTACAAACATTTCCTAAAGATATCGACAAGAAGAAAACATCCCTAGTCTCAGTTCGTGATGTCGGAAACTCTAGAGAACCCTAGAGGGTTTAAACGCTCTCACAACGAATTCATATAAGGCAGGCCTCTAGGAGTTTTAGAATCTGTGTGCTGAAAGGTCTCCCTAGCTGAAGCTTGGTGTTGAAGCTCATCCTCACTGAGCTTTTAGTCTCTCAAAGTTGTTCTACAGTAAGGCGATGACGTTAGGAGCAGGGTCTGATAGGTGACGATCTAGTGTGCTTCTGAGCCTCTAGTTTGAGTCGTGCGCACAGCGTTTACTGCGAGACCTGCAAGAAGCGGGAAGGCGACAGTTTCTTCTCCAATAAATGCGCCTCCTTCTCTAAGGACAGCCATGGAGTGACCACATCTATTGCAGGTATATATTATAAGGAAACCTCTTCCTATTAAAGC
>JAWBBK010000004.1:77778-116565 GCA_038824665.1 Acidilobaceae archaeon | reverse complement strand
TCTTGCCGAGAGTCACTATATCGGCTTTAACTCCAAAGTACTCTTGAGCTCCTCCTAAAGATAGCCTGAAGCCAGTTATCACTTCATCAAATATCAAAAGAGATCCGTATTTCTCAGTGAGTTCTCTCAAGAACTTCAAAAAGCCCTTCTTCGGAGGTACGACTCCTATGTTGCCTAATACAGGCTCTACGATCACAGCAGCTATTCTGTCTCCGTGTTCTCTGAACAGCTTTTCAATGCTGTCAAAGTCGTTGAAGTCGGCTATCAAAGTCATTTTAGCTACTTCTTCAGGAACTCCTTCGCTTGCTGGAACTCCATAATGTTCGGCTGCGCTACCTGTAGCCACCAAAACGTAATCGTGAGCTCCGTGATAGCATCCGTCGAACTTCACTATTAGCTTTCTTTTTGTCACAGCTCTAGCCAGTCTTATCGCCAAAGCTGTTGCCTCCGTACCGCTGTTCACAAACCTTATCATTCCTCCTGGTCTTACGTACTTGAGTATCTTTTCCGCTAGCTTGATCTCGACTTCGTGTGGAGCGGCATAGATCCATCCTTTAGAGAGTTGTTCTAAGATCGCTTTTTCTACGCGAGGATGTCTATGTCCCAGTATGAGAGGACCGTAAGCTTGAACTAAGTCTATGAGCTTTTCTCCATCGACAGTATACAGGTAAGGGCCTTCAGCCTTTTCGACGAAAAATGGGTAAGGTTTAACGGCAGCTCTAACGGGGCTGTTAACTCCTCCGGGAAACACTCGTAGAGCTCTATCCAATAGCTCTCGGCTTTGACTCAAGCTCTCACCTCAGAACGAAAACCCTTCCTTAATGACTCTAGAGGCTTCTATAGCGTGATAGGTTATGATTATGTCCGCTCCAGCTCTAGCGATAGCCGTTAGGACTTCCATCATGACTATCTTTTCATCTATTACACCAGCGGCTCCAGCTGCTTTGACCATGGCGTACTCTCCGCTAACGTTGTAGGCAGCTAAAGGAACGTGGGGAAGGTTATTCTTGATCAGAGCTATCACATCCAAATAAGCAAGAGCAGGCTTCACCATGATTATATCGGCTCCTTCTATTACATCCATTATAGCTTCTTTAAGAGCCTCTCTGGCGTTTCTAGGATCCATCTGATAGCTTCTTCTATCGCCGAATCTGGGAGCAGAATCCATCACGGTTCTGAAGGGACCATAAAATCCGCTAGCATATTTAGCTGAATAAGCCATTATGCCTACGTCGCTGAATCCAGCTTCGTCTAGAGCTCTTCTGATCGCTGAGACCTGTCCATCCATCATTCCTGAAGGAGCCACAAAGTCGACTCCAGCTTCAGCTTGACTTACAGCGATCCTACTGTAGAACTCCAGAGTGGAGTCGTTGTCTATAACAGTGCCTCTAGCTGTCTGCTTCGGTATTCCACAGTGTCCGTGGTCTGTATAGCCACAGAGGCATAGGTCAGAGAAGATGATAGGCTCCCATCCTAGCTCTTTTCTCAAAAACCTAACGGCCTTTTGGACGACGCCTTCTTTAGACCAGGCTTGAGATCCATAGAAGTCTTTGTGTGAAGGTATACCGAACAAAAGGAAAGACCTGACTCCTAGGTCTAGAGCCTCTCCGATCAGCTTCACTAGCTCTGGTGATTGAGGAGAGTAGTAGTAGTGACCTTTGAGAGAAGGAGTCTCTACAGGCCTCTCTACGTTCTCATTTAGGAAGACCGGAAGCATGAACATAGAGGGATGAAGTCTCGTTTCAGCAACGATTTCTCTAATGTTTTTCGAGAGTCTGAGCCTTCTAGGTCTTATACGTGGAAACTCTCCTACTTTCACCTTTTATCATCCTCTCTAGCTCATTTACGTATAGATCGTAAAGATCTTTTATGACGTTTAAATTTCCATCAGTAGACCTAGTTCTCATGAACAAAAGAAGAGGTCGGAGAACTTTCCTCATATAGCTGTCAAGAACTACAACAAACTCTTCTGAGACCAGTTCTCTTCCGTTCTTAGAAGCTCTTTTGGCTTCTGTTATGTATAGCTCTTTAGCTTTCTTCATTAAGTCGGCGATCATCAGCTCTATGGGGACTCTTTCTAGAAACCTTCTGGTTTTCTCTAGTTCTTGCTCGATTATAGCATACGCTTTAGGGACTTCGCTTAATCTGATTTTCAAATTCTCGTCGGAGAGAGCTTTCACGTCTTCCATGTAAAAGACTTTGTTGTAAACCTTCTCAACAACAGGAGGCGTAGAGATGTCTACGATCAGCGCTTTAGAATTCTCTACGTCGCTTGCAGAGAGAAGCTTTACCCCTCCAGATATAGCTACGAAAACGCCGTCAACCTTCGTTGAGAACTCTTTTACCTTATCGAGTCCTGTGACTAAGACCTCTACTTCAGAGCATAGAGAAGTTAGAGCTGTAGCTCTTTCAGGCGTCCTGTTAGCTATGATGACTCTTGAAGGCTTGTACTTTTTGCAAAGATGTTTTAGAGCTGTTTCTCCAGCGTGTCCAGCTCCAACGATCATCAATGACCTTCCGCTAAGACCTCCTAGTCTCAGGGCTAGTAGCTCTATCCCGGCCTGAGGATAGCCCACAACACCGTACCCTATTCTGGTCTCTCTCCTTATCCGCTTAGCAGACTGTAGGGCTCTGGAGAATACGTAGTCTAGGGTCTTAGATGAAGCACCGATCCTTTTGGCATAGCTCCACGCTTCTCGCACTTGTCCCATTATCTCGTGTTCCCCTAGGATCTGTGAGTCGAGACCTGAGGCTACTTCAATGAGATGTCTGATAGCGTTGAGGCCTTCGTAAAGTTCGAAAGGCATGTCTCCTAGCGCGTTCTTCAAGAAGCTCTCAAAAGAGTTCGTGGGAGAATCCACATAAACTTCAAGCCTGTTACATGTAGCTAATATCACTAGTCCGCGAGCTTCTCCTTTAAGATATGTGTAGAGTTCGTCTCTTCTGTTTCCGAGCTGACCGATCTTGTCAATAGGACACTTTCGGTGAGTTACAGCGTAGGCTTTTACAAAATCCATAAAATCTTACCCACTAGGAGTAACCGACAAAGCGGGGTTAAATCTTTATTTTTAAATAATTAGAATACTCAGAATTATTTTATGCTGAATCCTTTAGGTCATCGTGAGACAGACAGTGTTGTGGAAAGAGGAAAAAAGACTTAGTGACGAGCATTTCAGTTGAAGCAAAAGGTGAATAGCGAAATATATCTACAGAGCGCGAAGAAGCTTGTGGAGATACTGTCGTTGAGAGTCGTTGTAGTCGTTCATGGATATACCGCTAGCGCAGCTTCAGAAGCGGAGAGGTTGAAGGCTATGCTGAACTCTAAACTGGGAGTCGAGGTAGAACTCTGTACACAAGAAGAGGTCAGAGAGTCTTCATGTCTCATTTCAGATCGAGACATAGTATACCCTCTATTTTTGCTTAGAGGTAGCGGATACTTAGAGGTTGTGACTAAAGCCAGCTCTAGAGGAGCTAAGATCGTCGAGCCTCCTTCTCTCAAAGATGCTGTTGGTCCTCTATCAGAAAAGCTCTCTGGCTGTCGCTCAGTATCGCTCGTTCATCCAGAGGCAGAGAGATCTGAGACTCTTCGGGAAGTAGCTAGGCTACTTCAAGAAAAGTTAGGAGTTCCCGTAAATCTTTTCAAAAAATGTTCTGGCTCAGAGGACTGTGTAGCCGTTCTGAGCCTTCTACCGGGCATTACGTCTCTCAGAGCCTCGGAAGAGTGTGGGGACAAGCTTTTAGTCTCTCATTTGCTCCCCCTCTTGGAGGAAGCGATCGTGAGCAGGCTCAAGGTTTACATTGAAGCTTCTGGCAACCTCTAGGGCTCTCTCGTAGGCTTTGATCACATCTCCTCTCTTTACGTACTCACAGTAGGTAGCGTCTTCTTCTATTGCCAGATATATTTTCATCCTCAGCTTGGGATCCCTCACGGCTTTTCTCAACTGTTCTTTGAATCTCCCAAAAGACTCAAGAATAGTTCTAACCTCCAGGTCTTCAGACAAGACCTTTACAGCTTTCTCCAAAGCTACTCTAGCGGCCATTCCCGAAGCTCCGAAAGAAGTGACGGCTATTCCTATACCTTTAACTACGGCTCTAAACGGGACTATCACGTTTCCCTGTTTGTAGTCAACAGTATTGTTGACAAGCTTTCCCATTTTCATAGCCATTTCAGAGACCTTTCGTGCCAACTCTTCATCGCTTACCGCTACCACTACCAAATCGTGGGTTTTCACAAGTTCTTCGAGTTTAGCCATGTCTTCTGGAAGGCTCAGTTCTATTAAGCTGAACTCTCCTCTTCTTAGCTCTTCTCTAAACTCTTTGGCTGCCACGGTGACTCTGGCTCCAGCTTCTTTAAAGAAAACAGCTCTCCTAGTTCCTATGTAACCTCCTCCTACAACTAGGACTCGAAGGCCCGATAGGTTTATGTAAAGCGGGATGAAGGTCATTATCTCACCACTTCAGGCTTCAGGTCCTCTATGCTGAACAAGACCTCTTTCTGGGCTAGAGAGCAGAGAGAAGAGGTCTCATTGATTACCTTGTTTATTTTGTCTCTGCTCGTAGCGTGGACCATAGCGTAGCCGTCGAAGTCCCAGCTACCGGGTGGGTACACTTCTCTCAGAACTACGTGAGTAGTGTAAGGTATAGAGGCTAGACACAACATCTTCTCTTCAGAGCCATCTACTCTAACTACTATCATAGCGTTTTCAGAAAACCCTAGCTTTTTCCCATCAAGAGCAACTCCTGGGTCTCCTAGAATCCCATTCTTCAATAACTTTAAGAGAGATTCTAGGACCTCGTCCTCTCTCATGTTTAGCCTTTCAGCTATGGTTTTATAGGGTCTGTTCTCAAGGGGCAAAGAGCGCACCATCTCTGGCAACCTGGGGTCTATCCCAAGGTCTTCAGGCTTGGGGGGACTTTCAGCTACACTTGAATAGGGCCCACTTCTTGAAACTCCCTCTATTAGGTCGAACTTAACGCTTAGCTTGAAGGTCTTTTTACTAAACAACACAGTGTACTTCGAAGAGTTGCACGCTTTGGCAAGTTCTTCCGCGTAGCTTATTAGCTCTTCTCTAGACCCTCTTCTAGCTACAACCCACAGGTTGACTTCAGGATGGTCTCGAAGATAGCTGTGAGTAGTAAGAGGGTCTTTTTTCGTTATCTCGCCGACGCTCCGATAGCTCTCTTTACAAGAGACTCCTATTAACGCAGCGCTTTGACGCTTAGACCTGTAGTTATAATAGAAGCCTACTCTCTTGACGATTCCCGCTTCGACAAGTCTCTTCAACTCGGTCAGAACCATCTTCTCAGAGGCGTTCAGCTCTTCAGCTACGTCTAGGTAAGGAGTGAGACTCAACGGAAACTCATATTGAAGCTTCATGAGAAGCTTTTCAGCAAAAGGGTTTAGCCTCAAAACTGCTCCCAAATTTTCTGCTTGTCTAGAGCTAATATTACAGTACAACTAAAGCTAGAATTAAAAATGTTTAGGCTAGAATTAAAAATGTTTAGGATAAAACAGAGTTTTGGCGTGTGAGGAGGTTGGTACGCTATACCCGCTGGCCTTTCGATGAGAAGCCTCTGCTAGTGTTCTGGGAAACCACAAAGGCTTGTCTTCTCGCTTGTAAACATTGTCGAGCGGAGGCTATAGAGAAGCCTCTTCCCGGAGAACTCACCACTGAAGAGGGCTTGAGGCTCGTAGACGAGGTTGCTTCCTTTGGGTCTCCTTATCCCATTTTGGTCTTTACAGGTGGAGATCCTCTTATGAGAGCAGACCTCTGGGATCTAGTAGTGTACGCTAGAGAGAAGGGTGTAAGAGTAGCTCTTGCTCCTAGCGTAACGCCTCTTTTAACGGAGACATCAATTAAGAAGACAGCAGAAGCCGGAGTCTCAGCGGTTTCGATAAGTCTCGATGGAGCATCATCTGAAGTACATGATGGAGTAAGAGGGGTTCCCGGAACCTGGGCTAAGACTCTCGAAGCTATCAAGTTATTCAAAGACTACGGGGTTAAAGTTCAAGTAAATACCACAATAATGAGGCCAACTTTGTTCGAACTCCCTAAAATAGTCTCGCTCTTAGAGAAGCTAGAAGTTCAAGCTTGGGAACTCTTCTACTTCGTAAAAGTGGGTAGAGGAGCTTCCTATTTAGATTTAGAGCCGTGGGAGTGGGAGGAAGTCTCTCATTTTCTCTACGACGCTTCGTTCTACGGTCTAACTCTCAGAACAGTAGAGGGACCTATGTTCCGACGTATCGCTCTCGCGAGACATGTAGCGGAGAGAGAGGGCTTAGACCACGTGAAGCTCTTTAAGTTGGGAGGTTTATACAAAGGTCTGTTGTCAGAGCTCAAGTCGATAGCGGGACCTACGAGAGCTGAGAGCAAAGCGGAAACTACAGGGACTAGAGATGGAAAAGGGGTAGTCTTTATAGCAAATAATGGAGACGTATGTCCTAGCGGGTTTCTTCCAGTAGCTGGAGGTAATGTGAGGAGAGAAGGACTAAAACGTGTCTACCTAGAGTCTGAGTTCTTCAAGAAGCTTAGAAGAGCAGAGTTTCAGGGCAGATGCGGAAGGTGTGAGTTTAGGCAGATATGTGGAGGTAGTAGAGCTAGGGCTTACAGCGCTACCGGTAACCCGTTAGGCGAAGATCCTGCATGTCCTTACATTCCTGGAAGCTATATGGAGCTCGGACTAAACGTAGAGGTGCCACAGCTATGATACCGCTAAGCGTAATGGCGACAGGAAGAGGTACAGTGTCTTTTTCGATTAAAGGCAAATACGGTAGAGGATTACCTTCTAAGTTCACAAGCTACTACAGACCAATCGTCTTCTGGAACCTTACGTATAGATGCAATTTGAGTTGTGTTCACTGCTACATCTCTGCTTTCTCTCAAAAACATCCCAACGAGTTGTCTTTAGAAGAGGCATTAAATGTGGCTCGCGAGATAGGCGAACTAGGACTTCCTATGGTTGTTCTAAGCGGTGGCGAGCCTCTACTTAGAGAAGACTTTTGGAACATAGCTGAGGTCTTGAGAGATTATGGGGTTAGGCTAGCTCTAAGTACTAATGGTACTCTGATCACAGAAAACGTAGCTGAGAAGCTAGCTAAACTCGAGTTCAGTTATGTAGGAATCTCTCTAGATAGTGTAGATAAAGAGAAGCACGACGTGTTTAGAGGAGCAAGAGGAGCTTTTGAGAGAGCTTTAGCTGGAGTCTCAGCTTCGATTAAAGCGGGATTGAATACAGGCTTCAGAATGACTATAACCAAAGATAATGTTGAAGAGGCTACAGAACTAGTATGGCTTTCCCGAAAGCTAGAAGTCAAAAGAATAGCCTACTACGTGTTAGACGCTACAGGAAGAGCTCTTAAAGAGCTAGAGCTTATGCCAACCCCTGAACAGCTTAAGGTCTTTGTTGAGAACCTGATAGACGTGTCTAGAGAAACTGGAGGAGACCCCGAGGTTCTCGTGGTTAGAGCTAACTTCGTAGGGATTCATGTAGCCGACCTCCTGTCTAGGACTAAAGAGGAGTTCTTAGCTCACCTTTCAGCTATAGGAGCTCAAGGAGATTGTGGGAGGAAGACTATAAGCATCTATCCTGACGGGAAGGTCAAACCATGTCAGTTCCTAGATTGGGTTGATGTAGGAGACTTGAGGAAACAAAGCCTTAGAGAAGTGCTGAACCCCGAAAACTCTTCTCTGAAACCTTTCCTAAAGATTCATGAGAATTTGAGAGGAGCTAAGTGCTCTAAGTGTGTCTTTAAGCTAGTCTGTGGAGGAGGGAGCAGAGGAAGGGCTTTAGCGTATGGCGGAGACATGTGGGAAGACGATCCCCTCTGCTATATAGATGTAGAGAAGGTCAAAACCAAATGGGGAGTCTCGGAAGCAGACATAGAGAACGCTCTAGCTCAAAGCTAGAGAAGAGGAATAGGAAACCCTAGAGATCTCCCTTTATAGTCTCCTACAATGTTTAACTTCTTGCCACAGTTTGGACAGATGTTGCCTGGCTTTAGCTTGTACTCGGTTACGAAGAAGCCATATCTGCTTATCACTTTAAGTCCACAAGAGGGACAGTAGGTGTTTTCTAGAGGGTGGCCTGGCACGTTACCTAAGTAAACATGTTTTAGAGACTCGTTTTTGGCTATCTCAGCGAGCTTTTCTAAAGTATGTTTAGGTGTAGGCGGCAGATCTGTGAGACGGTATTGTGGGTAAAACCTAAGCAGATGGAAAGGAGTTTCGTCTCCTAAGTTTTCAGCTATCCATCTAGCTAAAATTCTCAAATCTTCTTCTTTGTCTCCATACTTAGGCACCACTAGATTGGTGATCTCGATCCACCACTTCTTTTCTTTCATAGCTCTTAGGGTTTCAAATATGACTTTAGGGTCTCGGACTCTCATGAAGTTTAGGTAGAACTCAGGGTTACCTCCACCTTTAAAGTCTACCGTAGCGGCATCTATAAGTCCGTTCAATTCGTCTACGGCTTCAGGCGTCATGTAACCGTTGGTCACGATCGTATTGAAAAGTCCTTTCTTTCTTGCTAGCTTTGCTGTGTCCTCGAGGAACTCAAAGAAAACTGTCGGCTCGTTGTATGTGTAAGACAGTCCGTCAGCTCCATGTTTTACTGCAAGCTCCACTATGTCCTCAGGACTGAAGATAGAGCCAAAAAGCCCTTTCTCAAGCCTGCTTTGACTTATCTCCCAATTCTGACAAAACTTGCAAAAGAAGTTACAACCTACAGTGCCTATACTGAGGACAGCGCTAGCTGGGTGGAAGTGAAGCAAAGGCTTCTTTTCTATAGGGTCTAAGTTGACTGCTGTGAGAAGTCCGTAGACAAGTGTATACAGAACGCCTTCAAGGTTTCTTCTCACCCCGCAGACTCCATAGTTGTTTGGCGCTATAATGCATCTTCTGTGACAGAGATCACACACAACCCATCCTTTTTTATCTACCAAAGGCTTCCAGAGCTTGGCCACACTAACGTGTTTTTTCTCCAAAGCCTCTCCCAAATAGAACTTCTAAGCTAAACCTATAAGCGACGGATCGTGAAATTTATGGCTGACCATGATCTATAACGAAAGTGAAGTTTTAAAGGCTTTCTCGAATAAAGCAACAATATTGAAGCTTTTGCGGAGTGAGGGCTTTGTGAAGGAGAAGAGCTTCGTTTTCGGAATTGAGCACTTAGATGAGTTCTACAAGGGAGCTCTAAGACCCGGCATGTTGATCACGATAGCTGGACATCCTGGAGCTGGAAAGACCACTTTAGCGTTGATCATATGTTTAGCCAATATTCTCAGAGGACATCGCTGTCTCTTTGTATCGACACAAGAAGACGAAAGCAAGTTACGCGAACATTTTGAGAATCTAGGCTTAGGAGTGTCTAAGTACATAGAAACTGAAGAGCTGAAGTTCGTCAAGGTTCCTATGCCAAGCAGTGACGAAGCTGTAGACACTATAGTTGAGTCCATAGCTACTTTGGTTCTCAAGCACAATCCAAGCATAGTAGTGGTCGACAGCATCTCCTCTCTAGTGAAGATTCTAGCTGACATTAAGAGGAGAGCTCTCCTACAGAACTTCTTCTCTGGTCTAGCCAAAGACATAGAGGGGCTTGTGATAGTCACTGTCGAGGTCCCTCTCAACACTATGTATATAGAGGACACAGGAGACATAGAGTTCGTTTCAGACGCTATCTTTGTGCTCAAGCACTCGCTGGTGAGCGGAACCCTCTCTCGCAGAATGGAAATAAGAAAACTTAGAGGACATCCTATAAGTATCGCTGAAATCCCATTTTCGTTTGTGAAAGGCTCAGGTATAGCGGTCGCTTGTCCTACTAAAAGCAAAACGCGTAAAGAAAAGCGTTTCAAGCTTTCAGTAAGAGTTCTTGACGAACTCTCAGAAGGCTTAAAAGCTGGAGAGATAGCAACGATCATTACATCACCTCTTTACATGTCGAAGGAGTGTGCAACGAACTTGTCCAAGAGGATCGCTAGCGAGAACTCTGCTAGAGTTCTTCTTTTCTCATTGGTTCCCATTGGTCAGGAGACCACTAGTTCTGCAGCTGGAGGCGGCGAAGTCGTAGTCCTCTCAAAAGACCCCATAACGGAAAGCTTTGACGAAATAGCGGTAAGCTTTCAAAAAGCCCTCATAGAGCTAGAACCCGATGTGGTTGTTACATTCGGTCTCGATGTGCTCTTTTCCTTAACTCCCGTTGAAGAACGAGAGGAGTTCTTTCGAGTTTTAGCAATGAACGCAAATCTAGCTAAGA
The DNA here is from genome assembly GCA_038824665.1 of Acidilobaceae archaeon. GTDB lineage: Archaea > Thermoproteota > Thermoprotei_A > Sulfolobales > Acidilobaceae > JAWAWX01. The sequence goes on along the minus strand of JAWBBK010000004.1, from coordinate 106,314 downwards.
ACTTGGGCCTATCGATGATAAGACTTGTAGCCTTACAGAATATAAACGACCCCATCATACACCTTCTCTCACAGCTTTCCGATCTTTTTGTGATCGTAGGAGACGGCTATGTAGGCATACCGGAAGGACAGGCTGTGGTTAGAGTTAGAGGTGCTCTCAAGAACTTGAAGAGTAGCGAGATTTATGTCGATCTCTGCAAAGAGACTAGTTAAGCGTTACTGCACTGTTAAGTAATTATTATTTCTGCTGTCCGCGCTCATTCTCTTTATTTACTCTATCTTATTTAGTTTCAGATTCTAAAAACTATTAGGACGCTTTCTGAGGTGTCGCTAAGTTGACAGTCTTCGACGCTTACGGAAGACCGTTGAAGAACTTGAGATTGCTAGTCACTAACGAGTGCAACTTTAACTGCTTCTTCTGTCACATGGAGGGGAGCTCTGTAGGTAGGCCCTTTAGAGTAGGCGAAAACCCTCCTACAATGGGACCGCCGGACTATGAGGTCTTAGCTGAGGCAGCGCTGTTTCTAGGGGTCAGAGGCTTTAAGATAACCGGAGGCGAGCCTCTAACCAGAAGCGATATAGTTGAGATAGTCTCAGCTATTGCTTCTCTAGACGCTTCGCTAGACATCTCGATGACAACTAACGGATTCTATCTCTCTAAGCTAGCCTTGCCTTTAGCCTCAGCTGGGTTGAAGCGCATCAACGTATCTCTTCATAGTTTGAGAAGAGAGGTCTTTAAAAAGATAACTGGAGTAGACGGACTCAACGAGACTCTAGAAGGGCTTAGAGCAGCAGTGGATGCAGGTCTGAAGGTTAAGATAAACACGCTGGTCTTGAAGAACGTTAACGATACTGAAGTCTGGGACTTGATCGACTTGTCGAGTAAGTTAGGAGTTTCAATTCAATTGATAGAACTGATACCCGTTGGGAGAGGCTCTCATCTAGAAAAGTTTACATATAAGCTAAGCGATTTGGAGAAAGAGCTTATAGAAAGAGGAGCGATCAAAGAAGTCCGAGAACTTCACTACAGACCTGTCTACAGGTTGCCCAATGGGGCTTCTGTCGAGATCGTCTCTTCGCCGTCGAATCCTGTCTTTTGTGCAGGTTGTGACAGAGTCAGAGTAGATCCACACGGCTTTGTGAGTCCTTGCATAAAGTGGACAGGCGAGAGAGTAAACGTCTTGAAAGCCATTCGGTCAGCGAAAACTCACAAAGAAGCAGTGGAAGCGGTAAAGAGGGCTCTTCTAGAAGTCGTCTGGATGAGAAAACCCGGTTACTTCTTCACTATTTCTGATAGGGAAGGAGTGGACAAAAAGAAACATTTAAGGGATAGAGTGAGCTTGCCCTCGAAAGCTAAGGATCTCGAGAGGTTAGGATTTCACTTTGATTGATGTAGTTTAATATCAGCCCTTGGCTTCGCGGTCTTGAGACACCTTTTCATAAGAGTTTATGTCATCAGTTTCGACTCGTTCAGAACAGCCTACGTCTTGGTGCGCTTGAAGTAAATAATGTTTATAGTTGTGAGCTTCTGCTTTGTTTAGCCAACATTCGGACACTTGAATGTTCTGTCCGCTTGGGTCTTCTATTGAACCGCTTACCTCTTCACGAAACCTCTAGGCGCTCTCCTGGCTTCAGGGTTATCCTTGCTGGTTGAGTCTCGTAGTCGACTCTCATGAGCGCAATCTTGTACCTAGCGAACCTTATTTTTAATCTTAAGATTTATCTTAGATTTAACCTTCCTAGCTTCTCCTTTCAGACACCTCTTTCTTTAGGTCTAGCCTAGGGACATAGAGGATAACCGTCTTCGACAGTGGGTCTGGATCGAGTCTCACCTCAAAAAAGCCAAAACCGGACTGCAGCCTCTAAAGGTATCAGAATGAAAGTCAAGGCCAGCAGAGGAGTTGCAAGCTTGAAGATCTTCCAAGCTAGAGTTCTCTCTGAATTTTCGATGAACTTCAGTATCATCTGTGAGACTCTTAAAGACCCAAAGAAGCTCACAAACAAAGCTACGACCCCGTAGCCTGTGACAAGTACAAACATCGCAACAGCTAAGACGAACAAAGCCAGGAACGTCAAGACTACGCTCCCGAAAGCTGTAGGCTTCACGATCAAGGGGAGAGATGGGATTCCAGCTCTCATATAGTCTTCGCTGTAGAAGTAAGAGAGAAACCATACGTGAAGCGGTTGCCAAAGGAACACCAAAGAGGCGAGCAGAAAGGCAGGGACGTTCAAAGATCCCGTAGCTGCAGCCCAGCCTCCTAAGGCTGGCATCGAGCCAGCTACGGCTCCAGCAAAGATGCTGAAGGGAGAGCGTCTCTTCAACAATATTGTGTATCCTAATATGTCGAAAACGAAGCCCACCACTATCGTAGCTAGAACGTAGATGTTTATGTTCCATGCTATCACTAATGATGACAAAACCATGAGAACTCCGCAGATGAGAGCTATATTCTTGTCTAGCTTCCTCGAGGGCAAAGGTCTATTCATGGTTCTCATCATTATGCTGTCTATATCTACGTCGAAGTACATATTGAGCAACGTGGTACCTCCTACAGCTAAGTAGCCCATGGCTAGAAGAGCTAGAAGGAAGGCTAGAGAAAAGTCTTCAGAACCAGAAATAACATAACCAGCTGCATAAGCTCCCAACATAGTTAGAAGCATAAGAGCTGTCTGTTTGGGTTTGGTGGACTCTAAGATATAGAAGAGAGTTCGTACAAGCCCTCGCATAGACCAGACCACCTCTCTCCAATAATATATGGCGAAGATTCAAAATCGAGATTTAAAAATACGGGATAAAAAAGTTCTAGCTTTCAAGAACCGAAGCTAGTCCGCTAAGAGTCAGTATTGAAACAACTGTTTTGGCTTTCTCGACTAAGGCTACAGGCTCTCTCCCTTCTAAGACGATCAGAAGGACAGTCTCAGAGGTCATCCTATAGGTCCCTTCAGCTCTCAGCTCTACTACAGCTTTGATCAAGACATCTCCACATCCCGCTAACAACCAGCCAGGTCTCTCTACAGTAGAGCAGAAGCTAGAGAGACTTTCCTTTAAGCTTTTAAGTCCCTCGAGCAAGGCTTCCGGCTGAGGAGCGTGTGCTCGGATAGCGGCTCTATACAAATCTCGTCTCCATAGCTTTCAGATACTTGGAAAAGTATATGAACATTAATCTAAGTACAGGTCATTAAGAGACCGTTTGCCTCTAGAGGTATATTCTTTCTGTTTGCGTTCTCCCACTCCTATATTCAGAAAACGTTTATTTAGTTCGCACAGGTTCACGGATAACGGTCAAGTTCAACGATACTATACTCGCTAGGCTTGAGGTCTCAGCAACTCGGAGCATGTTCTTATCGCTTTTCAGAATCATCTCGTCCTAGACACGAGCAGAAACTATAATTATAAACCTTTCTAAAACATCAAGAAGAAATACAACCTTCTTTTCAAATTTAAAAATGTGGACCTCGCATTTGTTCTTCTTGATTTTCATGAAGTAAAGTGTGTGGTGACTGAGAAAACTTTAAGAACAGATTCAACTATTATTGAGAATTCTAATGAGGGTAGCCGCGGTGCTGGATTTAGAGCTGGTACAGAGCGTACATAACGCTGTTGAGATGTCAATCAGCAGACTTGAAACTCGCTATGCGTTGATAGTGATCTCGTTATACTTTTTTTCAGTGTTTTTATGGGGGTTAAGGTGGGCTATTGCTTCTCGCATAGAGATTAGGCCCGCTAGCTTAGCGTATGTGCTCGAAGGTATCTTCGTTGGGATCTTGGTTAACAATCTGATAAACATATATAGCGTTAGCGGTGAGTTAGCTCGGATTGCCTGGACATCTTATAGAAGTGGCATAGAGACTGCTAAGCTCGCTACAGGAGTAGCTGTAGAGAGGGTTTCGGAACTCCCAGTTGCACTGGTTTACACGCTTCTTTTCGTAAAAGCGTTTCAGACGCATCTAGCGGTCTCACTATATGTGGTAGGTGTGGTCAGAAGAGCCTGTGACTACGTCTACGATACATTGCAGAAAGCCTATGAAGTGCTGTTAAATCCAAAGCTCGTCCTAACTCTCTGCGCTCTCTCAGCTGCCTTGTGGATTGTAGATAGCGTGAGGCTCTTCTTTTTAGCTAAGTTCGTGGGAGTCTCTATAGATATGTCCATAGCGGCTTCTCTAACTCTCTTGGGTGTAGCTTCGAGATTGATCTCCTTGACTCCAGGAAACATAGGAGTCTTCGAAGGTACGTATATACTTTTCCTCAACGTCGCTGGTTACAACTCAGACGATGTCCTAGCTCTCGTTTTGGCTGAAAGAGCTACAGCTTCAATCATACCGTCGCTTTTAGGTGCACTATTTGTGTTTAAAGAAGGAGGGTTTACGATTCTCAAAAAGGTCGTTACCACTTCGAGGGCTGATTAAGATGAGGATAGCCATAGTCACGGACTCCTTCAAGCCTAGGATCGGAGGTATTGAGAGCTTCCTTGAGGATTACATTAAAGTCCTAACTCAAAAACAACATGAAGTGATAGTAATCACTAAAGCTAAACAAAACTCGAGAGCAGAAAACATCAGCCCATCCTGCTTTCCCATATTCAAAGAGAATGGGGTCAGTGTGATAAGATTGTCACACTCTTATCTGGATTACAGAGGAATCACCTTGAATCCTCGAGCTATAGCTATGATGAGTGGCATTTTGAAAGCTGTAGACCCTGATGTAGTTCATGAACATAGCCTCTATTCAACACTAGCTCTAGTAGGAGCTTACTCAAGCTGGAAGCGACTGGGAAGACCTTCAGTCCTTACCGCACACTCCTTTTTAGATAAAGACACCCCTAGTTATATCGTTCTAGGACTCAGGTTCTTAGTAAAGAACACAGGGGTTCTAACTGCGGTTAGCAGAAGCCTAGCTGAAGAACTTTATAGGAGGCTGAAGCCTCCGTGGCTGACCGTAACGTACAACTGTCTAGTATGCAGTGAGTGGGCAAAAGCTGAAGAAGATTCCTCTTTAGAGGGAGACCCCGTGGTGGTTTCGGTTCTCAGACTTACGCACCGCAAGAACCCTCTTGCTCTTCTCTATCTGGCTGAGGAGATGGCAAGAGAAGTCCCTAAGGCAAGACTATACGTGGTTGGCGCAGGAGAGCTTCAGAAAGCTATGGAAAAGAGAATCAAAAAGAAAGGTCTTCAGAATGTAGTGCTCTTAGGTCCTCTGGAAAGATCTAAGGTAAGAAAGGTTTTGAAGAGGAGCCAGGTCTTCGTTCTACCAAGCAGAACTGAAGCTTTCGGTCTTTCAGCTCTAGAGGCCATGGCTTCAGGTGTACCAGTAGTAGCTATGAGGGTTGGGGGTCTTCCTGAGGTTGTCAGCCACGGTGAGAGCGGGTTACTGGCCAGCTCTCTACAAGAGTTCGTCAAGTACACTATGGTTCTGATAAACGATGAGAGCTTGAGGAAGAAGCTAGCTGTCGGTGCGCTTCAGCGCGCTACCTATTTTGACTGCGAGCACCAGTTGCCAAGATATTTATCTGTGTACAGATTTGCGGAGAAAGTATTGGCTGAAGTGAAATGAAACGTATCGCGACGCTCACCGTCGATGTAGAGATGGACGCTCCTCCTTACCTTAACAGCTGGAGAGGAGTGGAGGAAGGACTTCCTCTCCTCCTAGACATCTTAAAAACCCTTGAAGTCAAAGCTACGTTTTTCACCTTAGGGCTAGTGGCTGTCAAATATCCGAAGATGGTCTCCAAAATAGTTGAGGAAGGTCACGAGTTAGCCAGTCACGGTTGGGACCATAGAAGACTTGACAAGCTCAGCTACTCAGAAGCCACAGAAAACGTGAGGATGAGCCTTAGAGTTCTTAAAGACTTCGGGAACGTGGTTTCATTCAGAGCTCCTAACTTTAAGTTGCCTGTAGCTCTCTTAAAGGTTCTCAAAGAAGAGGGAATAGAAGTGGACTCGAGCATAACTCTCTACAAGCCTCCTTTCTACAAGGAGGTGAAGATAGAAGAAGGGATTGTCAGGGTTCCTACAACTCATCCTAGTAGCGTCTTAAGGCTTCCTTTTTTCTTGTTAAAGCTTATCCTTCCGCTTCCGGGCTCTCTAATAGTTCTCGATCTACACCCCTGGGAGTTAGTAGAGGTTAGAAGTCTGAAAAGACCTGACCTGACAGTTGGTGTAGGCAGAAGAGTAGCTAACAACGTAGCCCAGACTCTTAAGTACCTCAGGACTCTAGGTTACGAGATCGTTACTCTCAGCGAGCTGGCTTCGACTAAGTTCGGTGAGAGCGGAAGTTGAGAAGCGGAGAGGCAGAGGCTTGAGGAGCAGAAAAAAGAAGCTCATGCTACTGACTATATTCATTACTCTAACTCTGGTCTCTCTCTCAGCTCTAGCCTTGGAGCTTCACTGGAAAGAGGTAAGAGTCAGAGACGCGGAGTTCAAGAACGGGACTACAGTGATCAGGCTGTTTGATCGGGAAGAACTCAAGATCACCGTTGTAGAGAGCTATGCTGTTGAATGTAGAGTACTCATTTCAGATATCGATATAGAGAGGTTCGAGGTCGTTTATGAGAGCTCTGAAGGCGAGATTAAAAGCCTCATAGCTGAATGCGGAACGAGAGTCGAGCTACCTAGAGGAGCTAGGCCTATCAACTTCATCCTATTACCCGATCGCGGAATAGCGCTCGTTTCTCAAGTCTTAACGGTCGATAAGGGAAGGCTTCTCTACACCTATTCTTTGTTGCCGGAGAAAGGAGTAGCTGTAGCTGAGTATAGACTTGCTTACACGAAGCTGGAACTTTTGGTTGAGGGCGGGAGAAACAGGAGCTTCAAACTTGATGTACTGTCTGGAGAAGATAAAGGAGTGGTTTTATTCAGGGATTGCACTTCTGGCTTGTGTAGATACGAATTCTCAGACCTTAAGGCTTTCTCTTACGAGCTAGTAGTAAGAGCTGAAGACGAGCGCATAAAAGCTCTCATCTTAGCTGTGTTGACTCTTGCTATTGTGGGGATAGCGTTTCTCAGTCTGCGAGGAGAAGCTATTAGTTCCCTATTAACGATAGGTTAATGTTAAAACTTTAAAACTATTCAAAGAGTTAAACTAAAGAGTCAGAGGTGTTCCCTGTGAGTAATAGAATAACATCGATATCACTTATCCTGTTGTTGGTCCTCTTGATATCTATAGCGCCAATCCCTGCCGTAGCCCAAACAGTTAAAGGTCCGGCTTCCGATAGGATTGTAATCACTAGAGTACCTCATGATAGAGTAGCCAGCGCTTTAGAAGCTCGAGAAATAGATATGTACATCTTTGGTTTAAGAGGCGTAGCGGCAGCAGAAATAGCTAAGATTCCAGGGGTCAAACTAGCGTTCGCTCCTACAGGTTTAATAGACATAGTGCTCAATCCTGCTCCAGTTCAAATAGTCAGTCTCGCGGGCAGTCACACGGAAGAGACAGTTGCTCTAACTCTCGGTGTGAAGCCCACACTAATAAGATATGTAAGGTACGACGAAGCTGTTAACAGAACTAGAGTCGAACTTTGTGGAGTCCTGACTACTTTACCTTCAGGAGTGGTTGAAGAGTGGCGCCATCCAAGCATTACTCTCAACCCATTCTGCATCAGAGAGGTCAGGTTCGCACTAAACTACGCTCTCGATAGAGATAGGATAGTTAGAGAGGTATATCGTGGATTTGCGCTAATAAAGTACATGCCCTACGGTCCTGACGATCCAACTTATGCTGAAGTAGCCGATGTGGCCGCTAGATACAGGTTCGGCTACAACCCTGACTACGCTAAGAAAGTAATAACGGAGATCATGACCGACATAGGAGCTACCCTCGTGGGTGGGGTATGGCATTACGCGGATGTACCCGTTGAGATCAAGGCTCTTATAAGAGTTGAAGACGAGAGACTTGACATAGGCAGAGCATTTGCTCTTGAGCTGATCAAGCTCGGCTTCAAGGTGAGCAGGCTCGAATTACCCTTCGGGCCAGCCATAAGCACAGTGTACTATACAGACCCCAAGGAACTTCGGTGGAGCTACTATACTGAAGGCTGGGGCAAAGGAGTTATGGATCGTTATGATGCTGGTCCGCTCGCTCAGTTCGGAGGAGACTTCTATTGCTATCTGCCCGGTTGGTGTGAGCCCGGCTACTGGAACTACAAGCATGAGCTAACCATAGATGGTAAGAACGCTTCAGACTACGCCAGAATGGCTGTTTTAATGAAGGTAAAAAGCAAAGAAGAGTGGGTTGACTCTATCAGAAAAGGACTAGACCTAGCGGTAAGAGAGAGCATAAGAATATGGGGCTTCGCTAGACTTGACATAACGGCTTACAGGGATGAGGTCCGAGGGCTCACTCTAGACCTGGGAGCCGGTCTTAGAAGCCCGTTCAATTGCAGAGGAGCTCATATACCCGGTAGAGAAGAGCTCAAAGTAGGTCACTTATGGGTACACACAGCCACAACGATTTGGAACCCCTATAGAGGTTTCAGAGACGTCTACAGCGTAGACCCAGCTAGATGTACATACGACTTCTCTACATGGAGACATCCGTTTACCGGAATGCCAATGCCGTTTAGAGTGAGCATAGTGAGCATAGATACAGCAGGACCTGAAGGTAAACTACAAGTTCCGGACGATGCAATATGGTTTGATGCCGTGAAGAACACTTGGGTTTCAGCCAAAGACCTTGGTAGAACAACAGCCACGAGTAAAGTAGTTTTCGATTACTCTAAGTTTTTAGGAGCTAAGTGGCACAACGGGCAGACGATAACGTGGGCTGACATAATCGGAGGTCTCGGTGTATTCTTAGATGCCATATACGATGACGAGAAGGCTGAGATAGAGCCAACAGTCAGAGCATATTATAAGGATGTTTACGACGTATTAGTGGCTTTGAGAATAATTGGTGAAACAAGGCTTGAGGTTTACCTGAACTATTGGCACTTTGAGCCTCTCTATATCGCTGACTGGGCAGCGCTGGGAGTCATGTTACCGTTTGAGCTTTACGCTGTGCAAGATTATGCGGCATTCGTCGCTAAAGAATTCGCTCTAGATAGACCTAGAGCCGATAGAGAGAGGATACCGTGGCTCTCGTTAGCTCTTAAAGACCACGCTGAAAGACTGACTGCTCTACTAGAAGAGATCCCGTTTGCTAGCTACGAGAGCTACGTGACAATACCTGGTAGAAAACTCATGACTGAGACTGAGTGGAGAGCTAGAGTGGCGGCAGCTCGCTCTTGGTTTGAGGAATATCGTAATCTATGGATCTCCAATGGACCCTTCATGCTCACCGAGTACAACGTTGAGCTACAGAGGCTGACTCTAACGGCTTTCAGAGACCCCACATATCCCTTCGGACCTACTGACTGGGTCTTTGGTGAGGCTGTTACCGCTAGAGTCACTGGAGTTGAGACTAGACTTTTAGTTATCGGTAGAGATTCAGAGATCGCAGTCAGGATAACAGGACCTGGAACCATAACTGTGAAGTATTTGATCTCTGACTTAACGACAGGTGAGGTTCTAGCGACAGGAGCCGTTACAGCTAGAGAAGGGCTTGTGACCATAAAGGTTCCTGCAGAAGTTACTACAAAACTCGTAGGCTTCGCGGGCTATAGGTTAACGTTAATCACGTACTCCGATGTAGTAGCTTTACCTTCAGAGTACTCAACGTTAGTTCAGGCTGTGCCAGCACAATTCGTAGAACAGTATGAGGAGCTAGCTAAGAGCTTAGAGACGCTTAGAGAGTCTCTAATGGACGTCGAAACAAGAATAGGAGCCATATCTAGAGAGCTAGCTGACGCTATAGCGAGACTTGGGTCTAGCTTATCAGAATCCATAGCGACACTAGGTTCAACTCTAAATACCGCCATAGAGGGTCTCAGAACAGCTACGTCTGCTACTATATCTGAAACCAGAGGCGAACTCAGAAACGAAGTACAAGATGTGAGAAGTGTAGCGGAAGCCGCTAGGTCCTACGCTATGTATGCGTTGATCTTATCAGCTGTAAACATGTTACTCATACTCGCCATGTTAGCTCTGTTCTTCAGAAGAAGCTAAACCAAAACGTATTAACTCTCTTCTCTTCCTAATCTTTTTAATGTTTTTTTAAAGGCTTCTGACTCTACTTCTGTAAAGTCCGGTTTGCTGAGTTTACCCGGTGGAAAGCTGTGAACACAAGAGTAGTTAGAGCGCTGGCCTTTAGAGCAGTAACGTTACTAATAACTCTCTTCTTGATAGTGGTTTTGACAGCAGTTATAGTCGTAGGAACAGGATACGATCGAATAATCTTGGAAGCTCAAGTCAAGATGGAGGTCCAGGCATATTTACAAGATAAACGAAGCAAAGGAATAGAGGTTAGCCCAGAGGAGATAAAACAGCTCGAAGAACATTACAGAAAAGTTTATGGACTTGATGCTCCTCTTTGGGAAAGGATTACTAAGCTCATTACGAACACATTAGTGCTAGACTTATATATTGCACAGAGTTCCGTAGCCGATAGCGTAGGTCTCATGCCTCCAGCTAAGGTCAGTGAAGCCATAAAAGTAGCTTTGCCCAGAACTATAATAATGATAACTCTGGCCTATATTCTAGCGTCAGTCATAGCGATCCCCTTAGGAGCTCTCTTGGCTTACCGAAGAGGAGGGTTTACAGATAAAGTTGTCATTTCCTACGCCGCTTTTACAAACGCTTTCCCCGTGTGGTGGATAGCCATGGTTGCGATCATAGTCTTCTCCTACAGACTTGGCATAGCTCCTACTAACTTCAGGTACGTGATACATTACTTGAACCAGCTCGGTGAGGCCATAGCTTCTATGGACCTCTGGGCTTCATATTTGGCTCTAAAAGAGATACTCTACTACGCGTACTTACCTATACTCGTCGTTCTCTTCGGGATTCTAGGCTCCTGGATATATGCAGCTAGAGCTATAACGCTAAGAGTCGTCACCGAGGACTTCGTGAACACAGCTAGAGCCAAAGGACTTTCCGAAAGGCTCATACTCTGGAGGTATGTTGTGAGAGTAGCCATAGGTCCAGTGTTGACTCTTGTGATCTTAGGCTTGGCAGGTAGCATATCGGGCTACCTTATTACAGAGGTAGTTTTCGATTGGCCAGGAATGGGTAGCCTTACGAATGTAGCAATCAGCTTAGGGGATGCTCCAACGATATTAGGAATAGTTTACGTGACCTCTGCAGTGTACATAGCAGCCAGGTTCTTACTTGAGGTTCTTTACGTAATCTTGGACCCGAGGGTGAGGTTCTAGATGGCCAGAAGGACAACAACATCTTCTAGGCTCGGTCTTTTGGGAGAAACACTCTCAACCTCTTTAGGCAAGAGTGGTTTGCTGATAATACTGTTCATGGTGGTGATGTCTGTGTATGGATATATAGCTCTGCCCGAAGACTTCGAAATTCTGTGGCTCGACACTACAGGGATTAGAGGGTCTGAGTGGTACAAGAACCCCAAGACTGCTCAGCCTTCGTGGACTAAGTATTTGGGCATGAAAGCCGCTCCCACAAACATTTACGAAGATTTGAGACCAACTCAAGAAGGAATAGTCATAAAGCTTACAGACTTTTACGTCTTGTTGCCTGAGTTGAAGACCACGAACTTACTCGGCTCAGCCAGACCCTCTATAGGATACTATCAGGTTTATGAGGTTAGATATGACTTAGAGCATCCCGTTAGTCCTCAGGATATACTAGTTGAGTTTAGTCCTCGAGCTACGAAGAACGAGACAATTCTAGTGTACGTCAAGGTCTTTGCGTTTTTGATAAGACCGGACAACGTCACACTCAAAATACTTGAGAAGACCACAAACACTCAGTCAAGACTCATCGAAAAGATAGACTGCTGGTCTTACGTTAATGAGTACATATCTTTCTTCAAGCTTAACGTTAGCGCGGGTTCTCTCTGCGCTCTGAACCCAGCCTTCATGGTTCCAGCTAAGGAGGGTTCAGGCTATGAGGTTGTAACGGGCAGGTACAGGTTGAAGCTCGCACTTGTCTACTTAGGCGACCCTGTGCAGATAGAGAGCTTACTGAGAGAAGGGACTATAGGCTTCGATGTTGAGATAAGAATTCTAGGAACTAGCTATGGTCTTCTGGGAACTGATGTCTATGGACGTGATCTATACCAAGGGCTTCTCTACGGCTTCCACATAGCTTTGCTTATAGGGCTTTTTGCTGCGACCGCTACAGTTATTCTGGGAACGCTTCTCGGTCTGGTCAGTGGATACTTTGGTGGAGTTTTAGACGAAATCGTACAGAGGCTGGCAGACCTGATAGGTAACGTACCTCTTCTCCCGATCTTGATATTGTTGGGAGTAGCTTTGCAAACTGCTGGCTATTCGGGTTATATCATACTTTTCGCTATTATAGTTTTTCTTGTCATCTTCGGTTGGGGAGGCACAGCTATTATGGTTAGAAGCATGACTCTCTCGATTAAAAGCGAAACCTACATAGACGCGGCCAGAGCCGTAGGAGCGTCAAGCTTTAGGATAATAACGCGTCACATTCTTCCTCAAGTTCTTCCTTATGTGGTTGCTGTTCTGGTCTTCAGCGTGCCTTCGGCAATAATAGCGGAGGCAGGACTTAGCGTGCTAGGTGTGAGACACGATCTGCCTACCTGGGGTCAGATGTTATCTGATGCGCTCAAGAACCGCGATGTGGCCTTTAAGGCGTGGTGGTGGATCTTGGCTCCAGGCTTTATGTTAGGGCTCTTCAGCTTCGCTTTTGTGGCTTTAGGATACGCTATAGAGTCTATCGTTGACCCGAGGCTTAGAAGGTGATGTAGATGAAGCCTCTGCTGATAGTAGAGAACCTGAAGGTCTGGTATCCTTTAAGAACTGGACTTTTCGGACTCTTAGGTCTCCGAGGTAGGAGGTATGTCAGAGCAGTAGACGGCGTTAACTTAACTGTTGGGGCTGGTGAAACCTTCTGCTTGGTAGGCGAGAGCGGTTGCGGTAAGTCTACATTGCTTAGAGCAGTGATGATGCTCGTAGATAGAGACAGTATAGCTGGAGGCAGGATATTATTTAGACCACATGAAGAAGTCCTCAGATATGCTTTAGAAAGACAACCACATGCAGTAGTTAAGGATGAATATATCGATATATACGCAGTCAGGGGTTTCTTATCGAGACTCATGAGGAGAGAGATTCAGATAGTCTTTCAGGACCCTTACGGTAGTCTTAATCCTAGGATGAAGGTAAGAGAGATAATTGAAGAGCCTCTTCTAGTGCATGGAGTGAAGAACTCTGAAGAACGGCTTAAGCGAGTTATCGAGGTTATGAGACTAGTCAGACTCGACCCTCCCGAAGAGTTTCTCGATCGGTATCCACATCAGCTCTCTGGTGGACAGAGACAGAGGGTTGCTATAGCTAGAGCTGTAGTCTTAAACCCTAGGCTTCTCTTGGCTGACGAGCCAGTCACTATGCTCGATGTTTCTATCAAAGCGGAAGTCCTTCAGGTTCTTGAGAGAGTCAAGAAAGAAAGGGGACTTAGCATTCTGTTCGTCACTCACGATCTAGCTTTGGCTAGATACGTATGTGATAGAGTGGGTATTATGTACTTAGGTAAGATAGTCGAAGTTGGAAAAGTGGATGAAGTGATAGAGAGTCCTCTTCATCCCTATACGAAGGCGTTGATCAAAGCGGTTCCAGACGTAGCTCCCGAGCTGAAAAAAGTCTTGAAAGAGGTTCCAATAAAGGGAGAGGTAACGAGCGCTGTGAACATACCGTTAGGTTGTAGGTTTAGACCCAGATGTGTGGAATATGATGCCAACGAGTGGGTTAGGCCGAGATGTGAGAGAGAAGAGCCTGAGCTAAGAGAGGTAACTCCAGGACATTGGTCAGCCTGCTGGTTACACCGCTAGCTTTTCTTCTTGGTCTCAGTCTCTACTTCTCTAACGTTTAACACTTCATCAATGATTTTATTTACGTCTCTTAAAGTTCTGCCCAGCTTTTTAGCTACTTCAGCAGTCTCTCTAGGACCCAGTACGAGGATAAGAATAAGGAATATGATCACTAGCTCTCCGTACCCTATACCAAACACTCAAGTCCCTATCTATAAGTTCTCGAAGAGGGATAAAGCTTTAGCTTCACAGATCCTAAAATGCAGAGAACAGGAGCAAGGGAATAGCCTTGGTCTTAGGCGTTAAAGAGATCGATAAGCTGGTCAACGTAAATGAACTCATTGAAGATATCGAAAAAGTCCTCCTTGAGGCTCCTAAGCCTCCGCCTAGGACCTCTTTAGAGACTGAAGGTTCCTGGTTTGGAGTCATGCCGGCTAGAGGGCTGGGCTTCTACTCAGTAAAGCTAGTCGGAGTCTACTACAGGAACCCTGAAAGAGGACTTCCTCTCATTAGAGGCTTACTTGTTCTTGTAGACTCGGAGACAGGAGAGGTGCTCTTAGAAGCAGATGCAGGTCCAGCTACCGCATGGAGAACTGCTTCTGCTTCAGCTCTTGCTATGAGACTCGCGGGCTTCAGGAAGGGAGTTCTAGGAGTCATAGGAGCAGGAGTTCAAGGAAGGTACCATATTTTAGTTTTCAGAGAGGTCTTCAATATAAGCAAGGTTCTGATCTTTGATATAGATAAAAAGAGAGCAGAGAGCTTAGCTTCAGAGGTTGGAGGTCTCGTAGCAGAAAGCTCCATAGAACTCCTTAGGTCGTCAGATATTGTAATAGCTGCGACAACCAGCAGGTCTCCTGTAGTCTTAGGAGAGTTCCTCAAGTCTGGCGCCTTTGTGGTCAGCGTGGGAGCTCCAAAGCCCGTAAGAGAGCTTGACGAGACTACCATCAAGAGAAGCAGGTGTCTTCTCGTAGACAGCGTAGAGGGAGTGATGACTGAAAGCGACGATTGGATCGGAGCGGAGGAACTCGTCTCTCTATCAGATACCTTAAGAGGAAAAGAGTGTAAATGGGGTGACGTAAGAGTCTACAAAAGCGTTGGCTACTCTCTTTTCGACTTAGCGGTGGCAATACATCTCTACAAGAGGGTCAGTCGGGGAAGTCGGTGAGTTCGGACTGGACTAAAAGAAACGTTATTCTAATTGCTCTCACATTAGCCTTAGCAGGTCTTGTAGGTCTGTTTTTGACTCTAGCCCTAGCTATAGCGAGCCAACCTCGTTTCGTGGAACTCGAGAAGACGCTAGAGCTGAGAGAAGCTCGCTCTATATCGGCCAGAGAGCTAGTAGGGCTAGTAGGAATAGAGTCCTCGGTCTCTAGAATCGATATAGAGCTTTTCAACACAGGAGAAGAGCCTGTTATAGTGAGATATAGAGGCTCAGAGTTGATTCTCGATCCAGAAAAATCCATCGTAATATCCTTTACCGATCTAAACGAAGAGGTTGAAGTTAAAGAATCTCAGGGACTTAACGTGAGAGTTGGAGTCAAAGTCGTTACCGTAGAAGGAGGGAGTTTAGTTCTAACTTTCATATCTCTTCTCCTTTTCTTTTTATCGAGCGTCCTACTGTCAATAGGAACGGTTCTCCTCTTCTATCTAGCGGTCAGTCGGCGATCTGAGTTCCTATGTTGTTATTAGCGCGTTCAGCTATCTTATCTAAGAGTTGTTCTATTCCCTCTGGTGCTTTTTCCAACCAACATGCAGATCTTCTACCGTTGCCTTTGTCTTCTAAAGGAGGCTCTTCAACAAAACATTTATTCATAGCTACAGGGCAACGGGGTGCAAACCTACAACCTCTTATAGGCTTTGAGAGGTCTGGAGGCCTTCCGGGTATATATATGAGCTTCTCCTTCTCTCCTCTCAGCTTAGGCACGGCTTTAATCAAAAGATACGTATAAGGATGCAGAGGCTTGTAAAATATATCTTCGCTTCTGCCGACCTCGACTATCTTACCTCCATACATTATGGCTACCCTATCTGAAACCTCAGAGATGACGGCGAGGTCATGAGTTATGAAGATATAGCTGAGGTTTTTCTCTCTTTGTAACCTCTTCAATAGGTTTAAGATCTGTGCCTGAACTACAACGTCTAGAGCAGTGGTAGGTTCGTCAGCAATCACGACATCAGGCTCTAAAGCCAAAGCCATAGCTATAACTATCCTTTGTTTTTGGCCTCCGCTAAGCTCATGTGGATAGCGGTCAGCAACCGCTCTGTCTAGACCTACGCTTTCTAGAAGCTCATAAACTCTTCTTCTCGCTTCGGTCTTGTTGAAACTCCCATGATAGAGCAGAACCTCTTCTATTTGTTTACCGGCTGTCATGACTGGATTCAAGCTGTTCATGGCTCCCTGAAAGATCATGCTGACCTTCTTCCATCTGATCTTCTTCCTTATCTCGGCTTCTTTGAGCTTCGTTATGTCTGTACCGTCTATGATTATAGAGCCTCCCTCGATCTTTCCTGGAGGAGGTACCATTCCCAAAAGAGACCAAGCAAAAGTGCTTTTACCACAACCGCTCTCTCCAGCTAACCCTAAGGTCTCTCCTTTTTCTAACGTTAGGTCCACTCCATCTACAGCTCGGATCTTACCTCTCATGGTGTAATATGAGACGCGTACGTTATTTGCTTCTACGACAGGCGACAGAACCCTCACCCTTAGCTCTTGAGAAAAGAGATAGGACTTCAAGCTTTTAAAGTTGAGCTTCGAGTTCTGAAAAGCTTCTTGTCTTTGTCTTCTCTTCGCTAAAGGTCCTACCACCATTTCGCGCTTAGTCTATACTTTTTCAACTCTTTTTTCTCTTTGGGCTTATAGAACACAAAGAGATGCTCGTGAGCGATCAGATAGAAGTCTTTCTTCTTCTGTTCCTCATCAACCCAGCACTCACTAGGCGACCTAACTAGCTTTCTCCATTTTCTTTCTGTAACTTTAGTGTTCCACTGAACTTTAATTATGTCCTCTTTGAGTATGAAGCCTACGTCTAGAAACTGTTGCATAACCCTAAACGCTATAGGGACATAGTATTTTTTGTAACGCGTATCACCAATTAAAATAGCACAATATCTACCAGACTTCAATACTCTATAGCTTTCTTCAGCTACTTTGCGCATTCCGCTTAAGTACTCTTCTAAGCTATGGGCTTGAGAAAGGTCTCCTTCTATCTTCTTCTTGGAGTAAGAGACTATGTTGAAATATGGTGGATGAGTCGCTATCAGGTCTATAGATTCATCTTCGATCAAGTCTAGGTTTCTAGCGTCTCCGTGATACACCCTGATGTCTGGCTCTCTCCACTCTGAGTCAGGAGGCCTGTAGGTGAAATTCAGTCTATCTAAAGTCAAGATGCAAGCTTCATAATTTATATCTACTCCTATAGCGTTTCTCCCCAAGAGCTTAGCTTCTACTAAAGTGGTCCCACCACCACACATTTGGTCTAGAACCCACTCGCCAGGCTTAGTATATCGAAGTATTATGTTACGAACTACCTGAGGGGCCCAGTTGCCCCTATAATCACCTTTATGTGTAACCCAATCGCCTCTGTCGGGAAAACTCCAAACAGTTGTCGTCTCTAAAGTAAAGTCTTTAGGTTGATATTTCTTAATTTGGCATCTCTCACCTATTTTTATAATTGTGTCTCCAATAACGACTTCTTTGTGTTTTTTTATGTAATCGAGGTACTCTTCGTAAGAAACTAATCTCATCTTCAATTTTCGTTTCCTATAAGCTTTTCTGTAGGCACCTTAATAAGCGGACTCAGATAGCCGATGGGAGCTATCTCTTAAGCGGTAGCCGACTCTAAGGAAACCTCTTCTACAATTTCAGCTAATTTCAGCTTTTGAGAACTCTCTATTGGAAGACAGCTTAAAGTGTCAGAGCTTTCGAGTTCTTCTATACTGTACTTCTACAAGCCAAAGGATACCGTACATCGTAAAACCGAGGGCAGACAGCGTTACAAGCCCTGCGTAGACAGTAGTGTAGTCGTAAATTCTGTAAGCGGTTTCTATCAGTACTCCGAGTCCATAGCTACCGAAGTCTCTTGAACTCATAATGGCGCTTTCAACTACGAAAGTGAGGCTCAAGGCTACGCCTATACATATTCTAAGACTAGTCATGAGAGGCATGAATATGCTCGGCAAGATGACGAACTTTAACACATGCATGAACCCTGCTCCCATGCTAATGAGGAGTTCTTCATACTCTCTCGGTACTCTAGAGACAGCTTCTGAAACCCCCACGGTTAGGATAGGGTAGAGCGTGGCTATGATTAAGACCACTTTGATTACTTCGAAGCCGAACACTTTTATGAAGAGAGGCAAGAGAGCCATCATTGGCACAGGGATTAAGAGCGTGACAAGTATTCTTAAAGGCTTACCTAGGCTTGTGCGCACTGCAACGATTCCAGAAATAGTGGCAAGAGCTGCAGCTAGAGACAAGGCAGCGAAGACCCTAACTAGAGTCGCAACGATGTGAAAGCCAAGCTCTCCGCTCTTCATTAACAACCATAGTTCTACTAGAACAGCGCTAGGGCTTGGGAGGTACGGTCTGTTAACTAATGAGCTAGCTATGTGCCAGACTCCTCCTAGCAGGATCAAAGAGACCGTTACCGTTAAGATCCATAATATAGCTTCGTGAGTTCTGAAAAGACCTCGCAACTTTCAATACCTCCTCTAAGCTTAGCCACAACTTTAGCTGGTCTGCCGCTGAGTACAAAAGCCTCGTTTGCTTCTTTCAGAGCTTCAAAGACGTCGTGAGATGAAGCGATAACGAGTTTCTCTGTAGCCACCTTCTTGAGCAGGTTCCAGAAGTCCTTTCTGGCAGTCGGGTCTATGTTTGCTGTAGGCTCGTCTAGAAGCAACACAGGAGACCCTGAAATGAGAACCCTTGTCACAGCTACTTTTTTTCTCTCACCTCCAGAGAGGGTTTTCGGATATCTCCAGGCGAGTCTCTCGAGCCCAACTTCTCTTAGTGTTCGAAGAGCTATCTCCCTAGCCCTTGCTTTACTGTGACCAGCTACAATGAGGGGAAGCGCTACGTTGTCTACTACGTTAAGCCACGGGAGCAACTCGTTGTCTTGAGGAACATAGATGGCCTCCCCTCTTTTTAGCGGCTTACCATTAAATTCTAGAGAGCCTTTGAGTGGTTTCAGTAGTCCAGCGATTATTTTGAGAAGAGTAGACTTACCGACCCCGTTGGGTCCCAATATTATGTAAAGTCCGGGTCCTCTGAACTCGATCTCAAAATCATCAAATATCAGCTCAGAGTTGTAGCCGAAGCGTAGCTCCTTTACTGTGAGTAACAATCTCTAAGCTACCTCATTAAAATTTTCTTTAAAGAAACAGAATAAAAAAGCTTACTTTGTAACCTCTTTCTAAAATTAGTTTTATCTTTAGAAGAAGTTTTGAACAAAAGATAAAAAAGCTCCTCGATTATGAGCCTAAGGCACAGCTCATGCCTCTGCGCGACCTTAGAGAAGCTCTGGAAAAGCTGAACTCTAAGGGGATGCTCCGTAAGGTTAAAGCAGAGGTCGACCCTAATCTTGAGGTAGCGGAGATCGCTAGGAGGGTTATGTATGCAAGAGGTCCTACTCTTCTATTTGAGAATATTAAAGGATATCCGGGTTGGAGGATGTCCACGAATCTCTTCAGAGACCTCGAGACCATAAAGATGCTACTTAATGTCGAGAGTCTCGAAAACCTAATGCAGAGCTTTCTGGAGACAACGCTTAGACCTCCACCATCAGGGCTTTTAGAGAAGCTCGGAACTCTAAGAGAAGTTCTCAAGATAGGCTCTCTTATCCCCAAGAGGGTTTCTCGCGGTCTTTTCGAAGACAACGTTATAGAAGAAAGAGGTTTCGATAAAACGCCCATACCGAAAACCTGGCCTAAAGACGCAGGAAGGTACATAACTTACGGCCTAGTTCTCACAAAAGACCCCGATACAGGAGTTACAAACATGGGCGTTTACAGAGTTCAGATAATTGATAGTGAGAAAGCGGTAGTGCACTGGCACATCCATAAGAGAGGAGCTCTAGCTTGGAGTAAGGCCAAAGAACTAGGGAAGAATAAAATCAAAGTAGCTATAGCTATAGGCTCTGACCCTGGGACCATGTTGACAGGCGCTTTGCCTGTTCCCTACCCTCTTGACAAGTTGCTCTTTGCTTCTCTCGTGAGAGGGGCTCCTCTTGAGTATGTAGAAATCGAAGATGTACCGATTCCAGCCAACGCCGAGGTTGTGTACTTAGGTGAAGTCTTTACTGACGTCTTAGTTGACGAGGGACCTTTCGGAGACCACACAGGTTACTATAGTCCTGTAGGCAAATATCCTCTTTTCAAACTGGAAAGGGTTTACCACCGAGACGACCCTATATTTTACTTCACAGTTGTAGGAAAGCCCGTTCTTGAGGACGCTTGGATAGGCAAAGCGGCAGAACGTATATTTCTTCCACTAATTAAGACAATAATGCCTGAAGTAATTGACGTGAACCTACCTCCTGAAGGCCTAGCTACAGGCGGTATAGCTATAGTCAGTATCAAGAAGCGGTACCCAGGTCAGGCCAAAAAGGTCATGATGGGTCTTTGGGGTCTCGGACTCTTCTCTTTAGTGAAGATGATAATCGTTGTTGATCATGATGTAAACGTAAACGACTGGGGTCAAGTGGCTTACGCTATAGCTACTTGTGTAGACCCTCAGAGAGACGTGCTGGTAGTACCGAACGTAGTTACAGACGCCTTAGATCACGCAGCTCCTTATCCGGGCTATGGCTCTAAGCTAGGAATAGACGCTACTAGGAAGCTACCAGAAGAAAACTACGGTAGGGAGTGGCCCGAAGAAGTACAGCCAGACCCTGAAACCGTCAGGTTAGTTAATTCCCGCTGGAAGGAGTACGGAATAGACCTCTAGCTTTTGCTGTAAAGACTTCGAGACTTTCTCTCCTCATTTAGTTTGTCTGAAGCAAACTCTATCGGGAGTAGTTTGAAGAACTGGAAGGTAGCCAGCATCGAGGCCCTTTCGAAGATCAGAGCTCTACAGCTGAAGATAAGGATAGCTATGAGTAGACCGAACCCAGCGGAGTCTAAAGATTACGCTGTCAAATTAGAAACCCTCTCAGAGGTTTTGGAGAGAGTTGCTTTGAGACTTGAGACAGCGATCTATACAGGAATAGCTTCAGAGGCTATTGCAGAATCGCTTACAGTTTTCGCTATTGCTCTCTACAAGTTAAAGCGAGGCCTACCGCCTTCTCTTCAACATGAAGCTCTCACTATATGGGGAGAGTTAGCGGAAATCTCTAAGTCTATGGCCCCCGATCTCTTTCCGAATGCTTTTCAAGATGCTCTAGAAGAGGATGCAGAAAGGGTGTTGAGAGAGGCAGAAGAAGAGGTTAAAAGGAGACTTGAGAGAGGTCAGCTTAAACGCTGAAGCTTATCGCTAGCTTTAAGGACTGGGGCTGAGAACTCTCGGGGATGAAGAATCCTAGCCAGTCAGAACAGTGATGAGTGGACCACAATCTGACCGTGGCTAAAATTTAACTCTAGCCTTCTTCAAACTTCTCGTTGGGGTTGGGTTTGCCTTCTACTTGGAGCGTCTTGGAGCTGTTGAGGAAAAGTCCAGAAGAGCTGAAGAAGCATGTAACAAAAAGGCTCATGGACCCCAAGGTCGTTGATGAGGTCTTGGCAGTAGATAAAGAGTGGAGATGGCTCCAGACCAAGGTAAACGAGGTCAGACGTAAACACAACGAGATAACAAGAAGGATTGCAACAGCGCAAAGCGAAGAAGAAAGGGAGAGACTTAAAAACGAAGCTAAAGAGATCTTGAAGGAGATCGAAACTCTCGAGGCCAGACTAAAAGATAGTGAAGCTAAAAGAGAAGAGCTACTTCTAGCTCTTCCGAACCTGGTAGCAGATGACGTTCCTGTAGGCGATGAAACAGCTAACCTTCCGATTGAGTTCTGGGGAAGACCTAAGGTTTGGGTTGGACATCTAGAAGCGTTTAAAGAACAAACGGAAAGATATGGCTTCAAAGTCGATTACGAACCTATAAATTGGAAGCCTTTAGGTCACGCTGACATGCTTGAAGAGGTCTTAGGTCTAGGTGATACGAAAAAAGCAGGAGAAGTCGCTGGCTCAAGGTTCTACTATCTCTTCGACGATCTAGTCTGGCTAGACTTCGCTCTTCTCCTCTACGCTATAGACTTCCTCACTCAAAAAGGTTACAAGCTGGTTCTCCCGCCTTATATGTTAAGACATAAAGTCCTCTCAGGAGTCATAGACTTAGCTACCTTTAAAGACGCGATATACAAGATAGAAGACGAAGACCTCTATCTTATAGCTACAGCTGAACACTCTCTTGCGGCTCTCTACTACGACTCAGAGATATACGATGATGAGCTTCCTATAAGGCTTGCTGGGATAAGTCCCTGCTTCAGGAAAGAAGCAGGAGCAGGTAACAAAGACCTTAAAGGGATCTTCAGAGTTCATCAGTTTCACAAGGTAGAACAGTTTGTCTTCTCTAAGCCCGAAGACAGCGAGAGGCTTCTTGAAGAACTAGTCGAGAACGCTAAAGAACTCTTTCGAGGTCTAGGACTTCCTTATAGAGTCGTGAAGATCGCATCAGGAGACTTGGGGGCTTCTGCATACAAGAAGTATGATCTCGAGGTCTGGATGCCGGCTCAAGGGAGATATAGAGAGATGGTCAGCGCTAGCAACTGCACTGACTGGCAAGCGTATAGACTCAAGATAAGACTAATCAGGAGGAAGGGAATGATAAGAGAGTATGTCCATACACTGAACAGCACAGCAATAGCCTCTACGAGGACTATAACTGCGATTCTCGAGAACTATCAAGAACCTGATGGAACTGTAGTTATACCTAAAGCGTTGAGGAAGTACTTAGAGCCGTTCTCAAGAGCTCCGAAAGAGTATATACTTCCACTGAAAAAGAGATCTTCGTAAGACAATAGTAAAAAAACTTGGAATCTAAAAGAGAGCTGGAGGTGTTCTTTTGAAAGAAGCTAGAGTAAAGCTTGTAGGAGACCCAGAGCTCTTAGAAAGAGTTGTAGAAGCTCTTAGAGAAGTCTACGACCCCGAGATACCTGTTAACATATACGACCTAGGTCTGATTTACGAAGTTCATGCAAGAAGGAGCGAGGAAGGGGTGCCCGAGATAAAGATAGTCATGACCATGACAGCTATTGGATGCCCTCTCGCAGGGTCTATAGTTTATTTCGTAGAAGAGGCAATTAAGGATAAGATACCTGGCGCTCTGGTTAACGTAGAGCTGGACTTCAGTAAACCCTGGACTCTTTTAAGAGTATCTGAAGAAGGTAGAAGGACTCTCAAAGAGCTCTTCGGCTACGATGTGGTAGAAGAGTGGTCTCGGAGAGCAGGCGGTGAGGCTTCAGAATCAAGGTCAAGCTCTCCATAGAGTATTTTCATCTCGTCTAGCGTAAGAGGCTCTCCTCTTTCAGCCTTTTCTTTGACCTCCCTCCTCTTCTTTTCTAGAGCTTCTAGCGTTAACCTGAGTTTTCTAGCGATCTTCAGCTCTCTAAGCTTAGACAAAGTCTCTCTGTATCGTGAGTAGAGTTCATCTAGTTGTTTGTTCTTAGAGTCTATTTCTTGGCTTATGTTGTCGATCTGAGTTGAGAGTTCTGCTATTTTGTTACTGTAGCTTCGAAGTTCTTCTAGAATTCTGTTCTTCTCGTTTATCAGACCTCCGAGCTTTTGTCTCAATTCCGAGAGTCTGGAGTTCATCTCTTTAAGCTGGAGAACTAAGGCTTTGAGATCAGCCTTAAACTCTACTAAAGACACTATGTGCCTTCTGGCACTCTTAACTCTCATTATCAGGTTCTCTAGCTTAGCTATTTGCTCAACGAGTTCCTTTTCTTCTTCAGGACTTAGAACACTCGTCATCTGTTTGAACTCGAGTTCTTCTAGCCTCTTCTGGAGTCTTTTCAAGCTTATTCGAGCTACCTCTCCTTCCTTTTCAGCTAGCTGAGAAGCTATCTTCAGCTCTCCTCTCCTTATCTCTATCTCCTTCCTTAACTTATCGCGTTCTTCTCTCAGTTTGACAAATTCTTCCCGAAGGGCCGTTAGCTCTTTCTTGATCTCTTTCAACCTCTCTATGAGAACTCTTCGCTCACTTACCAGCTTCCTCCTCTCATCTCTCAGCTTCTTTACCTCCTCTACCAGCTTCCTCCTCTCATCTCTCATCGCCATTATCGTCTCTTGTAGCTCTGAGACCTGGTCTAGTAGCGTAGCTTCGCTGGGCTCAGCGAACTCATGTTCACTCAACCTATAATTCACCACCATTTCAATGATCTTACACTTTATTGGGTCCTGAAGAACCCTATCTGGATAAGCTTATAAGCTTATAGGTTAAAGATCCTCGGACTTCGTTATATCATAGTACTTATGTTCCTCTCCTCCGCTCAACATCTGAGTGATCTTGGCATAAAGGTTACTTAAAGATTCCATATCTTCAACCGATACAGGTATCACCTCTCCGACGAATCCACTTTCGTAAAGAGCTTCAGCTAATCTCGTTGCTAGAGACCTTGTGAAATGATCTTGTATTTCTTCAGATAGAGAGGACAGAAAGCCTTCTTCTCCTAGCTTTTCCAAGATCTCTCTACGTCTTTCTGGGGGTATAAGATCTGCTTTGCTGATCACGTTGATCTGAGGCTTTTTGAATCTCATGGCTACACTAGATGCTAAAAGAAAAACCGAGACCATGTTAGCTGGGCTCGTGAAGAAGAGTGCGTCCATGAGGAAAACGACTACAGTGGGATATCCATAGGTGAGGGCTTCAAATACGAAGGGACCTCCATGTCTATATGCAAAGAGTTCTATCTGACCTGGCGTATCTACGATCACATAGTCGGGGTTTATATCTTCAATCACCTTTCTGACATCGAATACGTGGTTCACCATCGAGTCTACAGCAGCTATGATAGCTCCGTTGGGACCTAGCCCTTTCTTCATAAGGTCTCTTACCATAACGTACTGTCTTATATCAACGTCGGGATCATATGGAGTGTACTCAGCAGCGGGGTCGAAGTTCACTCTAGCCACAACTGCTCCATAGGATTCTATCAGTGCAGATAGCTCTCCAGTTAGCACGCTTTTACCCGAGCCTGCAGGTCCGCATATGATCACGAACTTCAAGACTCTATCCATAAGTGGTTGATACTAGAAAGGCTTTAAAAAGAGGGAGTTAAAGCGCTATAGCGTAGAGGAACTCTATTTTAGTTAAAAGACCTACAGCTCTTCCGGAATCATCTACCACAGGCAGACAACCGATCTCGCGTTCTATCATGATTTTAGCTGCCTCTGTTGCGCTCTCATCGGTCCTGATTGTTACCAAATCGTTGCTCATCACTTCTTCTACTAGAGGAACTAGGTAAAACCTAGTTAAAGATATCTCTTCTTTAGCGGGATGACTAGACTTCACCTTTCTGAAGCCTTCTTTTCCTCTCTTGGAGAGCAGAGATAGCTCCATGAAAGCTATGTCTCTTTTCGTCACCACTCCTATAGGCCTTCCCTCTTCGTCAAGAACTACGGCTTTGCCAGAGATGTCAGCTTCTATGAGTTTAGCGGCATAGAAGATAGAGTGACTTTTTCTCAAAACGGGGAAACGTTTCCTCATAAGGTCTCTAACTAGATATACTCCTTCATACCTTTCTGCGAAGGCTTTAACCAAGTCTGTTCTCGTTATTATACCTACAAGTGTTCCCGATTTACTTACTACTGGAAGCCCTCCGATCTTATGTTTTAACATCAGTCTAGCTGCTGTTTTGATAGTTTTTGTTTCCTCGATCACGATAGGCGGTTTGCTCATTACCTCTCTAACTAAGATCTCATCAAGACCTCTCTCAGGACCTAGTATTAGAGTTTTAGCTATATCGGAAACTGTGAGCACTCCTACAGGCTTAGAGTCGTTGTTCACTACCACTAGTCTGCTCACGCTTTTCTCTAGGATCAGATTCCTAGCGTAAGCTAACGTGTCCGTAGGTCTAACTACATAGACCGGAGAAGACATATAGGTTGAAATACGTGCAGTGCTCATAGTTTTACACCTCTTCTAAAGCTAGAGCGATCAAGATATCTCTCTCTGTCACTATGCCAATCACTTCATCTCCTCGAACTGCCAAAAGCCAGCTGAGACCGCTTTCGTTCATGCGTTTACAAGCCTCTACCACATCGGCGCTAGCGTCTATATACGAATGTCTAGGGTCGATAGCTACTTTAGTAGACATTGACAGAACTTCTTTTAGGCTAAAGCTTTGAAGCATTCTGAAAACTCTATGAGAGCCGAAGAGCGCCACATAGCTTTTAGCGGTGACAGCTCCAACTACCTTTCCTTCATCGGTAGTGACTACGACTCTCCTAAGTCCGTAGTAAGTCATAAGTTCTAAAGCTTTTGCTAGAGGGTCGCTCTCTGAAACGGCTACTATAGGGCTGGTGGCAACGCTCTCTACAGAGACTCCTGCAAGTCCTTCAAGACTAGCTAAGGACTTTACTATATCGTGCTCTGTCAGAACTCCGTAGAGGTCTCCCTTCTCGTCCACTACAGGCATGAATCCAATTCTTCTAGATATCATAACTTCTAGCGCTTCTTCTAGCTTTTGAGTCGTGTAAGCCACGACAGGAGAGGAGTTCATTATAGTCTTTACGTACTCTCCTCTGAGAGCAGCATATATGTTGTCTCCATGTTTTTCTTTCACTATATTGTAAAGAGGTCCTCCTCCTAAGTAGTTCACCAGGTCTGTAGCCATAAGCACGCCCAAAGGTTTTCCAAGATGTTCTACGACAAGCCCTCTGACGTTCTTCTTATAAATGATTTCAGTAGCTTCCATCAAGGTAGCGGTCTTGGTCACAGTGATAGCGGGAACTGAAGAGAGCTTGGCTATAGCTCCCTCAGACCTAGATAGCCTCTGACTCCAGTTAGGAGTCCCGTTTGCTCTCAACCATCTTATACCTTCAGGTCTGGACTTGGGTAGCGGCGAGCTGGTAGGCTTTGAGATCCTAGCTGGAGGTAGGCGAGGAGCTTTCAAAACGTTAGCACCGTTTTTAAGAACTAGCTTCAGACGTTTTTATACAAGAACTGCCGTTCAGCTTTTTAATATAACTTTAGAGATTTCGGCTCTAGTCACGAAACCTAGTGTAACTCTTGTAGCGTCATCCTTCACTATAAGAATTCCGGCGATGTTTCTTGTTATTAGCAGTGTTCCAGCCTCCTTTACAGAACTCTGAGGATATAAGTAAACACAAGGTCTCGTCATGACGCTCTTTACCTTAGGTCTTTTAGCTGGGCCTCCGCTAGACTCTACATGTATTCTAGCGTAGCCTTTTTTAATAAGATCGAATTGAGTCACTATTCCCACGATCCTCTTTTCTCGTCTACTACTGGCAGACTGACATAGCCTTCGTCAGTAAGCAACCTCCACACATAGTCTAGAGGGTCTTCTGGTGAGACTTTAGGATACTCTTCGATCATTATTTCTTCTAGCCTCATCTCCTCTAGCTTCTGAGCACAGACTTCTGCTCCAAGACACGACTCTATAGCGTCTTCTAGACCGAAGAAGCCTAGGAACTTCTGACCTCCGACGACAGGTAGATACCACTCTCCGAGAGAGAGCGCTTTCTCGAGAGCATTGAGTGTTGTGGTTTCCGGAGCTAGAACAGCTCTCGGAGGCGAGGCCAGATCTCTTGCTAAAGCCTCAGTCTTGGTTGCAGTCACCTTTATCACGTCGGACCTCTTAATAATTCCTACGAGTTTCGAACTTTCAACTACACCTATCACTCTAACTCCAAAAGTCCTGAAAATAGCTCTCACTCTTTCCAGTTTTACATCTAGAGGAACAGAGAGAGACCTACGGCTAGAGAACTCCGCTACAGATTTAGAGAGCATAAAGTTTTCCAAAAACGATAGAGAGCTTCAGAGGCTAAATCTCAGTTCTCATCAAAACTACAGTTCCATCAGAGGTCTCTCTCAAAGTGTAGCCATACGTTGCGGATATCTCCTTGATCAGTCTTGAGGCTAAAGAGAGCTTCAAGTTCTTATAGTCTATAGCTACAGCTGAGGCTTTGTGAAGAAAGCTGGCCTTGTTAAAAACATAGCCATAAGCGACTACTTCTTTAGCTCCTAGAACTACAGGTAGCAGAACAGCTCTGTCTCCGTCCGTATAGCCTCCTAAAGACATGCTACAACCACAGGTCCTGACCTGTGTAGTGACAACTATTTTGGTAGAGAGACTGACAGACCTTTTCTTAACGGTCTCTAGCACTTTCGAGAAGTTGTCTCCATGAATGTGAACTAAGAGAACTCTGGGAATCTCGAAGAGCAGAGAGAGAAGCTTCGAGTCGAGGTCGAGGTCTCCAGTAACGTAGAGAGGTCTCACTCCAGCTTCTACAAGCGGAAGTAGCCCTCCTTCAGGAGCTCCTATAACATCACAGTGGTTAAGGTCTAAGTTGAACGCTAGAGGCCCAGCTACACACACTCTTCTTCTCTCTATCTCTCTACTCAACTCCTCCAACATCATGGCGGAGCTCCAGCAGAGGTCCAGATCGCAGATACATCCACAGAGGGTCTCTCTATGTCTTGGATGTCTCATAACCGGTTCTACCAAATCATAGTAGAACTCGACAGCTCTCTCAGCTCTTGCC
>JAWBBK010000004.1:46758-77768 GCA_038824665.1 Acidilobaceae archaeon | reverse complement strand
CCAAGAGCTTTTTCAATGAGCTCGAGAAGACGTCTAGCGGCATGCACATGACTCTCCACCGAACTCGACCTCTCCACGCACCAGTTCAACCACTTGGCGTACTCTATAGCCTCCTTTTCTAAGACCGAAGCTTTGGCTTTTGTGAAGAGAATTAAGAGTTCTACAAGACATCCATAAGCTCTGCTATAGGGTTCTAAAAAGCCCCAGACGGCGTTGAAGCTCTTACACTTATAGAGGTCGAAGAACTCAGCTTCTATAACAACCTCGGATTCACATATAAGCCAATGTCCCTTAGTCAGGTCGAACTCTTTTTCACAGGAAAAAGGTTCTTTCTTTTCGATCACGACCTCGTAGAAGAGAAGAGGGTCCGAAGGAGCTAAGCATACCAGCTTCCTGGTTCTTTTCATAGCTTCTCTAAGCCTATCGGAGAAGACTCTGAAGTAAGCGGAGCCTCCCGAGAGCCTTAGCCCTAATGGAGTTATCACTCCAGCTTCGCAGAGTCTGCAGAGGAGCTCGTAATAGACCCCTTCTTTCAGACCTTCCAAGTAATAACCCCTATGTCAGTCTGGAGTTCGTTACATCACTACTCAGTAGCGGCAGAGTTCTCCATCCGCTTTTGAAACGAAGCTCTCTCAGGCTATATATCTGGCTCTTTTACTCTATCCAGTCTTTGTGTTGTATCTTTTCGGGTATGTATTGAAAAGCTAGGAACTTCAGTCCCTTGCCTGTGAGAGCTTCTATCTCTAGCTTGACCTTCTTGTCGAGAAACATTTTGATCTCTTTCCCCCAGCTCGGAGTTTGGAACCAGGGATAAGTCATAAGTTCCTTAGCTCTCTTTATGTCTCTCTCCTTAGCTCTTATTATAAAGTTCTTACGTTCTGACTCTGTGAGATACGGCTTCTTGTTGTGATCTCCGAAGATATCCGTCATAGAGACTCCTAGAAATCTCGCTTTAGGAGTGGCGAGTCTCTCGCTCTCGTAGCTTAAAGTTATACTTCCCACTTTGAAGACTGAGTATATGTACCACCCATAAGGATCGCTATCGGTAAGTATGTAGACCGGGAGTTTGAGCTCTTCATTGAGTCTTCTTACAAACCTTCTCGTAGCTCTGTCTGGCTGACCAGCGCTTGTAACTAGAAGCGCCTTGTACTGTTTCCAAAAGCCTATTCTGTGGAGCTGTTGAAATACAGCGTCTTTCTCAACTACCAGCACAAACTCCGCATCGTAATCTAAGAACTCTATAAGGTCAGGAGTAGGCTCTATAGCGTAAGCTCCATGACCTAGCTTCGATAAGTCTATCACGTCTCCACCGCTTCTTATCCGCATGTTTCCTACCACTTTTCCTTTTTCTTTGCTCAAGATGAGCATGTGTTCTCTGAGGAGACCGGTGTAGACCTCTATATCTCTTATCACTGCATCGCTTTCAGCTTGCTCGTCCCAGGTGTTCTCTTCTCTCACTTTGCCGGAGAGGTCTCTATAAGCTATAGTGTGCTTTCCTCTATAATAAAGATCTCTTATGGTCGGATACTCGTTCTCTATGAGAGCCTTGTAGATTATGCTAGCCATTAGCAGGGTTTGCATGAACTTCCTGGTCTCTCCTATGTCGAAGTAGTTCCTCTCAAAAGACTCCTCTCCGAGCAGAAGAATACCTTTCTCTGGGTCAAAGACCGTATTGGAGAGAGTCCTCTTAGGTATCACCAGTTTGGGATATTCTAAATTTTCTATATCTTTTAGAACCTTTGAGAACTTCTCGCTAAGCGTGAGAGCGGCTTTCCTTCTAGCTTCTAAGTCTACTTTGTCTAAAAGAACTTGAGGTAACTTGCTCTCCTCACTCAATCTTCACTCCCTCTACGATGTTCCTAACTATATCTTCTGGGCTCTTAGAATTCTTGAGAGCCTTTGGCAGAGTTATGTTTTTAGCTACTAGCTTGATCATCTTCTCTCTTATCTTCTCTTCTAGACTCTGGTCGTAGCTTGGGTTAGAAGAAGGAGACATTGAGAGTATTGCTAGACTTCTTGAGATCTCCGGTATATATTTAGACAGAACCAGTATTTTCTTCATGGTTTCAGCTTCTTTAGCTTTAGCTGAAAGATACGCTTTCAGTCTTCTAGCGAGTTCAAGCAGAGCACTTCTTATCTCAGACTCTATCTCAGGGACTTCGCTTATGCTTTCTTTACCTACTCCTTTGTAGGGAACCTTAGTGCTCGCAATGTGAACCAACACTACGAGAGGTATTGGAGGCTCAATCCCGTAGTTCTTCCAGTTTATCTCGCTCACTACCTTGTAGGCTACGTCTTCTCGCTCTTCATAAATTAAGGGGATTTTGTTAGCGTATCTAAGTAACAAAGGGACCTCGCTTGGCGGTATCGCGCCCCCATAGGCGAGTCCTGCTTCAACTATGAACGGATGTCCCTGATAAGCTCTCGGCGGTCTTGAGATAGCTTCTACCCATTCAGGTGAGTACATTCTGCTCAACCCTATCTTTATTATAGACTCTCCGAGCGGACTTAGAGCGTCGCTTCTAGGAGCTCTGAACTTGAAGTTCTTAAGAGCGTCTACAAAGGCGGCTAGGCTGACTTTAGTTTTCTCTTCGAGAAGGTCTTTGGGGCTTGTGTTAGGGTCTATCCCCAAGCTATTTAAAAACTTCTCAGCAGATACTGTTCCTACGCTTTGAAACTCTTCAATCATGAACTCGAGAATGGTTTTAGATGTTGTAGACTGTAACATCTGTTTCAGAGTCTCTATGTCTATCCCATGTGGGTGCGGCTTGACCTCTATAGGTTGCTTAGGGAGCTTTCTCGTAGTTCTAGGGAAGTGGATGTAATAGCCTTCTGGAGTTTTCACAGTTATCTCAGCATAAGGAGCTATTATAGCGGTTCTCTTCACGTATTCGAGAACTCTCGACCTAGCTCTAGGCCAATCGCACTCTATAGTCGAGATGACGTAAGTACCGTTCCAGAGAGCAGGCTTTCTCCATTGTCCTTCTTCAAGCACTACGGGCTGATTGCGCTTCATATCTATTAAGAGCTTCTTCATGTAAACATAGCTTGAAGACCTTGTAGAAGAGTACACTTCGATAGGAGTGCCTGTGGTTGTTTGAGCATAGAGGACTACAGCTTTAACTCCTATTCCGTACATACCTCTAGTCTGTCTTAGTGTATATTTGCTACTAAACAAAACTCTACCGAAGGCTTCAGGAAGGAAGCTAGGAGGAATGCCAATTCCGTTGTCTTCTACACAGATCCTGCATAACGACTTGTCTCCGCCTAGGTCAGTTACATCTATGTAGATCTTGATTTCAGGAAGGATTCCGTGAGAGTCAGTAGCGTCTAGAGCGTTTTCAACGAGTTCTCTGAGAGCTTGATAGAGAGCTCTGCTAGGATTGGAGAAGCCAGCTATTTCTCTATATCTAGCGAAGAACTCGGCTACACTCATCTCTCTGAACTTCTCTCGCTCTATTCCAGCCAACCTCAGCTACCTCCTCACAACAGCCTTGCGCTTCAAGCTCCAACTCTATCTTCGCTTCTAGTTTAAAGAGTAGAAGCACTCCTCTATTTAAGGACTCACAATAGATAAAAAAAGAAAGAAAAAGAAAAAGGAGAAAAAAGAAAACCGGTTTTCTGGCGCTGATTACCTTATCATTAGGCTGACGCTAGTTTGAGCTTCTCCAGAAGTCTTCCATACAACCTCTAGGTCGATCGTGTACACTCCAGGGGGTATGAAGACAGGCACGTCATGTCCAGGTATGATTAGTAGTAACCTGTAGCAGCTGTAGCCTTCAGAACTTGCAGCACAGGGTATCGATATCTCTATGGGGTCTCCACCTTCAACTCTATTTAGTACTAGCTTGAGGGATATACTGACGTCTGCTCCAGAAGCTGAAGAGGTGAACACAACCACATGGATTGTAGTAGGTCTCTGAACGTTCAGTTTAGCTATGTTTTTGAGTATCGTCGAGCCGGAAGAACCTTCTAGATTCAGTCTGACTGTTGGATTAGTTGGCTCTAGAGAGACCCATCTCTTTCCAGAGGCTACTGAAAGGTCTATCTTAAAGTTTACATTTGCTTTCACAGGTCTTGGAGGAATAGTTGCGACCTCTTTTAGTAAGTTAATGAACTGGTTCCTCACTTCTTCTCTTACTCTGTATGTCAAACGTCTGGCAGCATCTACCTCTGTTTCGTTTACACCAGGCACGTTCTTTACGTCGACTGCGACCAAGATCTCGATCAGACAGCTCTTAAGCTTGGCTAAAACCTCTTTGAGAGTCCTTGGGTCCTCGGTGGCTAACTTGGCTATAGTTTTTTCAAAGTATCCTGGCGTCGGCTCTACTCCAAGCTCTCTTAATAAGGCCGTGATATTACAATGTTCAGATCTAACTCTAAACCTCAATTCAAGCATGTGTCTATAGAGTACTGCTTCCTCGAGGTTGGCAAGTCCTTTCCGAATTTCATCTTGAGGAAGTTCTTCGAGCATCATCAGTCTCTCTCCGAAGACTACGGCAACTTTAGCCACAGCTCTCGACGCTGCGTTCTCGAGCTGAAGTTTGGCCCACTCGTTTCTGCTTTTAGCTAGATGTGCTCTAGCTTCAGCTATAAGTCTTGAGATTTCTCCTATCTCTCTAGCTGCTTGCGGTACGGTTATGTTGCCAGCTTCAAGTTTCTCCTTTAAGCTCAGAGCCCTGCTTTCAGCTTCATCTAAGAGACTCGCTACTTTGGGATCGACCTCTACACCTCGTTCTTCGAGATAGCTTACTACTCTTCTTAGGTCTTCTATCATCTTGAGTCTAACCTCAACGGCTATCATGAGACCTGGTGGCACGACTGTCGCGTTCTCTTGTTCTTTTAGAACTCTCAGTTCCATCCTAACTCTATTCATTTCGGTAATAGTCGCTCTCAAAGCCTCTTCAAAACCTCCTCCTCTAGCTCTAACTCTAGCTACGGCCTCCAAGGCGTTCTCTATGGTTGCTCTAACTCTTTGTGCTTCTGGAGTTCCAGTTCTTTCCATAACCCTCTGAAGGTTTCTCAGACTCTCTTCAAGTCTCTGAAGTTGAGCTCTTTCGTCAGCTTGGTTTTCAGTTACGGCGACTAGAGGTGGAGCTAAGGATAAAGCTAACATCGCGAGCAAAAAGAAAACCGAGAGAGTTCTCCAAGAGTTCATAGTCGGATCACCTCTAGACCCGACTGGTAAGTAGAGAAGGGGTAACTAATTAGGGACTCTTAGGGAAGGCTAGGGAAGCTTAAGGGAAGAGGTTTGACAGAGAACGGAATTTCGTGAGCAGGGATTGTGACCCACAGGGGCGCTTTCAGTCTCTGAGAGAGCGCAGAGAGCGAGAGAAAAACATAATGAGAGCATACTCCACAGAATAGCGGATAGGATATCTAGAACACGTCGATAGCGCTACTCCATCTCAGCGAGCTCTTAGTGTATCATGTTTCGAATGCTTACGTCGTCGGGCTTTACTCGTAAGTGGAACATCAAGTAAACAGCTATTCACGATAAGTACTCTCTTCAGACTTTCTTTATTTAGAAGCTTAAGCGACGGTCTTAGGCTTAGGCTTATAGAGAAGAGTCTGAAGACGATATTTCTCAGCTTACCGTAGGGTAACTATTAAAAGTAAGTCTATCTAAGACGGTTAGATAGCCTTTCTCGAAAATATGTTAGATGGGAACTGAAGTGCTGTTAGAACTCAAGAGAGTATGGGTATGTGTAGGCGGTGCGGAGATAGTCAAAGGAGTAGACCTCAGCGTCGATAGAGGCGAGGTTCATGTGATTTTAGGCCCTAACGGAGCCGGTAAATCAACGCTCCTAGCCGCTATAATGGGATTACCTAGAGCGAGTCTCTGCGGAGGCAGTATAATTTTTGAAGGTGAGAACATATCTGAACTCTCTCCAAACGAGAGGGCATCTCGAGGTATAGCTATGGCTCATCAGTTCACTCCTGCAATAAGAGGCGTGACAGCTTCTAGTGTAGCTAAGGCTTTGATAGAGAGATACGGTTGCAACGATTATACTCTGCTTTCGAAAATGCTGAAGGTAGACGAGTTTTTAAACAGATATCTCTTCCATGGACTTAGCGGCGGAGAGAGAAAACGTCTAGAGCTTTATCTCACAATGCTTCAAAAACCGAAGCTAGCCCTTTTAGACGAGCCTGACAGCGGAGTCGATGTGGATAGCCTTAAGCTAATTGCAGAAGCAGTAAACTACATGGTTGAACGCAAAGGAACGAGCGTGCTTTTAGTTACACACTCAGGAACAGTGATAGACAAGTTATCTAAAATCTCAAAGGTTCATATCATGATCGGCGGCAGAGTCGTGTACTCTGGAGGAAAGGAGGTAGCGGATCTGGTGCTTTCCGAAGGTTATTCAGAGGGTTTGAAGAAGCTAGGTGTAGGCCTATGAGCTTGAGAGAACGAGTTTTAGAGGCTCTCAAAAAGTCTGCTCCTTACGGACTCGATGTAGACATCTCCGAGTTTCTGGTAGAACAGCCGAGAATAGAGAGTTCTTCAAGCGTTCTGTCTAGCGAGATAGAGGAGTCTGTTGAATCTAAAGTAGGAATAAAGCCTTCTAAATCGCATTACGTTCAGCTAGACCAGACAGCTCTCTACGGATTTATGAGATCAGCTGTAGAGCGTTACGGGGTGAAGATCATGCCTTTAAGAGTAGCGATAGAAAGAACGGATTTAGCCAAACAGCTGAGCTGGAGGCTCCTGAAGCCTGATTCGGATAAGTACACAGCTCTAGCCTATCTGTACGGAGGAGAACTCGGTTACTTCATTTACGTTCCTAAAGGAGTTAAGGTGCCAACCCCTCTGTATACCTGTCTGGTCTTGAAGAGTGAAAGAAGGGTTCAGCTTGTCCACAACGTCATATATGTAGATGATGATGCAGAAGCTCACGTGGTTAGTGGCTGTACAGTACCTCATGGCTTGAAAGAAGGACTTCACGTAGGGATATCGGAGTTTTACGTAGGCAAAAGAGCTAGACTAACGTTCTCTATGATACACTCGTGGGCAGAAGGACTCCATGTGAGACCTAGAACAGCAGTAAGAGTAGAAGAGGGCGGAGAATATGTGAGCTACTATATGATTTATTCCCCAATAGCCTCTCTTCAGACAAATCCCAAAGTAGAGCTAGAAAGTGGAGCTAAGCTATACGCAGCTTCAGTTGTGGCTGGAAGGTCTAGAGCGCATATAGACGTAGGCACTGTAGCTAAGCTCAATGGAAGCGGTAGCAGAGCGGAACTAGTGTCTAGAGTCGTGGCTTTCGACGAGTCTCAGATATACGCTAGAGGGGATATCTATGGAAACGCTTCTGAAAGCGTAGGACACATAGAGTGTCTAGGCCTTATGGCCTCTCCTAAAGCCTTCATATCCTCAATACCTATAGTCTCGTCTAGAAACCCGACGAACAGATTAAGCCATGAGGCTGCAATAGGAGTTATTGCTCAAGAGGAGATCGAGTACTTAATGAGCAAAGGTTTTACAGAAGACGAAGCTAGGGCTATAATAATACGCGGCTTCATGAACATCGACGCTCCAGGAATACCTCTTAGCGTGAAGAAAGAAATAGAGAGACTGACAGCTTTGATAGCAGCAGGAGGTGCTCTTTAAGCGTTTGACTTACGAGCGCTGGTTAGAGTTGTTGAAAGAACTGGCTAGATTATCAGGGTCTGAAGATAGCCTTAACTGGGATTCAACACCTTTCGAAGGATTTCTTATCAACATAGACGGTTATTCAGCTTCTAACTCTAAACTGCCCTGGATGGATTGGAGCGATTGGGGCTGGAAGTCCACTGTAGCCTCGATAGCCGATATAGCGGCAACTGGAGGCAAGCCTTTAGCTATAGCGTATAGCATAGGAGTTTCCTCAATAGAGGAGGCTCGTGAGATAGCTAGAGGGGTTGGAGAGGCTGCCAGATGGGTTGGAGCGCGGGTGATGAAGTCAGACACGAACTTCTCAGAACGGGATAGATGGATAGACGTGGCTGTAATAGGAAAAACAAAGAGACCAATTTCTAGAAACGGAGCGAGACCAGGAGACATTTTAATTCAGATAGGAGCTGTAGGCTACGGCTTTCTGGCTTCTTTAGCGCTGGCTGGACGTTTAGATATCAGAGAGTATCCTCAAGTTCAAAACTACACCAAGAGGCCTAGACCGCCTTTAAGCATAGGTCTTCGTCTCGGAGAGTGCGGAGCTACAGCCTCTACCGATAATAGCGATGGATGGATAGTCTCTTTATACGCTATCTCAATAGCTAGCGGGGTCAGGATAGTTTTAGAAGACACGATCGCGATAGAAGAAGCTCTAGAAGTAGCTCAAAGCCTCGACCTCTCTTTAGAAGACGTTCTGACCAGTGCTGAAGACTACAACATAGCTGTAACGGTTCCGCCTGGCTCCGTAGACTGTGTCTTAGAGGCTTGTGAAGAAGAAAAAGTAGAACACTGTAGCGTAGTGGGCAGAGTAGAAATGGGGAGAGGAGTTTACTTGAGAGATCGCCTCCTCCCTCCCTCAGGCTGGACGTGGTTTTAGCCTTGACAAAGAGGCTTTCCGCTTTCGTCAACAACTTCTAGCTTTAGCTTCTTTGCTGTGCTACAGAGGTTTTCTATAGCTACAACTCCCCAAAGTCCGTTCTCTCCTTTCAGCTCTATCAAATCTCTACTCAATCGTCTGGCTACTACTACTCTTGCCAAGGTTTCGGCTATCTCCTTCGAGATAGTTGCAAGACCTTATTTATTATGCCAGGGTTCTTTATTCTGCTTATCTCGCTAAGAGGTACATATTCTGGCAAGGAGTATCTGGTATGCGTTAGCTCTGCAACCATATTTCTGGCTTTGAGACTTCCCAAGATCCTCCTTAGTCTGTCCTCACCTACTACTCCAGCGAAGACGGCTTTGATCTCTCTCCAAGAGAGAGGTCTTTCAGCTTTTTGAAGAGCTAGGAGGACTAACTTCTCTATGTCTTCATCCACTAGAGCTGTAACTATAGATACCTCTCCTACTTCAACCTCGTTTTTCATCTTTCCGTACTCTTGCATTACGGCGTC
This sequence comes from Acidilobaceae archaeon, assembly GCA_038824665.1. Classification (GTDB taxonomy): domain Archaea; phylum Thermoproteota; class Thermoprotei_A; order Sulfolobales; family Acidilobaceae; genus JAWAWX01. The sequence goes on along the minus strand of JAWBBK010000004.1, from coordinate 68,723 downwards.
TCTAAGTTTTTTGACGAGCCCCAAGTCTTCCTCTTTAGGTCTCTGCATCAGATCTCCACCAACTATTTTTATAGTATTATGTTGTGCTATATATAAGCTTTGATTATAAAATTTTCAAGAAATTTTAAGATGGTCTCTCGATTATCCTGCCGCTTTTTCTTCAACTCGCGCTACTCTATAGCCGTTGTTCTTGAACGCTAAGAGAGATTCTAGGTCTTTTAACAAGCTAGTTTTCAATATGTTTAAAAGCTTCCTCTCTATTTGGTCTTCTTCACTATTACCTAAAGTAGCTAGCCTGTAGTCTATCCAGCTTATGTCGGATAGTATCTTCCTCACTTGGTCTTCTACTACCGTGCTTACGTTCTTAGACAGCCTGCTAGTCAAATCTGATCCCTTATTTTCTTCTCGCTAAGAGTTTAACCCCAGACGCCTGAGTGTGACCCCCGTCTGACTTCTGTCCTTTATAAGCAGTTCACGCTTATAGCTTCTATCGCTTTTTCGGAGCGCTGGAGGAAGAAGGCTTCTTGGAGAAAGAGGTCTGGGAGTCGCTTTCGATAGACCTACACAGAGCCTACAAAGGGAAGATAGAGGTCTCGATCAAAGTTCCCGTAGAGTCATTCAGAGAACTCTCGTTGTGGTATACTCCAGGAGTAGCGGGACCTGTGAGAGAGGTTTCGAGAGACCTCGAGGAGAGCTTTGAACTAACTTGGAGATGGAACACTGTAGCGGTGATAAGCGATGGCTCAAGAGTTCTAGGTTTGGGAGATGTAGGTCCTGAGGCAGCTCTTCCAGTGATGGAGGGCAAAGCTCTTCTCTTCAAGCTCTTAGGAGGGGTTGATGCTGTCCCTCTGGTGATTAGAGAGAAAGAGGTTGGAAGACTCGTTTATATTATCAAAAGCCTAGAGCCTAGTTTCGGCGGAGTAAATTTGGAGGACGTCGAGTCCCCAAAGTGCTTTAGGCTTCTCGAGGAACTCGAAAGGACTTTAGAGATACCTGTTTGGCATGACGACCAACAGGGAACAGCTTTAGTTGCGATCGCTGGCATTTTAAACGCTCTCAAGCTTGTAGGAAAGAAGCTGAACTCCATCAAGATCGTTTTGTTTGGAGTCGGAGCTTCCAACATAGCTATCTATAGATACCTCAAAAAGCTAGAGGTGAACTCTCGAAGGATAGTCGCTGTTGACTCCAAAGGAGTTCTCAGACCCGATAGGAAGGACTTAGCAGAGTTAGCTCATGAAAACCCATGGAAATACGAGATAGCTCTTGAAACAGATCCTGAAGAGAAGAGCTTAGAAGAAGCCTTCAAAGACGCAGATGTGCTGATAGCGGCTTCAAGACCAGGACCTGGAGTCATCAAGAAAGAATGGGTAAAGCTCATGAACGAGAACGCTATAGTGTTTGCTTTAGCTAATCCTGTTCCAGAGATATGGCCTTGGGAGGCTGAAGAGGCAGGAGCAAAGATAGTGGCTACAGGTAGAAGCGATTTCCCTAATCAGATCAACAACAGTCTAGGCTTTCCTGCAGTCTTCAGAGGAGCTCTTACGGTTAGAGCTAAAAAGATAACGGATTCCATGGTGCTAGCTGCAGCTAGAGCTTTAGCTGAGTACACAGAAGAGACAGGACTTTCACATAAAAGGATAGTTCCCTCTATGCTTGAGAGCGAAGCCTATGTGAGAGAAGCTCTAGCCGTAGCTTTGAAAGCTATAGAAGAGGGAGTCGCTAGAAGGAAGGTCGGCAAGTCGGAGCTAGAAGCAGAGATAAGAGAGACAGTAGAAAGACCCAAGCGCGTTTTGAAAGTTCTGCTCGAAAACGGCTTGGTGAACAGACTTGAGAGAAGCGGAAGAGCTTGAGGACTCTTTGTTGAAGTTAATAGCCGAAACGGCAACGAGTCTTCCTGAAGACGTTGAGGAAGCTTTGAGGAGAGCTTTAGCTCTTGAGGAGAAAGGGGTTGCAAAAACGGTTTATCGAGCTTATCTGGCTAACGCTGAACTCGCCAAAAGGAAAGGGCTCCCTCTTTGTCAAGACACAGGGGTTCCTGAGTTCTTCGTGTGGCTAGGAGAAGACTTTCCTTACAAAAGCTTTCTGCTTAGGTCGATTAGAGCAGCAGTTTGGAAGGCTGTTGAAAAAGGTTATCTTAGACTCAACGCTAGAGATCCAGTAAGCTGGAAGCCGTTAAGGTCTGGAGAGCTAGAAGGCTTTCCTTGGATTCACTTGGTGGACGTGATAGAGGATAGCGATGAAGCTCTAATCGCTTTATATCTCTCAGGCGGAGGAGCTTCAAGACCTTCCTTAGCGACCACTCTAGATCCTCTGAACTCTTTAGATGAAGTGATCGAGATCGTGCTTGAAGCAATAGTGGAAAAAGGGTCTAAAGCATGTCCTCCTCTAGTCGTAGGAGTAGGACTAGGGTCCACTATCGAGATTGCAACTTTGAGCTCCAAGCTGGCTTTGCTCAGACCTCTGAACTCTAGGAACAAGAGAGAGGAGTTAGCGGAGCTAGAAGAGAGGATCATCAGAGCAGGGAACGAGCTGAACATAGGTCCTCAAGGCTTAGGAGGCTCTGTGACAGTTCTGGACGTTCATGTAGAGGCTCTAGCGGCTCATCCTTCAGCTCTATCTGTAGCTGTAAGCTTCTCCTGTTGGGTTTTGAGGAGGTCTAGAGCTAGGATTAAGAGAGATTTGGAGTTCGAGGTGATCCCCTACGTCTATGGAGGAAGGTAAGAAGGTCGTCAAGAGTCCTGTAGACGCTGAAGAGCTTAGAGAAATCAGATTAGGAGAGACCTTCTATTTGGATGGACTTCTTCTAGCGGCTAGAGACAAAGTTCATGAAAGGACTGTTCTCCAAAGAAGACCTTTACCTCTAGACGCAAGAGGGCTTGCAGTTATACACGCAGGTCCTATAATTGTCGAGAGAGAAGGCTCTCTCGTCTGTCTCTCTTTAGGCTCTACTACGAGCGTCAGATTCGAGAACCTCATCCCTAAGTTCGTAGAGCTCACTGGAGTTAGACTGGTCATAGGTAAAGGAGGAGTCAGCAGAAGGGTCTCTGAATCTTTAAGTGCATTAGGAGCGATATATGCGGTGTACCCTGGAGGTCTAGGAGCTCTAGGAGCAACCTCAGTAAAAAAGGTGTTGTTGTCGTTCTGGGAAGACTTAGGACCAGCGGAGTCAGCGTGGTTACTCGAGGTTAAAGAACTAGGTCCCTTGATAGCCGCCACAGACCTAAAGGGAGGCAATCTGATCGAGGACGTCTTGGACTTAGCTAGAGCCATTCTCTTGTCTAAAAGAGTTCGATCGAAGCCAGAGGTCTCATCTAGGTAACCATATTATAGCGTACAGCGCGAAACAGGTTGTCGTGTTTATTATGTTGAACGGAAGAGCGGTCTTGATGAAAGAAAAGAAAGAAACTCTAAACCCTTCTCTTTCGAGTATATGGACAGCGACTACGTTAGCTCCGCTTCCTATATAGGTCCAGCCTCCTCCTGCTGTGAGTCCAATGAGAACACTCCAAACAAACACCATAGGGTTAAGTCCTAGCTTTTCAGCTATGGAATCGACTATAGGGAACATGGTCAGAGTCACAGGTATGTTTTCTATTAAAGCGGAGAGCGCTGCCGATATGAAGAAAAGAAGAGTTCCCGTCAACATCATATTGCCGTTTGTCCAGCTCACCACCGCTTCCGCTATAGCGTCGGTCACTCCATGTTTCTTCAGAGCTCCGCTTAGCAGAAAGACAGAAAGCAGAAAGACAGGTAGCCTCGCATCTAGACCTTTGGCTAGAATTCTTTTCGTGCTTTCTATGTCTTTGTGTATCAAAGCTCTCGTCATAATTACTCCAAGCAAAGCGATGAGAGCAGCTAAGCTCATAGGTATGTCCAGCTGTTTTCTCAAGCTGAGCAGAACTACCTTAACTAAAAGGAAGAAGAAAGCTTCGATCACAAAAGCCTTGTCTACATTATCTTCTTTTAGAAAAACGGCTCTAGACGAGCTGAGGTTTCTGAAGTTGAACAAAGTGAAAGCAGCTGTAGCTAGAGCCATAGGGATGACCGTTATGAAGAAGATAGAGGGCTTGTTTTCATAGATGAAGAAGTCTAAGAAGCTCAGGTGATAGCGACCAGCCGCGATCACAGCTGGAGGATCTCCTATCATAGTGGCTGATCCAGCCATTCCTGCAGCCAAAGCCATTCCTATGAGCAAAGGAGCTGGACTCACTGAAACAGCTTTAGCTAATTGAAGGGCTACTGGAGCGAAGACGAAGATCGTGACTGCGTTTTCTAAGATCAGGCTTAGAATCCCACAACTCAGGATAGCTAGATACAGGACTAATCTGATGTCTATAGAGTTCTTGGAGAGCTTGAGGGCAACCCACTTAGCGAAGCCGGACTCTTCGAGAACAGCGCTGTAAAAGCTCATGAGAACAACTAGTCCCAATACGTCCCAATCTACAAAAGTCGGAACCTCGTTTAACTTCAAAGCGTTCAAGGCTATGAGGACGAGGACTCCAAGAGCTCCAGCAACTGCTCTATCTGTAAGCCCCAAGGCTATGGTTGCTACTACTCCTAAGAACACTAAAGCGCTAAGCAGTCCGTAGAGTTCTGGATTCAAAATCACGACCCTCGCACTTCTCTATGCTGAGCCCTAAAAGCAGATGTCTGAAGCTCGAACGAGAGAACCGGCTAACGCTTATAACTCTCAATAAAGCGAAGATATCGAGGAGCCGGGGTCGCCTAGCCTGGCTAGGGCGCCGGCCTGCTAAGCCGGTGGGGCCATGCCCCGCGCGGGTTCAAATCCCGCCCCCGGCGCCACTCTCAATCGTTGTTCAGACCTTACTCATATGTTATGAAACGATCAAATAGTGTTGTTGTACTATAACACTTAGGGATAGTGTTAGAGTGTGGTGTAGCTGAGAAATAATGATACAATGAGCTGAACCTAAGGTTTTTGAGTGAAGAAGATAGAGCTAGAATCCTCCACTATGTGATAATAAACACAATAGGGAGAGAGTGCAGAAGGTCCTTAGGGTAAGTGGGGTCACGATGTGAAAGCTCCTAAACGAGAAGTCCAGGTTAGACGACGAGAGAGCGTTAGAGGTTGGAAAAGTGCTGGAAACGGTTGGACTAGCTAGAAATGGATGTACAGACTACGCTTTAGGCGGTAGAGATCGCGAAGCTCATCTTCAGAGGCTCTTAGAAACCTAGTGCTGAGATACGTCGTAAACACCTACAGAGTTTAGAGTTTACTGCTGGTAGAACTCAAGGATGACCAGGGAATGTAAAGAGTGAACACAAGGAAGCGCTAAGCGCGTGAGGAAAACAACTCTATTGAGAAGAAGCCCGATATAGTGATGCGATAATGAAGATGGATGTTATTATCGAAGTTGCAAACCCTAGTAAAATTACAGGGTCTACAGCTATGGCAATGATTACGATCAGTGACATCGTCTGGACCGTGATGGCGCCGACGAGAACTCGTTTGTAGAGCTTTTTTCTGATGATTACAAAGTAGCCTACAAAGCCGTATAGTGCAGCAATGCACATGAGCACGATTATGACTACTCCTACAACCCAGTCGTAGTGTGTGTAAACGCTCGTCATGTATAAGTAGCTAATACGCATTACTACTCCGCAATTATTACTATGTTCACAGCTAGAAGAGCAACAAGAGCAACATGAGAGAAAGAGACGTTAGCTCTAAAGAGGTTGTATGTCATAAACTAACCACCTCTAATTAAGCAATTAATTTCTCATCCTATAAAAACACCCTAGCATACATAACTGTGGCTACGGAAAGTATCTTCATTCTGTCCCAGTAGATTCGTTCCGACATTCTCTTTCCTTCACTCAACCAAAGAGCCAGCTGACATCGTCCCACATACTATGTCGTAGACTATGCCGATCTTCTACGTCTCTAGTCCATTCTCTAGATTTAGCAATTGAGGCTAAGAAGAAGGAGAACGCGGTAAAGAAGCCCATCTATGAATTTAAGCATTAGCTTCAAGTCGTGAAGACCCTTTGTCACAAACCGGCGCTAGAGTCATCTCGTCACAACTACGTAACGAGAGAAGCTCTTTCAAACGTAAAAGTAGCATTAATATTTCTGACAGCAGAGTAACAGACTTGAGGTTACGTAGAGGTCTTTAAGCAGATCTCTTAAACCGAAAGGCTATAGCTACGACCGTTCCGATAGCGCCTATAGCTAGAGCTACAAACGATATGAGGCGTAAAGTCGATAACCTACCTTCTAGGTCTTTCAAGTTTCCGTCTAGAGCTTTTGTTCTGTTTTCGAGATCCTCTAAGGCTACTCGGAGAGACGAAGCTAAAGTCTCTAATTTGTCTATCCTATTCGCTTCTTCAGCTATCCTTTGACTTAAAGTTTTGTCTAGATCGGTCACTTCTCTAGAGAGCTTCTCTAAATCCCTTCTAACTGAAGCTAGTTCGTTTTCGATTGCTTTCAGAATAGCTTTAAGCTCGACCACAGAAGCGTTAACTCTCGTTACGCTCGTTCTAACTTCCGCTAGACCTGCTTTGAGCTCGTTTAAAGAACTCTCTACAATTGCTAGAGACTCTTGAAGAGCGTTAATCCTGTTCTCAATCAGTAAGAACTTCTGATTTAGCAAATGGGGATCCTGGACCATCATGTAAACTTTGCCTTCTACGTTAGGGTATGTCAGAACTACTGGGAGATAGATGCTGATGGTGTAAGTTCCCGTTTCGATAACAGGAAAGAGTAACGAAGCATATGAAGACTCTGTGTACGTTCCTGAAGGAGCGGTCGCGATCACAGAATAAGGGATTTGTTGTTCTGGAGAGAGGAGAAGCGCGACAGAAGCTGTTCCCGCCTCGAGACGACGAACAGCTCTTAGATAGACGTTCATTATATCCCAAGCGTCTCTGGTAGCTAAAGTCACGTTTTCGTAAAACACAACGTATCCACGGTCTAAGTCTATAGGAGCTACTACGAGCACTGGGATTCTGTATACTCTCTTAGAGTTCTCGCTGACTAATCCTACATAGCCCACGTAGGTGCCCGGTTTGTCAACATCGACAAGAACTTTGAGGACTACAGAACGCCCTGGAGCTAGCTCAATCCTTCTAGGCTCTACAACTCCTGAGACAGAGCGCTTGAAAGAATACGCTTCTACTAATCTCAACACTCCTTCATTCGCTACTTTGAGAGTTACGACCTCGTAAGCTAGGTTTGTTACTATGACCTCAAAGAAGACCTTTCCGACGTTGTTTACCACGTAAATCTGGTCCCTGTTGTGTGAGGTCAAAAGAACTTCAGAGGTTATAGCTAAATGGACCTGTATTAGTCCGCCTCCTTGGTCTATAGGGGTCGTTATCGGAGGCTCTGGAACAAAGGCTCTCCAGAGCTCTTTCTCCAGTGAGTCTAAGAGCCAGAACGCATCGACACTCTGTGGTCTCACATCTATAGCTGTCTGTATGAGCATGGCTCTGATAAAAGCTGGGCTCCACTCTACTCCTCGAGACTTATAGTAGTTTATCAGTATGGCAGATGCTCCTGAAACGAAAGGAGTAGCCATAGAGGTTCCGCTGAGGATAGCTCCCTCGTAGCCGAGATGTGTGGGCACAGAGGAGTATATGTAAACTCCTGGAGCAGCCACATGAGGCAAAAAGGACCCTAGAGGTCCTGGCCCTTTAGAGCTAAACCAAGCAAGAACGTCGTCCTCCGGCTCGGGAGTTCCCATATGACTTGACGCTCCTACACATATAACTCCTTCAGCTAAGCACAAGACGTTGATCGTGTTGAGTCCAAAGCTGTTACCTGCGGCTACAACAACTACTTTACCACGCTTCACAGCTTCTTCTAGAAGCTCCACCACAGCTAGCCTCACGATCTTAGCTCTTATAGCGTACTGAAGTTGTGGTGGAGCTGTAAAGCCTAGACTCAAGTTGATTACATCAGCCTCGTCTCCAGTTCCTATAACTCCGTCGGGACCTAAGAGAGCCAGCTCGATTCCTTTGATTAATATTGACTCAAAGGTGGACGAACAGTTCAGCTCTTCAGGAAAAACTATTATGTCATAGATGTCAACTCCAGGAGCTACTCCCTTATGATCAGTGTTCTGACTAGCGATTATACCCGCTATGTGAGTTCCATGGAGTCCTCCTTCATGATAGCCGATCCTGAATCCACAATAGTCGGTTATTCCTGTATTTGTAGCGTCCACCTCCCACTTGACTACGCTAACTCCGTCTCTTATGAGCCACGGATGTTCGTTCTGTATTCCTGTGTCTATGATAGCCACTTTGACCCCTTTTCCCTCGAACCCCATGTTCCAAGCTATAGAGGCTCCTATGCTTGCTGTAGCTTCTCTAAGTTGTGGATACATCTCGAATAAAGGCTCGAAAGGTTTGATGAGATGATATGTTCTATCTGGGTAGATAGCGAGACCTAGAGACTTAAGGAACGTTATAGTGATCTCATCGGTCTCAATGACAGCTCCTTTGAGCAGAACGAACCTGTCTAGCACTCTGCCGCCTCTCAACTCCACTAGCTCGAGAGCTTTTTCAAGTCTCTCGTCTCCTAACACTATGAACCTCCTCTTAACTAAAGAAACGTTTTCTTGAAAGAACGGGTGTTCCGTTCTTTCCGCTACCTGGATGGAACTCGATGAAACAGGTGCTGGAAGCAGTAATGAGGATATAAGTAAAAGCAGGAAGAACTCTTTAAAATAGCTAAGAGAAACCATTTTACCCACTCTGTAGACGCTTTCTAGAAAATACATAAAAAAATACATAAAAAGGCTTTACTTGAACTTGAACTCTTTAGAGCTATCTGCTCTTAGGTATTGTGAAGATAGACGTCTTTCCTCTAGGCGAAACGCCTTCGTAGAACTTAAATTTGCTACCGCAGTTAGGACACTCAAGTGCTTTGACTGTGTAGAATCCGAACTTCCAGGGGTCTCTTAAGAGTTTGAAAGACTCTGCTGACCTTTCGAAACCACACTTAGGACACTTGATAACGGGAGCCAAACACATCACCTCTCTTGCCATCTATACTCATTTTTAGGATCACACAAGAAACCTTTTCTATGTTATAAGATTTTTCTTCAACTCTTTAGTTGGGGGAGCTTAGTCTGTCCTTAGTCTACGTTCCGAAATATAGAGTCTGGATCTTTGAGAGCATGTCCTGTAGCTACTATCACTACGGTTTCATCTCTATCTATAAGTCCTTCGTTCAAACTTTTAAGATAGCCGGCTAAAGCAGCTGCGCTTGCAGGCTCTACTCCTATCCCTTCCAGCCTAGCTAAGAGCTTTTGGGCTTTGAGTATCTCATCATCGCTTACGACGATCATCGTTCCTCGAGACTCCTCAAGAGCTCTCCACGCCTTGAACCAGTTGACAGGTTTTCCTATTCTTATAGCTGAAGCTACAGTCTCAGGCTCTTCAACTGGAATGAGCTTAGGCTCTTTCCTGAGCCAGGCTTTTGCCAGAGGAGCTGCTCCTTCTGCCTGTACTCCTATCATTCGAGGAGTTTTTTCGATCACCCCGACCTCTAGCAACTCTTTGAAGCCTTTCCATATTGCCGAGATGTTTCCAGCATTACCTACAGGCACGATGACAGCGTTTGGAGTTCTGCCTAGTTCTTCTACCACTTCAAAGGCTAGAGTTTTCTGACCTTCGAGTCTCCAGGGGTTGACAGAGTTTAATGGGTATATCTCGGCTTCTTTAGAGATCACTCTGTCCAAGACCTCTTCTAGAGCTTGGTCAAAGCTTCCCTCTATTTCTACCACTTCAGCTCCGTGAAGCAACGCTTGAGCCAACTTCCCTTTCGCTACTCCTCTCTTCGGCAAATAGACCAGACATCTGAGTCCAGCTCTAGCTGCATAGGCAGCTGCAGAAGCTGCAGTGTTTCCTGTGCTAGCTACAGCTACTGCCCCAACCCTTAAGCTTTTGGCTATGGTGATACTGACGGTCATGCCTCTGTCTTTAAAGCTACCGGTAGGGTTCGCTCCCTCAAACTTGACGTAGACTTCAGGACCTCCAGCTCTTTCAGCTTTCAACAGAGGAGTTCCTCCCTCACCTAAAGTCACAGGCTTTACTTCTCTTCTGATCGGCAGTAACTCCCAATATCTCCAAACACCTCTTCCTCTCAGCGAATTCCACCTGATTTCTATGTTCTCTGGAAGTCTCACTTCGAGCATTCCGCCGCAGACAGGGCATCTGAAGAGCCAGAGGTCTGGTTCTAGCTTGAGACTGCAGGAAACGCAGACGAGGCTCAAACCGTCTCGTAGAAACTTGTCAATAGTTCCACCTTCAACTCCTTTTAGTATCGCTAAACCTTAAATACAGAAGGGAGCGGTGATAGACTTTGAAACCAGTTAAACCTAAGGAGCCTACTTGTACGCTATGTACTCTCCTCTTATAGGGATCTTGAGTCCGCAACGAGGACATCTCCAGTCTCCGTTTGGACTTCTTTCAAGAACGAAAAGCTTCACTCTGTAGTCCTTCCTCACGATCAGGGTCTTCTTACAGCTAGGGCACACCGTAAACTCTAGTCTTGGGTCTCCTACGTTACCTATATAGATGTAGTTTATTCCCATTTTCTTAGCCTTTTCCTTGATTTCCAAAAGTCGAGGAATAGGTGTGGGAGGTTCTTTCCAGACTCCAGCAGGATAGTATCTGTTTACGTGAAGAGGGACGTCCGGACCTAGAACGTCTAGATGTTTCTCTAATATCCACTCTACACACTTCTCAAAATCGTTAGTATTCGTCACTACAAGGTAGACCATTTCGACGTGACCTTCTAAGTCTAAAACAAGTTTGGCGTTTCTAAAGACTAGTGAGTGGTCTATAGTACCTAGAGCTCTCCGCATTTGAGGACACCCTTTGATGTCTATACTCCATCCATCTACCCCAGCTTCTACCAAGACCCTGATGGCCTCTGTGCTCATGTAGCCGTTCGTTACGATCATTGAGTAGAGTCCTCTTTTCTTAGCTTCAATCGTGACGTCGATCACGTAATCGAGGTTTACTGTAGGCTCGTTAAAACTAGCTGAGAGACCCTCGTCCCCGCTAGCCAAAGCGGTCTCTACTAGCTCTTGAGGAGATATCACAGGATCTTCTTTCTGAGGCCTTCTAAAGCTCAGGTGACGGTTCTGACACCAAGGGCAGTAGAAGTTACAGCCATAAGTGGAATAGGTGAGAGCTGTGCTGTTAGGCCAATAGTGGAAGAGAGGCTTAATCTCTATGGGTCTGCTCTCAATAGCACTTAGTCTACCGTAGCCAAAGTGTTCTAGCTCGCCTCCAACGTTCAGATAGTTTCCACAAATTCCTGTTCTACCCTGAGGGATCACACACCTCCTTTCGCAGACAAGACATTCGACTAGCGAACCGTTGAGCTTCCTCCAGAGTCTAGCCTTTGGGCTCAGTCGATAGCCCTACCCAGAGAGGAGTTCGAAGAGGAGAGATATTCTATTTCTGTGATGAGTTGTTTAAAGAGACGATCGCTATGTCGGCTGGGATTGAGCTACAAGCTGTACATTTTCGGACTTGAGTTCAAGGAAAGCGATCAAGAGTAGTATCTCAGCTACAAACATGAGAAAGAATCCTATTAGCAGTATTAAAGTCAGAGCCCCTACGAGCTGGCAGATCCCAGACCACTTGAAGAGTTCGTTCTTAGAGACTTCAGCTACTGTCGAGACGGCTCTGTAGTAAAAGAACGCAGAGACTACAAAGATCGCCAACGATAGTAACAAGGATAAGAACCCTGTTAAAAAGGCCAGAGACCGACCTCTGATGATGAATTCAAAAAAGGCTACTCCAATAGCTACAAGGCCGAGAATCGCGAGCAGACTTGCTACAACGTCTAAGACTAACCATATCATGGCGTTCTTGAAGATCTCTGATCTGTTGTAAACGTCTGAGAGTTTCTTGAAAGCTAGAAGTAGTAACACAAGACCAAGGATATAGGACGTTAGAGTCAAGAATATACCAACGTAAGGGATCACTGCCAATATTGTGCTGACAAGCAATGATGTTGTTCCTATAGCTCCATAGAGCTTAGCTGCTTTCAGCTCTTGTTCTAGATTTGTTTGCGGAAGAACTACTGCGTTCAAAGTCATCTGCTTTCAGCTCTCACGGTCTTTTCATACAAATAGCGTTAATATAACAACTGTAGGTAGTAACGATCCCGCTCTTATGCTTATCGTTTTCAACATTTAGAGCATTCAAGGTAACTCTATGTGCAGTCCCAATAACTCTCTCAAAACGTAACCCACGACGTATGCGATTATTATGGTTACTATCATCACAGCTAGAGTTTCTGAAAGATCTCTTAGATAGCTTGTGTTCTTGATTACGCTAGAGTATAGCGTGAAGGCAGATACTATTGCCGTCGCTGTAGCGAGCGATGTCGCTAGAGCTATAGTAGCGTTTTCTAGAAGCAGAAAAGGAGTCGTCAGCAAGATGACTACGAAGATGTAGGAAAGCCCTGTCGCTATGGCTGAGGTCAAAGGGTCTACTTTACTTTCAGCTTCATGTCTGGCTTGAGCGTAAGCCGCTCCAGCCATAGACAGAGCTGCTGCTATCCCTACGACCAGCCCCGCTAAGCCTGCAAGCCTCGTACTAGCTGTGGCTCCTAAGAATCCTGCGAAGACTCCTGTGAGTTCAATGATCGAATCGGCTACTCCTAGAGCTATGAAGCCTAAATATCTGACTACTCTCTCCTCTTCAGCTAAAGCCTTCATCCAAGCTTCTTCATGTTCTTCTTCGTCCTCCAAGATCTCTCTTACCTTTTCTCTCAGCTCTGCTCTTAAGCTCTCAGAGATAGCTGAATACTCTCTTACGGCTTTCTTTTCGCCTCTCTCAAGTAACCTAAGAGTGAAAGTTAGACCGAGAAGTCTACGGGACAGAAGAAAGAGGTTGATTCTGAGCTTGCTGATATCTCTACAGTCTCTTCCAGCTAGCGTTTTCCAGAACTCGTAGTGAGCTAGTTCTCTCTCTGCTGCTTTCGCTAGGGACTCTCTGAGCTTCGGGTTTTCTTCCTGTTGGAAGAGCATGTTGTAGATCAGGTAGGCGCTAAGCTCTTCTTTACAGAACCTATAAGCCATATCTTCTAAAGACTTTCCCTCCATGCTTTACTCCCTAAAGCCAGGACCTACGAGTGAGCAACAAAGGTTTATTAGACCCTCTTAGTATAAGAGCGACTCAGGGCCCGTCGTCTAGCCTGGTAGGACGCCGCCCTGACACGGCGGAGGTCCGGGGTTCAAGTCCCCGCGGGCCCACCACTTCTTCTAGATAAGCTCGTTGACCTCAGGCTTCTAGCGTCAGCTGGAAGGACCACTACGCTTCCGTCTTTTAACACAAAGACCTCTAGAGGTCTAGTCAAAACAGTTTTGCCGTCTCCTAAGATCCTCAAGACCTCCGCTAGCTGAGGCTGAGTGGGCTTTATTTTGATTCCTACTTCGTTCCCTTTTCTAAAAACTTTTTTAGAAGCTTCTTCTATGTTCTCTCCTCTAGCGAAAATCTCTGAGAACGAGGATAAAGCTTTCAAGTAGTTTCTGAAGACCTTTAAAGCTTTCTCTGCGTTCTCAAGAGCTCTTTTCTCCAACATAGCTACGTTCTCTCTAGTTGTACCCAAAGCTTTTGCGACCTCTCTTTGTGTTAGTCCCATAGACCTCAGCTTTAGGACTTCGGCTTGTCTTTTAGTGAACTCCAGTTCTCTCTCCCGTAAATGAGATTCGTATAACAAAAGTATAAATGTTTCCATAACCATCAGTTCAAATTGTAGAGGGAAGACAACTTCAAATTTTGAACCAGTGGCGTAAATGAATATGTTTACAGGAGAGAGATGTTTGGAAGTTGAAGACCTGGTGTTGAGCTTCAAAGAGAAGAGAGTTCTAAAAGGGGTTTCTTTCAAACATTGTGAAAAGAAGACATACGTTTTGATCGGAAGAAACGGCTCTGGAAAGACTACTCTGCTTAAAGTCATAGCTGGACTTTTGAAGCCAGAAAGCGGGAGAATACGTTTCGAAGGAGTAGACTACACTGACAAGCCTCCATGGGTAAGGAGGTTCGTCTATGCTCCTACTCCCTTTCCTCTGATCGAAGGCAAGACCGTTAAGCAGACTCTAGAGTCTATAGCCAAGCTTAAGGGCTCTAGTGACCTCGAGCAGGAAATAATGGAGATAGCTAAGCGCTACGATATAGAGAGCCTTCTGAACAGGTTTCCACACCAACTGAGCCAGGGAGAGAGACAGAGAGTAGGATTAGCGGCTGTAGTCTTGGCTAAGCCTAGAGTAGCTCTCTTTGACGAGCCTTTAGCTCACTTATCTAAGTCGTGGACTCTCGAGATATCAGCTGAGATCTCTAGGCTAGCCAAAGAGGAAGATATAATCGTAGTGGTCACAACGCCTAGAGTAACGGACTCCTTTCTCTTTGGAAGCGACGCCGAAGCCGGGGTTCTCTACGATGGTAGGATAATAGCTAGCGGTTCTCTCAACTCTCTGATTTCTAGACCTCACTCGCTCGAAGTTCTGCTAGGTTTAGACTTCTACACTACGAACATAGTGGACCTAAACGGCTTTAGCGAACTCTCAAAGACCTTAATCAGCTTTTGTGGTTCCAAAGCGAGATACGCTTGGATTAGACCCGACAGCGTTGAGATATCTGACGACGGAGAAGTTGAGGGAGTGCTGGAAAGAATAGTTCCAGAAACGGGCTTTGTAGTAGCTTATGTAAAAACTCAAGGATCGATCATAGCTACTCGTCTGCCTAATGTGCAAGAACTAGCTACAGGCGTTCGCGTAAAGCTCTCTTTCAAGGACGTTATCTGCTTCGGAGAAGACAAAAAGCTCATGAGGTAAGTTGAAATGAGGTTAGGACGTACATCAGCTCTAGTAGCGATCCCTCTGATTTTGTTAATGTTTGTCACTGCTGTGTATGCATTCATACGCGAAGAGCCTTGCGGCAAATTGATTATAGGTTCTGACAGAACCGTACAACCCGTGCTCGATAAAGTCGTTGAGATCCTCGAGAAGAGAATAGAAGAGAGAAAAGGCTGTAGGATTAGAGTTGTGAGAGACTATGGACCTACGGGAATAGTCTGGTTCAAGCTCAGCACTTCTAGCGTTTTTGACGTTTATGGCACAATATCTGGACAATCTTTCAGACAGGCTTTAGACAGCGGGCTTCTCGATAGGAGCAAAATAGTGGTCCTTGGCTATGCCGACCTTCTTATATACCTGAGAGAAGGTAATCCCTATGAGATCGAGGGTCTAAGAGACCTAGCGCTACACAAAAGCGGACTCACTATAGCCATACCACATCCGGACTACACGGCTACAGGTCAAATAGCAAGAGCTATCTGCGAAGAGATCGTAGATGAAGCCTCAGGAAAGACGTTTTGGGAGCTGATTCATGAGCGTCACAAAGTAGTTTATGTCTTCACAGCTTCCAAAGCAGTAGCTTACGTTAGAATGGGATCTGCTGATGTCGGCATAACGTTCAGAACATACTATGTTGTCAATCCTAAAGGGGTTTCTGTAGTTGAGATCGAGAAAGAGCTAAACAGATACGTTCAGCCTATGATCGTAGCTATCACTAAGTATATGTCCAACGAGGAACTCGCTAACGAGCTCATGGAGATCTTAAAGAGCGATGAGATAAAGAAGCAGGTTGAAAAGCTGGGCTACATTCCTCCTGAGAAGTTGAGCGAGCTAGCTCCTTACGCAAAAGTCTATAAAGGGATAGACCTAGAGAGTAGGTGAGGTTCTTGAGAAGACTAGAGCTTCTTTTCACGTTCTCTGCAATAGCTCTGATAGCGTATCTCCTCATCCTATTTGTTGCTATGTCGTTTTACTTAGATCTAGACAAGCTCTTGGATATGACGAGAGAGAGAAGATTTCAGATGGCAGCGATCAACAGCGCGGTAGCAGCAGCTTGGGCAGCTATCATCTCAATGGCTATCTCTATACCTATAGGCTACGGAATGTCAAGAAAGATCATACCTGGAGGTAGCTTAGTGAGCTTCTTGGGACTAGCTTTACTATCGATTCCGCCAGTAGGGGTTGGTATAATGCTTGTGGCTCTCTTTGCAGGTCCTTTCAAACCTATCGATGAGACTTTTAAAGTTCTCTATACCTTGAAGGCTGTAGTCTTAGCTCAGTTCACGGTAGAGATTCCGATAATAATAATGTTCACTAAAGAGATCTTCGACTATGTGAATCCGGCTTCTGAAGAGATGTTGATGACTATGGGGGCTAGTAGAATAAGGGCTTTCTTAGAAGCAACTCTACCTGCAGCTACTCCTGGGCTTTTGGCGGTCTTTATAATAGCCTATATGAGAGCTCTCGGAGAGTTCGGAGCTACCGTTGTTGTCTCTGGTCAGATCCCCGAAGAGACAGAAACGCTACCGGTGCTCATGTTTGCTCTTTTAGAGAAGGGCTTAGAGTACAGCGTCGGCGTCCTCGCGATCTTGGTAGCTCTAGGAGCCACGTCCACTATAGCCTACATGGTTTTGAAGACCAGACAAGCGGGAGAACGCTAAACGTAGCTCTCCAAACACTACTTCCTTAAAGCTTTTTCTCCATTTGAATCATAGCTATAGTTATTATCCTCCTTACAAGAAGGACTTCAGAGACTCTCTTAAGGTCTGCCTTTTCATCGTTTTCATCTAATGTTGACAGTTCTAACTGAACAATATGGTGCGGCCGCCGGGATTTGAACCCGGGACCTCCGGCTTGGGAGGCCGGCGTCCTAGTCCAGGCTAGACGACGGCCGCCCGGCTCAACGGCTTCTCCGGCTCGAAGGAGCGGACGAAAGCTTTAATGTTTGAGCGTAAGTCTAGGAACTGCTGTTAGACTTATAGCCTCTTAGTCAAGTTCTTGTTTCGAACGAGAGTTCTGAGGGGCTTGACTTTGGCGCTCTCAGGTGTCAGAGCTTACGCTAGGATCTCCGAGGTAAGAGGACCTCTCATTATCGTCAAGGGGGTTTCTAGAGTCGCTTACGACGAGATCGTCGAGATCGAGCTTCAAAACGGGGAGAAGAGGAGAGGCAGAGTCTTAGAGGTTACTCACGATACAGCAGTAATTCAGGTCTTCGAGGGAACCACTGGAATCACCAGCGTTGGTACTACAGTTAAGTTCTTAGGGAGAACTCTCGAGATACCTGTCAGCGAAGACATGTTGGGTAGAATATTCAACCCTCTAGGAGAGCCTATCGATGGGAAGCCTCCTGTTTTAGCTGAAGACGTGCTCGACATCAATGGAGCTCCTCTAAACCCTTCAGTGAGAGCCTATCCCGAAGACTTCATTCAAACAGGAGTTTCAGCTATAGACGGAATGAACACTCTGGTTAGAGGCCAAAAGCTTCCGATCTTCAGCGGTTCTGGACTTCCTCACAACAAGCTCGCAGCTCAGATAGCTAGGCAGGCTACTGTGAGAAAAGAAGAAGAGGAGTTTGCTGTAGTCTTTGCAGCTATAGGCGTTAAGTACGACGACTTTCAGTTCTTCAAGAGATTCTTCGAAGAGACTGGAGCTTTGAGTAGAGTAGCCATGTTCGTCAATTTAGCTAACGAGCCACCTATGTTGAGACTCGTCACTCCTAGAACTGCTCTGACCTTAGCTGAGTATCTGGCTTTTGAGAGAGACATGCACGTGCTTGTGATACTCACAGACATGACCAACTACTGTGAAGCACTTAGAGAGATAAGCGCAGCTAGAGGTGAGATACCTGGAAGACAAGGCTATCCTGGATATATGTATAGCGACTTAGCCAGCATATATGAGAGAGCAGGCAGAGTTCATGGGAGGAAGGGAAGCATAACTCAAATGCCGATACTTACTATGCCTAACGACGATATAACGCATCCCATCCCAGACCTCACAGGCTACATAACTGAAGGTCAGATAGTGCTAAGTAGAGAACTTCATAACAAAGGCATATATCCACCAATAAACGTCCTTATGAGTCTTTCAAGATTAATGAAAGAAGGCATAGGACCTGGAAAGACCAGAGAAGACCACGCTGAAGTAAGCAACCAGCTCTACGCTTCTTACAGTAGAGGGGTAGAGGTCAGGAGCTTAGCTGCAGTTATAGGAGAAGAGAGCTTAGGAGACATAGAGAGGAAGTATTTAAGGTTTGCGGACTTGTTCGAGAGAAAGTTCTTAAGCCAAGGCGAGAAAGAAAACAGAGATATAGAAGAGACTCTAGACCTTGCCTGGGAGATTCTCTCAGAATTGCCAGAAGAAGAGCTCACTAACATCAGAGAAGAGTACATAAGAAAGTACCATCCTGCACATAAAAGGAAACCAAAAACCTGAGGCTGACAGAGATTGGCTGTAGACCCCAGGAGGATATTACCGACTAAGATAAACCTGATTAAGCTCAGAAGAGAAGAGAGGACGCTTAAGAGAATAAGGAGAGTGATGGAAGAGAAGAGAGAAGTACTTCTTCACTTTATTAGAAGCTATGCTGAAGAGTACAACAAATACCAGAAAGAAGTCTACGGAAAGATCGGAGACCTCTTCAGATACTACTATCTCGGACTCTCCTCTATACGTATAGAAAGACTTGAAGCGATCCTAGCTCAAGTCAAACCTACAGTAGCGGTCGATGTGTCCACAAGAGTTCTCTTCGCCGTAAAGACTCCCGTGTTTAAAGTCGACGAGAGCACGATTCAGCAGCCCCCCCTTCCTGCAGATACAGACCCTGCTCTCATAAAGAGCTTTCTGATACTCAAAGAACTAGTTCCCTATATACTCAAGTTAGCAGAGTACGATCAGGCTCTCAAGAGGTTGATAGAGGAACTCAAAGAGACTCAGAGGCTGATAAACGCTCTAGACCATGTGATCCTTCCTAGCTACGCTCAAGCTATAAAGTACGTGAAGAGCATTCTCGAAGAGAGGATGAGGGAAGACTTCGTTAGACTTAAGGTCTTAAAGTCCGTAAGAGAAAAAGTGGAAGCAGAGGCAGAAGCTCAGAGACTACAGTTATGGTAGCAAGAGAGAGAGAATAACTAACGATACTCCTATTATGAACACGAACTTTAAGAAGAACGCTACTTCTTTATGTGTTATTACGTAAACTATTCTGTATAAGAAGAATCCGGTTCCAATGATGAAGAGTCCTGCTAGTATCAAAAGCCCAGTGAGAGCGAAGTAAAAGCCTAGATCCACTTCGGCTTTCGGTATAACTCCTTTAAGCAGATTGGCTGCAGCTATCAGGTCTTCAACTCCCACTGCGTTCACCCTCTATCTTTCGTTTTTGAAAAAGCTAGAGGGAGGAAAGTCGGTGATACCGTTTAAAGCGGAAGGCTTATAGAGCGTGAACGTTAAACTGGAAAAGGAGACCCGAGAGGGGTTGTGGAGAAGGTTAAAAGCGCAGAGGAGTGACGAGAACCAGGCTTCTGAACTCCTCTCGGAAGGACCTCAATATAGATATCCTCTCTCGTGAAACTTTTTATTAGGTCGGTCTCGTGAGGTGGGTCGTAGTTAAAATAAGCGGAAGACTTTTGAATCCGGTCAACACAGAGTGGCTTAAAAATATGAGGAGAGCGGTTGAAGAATCGCTCAGCAGAGTCAGATTGGCTTTTGTTGTAGGAGGAGGACTTCTGACTAGAGATTACGTTCAAGCTTTGAGGAGTCTAAAGGTTCCCGAAGCTCTTCTTGATACTGTAGGCATTAAAGTGTCTAGACTGA
Source organism: Acidilobaceae archaeon (assembly GCA_038824665.1). GTDB lineage: Archaea > Thermoproteota > Thermoprotei_A > Sulfolobales > Acidilobaceae > JAWAWX01. The sequence goes on along the minus strand of JAWBBK010000004.1, from coordinate 49,062 downwards.
ACGCCTACGTTATAGCTCTAGCTCTCTCTCCTTACACGTCGCTTAGAATACCTGAGAGCATCGAGGAGGCAGTTGAGGAAGCCAGAAGGGGACTCTTACCGGTAATGGGTGGTCTACAGCCAGGTCAAAGCACTAATGCGGTCTCTATCAGCTTAGCCGAAGCTTTGGAGGCGGACGTAGTTTTAAACCTGTTGGCTGATGTAAGCGGAGTCTACAATCCTCCTCCAGGACAGCCAAACAGTAAGTTACTTGAACGTCTATCCTATGAAGAGATGGAGAAGCTGATATCCTCGTATCCTCAGGTAGCTGGAGCTTATGAGTTATTCGATATGGTCGCTCTAAAGCTAGCCGAAAGGAGTGGTGTTAAGGTCTTTTTCACTAACGGAAGGGATCCTACAGTCATAGCGAGTTATGTAAAAGGAGAAAGAGTTGTAGGTACTTTGCTCAATTAGCTCTTGCTTTCTGACGCTTCCATCTCTTTCTTTAACGTATAGACTAGGTTGATGTAATGTGGAGCGAAGAGAAGTATGTCTCTCTTAGATATCATACCTATGGGTTTGTTGTTCTTTTCGTTAAGAACTGGCAGATGACCTATCCCATAGTATCCCATGATTCTGGCTGCTTCTTCAAGAGAAGTGTCGGCGAAGACGTAGATGGGATTTTTAGTCATTATTTCCCCTATAGTTGTTCTCTCGGCATCTCCTCCTTTAGCTACGAGTCTGACGATATCGGTTTTCGTCACTATGCCTAGGAGAGTTCCTCTTTCATCAATCACTATTATGCTTCCTATGTTCTTCTCCATCATGATCTTAGCGGCTTCTCTTACTGAGTGAATAGGGTGTAGTGCTATTAGAGGGGTTTTCATTATATCTCTGACAAGCGCCGGTCCAGCCAAGAGCTAAACACCGATAGGGGGAGCTTGAGGACAAGCCTATATATATGCATTGTAGAGTCTAGACTGAAACTGTAGCCTATCTTTGTCTAACTCAACTTTTTTAGATTGAAGCTATAAAACGTTGGTAATAGAGCTTATATGGTGGTTGAAGCATTGGAAACGAGAGTAGCCATAGAAACCCGTAATCTCAACGTGTGGATCCAGGAGAAACAGATACTCAACAACGTCAACATAAAGGTTCCTAGAGGTAGGATCACAGCCATCATGGGTCCAAGCGGTAGCGGTAAGTCAACGCTGTTAAGAGCTGTGAACAGACTTTTAGATTACGTTGAGGGAGCTGTAGTTGAAGGCGAGGTCTACGTTGAAGGAATCAACGTCTATAAATCAGACCCCTATGAGGTTAGGAGGCTGATAGGAACGGTATTCCAAGAACCTAACCCGTTTCCCCATATGAGCATATACGATAATGTAGCTCTTCCAGCAAAGGTGAATAAAGTAGCTAAAAACAAAGAAGAGCTAGATAGAGTGGTTAGATGGGCTTTAGAGAAAGCTATGCTCTGGGACGAAGTCAAAGACAGGTTGAGAGACCCTCCTTGGAAGCTCAGCGGAGGCCAGAAACAAAGGCTTTGTATAGCTAGAGCTCTAGCTATGAAACCTAAAGTTCTTCTGCTGGACGAGCCCACAGCCAACATAGACCCAGTAAACACGCTTAAGATAGAAGAGGCTTTAAGAGGACTAAGAGACGAGGGAATGACCATAGCGATCGTAACTCACATGCCACATCAAGCAGTTAGAGTGTCTGACTACATGGTGATCATGTACGGCGGCAGAGTTGTTGAAGAGGGACCTACAGAAGAGATCGCTTTAAGCCCTAAGCATGAGATTTCGTTTAAGATATTAAGAGGTGAAGTATAATGGCCATGATCGATAGCGCCGGTAGGGAGATCCTTGAAGACATTTGGAGGCTACACAAACATGTCTTAGAAATTCATGATACTATCTTGAGTTGTAACAACATGAAAGAACTTAAGGAAGAAGTTGAAGAAGCTGTTGAAGAAGCGGAAATGATGAAAGATATAATAGCTAGGAAGTCTATGGTGTTCATAATACGATATCAGCCTCTAGGAAGAGACTTGCTTTTAGCTGAGACTTCAATAAACGTTGCGTACGACCTTTATAGAATAGCCAGATACTTTAGAGAAATAGTAGCAGCAGTAGAACAGCTAGGAGGATTTTCAAACGTTTTAAGCCAAGATGAGCTTCAAGCGTTTGTTCAGTTAAAAGAGATGATAGAGTTGGCCATATCTACATACATGTCCTGGAAACCTCATGCAGTCAAGAAGGTAATTGATTTGGATAACGTTTATGACGAGCTTTATAGAAGGTATCTCAATTTAGTTCTTAAAAGC
>JAWBBK010000004.1:0-46678 GCA_038824665.1 Acidilobaceae archaeon | reverse complement strand
AGAGAATAGCTGACCACGCAACGTATATAGTCAGGTCAGCTGAGAGGCTCTGGAAGTCTCCTAGTTTGAGTTATTAAAGTTATCTCTATCTTTGATCTGAAACCTCTTAGCTGAGTGTGCCGATACAAAAAAACAATATATAAATTAGGTTCCGTTTGTTTAGGCTCTTTAATGAATGCGTGAGACCTTGGCAGTGAGGCTTCGTGTTGTAGATTCTAACAAATGTGTAGGTTGTCAGCTCTGTATGCTTGCTTGTAGCTCTCGTCTGGGCTATGTGGGGCCTGGAAAGTCTAGGATCTTGGTGAGGTCTGCAGGAGGAATAGAGAGAGGTTTTGCAGTGGTTGTTTGTAGAGCTTGTCCAGACCCTCCCTGTCTTAGGGTCTGTCCAGTTGATGCTCTTTCGCTCAGAACCGGAGGAGGGGTAGTTTTGAACATATCCCGGTGTATAGGTTGCGGCAACTGTCGTGAAGCTTGCGATATAGGTGCAGTGCTCTGGGATGAAGAAAACGAGAAACCCCTTATATGTCTTCACTGTGGCTATTGTGTAGCTTTCTGTCCTTATGATGTTCTAGGTCTTGAAGAGGTGACGGCTAGTGGTTGACTTCCTAAAAGCTCTGTCTAAAGTCCTTTATGTAGACTTGACCAAAAGAAGGTTCTGGGTCGAAGAGAGAAGGGACGTCTTCGAAAAGTGGCTTGGTGGCACTGGGGTAGCTGTTCAGCTATACAAAGAGGAAACGCCTAGAAGAGCAGATCCTTTAGGTCCTGAAAATACTGTAGTCTTTGCAGTAGGCCCATTAACTGCTTTGTACCCTATGGCCTCTAAAGCCGTAGCTGTCTTCAAGTCTCCTCTTAGTGGGTATGTTTCTGAGACTCATGCAGGCGGGAGAGTAGCGGCAGCGATCAGGTTTGCGGGAATAGGAGCTCTAGTGATCAAAGGAGTCAGCGAGAGACCTGTTTACATTGTCGTTGATGGAGAGAAAGTAAGGTTTAGAGACGCCGGAGCGCTATGGGGTATGAGAAGCGCAGAAGCCGTGGGCAAAGTGCTTAGAGAAGCTCTTCCTGGAGCCGGCGTTAGGACTATAATGAGGATCGGGAGAGCTGGAGAGAGGTTAGTGAGATACGCTAACGTAGTGGTTGAGACCTACAGGCACTTTGGAAGGATGGGGCTAGGAGCGGTCTTCGGGTCTAAGAAGCTCAAAGCTGTAGTAGTTATAGGCAAAAAGTCTCTCGGTCTACCAGATCTTAAGGCTTATAGAGAGGTTTATCAAGAGATATACAAGCTAGCTAGAGGTGAGCCCACGAAGAAATACCACGAGTTAGGAACAGCTGTGAACGTGTTACCTCTCAACAGATTAGGAGCTTTGCCAACAAAGAACTTTCAAAGCGGCTCTTTTCAGTTAGCTGAAAACATAAGCGGCGAGAAGCTCGCAGAATACCTAGCTAGAAGACTATCTTGTGTGAGCTGTCCTGTAGCTTGTATTCACCTAGCGGGAATAAGGGAGCAGTACGAAGATGAGAAGTATTTCTACAAAGTTGAGAACGTGTCGTACGATTACGAGCTGATCTACGCTCTTGGAAGCAATCTCGAAATAGGAGATACGATAGGACTCTTGAAGCTGATTAGAGCAGTTGAAGAAGAAGGTCTCGATGCAATCAGTACAGGAGTGGTTCTAGCCTGGGCTACTGAGGCTTTAGAGAAGGGCTTAGTTACAGAGAAGGAAACTATCGTAAGACTCAAATGGGGCGATTGGAAAAGCTACATTGAAGCCGTTGGATACATAGTGACTCAACCTAACGATTTCTATAAAGTTCTAGCTTTAGGAGTAGAAGAGGCAGCCAGACGCTACGGAGGGTTAGAGTTCGCAGTCGCATACCACAAAGTAGAGCCTGCAGGTTATCACACAGGACCTCTTTATCATCTCTCTATAACTATAGGTTGGAGACACTCTCATCTAGACGCAGGAGCTTACTCTATAGACGAAGGTCTAGTCAAAACTAAATCTAAAATCCCTCAGCCTTCAGAGGCTGTGAAAATAATAGCATCCGAAGAATCATGGAGACAGATCTTGAACTCTCTCGCAATATGTCTTTTCGGACGCGGTGTCTACAGTAAGAGCGTAGTAGTCAAGGCTCTTAGGTCTTTAGGCTTTAGCTTTACTGAAGAAGAACTAATTGAGCTTGGGAAGAAAATATACTTAGAGAAACACAGACTCAAAATAGAGGAAGGATTTGAGCCTGAAGCTGTAAGAATATCTCGTAGAATTCTCGAGACACCAACTCCTTTAGGTCACGTTTCAGAAGAGTACATTAGAGAAGGAGTAAAAGAGTACAAGAAGCTAGTGACCTCAGGTTTCTAACAGCTTTTTACTAGATAATCACGAGGTCTAATGCTTTTTAATAAAAAGAAAGCTATAGCTTTTCCTCTTAAATCCCTGAGCTGTAAAAAAACGAGTGTGGTGCTCGTAGGTTATGACAGTTAAGAACATAGTCAGTGTCACCATGGAAATTGCGCTTCGAGGAAGCGCTAACTACGCAGGAGGTTTAGGAGTGCTAGAAGCCGACAAGTTCTATGTTGCTGCGAGAACAGGGCTTCCCTATATAGTTATAGCTCCCTTCTATCCGCGAGGCTATGTGGAGTACGACATAGACCCAGGGGGTAAGCTTATTGAGGTCACTCACAGACACTCTTCAGAGTTTTTGTCAAGACTTAGGTTCGTCAAGACAGTAGTGGCTAGAGGAGGCAACGGCAGGTTCTTAGCGGAAGCAGACGTTTATGAGTATAGAGAGGGTTCTGCAAGAGCTCTCTTGTACTATGTGAAAAGACCTAGGGCTGTAGCCAAACTCTTTGATTACCTCTATAGATATGGAGATGGTGGAGAGTGTCAATCGTTCATATTGGCTTCAGCAATAGCGGCAGAGATAATTAAAAAGGTAACGGGAGGCTCAGACTCCTATGTCGACGTACAAGAAGCTCATCTAGGTTTAGTGCCGTACTTGATACCCAAAACCTATACTGTCAGGTTTGTCACACATACCCCTGGGCCTTGGGGACATCCGCTTCTCTGTGAGGGAGAGACCGAGGAGGTTCTTGATATCTCCTTACCTTCCGTTAGGACTATGAGCGAAGCGATAATGGAAGTGGCTTCAGAAATATTCGCTGTTTCTCGTAGACACGCTGAGATAACGAAGTCCCTCTTTCCTAAATACGCTGGAAAAGTGAGGTATGTCACAAACGCTGTAGACCTTGGGTTTTGGAAACGAGTTGAAAGAGATATAGGAAGTCCTCAGGAGCTTTCGGTTGAGAGAGCTAAGCTAAAAGAAGAGCTGACCTCACTGATAGCTGGGCTGACAGGTAAGAAGGTAAATAACAGAATCCTTTTAGTGTGGGCTCGCAGAATAACTAAATACAAGCGTCCGTTCTTCGTTGAGAGACTAGTGGAAGAGATAGACTTTAGAGACAGGATCTTCATAATGGTAGCTGGAAAGCCTCATAGAAACGATGTTTGGGGCATCAGACAGGCTGAGAGACTACACCACCTCTCTCAAGAGGTTGAGAACTTGGCTTTCTACCCTAGCTATTCGATAGAACTAGCTCGCTACCTTCTCTCAGGAGCTGACGTCTTACTCTTCACGCCTTTCCCTGGCTGGGAGGCTTGTGGTACGAGCTATATGAAGTCAGGAGTCAATGGGGTTCCTTCTATTGCTTCAAGAGATGGAGGAGCTCTTGAAATGATAGAAGATGGAGTTAACGGGTGGCTCTTTGGAAGCGAATTGAAGGAGTTCGTTAACTTAGATGATGAGAGAGCAAAGAAAATAAACGAACACGATTATGAGGATCTAGTCAAAAAGCTAGAGAAAGTACTAGATTTGATAGAAAACAAAAAAGAGGAGTTCGAACTAGTAGCTTACAGAGCTTACAGGTCTTTTAGAGAAGTAGCGGATATGAAGAGAATGCTTTCTCAATATTACCCTGAGTTCTTTCGTTAGCGAGTAGTACTGAAGTCTGGTCTCTGTCTTTAAGCTTTATAAGAGAAAAGTTCTAGATTAACTTCCTTAAGTTATATTTCTTCAGCTAAAATGTGTAGCGGAGAGTCTGTTTGGTTCTCTATGCCCCTTTGGAAGTCAAGACGATATGGATCCTGACGTTCGAATACTCTGGAGTAGCCTCTCTAGGAGGTCTCGGCGAAGCGGTCAGAACTAGGGCTGAAAGTCTGGCTAAAACTGGACTGAACGTCACAGTCTTCATGCCATCACATGGGAGGCATGCAAATCCCGAGATAAGAGAGAGGTTAGGGCTCAGAGACACAGGCTTCAAAGAGTGCGGCTTTAGGAGAGGACTAGACGGCAGGTTCTATAGATATTGCTTAGGAGCAGAGGAAACGACTATAAATAAAGTCAGGCTGATTCTCTTCAAAGGACTAGACGGATCCACTAAAACGTCTTTTGACTTGTGGGACGTGTATTTTAACGTAGAAGAAAAGGCATCGCTTTTCGCGAGAGCAATCAAAGCTTTTACGGAAAGGTCACAGCTACCCGACCTAGTTGAAGTAAACGATTGGCATAGTGTGCTAGCTGGAGTTGTTGTGAAAGAGCTGGCTGAGCGCAGAGGCGTAGCTCTCCCCTTGCTCTTCACGATACACCTCTCAGGTTCTCCCAGCTTCCCTTGGCATTACGCGAGTCGAGATTGGTCAGGGCTAGAAGAAGTCCCTCACTTGGTTTGGAGGCCCTACTCTCACATCTGTAGGACTTATAAAGATGTTTGGGACGAACACGGGGGAAGCGTTGAAGCTTTCGGTGTTGTCGAAGCAGACGCTATAGCCACAGTGAGCTATAGCTATCTCAGAGAGGAGCTGACTAGAAAATATGGCTCCTGGCTTGAACTCAAGGCCTGTGTAGCTTATAACTCTACAGACGTTCGCGCAGAAGAGGTAGACGAATATCTAAAAAGCAGATACGGTGAGAAGTCAGAAAGGACTCTTCAGCGTCTTCTAGAATCGATAGCCTCACAGAGCTCAATGTGGGGTTGGTTGGACAGTGTAGAGAACTTAGTCGTAGCTTTAGGTAGGCTCACTTGGCAGAAGGGTTTTGATATAGCTGTGAGAGCACTAGATCACGCTCCTTCGGTTAGACTCGTGATCTTAGGGCTTCCGGTTGGAGACACAGCGTTTGAGAGCTATCTCAGGTTGCTCGTAGAGGAGAGGAGAGGCCGAGTAACTGCGGTAGTCGGAAGGGTTAAGAGAGAAGACGCTCTAGCGCTTGTGAGGTTATCCAAAGCCTTAGTGGTTCCATCTAGATGGGAGCCCTTTGGACTTGTGGCCATAGAGGCTCAAGCTCTCGGAGTTCCTGTGGTAGCGGCGAGCGTGGGAGGACTCAAAGAAGTGGTCCTAGACCTAAGATGGAGCGATGAAGGAACTGGCGTCTTGACAAGACCAGAAGACCCGATAGAAACGGGTCTAGCTCTTGAATCCTTGATCAGGCTGTCTCGTAGAACTCCTCCAGAAGAGATACCTCTTGTTGAGCTTCGTCGGTTTGCAAAGCTAGGATTTGAAAAGATTAGAGAGAACTGTTTGAAAAGAGTCGAAACTCTGTTCAGAGAGAGTTCTGTAGTTCAACAGATCAGAGGTTGTTATGAACTCGCTAGAACAATGGCCTACTATAGAGCTGTAGCTAGCGGTGTTACACAATGCACGTAGTGTTGTTCTTTGAGATTCATCAACCTTATAGGCTAAGACCTCTAGACCCTTATCCCAGTTTTTCTAAAACATCTCTTGAAGACCTTTTCGAATGGGAACTTAATAGAGAGGTTTTCGAGAGAGTAGCGAAAAGGGTTTACGAGAAGGCTTCAAGGATACTACTGAAGTCTTTAAAAGAGGTTGAGGAGTTCAAATTCACTCTCAGCATCTCTGGTCTAGCTCTCGAGGGTATGAAGAAGTGGGCTCGAGAAGCTTACTCTCTTATAGAAGAGCTAGCGGCTACAGAGAGAGTAGAGTTTGTAGCCCAAACCTATTACCACTCTATAGCTTGGCTCATAGATAGAGACGAGTTCGTTAAGCAGATTCTAGAGCACGTTAAAGTATTGAAGGAGCTAACAGGAAGAAAGCCTATTGCGGCTGAGAACACAGAGTTTATATACAACAACGATGTAGCCTGCACTCTCCACGACATGGGGTTTAAAGTAGTTTTGACTGAAGGAGTTGAATGGCTTTCATCTTTTAGAGGCTTTAACCACGTTTATCTAGCTAACGGTTGCGATGTCAGAGTTCTTGTAAGAAACTATAGACTCAGCGACGACATAGGTTTCAGGTTCAGCCTCAAAACTTGGGATCAATATCCTCTGACCGCAGACAAATACGCTTCTTGGCTCGACGCGAGCCCAGGAGACGTAGTTCTGATAGCTATGGACTATGAAACCTTTGGAGAACACCACTGGCCTGAGACAGGAATATACGAGTTTTTGGAGTGGCTACCGAGAGAGATCGCTAAACGTCCAAGACTTAAGTTCACTACAGTTTCTGAAGCGGCTCTAAACAACAAACCTATAGGAATATACGACGTTCCTGGTTGGACAGCGATAAGCTGGGCTGACGAAAGAGATCTGTCTGCTTGGGTCGGTTCAGAGATGCAATCTATAGCTTTGAAGAGTTTAGCTAGACTATACCCTTACGCTAGAGCTCTAGGAGGGATTGTTCTTCGCTATTGGAGACTGCTGAGCGCTAGCGATCACTTCTACTACCAGGCTCTAAAGACAGGACCTGCAGGAGAAGTGCACAGCTATTTCAATCCCTACAAGAGTCCTTTTAGAGCTCACTCAACCTACATGTATGCTCTATCGCTTCTCGCTGAGAGAATAGCTTCGGAAATAAGCTCTGAGCCTTGTAAGTTTCTCAAAGCTTTCAAAACTCCTCCAGAACTCTGCTTCTATTTCAAAAACTCTGAGGAGGCTTACATAGGAGTTAGAGCTTGTAGCATAGACGATTTAGAGAAAGCTCTTGTAGAAGTTCCTCTCGAATCGCTTGAGTTCCATGTGGCTCGTGGAGATTTCGAGAACTGGCTGAAGAAGGTCTTCGTTCTCCAAGACCCCAAAAGGGTTCTCGAGAGATGTGGGTATAAAAGCTTGTTGAAACTGCTCTAGAAATTAAAGAATGAGTATTTAAGCTGAATTTTCTAAACAGTTTAAAGTGAAGCTAAAGACCGAGGGGTGTTCAATTATAATAACGAAGGTTCTCATCCCGGTGGGCGGCTTAGGCACACGTCTTTATCCGCTCACCGTAGAGACCTCGAAGGCTATGATAAGATTTGCTAACAAGTTCCTTATAGACTTCATAATTCAGCTTTTAGCTATAGAGGGAATCGAGGAGTTCTACTTAGGGATAAGCGGTTACACTAACTATAAAGCTCTTCACGACCACCTCGGCTCCTACTTTAAGGTTCAACTCGGTGGAGACAATTACAAGATCGTGAGGGTGCTCTATCAGCCTAACGTGAACACTGTCGGAAACGCACATTCTGTAAGGGTTCTTCTCGATTACTACAAGATAAGAGAGCCAGTACTCGTAGTTCAGTGCGATACATTGGCTTACATAAACGTCAAAGACGTGTTCGAGTTTCATAAGTCTAAAGAGGCTTTTATGACAATCGTTCTCAAAGAGATCGAAGACCTCAACGAACTTAAGCACTTTGGGGTAGCCAAACTCAGCCCCGAGGGAATGATTCGAGGGTTTGTTGAAAAGCCCAAAGATCTCAGTCAAGCTCCTTCAAATCTCGTTAACACAGGTATATACGTGCTCTCGCAAGAGATGGTGGATTTTCTTTTGTCTGAGGAGTTCGCAGAAATGGTTGAAAGAGGAGAAGGAGATTTCGGGATGCACGTCATACCTAAAGTCATAAACAAAGGAGAAAGGGTAGCTGGCTACAGACTAAAGAGCTTCTGGTTTGATGTAGGAACTCCAGAGAGATTAATAGAGGCCTCCCTATACGTCATCAAGAACTTCAGTAACGAACTCCTAGACGTAGAGACAGAGTATCAGGGTCTCAAAATGCAAGGCAGAAGCAGGATCTCAAAACGTAAACACGAAGACCTGATAGCGCGAATATCTAAAGGCGATTTAATCGTTGAAGGCGATGTGCTACTTGGAAGACATGTGAAGCTCGGTTCGCGAACTGTTTTAGAGAACTCAGTCGTGGACAACTATGTTGAAATAGGCGATGGTTCTCGCATCGCTAAAGCCATAATTATGGATAGATGTCTAATCAAGGAGAACGTTAGAATAGAGAACAGCGTTATAGGACGACATTCTATAATAGGATCGGGGGTTAGAATAGAGAACAGCGTTATAGGAGATGATGTAGTAATCGAAGATGGAGCTGTTATTCAAAACTGCAAGATTTGGCCTCATAGAGTTGTAAGAAAAGGAACAGTCTGCAAAGACTCTGCTATAGTCTAGACATAAAGTTTCAAGTCTATCTGCTCTCCTTTCCCTTTAGCGACTTTAACTATATCGAACTTCCCGGGGACTTTGTCTCTGAACTCTTGCTCTCTCACAGCTAAGACGTAAGGTTTAGAGTCTTCATCTATAGCGTCTAAAAGAGCTTTTTTGAGAAGCTCTACTTCATCTACTTCCCTTCTTCCGGGCACTAATATTAGATATGCCAAAGAGTGTCTTGATACTACTCTCTCGCTTCCTACAAGAGTCAACGGAACTCCTTCAGAACTCAGAGCGACTCCTATAGCTAAAGCTAGTCTGACCTTGAGGTACTCTCTCTTACCGTAGACCATGAAGGCTCCTGTTTTCACGTACTCTCCTGGAGGAGCAGACTTAGATACTTGGTTTCCGAATGCCCAAAAGACTTCTACAACTGAAAGCCCAGCTTTCCACGCTCTGCTATAGCATCCAGCTATCACAGCAGCGTCTTCTAAGTCCTCTTCACTCACTTCTGTTCCTTTGGCTTTTATCACTACAGCTGGAGCTCCATGAATATCGGCATGCATAAATATGTCTCTATCTTCTAAATATCTTCTAACAAGTACTTCGTTTTGACCTGCGTCTCTTCCTGCAAGTACTAAGAAGCCGTTAGTCGTTATAGTCCACCTAAATCTTTCGAACCACAGAAGGCTTCTCGCTCTAGCTCTTAACTGAATGGTTTTAGCCTTAGCTTTCAGCTCTAGCTCTTTGAGCCTAGATTCTATCTCAGCTCTAGCTCTAGAAGCCTTCTCAGCTCTAGCTCTAGCTTCACCAGCTTCTTTATAGAGCCTTACGATAATAGATTGAGGAGACTCTCCATATCTAGCTTCATATCTGGTCTCGTCTATCACGAAGCTGTAAACTCCGTTTCTGTAGTCAATCTCTACTACGTTTGAACACTCTTCAGAAGTTCTGGACCTCCAACGACTTGTCACACACTCGACTATACTTTCAACCAAAGCGTAGTTTGTTGCAAGCTTTTCGACTGCTTTTTCAAGTCTACTAGCTTCTTCCATATATCTTTTGGCGAGAGCTTCTGCTTCTGTAAGGCTAGCGGATAACTTCTCTCTTTCCTTGACAATTTCTTCAACCTCTTTATCAACTTTAGCGGATCTGATTGAGAAGAGTTCGTCTAAAGCTTCATCTAAGGTTTCGAACACTTTAACTTTGTCTTGAGGAAATCTGAGAGGTCTGAAAGGAGAGGCTTCAGCTCGCTCTTCTTCAATAAAGAGATATCCTTTCCCCTCTAAAGCTTCTCGATATATTTCTTTTAGAGCGTTTGAAAGCTTCTCGAAGTCGTTTAAGTTCAGCTCGCGAGAGCTAGTCTCTTTCAAGAGTTCGCTTCTATAGACAGCTTCTTCAGCTACTTCTCCCGGAAGCCCAAGTCCTCTCACTAACCCTCTGACTAGATCTCTCCCTTTCTTGACAATGTTCGCTATGGCTTCAGGGTCAACTGAAAAAGGGTTTTCTTGCTGAAGAGGAGGAGGTCTGTACTCCGAGCCTACAGAGAGCTCTCTGTCTTTTGTTTTTAAAGAACGAGATAGAGCCTTTACGGTTTGCGAGCTGTCTACTAAAGCGGCTACCCCTCTTGGCAAGAGTTCTACGAAAAGCTTATGACTATCGTTCAGCTCTAAAGAGACCACTCTATCGAAGCCTAGTTGATGTAGCCCTACAATCCTCTTGTCTCTAACCAGTTTTCTCAACATTACTACAAAGCCTTCTAGACTTTCAGAGTATGGTCTCGATGTGAAATGTATTCTACGTGAAGGCTCGATGACTAAAACTCTAAGTTTGCCTCCGCATCTCAGCTTCAGATAGAAAAGAGAAGGGTCTCCATACACGTTATCTACCCAACAGTCAACAGCTTCGCCTTTAAGGGTCCAGACGTGTACGTCAAGATTGCTCATAGAGTCTCTAGCCACTATCTTCCCTCCTTAAGACCGCTAACCGTAAAGAGGCTAATATCTAGACTATAGCGTAGGTGAAGAAGGTCGCAGGGAGCGCTCATAGCCGTCGAGGGAATAGACGGCTCTGGACTAACTACTCACTCTAAGCTACTCGTAGAGAGACTCAAGAAAGAAGGGTTCAAAGCTATTTACACTAAAGAGCCTACTTGGAGCCCTATAGGCTCTTTGATCAGAGAACTTCTTTACTCAGACCAACCTCTTGACAGCGATATAATGGCTTTGCTCTACGCTGCGGACAGACTCTGGCATTTGAGAGTCTCTAGTTGTGTCGGACCAGGAGTTCTGAAGCTCTTAGAAGAAGGCTACTTAGTCATAAGCGATAGATACAAGTACTCTAACGTAGCCTATCAGGGAATCAAAAGCGGAGCTGATTGGGTAGAACTCTTGAATTCAAGAGCTCCAGAAGCAGATTTAGTGATTTATATAGATGTTCCAGTTTCCATAGCTCTCTCTAGGATTAAAGAAAGACCTTCGAGAGCGTATTACGAGACTAAAGAGAGACTAGAGGAGATAAAGAAAGCTTTAGAAAGCGTTTTGAAGAAAGTTGAGGCTCGTGGCGTGAAGGTGATTAGAGTAGAAGGCGTAAGTCCTACTGGAAGTCCCAGACCTATAGAGGAGGTTCACGAAGAGGTATACTCTAAAGTGGTGAAGCATATTAGAGGCAGGCTTTGACAACTCCGTTTTCGTCGATGAAGATTTGAGATCCCTCTTTTACTTCGAGGACTTCGCGAGGTAAGTTATCGATCAAAACGACGTCAGCTAACACAGCTCCGGCTACTAGAACCGGATCGCTTTTCGACGCTAGAAGTATAGCTTTGGGTTCTAGTCCTTTCTGTTTGAGTGAATAGAGCACATAAGGGCCTACAGTGCTACCTCTGGGCCTACCTGCTATTATGACTTTATTTGTCACACTTCTTCCATCAAAGAGAGTAGCTGTGTGGGGGTCCACGTCTCCGTAGAAGCTTATAGAGTCTACTAGCAGAGCTTCACCTTCTACTCTTCCAGAAACTACCGCTCTACCTTTGAACTCTTTACAGATCAACTTAAGACACCATCTTCAGAAGGTCTTGAGTTCTAGCTAGATAGACTCTCACGCCTTTTCTCTTGAGATAAAAGTATGCCTTGTAGCTGTTTGTAGCGACGCTCAGTCCGAGTCTCCAAAAAGAGCTAACGACTAAACAAGTCCCTTTAGCTACGAGTACCTCTTTTCTCTCTAGTTTTTCAGTTAATCCTCTCATCTTCGCAGAAGCGTAGACCTCGGGAGACACTGTAAGCAAAACTTTGGTTTCGGTTTTCTCTATCTTGTGAACCAGTTTCTCGAACTCGGTTAAACTCAGATGAGGACATCCTATGTAAATCACGTCTACAGGACCTGTAGGACTTAGCTCTTCAAGCATGCTATTCACTTCTTCTCTGCTGATCTCTTCTCTTTTCTCTATAGCTTCAGGCTCTTTATCTCGACTCACTCCCGGTAGGTAAACCATGGCTAGGTCTCCCTCGACTCCAACTGAGGCCAAAAACTCTCTGAGAGGTCCCTCCCCTTCAATTCTACCGGAAAGTAAAGGAGGCCCTTCGCTTTGGTGTCTTTCAGCTAAGAGAGCTCCTAGAACTCCAGCTTCTGTTTCATCTCTCACGATCCAGTCTATCTCGTAAGCTGTTCTTGGACGTCTTTCTTCATCTAGGTGCATCCCGTAATAGTAGGTTCTTCCAGCAACGCTAGCTAGCAGAGCTATAGGTCCTCCTTCTCTATTGGTCTTGAGTCCCAAAACGCTGTTGGCATAAACGACTGCGCTAGACTCTCCCCAGGCTACGCTGTCTCCAGGCTTCAAGTCTAACTCTAGGAAGTGGTTTTCATAGTATGGAGCACAGGTGAGAGTAGGCTTTGCTCCCATAGAGTAAAGAGCTCTTAATATCCTGATCTGCTTATCGACATCTTCTCTTCGATACTTAAAGAGTCCTGGCAGACCTTCGTAGTCTAGGTCGAAGCTTATAGGGTTCACAGATGTGGGTACGCTAAACTTAGCTCCGCTTAGAGCCAAGTCTTCTATGAACTTAAGACCAGCTTCTCCTATGTTCTCGTATGAGACTCCAGAGACGTGAGCATGCTTTATTTCTATGAGCCTTTCAGCTCCTAAAGCCTCTCCTACTCTCACCACGACTTCAAGAGCTTTAGCTTTGGCCCATCCTTCTTCTCCTTTGAGTATGTTCTCTTCTTCTTTGGTGAGGTACAACTTACAGCACCTTTTTTGAAAGCTTACACTTCAAACAACTGTTAGCGAGACCGCTAAGTCTTTGATTCTTTTTACAGAACCTAACCTTTTCAACAACTCCTTCACTCTATTTGCACTACCTCTCACCGCTATTATTTCCATACAGTCTTCCTTCGATAAATGTACGTGAAGTACTGAGACTATCACATCAAGATGATCATGCTGGACGTCTGTCAACTCTTCTTCGATCTCGTGTTTGGTGTGATCGTAGAGCACCAAGATAGCTCCAGCTACCTGCTTACTCTCGTCTAGACTCCATGCCTGTCTGGCTATGAACTCCCTGATAGCCATAGTTATAGCTTGAGACCTGTTTTCGATCCCTAAAGCCCTCATGGTCTCCTCTAGCTTATCGGCTAGCTCTTTAGGTATGGAAACCCCTGTTTTGACAAACCCCTTCATAGAGCCCTTTGTGAACGAAGGGCTCTAGAGCTTAAAGCTTAAGCTTAGGAGATGACAGAGGGCTAGACTTTGAGACACAAGCTTCTAGAAACAGCAGCAAGGATATCTTCATATCTCGACGAGAGGGACGCTACGAGAGAGTTCGCTATAAAGAAGTCGCGAGAGGTGGTGAGATTGACTAAGAAAGTGCTCAAATTTATAAGAGAGGGAGACTACGCTTCTGCTCGTGAAAGCCTCGAAGCCACGAAGAACGTAGTTCTAGAGCTGATGTCTAGATTGAGGTCTTATCCAGACCTTCTGTACACAGGGTTAGTCTACAACGCTCTTAGTGAGTACGTAGAGGCTTCTATAGTTCTGAACATAGTTGAAAAGAAGGAACCAGAAGGTCCCGAAGAACTCGAGGTTCCTCCAGTTCCATATCTTCAAGGCTTAGGAGACGCTGTAGGTGAACTCAGAAGACTAGTTCTCTTAGCCGTTAAGAGAAAAGACTTTGAAGAAGCGTGGAGATTGATCGGTTGGATGGAAGGAATCCTAGAAGTGCTTCAACAACTCGACTATCCAGACCCTCTGATACCCGGAGTTAGACGTAAAGCTGATGTGGCTCGAAGACTTGTAGATGAGACTTTAGCTCTGCTAGTAGACTTAGAGTCACGGCAACTTAGAGGTCTCGGAGAACGTTGAGTTTTGTTCGCAAGAGCCTATGATCAAGATCGTCGGATTTCTGACTGGGATTCCTCGTTTTTCAAGAACGTTGATGACCTCGTTTCCTATTTCTTCTTCTAGGTCTAAGATCTCATGTCTGTCTTTACAGTACATATTGATATGGACTTTAGGGTTGTCTACGTGAAGTCTTCCTTCTACATAGAAGGTTTTTATCAAGCCTACGGATTCCAACATGATTATCGTATTGTATACTGTCGACACGCCTACTCCAGGGAGCGTATTACTCACCATTTCGTACAACTCCTTCAACGAAGGATGACGAGCTACGTTTTCTAAAATGGCTTTAGCTATCAGGACTCTCTGAGGCGTTACCTTAAGTCCTCTTTCCTTCATGAGCTTTGTGACTTTAGCGACATCGATCTCATTAAATATTCTCTGTTCCAATCTCTCTCCCCCAGAGGTACTTTCTTAGAGGACAATATATCTACGTATTATAAAAATTTCAATTTTCCTTTCTTGGAAGCGCAAAGTATGATAGAAAATTTAAATACAGAGACCACCGTTTGGTAGGAGCTCAGCTATGACTAGAGTCTGGACTTCGCCTCTCGGAGGTTATCCTAGAAACAGAGCTGTTAGAAGGCTTTTGAGAGATTACGAGATGGGGCTTGTGAGCAGAGAAGAAGTAGAGCTAGCTTTGCTCAAGAACTCCTCTGTCATCATAGGAGCTCAGCTAGCTTCTGGCATGGATTACGTGACTGATGGAATGTTGGACTGGCATGACCCCTTTAGACCTTTTGTTTCAGCATGGCGTAACGTAACGGCATCAGAGCTATTGAGATATTTCGATAACAACTTCTTCTACAGAGTTCCTGTCTTCACAGGACTTCCTGAAGCAAACAATACAGTATGGCCTCAGAGAGTGAAGTCTTTGAGGCAACTGGCAGAGCCTGCGGGCTTCAAAGTGGTTCTACCGGGTCCGATAACTTTCGCTTCTCTAAGCAAAAACGCTTCTGGTAAGAGCTTCGAAGAGCTAGCTTACTCTATAGCTAAGCTTTTAGCTCGAGAAGCTAGGGCTTCAGTTGAGGCAGGCTGTTCGTTTATCCAGATCGATGAACCGTTTCTCAGCGATCTAGGCGCTACGAGAGATCACGGAGCTCTTGCAGCAGAGCTAGCGTCACTGATAGCTAAGGAGTCAGAACACGCAAAAACGGCTTTGGCAATATACTTTGGAGTACCTAAACCTGAGGTCTACGAACAACTGTTAGCGTCCAGAGTCTCTTGCATCTCTATAGATGTGATCGACTCACTATCGGATGCTTTGAAGCTTGTCGAAGCTAAAGGGTTTCCAGGCTATTGTCCAGTTTTAGGCTTGGTGAACTCTAGAACTATATATGATGATGATCTAGCTAAGCTTGCAGATCTCGCTGTGAGACTAGCTAGAGGTCAGGAAGAACTAGGACTCACAACCTCTACTTGGTTAGATCTAATACCTTATGAGTATAGCATAAAGAAAACAAGGCTGTTAGGAGCTTTAGCTGAGATTGTAAGAGGAACTCTAAGGTGAGGTTTATGGTCTACGAGGTCCCTAAGAAGTTTCCCACTACGGTTGTAGGAAGCTATCCTAAAGTCCCTGAAGCAGAAGAGGCTTTAAGGAAGAAGAGAGCTGGAGCGATTTCAGAAGAGGAGTTCAGGTCTTTAATAGAGAAAGCTATCAAAGCTGTAGTCGAAGACTACTTGTGGGCTGGAGTAGATATAATCAGCGACGGAGAGCAGAGCAGAGAAGATATGGTGGTCTTTTTCGCTGAGTTAATAAAAGGTTACGAAGCTGGTGATTGGGTTAGGATATTTGATAACGTTTACTTTAGAAAGCCTATCATAGCTTCTAAGCTTGAATGGACTAAGCCTATGACTGTAGACGACTGGCTTTATGCTGTGAAAGTCTCAAACGGAAGGCCTGTGAAAGCCATATTGACAGGACCGTACACTATGTATGAATGGAGCTTCGACCTGTACTATAAAGACAAAAGAGAGGCCGTACTAGAGCTAGCTAGACTGTTGAAAAAGGAGATAGAGGAGTACATAAGGCTAGGAGCTCGTTACATTCAAATCGATGAGCCAGCTCTCTCTACAAGACCTACGAAAGAGGAAGCAGATCTCCTCAAAGAAGCTCTAGATATAATGTTGAAGGGGGTAGAAGCCAAGAGGATCTTACACGTGTGCTATGGAAGGCTTGAAAGAGTTCTTTCCTATATCTTAGACTACCCTATCGACCAACTCGACCTAGAAATGAAAAACAACGGCTTTAGGTTATTGTCCTATCTCAAAGAGTATGGCTACAATAAGGAGATAGGCTACGGAGTCATTGACGTGCACTCCTTAAGGGTTGAAACGGTATCTGAGGTAAAAGAAGCGATAGATTTACTTATGAAAGCGGACATTGTAGGTCCTGAGAAAGTCTACGTCGACCCAGACTGTGGACTAAAGAGGCTTCCGAGAGAGGTGGCTAGAGAGAAGCTGAAGGTCATGGTAGAGGCGGCTAAAATAGCGAGAAAGGAGTGGTGAGCCTCTCTGCTTAAGGTTTACAAGACTTATGTAATTGATTCTGACGAATACAAGATCTCTCTAGACGAGGCAGGAGCTATCGTAATCACAAAAGAGTTGCAGAACTTCGTAAGGATATCTTATGAGAGTCAGTGGGGCTCAAGAAGCTTAGGATTAGTGCCTGTAAACCTCTGGCCTCTTAGACTCGACGTTAAACCCCACCCTCCTAGAGGGTGGAAGCTCCAAGTAAAGAGGGCTCTAGTGAAACTCTCAGAACCTATAAACATGTTCAAAGGGTCTTTTGCAGAGCTGGCTTTAGAACTTCCTGTAGATATAGGACTATATGTAAACGGAGTCTTGGTTGGGTCTCTCCCTATTGGGAGAGTTAAGTATGCAATCTATGGAACACCTGACTTAGGAGACCCGTGTAGATATGTCGACTCCAGAATATTAGAAGAGTTACCTAGTTATCTTAAAGGAACGGTCTCTGTAGAAATCTACGCTAGGTTTGACGAAGACTTAGTTCAGATCAGCAAGATAGTGATTCCCACTTTGGGCTTAGGCTCTTATCTGACCTCAGAGGGGAAGCCTGTGTTCAGCAAGATAGTTCTTGAAGTCTACGGCAAGACCTCAGGTATTGCAAGACCTAAAGCAGTCCCTTCTCTAGAAGGAGCAGAAGAAGTTCTAAGACTTCAGCCAGACACTTTCTACATAATGAGGTTTGGGTTTTAGGAGGTGTGAGATCATAGAGTTAACGTTAGCCTGGCTTCAAGGAGTTCTTTCAGATATCGTTCCAAGAATTAGAGATGTTCTTAAAGACTACACCTCTTACCTGTTGGCGTTTACAGTCTTCCTTCTCTCTATATACGTCTCAGGATACGTAGCGAACAAGATTATGAGAAGCCACTCTTTAAGGACGTCTTTAAGACCAGAAGTTCTTTACAACGTAGCTCTAGCGGCTAGATTGTTTACGATATTTCTAGGAGTGGTTTTGGCTTTATCTATAGCCGGAGTCAACATAGGTAATGTCCTTTTAGCGGCAGGAATTCTAGGTCTTGTAGTAGGTCTTGCAGCTCAACAGACTCTAGGTAATCTCTTTGCCGGTATAGCTTTACTCCTTGAGGGCAGAGTCAAAGTAGGAGACACTGTAAGAATAGGAAACGATTTAGGAGTAGTCAGAGCTGTAGGGCTCATGTCTAGTCAGATAAGACTTGTAAGCGGAGAACTGCTCACCTTACCTAATAGCGCCCTCATGAACTCTTCGCTATACAATGTGAGCGCTCCTATAGCTAGGAGAGGAGAGGTGGTCGTGAACATATCGTATGATTCCGACATAGATAAAGCTGTAGAAATCATAAGAAGAACTCTCTGGAACAACGAGTTAGTTCTTGTAGAGCCTGAGCCAATGATAATAGTTGAGGGCTTAGCTGAAAGCGGAGTCAACATAAGAGTCCTCTATTGGGCTCCTACTCGTGAGTTCTTTGCTGTCAGGAGCACGATAGTCAGAGACATAAAGAACGCTTTAGAGTCACAGGGAATAGCGATACCCTATCCGCATAGAGTAGTCTTGCTGAAAGGAGAGACCCGTTCTCTACTTGAAGAGTCTGTTAGTCAAAACCCACAACGCTAAAGCTGAACCAAGTCCCAAGAGCGTTTCGGGTCTAATCAGCTCGACTAAGCTTCTCTCCATCAAGAACTCAGCTACGCCTATGGTTACATAAACCGCTAAGTAGACAGCTCCGAGAGTCGAGCCTACAAGTGCGTAGCCTATACCTTCAGCTTTTTTCCTGTTGATCAGAGACTTAAAGTAAAGACCCGCTATGGTAGCACAAGCTAAAGCGTCGAAGAGACCTAGGCTCCAAAAGCTTTCCAGTACCTTTAGCTCAAGAAGTTCAGAGATATTGTATATCAAAGCGAAAACAGCCGTTAAGATGTAAAGAACAGCAAGAGTAGCTATCATTATGTGAAGCTTTAGACTGTTAGTCCAAAGTTCTACGTCTTTCTGGTCTACGTAAAGCCTCCGAATTCTCATCTCAAATCACCGCTTTCGCTATGAAGTAAACGATCGTAGAGACAATGTAGGCTACGAGAAGAGAGAGAGCTATTGAAAACAGAGTCCACTTAAGCGATTTAGTTTCATCCCATATAGCTGCAATTGTGGCAGCACAAGGTGTGTAGAGCAAAACGAAAGTCATGAAAGCAAGCCCACTAGCTGGAGTTACATAATCTCCTAAGCTCTCCGCTATCCTTTCCTCTTCATCTCCAAAGGCTATAGCTAAAGTGCTTACTACCACTTCTTTAGCTAAAAACCCTGAGAGCAAAGCAAGCACAAGCCTCCAGTCGAAGTCTAAAGGCTTGAAGAGATGCTCTATGAGCTTGGCTACTCTAGCTCCTAGAGACTCCTCAACGTTCCCTCCTTCAGGAACTCCTATATTTAAAAACATCCAGACAGCGATTGAGGCTAAGACCAAAACGGTTCCAGCTCTCTTCACGAAATCTAAAGTCTTCTCGATTACGAAGTTTTTGATGTTGATCAAAGCTGGAAGAGAGTATTCGGGGAGCTCTGTGAAAAGAAGCTCTCTTCCTTCTCTAATCACTGTCTTCTTCAAACCCAACGCTATAGACAAGATCACGGCTAGCGACAGGAAGTACATGAGCGCTACGGGAGCCAAAGAGCCACCCAGAACAGCAGAAGAGACGACTACATAAACAGGTAGCCTAGCCGGACAAGACATGAAGGGAGCTACCAGTATAGTTCTTAGTCTTTCTCGTGAGTCAGAGATTATTCTCGTAGCTTTAACCCCTACTACATTACATCCGAGACAAACCGCTAGAGGAAGTACAGACCTACCGGAAAGTCCAGCTCGAGATACAACTGGATCTAAAAGTCCAGACACTCTAGCCATATATCCTGTGTCGTCCAAAATAGCAAGACCTATAAAAAGGAATATCAGTATGGGAAGCAGAACCACTACAGCTCCTACGCCAGCTACGACTCCTTCTACGATGAGGTTTGAAAGCAAGTTTTGTGGAAGAGCTTCAAGTAAGGCATTCGAGACAACGTTAATGAAAGACTCTAGGAGTTCCACAAAGGGCTCGGAAGCCTTAAAGGTAAATATGAAGAGAGCCCAAAAGAGCGAAAGCAGTATCGGAATAGAGAGATGTGGATCTAAAACGGCCTTATCCACTAGGTCCGATAACCTGTATAGAGGAGCCTCTCTGGTTCTTTGAACTTCAATTAGTATACTGTTCGCTTTCTCTAATCTAGCTTGAGCTACGAGAGCTGAAGGGTCTCCTTGGCTTTTTTCGATCTCTCTAAGCTCTTCTAACAAGTTCTCTAAGCCCGCTCTGTTAACGAAGGAAAGAGCCCATCTGTCCTTCTCTAAAAGCGCAAGAGCCAGTCTTCTCAATGAGATCCCTTTTAGCTCCTTGTAGTTCTTGGTTCTTTCCATCAATCTCTTTGCGAGTTCTTCCACGCTTTCGTATAGTAGAGGCTTAGATTTAGCTTGAGACTTGTAAACGCTGACCACGGAGTCTAAAAGAGCTGAAAGGCCTTGAGCTTTGGTCGCTACTGTAGGCACTACAGGACATGACATTATTTCAGAAAGTTTTGCTACGTCGATCTCTATTCCAAGTTTTTCAGCTAAATCGATCTTGTTTAAAGCTATGACTATTTTCAGTTCGGTTTCTAGAAGCTGAAGAACTAAGTAGAGCCCTCTTTCTAGATTTGAAGCGTCTAAAACGGCTACAACTACATCTGGTGGTTCTTCTAATAAGAACTTAGCTGACACCTCTTGTTCTGGAGACCAGCCGCTAAGAGAGTAGAGACCAGGAAGGTCGAAGACCTCTAGCTTATAGCCTTTGTGCCATCTGTAGCCTACTCTCTGCTCAACGGTTGTTCCAGGCCAGTTAGAGACTTTGGCTCTAGCTCCCGTTATTAGGTTGAAGAGAAGAGTCTTACCGGAGTTCGGAGGACCTATCAGAGCAACCCGTATCGTTTTGTTCATGGCTGCTCAACTCTGTGTTCTCTTCAACTAAAACGAAATCAGCAACATCGCGTCCTAGACAAAACTTAGAACTTCCTACAGAGACCACGAGCATACCGTCTCGCTTTATCAAGACTTTCACTGACCTTCCTGGAGACAATCCTATTTCACAAAGAACCTTCTTGACGTCACTGTATGCAGAGATCCTCGCTATCTTTACCGTAGAGCCTTCTTTGACCTCAGAGAGCTTCATCATATTTGAACTTCCTAACAGGCTTTATTCCGTTAGGAGATATTTATAGATTAGCCTAACAAAATTTTTTTCGAAACACCTAACTCTGAAGACCAACAAACTGAGCGATCGGTCTGAAGACTAGGCAACCTATAAGCGATGGGATGTAGAGTTCTGCTTACTTTAAGTTCCAATATTTCTTCAAAGTGTTCATAAGAAGCTCTGCTGTCCTAGAGTCCATGTACGGCTTCGTTCTAACCTCTTCACCTACTCTCAAAAATCCTTCGAGGAAGCTTCTAAAACCGTTTCTCAGACCTTCTTCATAACCTCCTTCGAGAACTATCACGAGAGCTCTCTCTCTAGAGAAAGTCCAGAGTTCTCTTACAGTCTCTCCTAAAATCTTGTATCCGATCTCGGTTATCGACAGAGTAGTTATAGGCTCTCCTACGTAACCGTCGAAGCCTGCTGACACGACTATAGCGTCAGGCTTGAATAGTTCAGCTAGAGGTTTGATTATGTGTTCTACAGACCACGCTATCCTCTCGTCTCCGCTACCGGAGGTCAAAGGGATATTCACTTTAGTTCCTTCAGCCTCCCCTCCTCCTAGGTCGTTGATTTGTCCTGTTCCAGGATATATACCGCTTTGATGAATGTCTATGTGGAGAACTTCAGGCTCTTCCCAAAATATGTCTTGAGTTCCGTTTCCGTGGTGAGCGTCGAAGTCTAACATCAAAACCTTAAGCCCCAAATTCAAGAGTTCTCTTGCGGCTACAGCAGCATGATTGAATATACAGAAGCCGAGAGTTGGAGCTCCCATAGCCCATCCTCTTCTTCCGCTATGATGACCTGGAGGTCTGGGAAGCACGAGCCAAGGGTCCTTAGTTTCTAGAGAGTCTCGAGCAGCCTCTCTAGCTGAGGTAGCGAAGGAGAGAGCTACCTCGTAGGTATGTTCAGTGATGTATGTGTCAGGGTCTAAGTAGTGAAAGCCTTTCTCAGACTCTTCTTTTATGAAGTTAATGAAGTGTTTGTCATGAACCCCCAACAGTGAAGACTCTTGTGGATGTGAGGCTTTTCTCCACTCTACTAAGTCTGCAAAGACTTGCTCTTGGAGAACCGATAAAGGGAACAACAGCCTTTCAGGTCTCTCTACGTGAAGACCCCATTTGTCTTTGTGGAGAACATGTCTTTCATCATGAACTACTTTGAGCTTCATTTCCTTTCGTCTTCTTTTTGTAAGACTTAGAGCCTTTGTATCTAACGGGTCTGACCTCAAAGCCTCTAGAGAGGAGCACTTCTTGGAGTAAATAATCATCCGTAAAGACTACTGGTTCTAGCTTCTGTTTTTTGAGGTGTTCGGCTAAGACTATTATCGATATATCTGGAAGACTTAGCCCTCTGGAGATCAAAGCCTTAAAGTCTTCATCTATAGGTGGATCCAGGATTTCGAGCTTTTGAGAGACTAAAGCTCTTTCAAGAGATAATTTGCTCCCCTCGTCTTTTATCTCTTTAGCTACGAGACTAGTCGTATAGCTTCTACAGATAGAGCTGAGATGAACTCCCGCTAGCAGAGCTCCAGCATCGAGCACATAAGCTCTACCAGTACATGAGTATCCTTGAGTAGACTCGTTCATAAAATCCCTCCGTTCCTTTAAACTTCACCATCTTAAGTTTCCACTTGCATGGAAGAACCGTTATCAGAGATCCCGGTTTCACTACGTTCTGAATCTGACCGTCAAGACTTAGAACGGCTTCGTTGCTTAGCTCATTTATGTGAATATCGATTTGAAAGCCATAAGGGACTACTATAGGTCTTAAATACAGCTGAATAGGGTTGACTGGCACCAAGGTTATCACGTTGAGCCTAGGGTCTATTATTGGGCCTCCGGCGCTGAGAGCATGAGCAGTACTTCCTGTGCTTGTCGCAATTATGACTCCATCTCCATCAAGACGCATAGTTACCTCTCCATTTACGAGGACTCCTAGCCTCAAGATCTTAGCCGCAGCTGAAAGAACGGCTGAGTCGTTCAGCACACAGGCTATCTTCTCTCCGTTCACTGAGACCTCGAGTCTTGAGTTTTCAACTATTTTAAACCTCCCCTCAACGAAGTCTTTAAACCTCTCCTCAATCTCGAACCTGTCGACTTCCATCAAGAAGCCTCTCTTTCCAGCCTTTACGCCCAAGATCGCAGACTCCTCTTTAACGTGAAGAGCGGTCCTTAGTAAAGTGCCGTCTCCTCCTACGGCTACTAAGTATTCAGGCTTCTCTTCGCGAAGGTTGAAACGAGGATAGGTGCTAAGAGGACCAGAAGCGCTTTTCTCTTCTACACGTATTTTTACTCCGTGCTTTTCTAAGATCTCAATAGCTTTCTCAGCTAGCTCGAGAGCTAGCAGACTTCCAGGTTTGACTACTATTCCGATCTCCAAAACTCCTCCCTCGAGATCAGCTTAGAAGACTAAATATTATGTTTCTAACGATAAAGTTGTGAGAGCCACTTTCAGCTTAGCTCCACTAGAGAGCCGAGCTATCAGGTCTCTTCTCAAATGAGCTGCTGCTCGAGACGCTTTTATCATGATCGTTTCAGGACCTATGTAGTCTGATCTTCTGAAGACGATCTTTTTCTCGTCTTCAAAGCTCATAAGAGGAGAGCCTAAGCCTACAACACAGTCACAAACGCTTTCAGCACAGAGGACAGCGACAACTAGAGAGCCTCTTTTAGCTTCTGCTTTAAACCACTCAGGCAGGTCTTTAGCTGAGAGTTCAGCTTTTACACCTATTATGCAGTCGCCTCTAGGGCTTAGGTCTTCTTCTCGCGTGACCTCTATGGTCGTCTTGTGTTCAGCTCTCACGTTAGGATGTCCTTCAGCTTCGAATATTACCCACTTGCTCTGTGCTTCCTTCAAAAGAGGGACACCATTTGGGATAGCTAAGAGGCTCTGGTTTAAGAATTCTTTAAAACTCTGATTATGTGTCAGTCTGAGGTGCTTTGAGTTGAAAGTAGGCGACGTGGTCATTATTGGTTATACCGTTTACGCTAGCGACGAGAAAGGCGAGAAGTTAGTAGACACGACCTATGAAGAAGAAGCGAAGAAGGCGGGGATCTACGATCCTTCGAAACGATATGGAGACTTGGCTGTAATTTATGGAAGAGGTAACCTTCTAGAAACCGTAGAGGAAGTCTTAGCTACCATGAATCCTGGAGAGGTCAGAGAGACGATAATCCCTCCAGAAAAGGCTTACGGGCAGAGGAGAGAAGACTTAGTCATAAGGGTTCCTCTGAAACAACTTGAAAGAATGGGGATCCCAGCTCGAATAGGAGCTGAGGTAGAGATAGCTAATAGAAGAGGGGTCATAACCAGGGTCACAGAGAGGTTCGCCTACATAGATTTCAACCATCCGCTGGCCGGTAAGACCCTTAGAGTCAAGCTGGAGTTGAAGAGAGTAGTTGAAGATCCTATAGAAAAAGTCAAACTGCTTGTAGCTAGAGCTCTAGGTTTGAGCGAAGACGTAATTCAAGCCTTTGTTGAAGGAGGGACGGTGAAGGTTAAGCTACCCGTATCTATCATAAACTTAAACGATCTGGACGCTAGACTTAGGTTGCTCATTGTCTACATAAAGGACTCTCTAGATCCTGAGAAATTAGAACTTATTGTGGATGTCTATTATAAGAAGTCTGAAGGAGGAACTCAGGAACAGAAGTCGGAAACACAATCTAAAGCTCAAGAGGGTTCGACATAGTCCTCTTTGTTTCGTTTCTTGTCCCAAAACCTTCTAGTAGTTAGATACTCTTCTTCAGCTTTCAGAAGTTCTTCAAAAAACCCTCTCTCTCCTCTAATCAACAACTCGGTCAAGATCCTTTTGGCTCTAACCGGCCCGACTCCGTGTGTGACTAAAGCCATTACTACGTAGTCTCCTAGGTCTAGACTGGCGTAGTTGAGGTAGAGACCAGCTCTATCTCCTACTTCTTTGACTATTTTGATCTCTTCAGCGTTAAGCCTCTCTCCTCTCGCGTTCTTGATGAAAGCCTCTCTCGCTCTGATTCCCCATTCTGTAGCTGGCAGAGGAGCTATTGAGAGTCCACCGCACTTAGAACATCTATAGTTCTTTTCCACAGAAGCGACGGTAAGTTCTTCCCAACGGAGACAGCTGATACAGAACATTATGACTTTTTTGTTCTTCAAGTACCTTTTCTTAGATTCTATTATCTTGTCTAAAGCTATAGCTTTGAGATTAGTAGCCACATCTTTTCTCACGTAGGGATTGTTCAAAACTTGAAGAGCTAGAGGACTAGGCTCAGGTAGCTCAACTACTACGGGCTCAGAGAGTTCGTCTAGGAACTCGTTGACAGCTTCTAGATCTACTTTATCTACGAGAGCTTCTCTTAGAGCCTCTCTTTCAGCTACGGTGTTTCTATAAGCTTCGACGAGCTTCTCCAGTAGAACTCTTCCGATCTTAGCGTCTGGGTCTAGAATGCCCATTCTTTTAGCTACGTGATAGAATCTGAACGTGAAAGCTTTGCTTCTCCTTAAGGAGGACTGAATGAGGGCTAGTCTATCCGTTGGGCTCATCTTTTTAGCGCTTAGAAGAGCTTTGACTACGACTTCGTGAACTCTAGGAACATGACTTGAGAAGACTATAGCGTAGGGGATGTATTCGAACTCGAGACCTACCCACTTGTTGGCTATCTCTGAGACCAGCAAGGCGAGACCGAAGTTGCCTTTAGAGCCTAGACAAGAGTATAAGATGTAAGTTCTACCTAAAGCCTCTATCACAGGATTCCTGAAGCTTAGAGGAACGCCCCATCTTCTTGCAGTTTCTTGAGCTACTTTGATCACGTTTTCTGTTTCCTCGTAGCTAAGCTTTCTCTGAATCATAAGACTCTTTGCTCTCTCCGGGTCCTCCATAGCTAGAGCTAGAAGAGAGCAAACCTCTCTGGCTACTCTAAGATCAACGGGTATCAGCTCTCCTTCCCAGCTAGGTAAGTAGCCTTCTACTTCAGCTACAGGCTTTGCTTTGATCTCTCCGTTCTCTAAATCTATATCTAAAGTTTCCCAAACTCTTCCTGAAAGAACGAACTTAAACCTATACTCTGAAGTAACTGGACGTCTTTTAGAGTTGAGAGCTTCTAATTTGTCCATGACGAAACGTTCGCCGAGAGACCCTATTTTAACGCCGCTGACTATATCGTAAACCTCATAGTCGATCTCGTCGGGTATCATCGAGACCTCGTAAAGGTATTTAAGAGACCTAGAGCTTAGGCTTAGCTCTCCTCGTTCGTTGAGCTTCAACACTTTATGTTCTTCTAGAAAAGACACTAGCTCTTTAATGGTCTCTTTAGAGATGTTGGAGTAAAGCCCGGACTTAGAGACTATCTCGTAAATATCATCTATGGTTTTAGCGGAGCCTTCTGCGACCATGGCGACGATCTGGTGAGCTAACGCATCTAGACTTTCTCTATGAGGTCTCAAGTCTTCTATATGGCCTTTCTCAGTTCTCCAAGCTATAACGCCTGACTCTAAGACCTCGTAGACGTTGTTTAAAGTCACTATAAAGGCTCTACTCACATCTCCATATCTGTGTCCAGCTCTTCCAGCTCTTTGAGTCATAGTCAAAACTTGTCGAGGAGACATAAACTGAATTACCAAGTCTACAGAGCCTATGTCTATTCCGAGCTCCATGCTAGATGTAGCTACTAAAGCTCTGATCTCTCCTTCTCTGAACATCTTTTCGGCATCTTCTCTGACTTCACGCGACAAGCTTCCATGATGAACTCTGATCTCGTTTTTTCCAACAGCTCTAGATAGAAGGGCTCCTAGATGTTCAGCTGTGTGTCTAGTGTTTGTAAAGATAAGCGTAGATCTGGACTCAGACATTAAATCTTTTATTTTATTTACAGCTTCTTCTAAGTAGTTCTCGTCAGACTTGAATACGACTAGTTTAATGTCGTAGCTTTTGGCTGAATGATCTTTGACTACTTCAACTCTCCTGCCGCCCGCTAGTAGCTCTTTGGCTCTCTCTACGCTACGGTCTGAGAGCGTAGCTGAAAGTCCTATCCTCTGGACTGTCTTTTTAGAAGCCAAAGAGAGCCTCTCTAAAGTCAAAGAGAGCTCTGCTCCTCTTTCACTATCTAGTAGCTCGTGAACTTCGTCCACTATTACCCAACTGACTCTAGACCAGATCTCTCTATGCTCTTTCAGAGTTAGCAGGAGAGTCAAAGTCTCAGGAGTAGTGATCATTATAGAAGGAGGCTCTTTCAAAAACCTCCTTCTATCGGTCTGTCTCGAGTCTCCATGTCTTACTAATACATCAAAACCACATAAAGAGGCTAACCTCTCTATTCTCAAGGCCACGTCTCTGTTGAGAGCTCTTAAGGGAGTGACGTAGATAAGCCTAAGGCCCTTTTCGGCTGGCTCTGAGAGCATAAGAGATAGTACAGACAAAAGAGCGGCTTCAGTTTTTCCGCTTCCTGTCGGAGCTATTATGAGGGTGTGATTACCGCTTAGAACTACCGGTATGGATTTCTCTTGTATAGGGAGAAGTCTTTCGTAACCAGCTTTTTTGAACGCCTCTCTGACCTTAGGGTGAAGAAGCTCTAAAGCCATAGCTTTTCGTTCTCCTTCTAGACTTTCAGCTACCTCTGTTTTAAGTTCTGTGTAGACCTTAAACTTCTCAAAGGCTAAGCCTTAGGAGAACGTTAACAAGACAGGTGTCTAGGAGTTGAGATGTGATTCAAAAGCTAGACTGATCACCTCGTCAGCTCTTCTAACCATTAACGTCATAGTCTTCTCGTTAGGTCTACCTATCGATCTGACAGTTAGAGTGGCTCCAGGTCTTGCAATCGACGTTTCTCTGTTGGCTCCCTACATTCTCTCCCTTATCTTCTCGATAGGACTCCTCATAGCTTCAAGTAGCCTCTTGGCATCTCTATCTTTAGCTGTGAGTTCTCTTCTCTTCGTACATCTCTCTTTTTACTACTTTGTAGCTCTCGCTTTATCTTCAGCTACGATCTTAACGACGTTGACTAAGCTTAGAGGATCTCTCTCTGAGCCGTCTCTCGATTTAGTGAAAAAAGACTTAGCTGAATGGTCTCCTATAGCTCTATCTTCAGCTGGCTTGTCTCTCTACGTTCTAAGCTTCTTTCTGGATCTAAGACTAGAGCCTTGGGCAGAACTCGTATATGCTGTCTCCTCTCTGGTCTCTGCTCTTATCTCATCTGCTTCTTCTAGGTCTCTCCAGGAATCTCTAGTTCTTGGGACTCTTTCAGCGCTAGGTCCTTTAGGGCTCGCTGTCGTGAGTGTCTGGTTTTCCCTTAGACCTATACCTCCGAGTTCTTGCGAGGGGGTGGTTGTAGGAGAACTCGTAGCTCTAGAAGCCAACGTTAGTTCAGCGAGAGGGGCTATAGCTTATTCCAAAAGGTCTGATAGAGTTTTCGCGTGCTCAGAGAGAGCTGAAGCTGTGCTCAAGCTGATGGAGCCTTGGATTCTCTGGGGCTATGGAGAACTCGCTCGCAAAGCTGTCTTGAAGAGAGTTCTCTCAGAGTCTTCAGTTTACCTAAATCTGTGTAGAGGAGAGTTCAAGCTCTCTGAGGTGGAAGAAGAGATAGAGAGAACTCTGTCTCAAAAGGCTAAGAGACTCTCACTAGAACTCGGTTCTATCAGTCCGATTGAAGTTAGAGTAGCTTATGCTTTGAGCTTAGCTAAAAGCCTAGCTGGAAAAGGATTTGAGGCTGTAGCTGTAGATGTGAGCGAGTGCTCGATACCTGAAGAAGAATTAGGAAGGATCGCTTCAGAAGCTCCTCGCTTCGCTAAAAAAGTCGTAGTGTTCTCCTCAGGTCTTCCTTGGGGGACTAGGAAGATCGCTCCTAAAGGGTCTGCAGCTTCATCAGGCTTTATAGCGGGAGGTTTTCGGGATCCTGCTGAAGCGCGTTCTATAGCTGAATTAGTAGCTCCTGAAGCAGTTGGCGAGCTAACTAGACTGCTTCTCGAAGGGAGAATTGGAGTGGGGTATCCAGGCTGTAGAGATGAGTTCATAATGTTCGAGAGCTAAAGGAGACCACAATTAGAAAGAACACTACGATAATGTAAGCTGAGGCTAGAGCAACGTAAGCCAAGACATGATAGCCGATGAGAACGAGTATGACAGCTAAGACTATGAGAGCTATGAGAACGGCTGCGATTCTGCCCGTTGTCGAAATCAACTTCAACTTGTAGATTCTAGACACCCTATCTGAGGCTTTGAGCAACCAAACAGTCGACAAGAGGAAAAACGCGTAAAAGAGCGAGTATGAGATAACGACCGCCCAGTGGGGATCGAGGAGTTCCCAGAATGTCAGCACTCTAAGCGCTATGTAGAACACTATACCTATGGCTACAGCTTTCAGGATGCCTAGAAGCCATTTGAACAAATACCATTTAGATTTGCTTTCTAACCTCCTAAAACCCATAATGATTTTTGGAATTAAGATAATTAGTCCAAAAGCTCCCATAGAAACAGCTGTTGACAAGGTCAAAAGAGAAATCAAGACGTTAACCTCTTTGAAAACCAAGGAAACAGGAACCGTCAGAAGAGTTAAAAGCAGAAGAAGACTACCTAGCTTCAGAGCTAAGTTTTGAACCACCAAAGCTTAGCCCTCTTTCCGTTCGGAGATTAGAGTTTAAAAAGAAGCCGTGGTCTCCTTAGGGTCAGGGCAAGGCTATGTCTCAAAAGAAGTACTCAAGGCTTTTAGTTCCAGGTCGTTTTCAACCGCCTCATAAAGGTCACCTAGAGACCATAAGGTATGCTCTCTCTCTCGCTGAAGAAGTCATAGTAGTCGTAGGCTCTGCTCAAGAGTCTCATACTCTAAGAAACCCATTAACTGCTGGAGAGAGAATAGAGTTGCTAAGGTCTATGCTGTCTGCAGAGCTTAAGCCTGAAGACTACGCTAGGATCTACATAGTTCCTGTGCCCGATATAGCTATGAACAAGGTCTGGGTACAATATCTCAAGATGTTGTTACCCTCTTTTGAAGGAGTGGTCTCAGGTAACGAGTTAGTCTTAATGCTCTTTGAAGACATGGGCTTAGTCGCTATAAGACCTCCTTTGTATAAGCCAGAAGAGTGCAGCGGAACTATGATTAGAGAGAATATACTAAAAGAAGGCGTTTGGGACGAGTGTATTCCAGAATCCATAAGAGACAAGCTGAAAGAGATAGGTTTTGCTGAAAGGATTAGGAGGCTGTCCAAAAAATGAAACGCGTAGAGATAGACGGTTCTATAGGAGAGGGCGGAGGTCAGATCCTGAGAACCGCTCTTGCGGTTTCAGCTATCACCAAAATCCCCATCAAGATCTTCAATATAAGGGCTAAGAGAGAGAACCCTGGACTTCGTCCTCAGCATCTCACAGCGGTCAAAGCTATAGCTAAGCTCTGTAATGCTGAAGTCAAAGGAGACAGAGTAGGAAGCACAGAGATCGAGTTTTATCCTAGAGAAATCAGAGGAGGGAGCTTCGAGTTTGACGTAGGAACAGCTGGAAGCGTTTCTCTAGTTCTTCAAGCCATCCTACCCGTTCTGCTCTATGCTGAGAGACCTTCAAGGGTTAGAGTAAGAGGAGGAACCGATGTCCCCAAAGCTCCCACAATAGACTACATGAGAGAGGTTTTGGTCAGACTGTTGAAGTTCTTAGGAGCTGACGTTAAGATAATTTTAGAAAGAAGAGGACATTATCCTAAAGGAGGAGGAGCAGTTTTAGTTGAAGTTGAAGCTCCAGTCAGGTTGAAAGCCAGAGACTTCGTTGAAAGAGGAGAGCTAAAGGAACTGCGTCTGCGCAGTCATGCAGTCAAACTTCCTAAACACGTAGCGGAAAGACAAGCTCGTAGCGCTTCTTCGCTGTTGGAGTCCGAGTTGAAAGTAAAACCCGAAGTAGAGATCGAAAGCTATGAGCCTGAGAAGGACCCTCATTTAGGTCCAGGAAGTGGCGTTACGGTATGGACTATATTCAACGAAAGCGTTATGGGCTCAGATAGCTTAGGAGCTCCTGGCAAAAGAGCAGAAACAGTGGGAGAAGAAGCAGCTAGACTTCTCTTAGAAGACCTAGCTACAGGAGCAGCTCTCGATAGACACGCTTCAGACATGATACCTCTTTATCTAGCTTTAGCCGGAGGCTCTAGTGTTGTGAAAGGAGCTTTATTCACAATGCATGCTTACACAGTCTTAGAGCTACTTAAGTTAATGCTTGAAGGGTTTAGGTATGAAGTGATCAGTGGGAGGATAAACGAGACGTTTTTAGTTAAGATAGAAAGCCGAAGTGTTTAAGCGTGAGCAATCCTACGTCGTTAGCCACGACTTCGGCACTGATTTTATCTACAGCTATAAGCTCGTACTTTTTGATTGCAAAGCCTAACTTCGTGAACTCATCAGCGATCTTTCTCGCCTCTTTAAGAAGCTCTGGGTCTGCCTCATCAAGCTTATTTATAGCTATGAAGAGCGGCTTTTCGCCTATGATCTTCTTCATGTTCTCTAACAAGCTCTTCTGAGCACTTATGCTCAAATGAGCGTTAGGAGTAGGATCGAGAAGAAAGAGCACTCCTCCCATGAGCTTTGAGAGAGCCGCGATAGCTTTCTTTTCGATCTTGTTCATTTGCTCTATGGGTCTATCGAGAAGACCCGGAGTATCGATGAACTGGACCTTAAAGCCTTCTACAACCCTGTGCCCCAAAGTTACATTTTTTGTGGTAAACGGGTAATTCGCTATCTCGGGCTTTCCTGTAGATACAGCTCTCACAAAGGTTGACTTTCCGACGTTAGGAGCTCCAGCTACTATAACTAAAGGGGAACTCACGTCTATTGAGGGTAGTCCGCTAAGGTAGACGACGAGATTTTTAAGTAGGAGAAGAGCCTTCTTACATCTTTTGAAAAGCGAAAGGGTTCTTCCTATTCCTTCTCTTGTCTCTCTACAGGCTTCTCTCGTTGTCTCTGCAGCCAGAGCTCTATACCTATAGACTTCCCAAAACCTTTTCGAAAGCTTTCTGGCCTTGAAAACACAAGAGAAAGCTCTGTTCGCTTCTTCTAAATCAAACTCTATGCTCAAGAGATCTGAATAAAAGGGATGTAGGTTCTTAAACACCTTGTAGAACGTCTCGATGTCGTTTGTGTTGGAGTAGAGGATGTTGAAGGTGGTCTCTAGACCGCTTAGACAGCCCTCTTTGTTTTTTCGTTTTCTAAAAGCTCGAGAAGCCACTCTCTTCAAAAGCTCCTCGTAGAGAGGAACTTCTACCTCTTTAACGGCTTCAGGCGGAGAGACGTTTAGTTCTATACTCATATCTTAAATCCTCATCAGCATCTCAAGTGAAGAGAGAGCTTGCGAAGAACTTCTTCTAGCTCTTCTATAGAAAAGCTTGGAGAGAGCTTACCGGTAGCTATATTATCGTGACCTCCCTTGTCTTCTATCGCTCCTATCTCAGCTAACGCATCAACGATCTTACGAGCCTCTCCTCTTGAAGACCTAACTATCAATAGAGTGCTTCCATCATCTTTGTTTACAAGAAGCACTACAGGCTCTCCTAAGATCTTATGGATAGCTGAAGCTAAAGCAGATGCCCCCCTACCTTCCCACTTTCTTCTAACGTCTACTAGCCTCACATAGCCTATTCTCTTAGCACTCATGGCGTGCTCTATGGCTGCAGCTTTAAGTTCTTTGTCTGCCTCTTTCGAGACCTCTAACGTCTTGGTCACTAAGTTTTGTATTTCTACTCCTAGTTCTGCATCTAAAGCATCGAAAGGAAGAAGGTCGGCTAGCTTTTTAACGAACGTACACCAAGCAGAGGGGTCTTTCTCTTTGTTCATATACTTGGAGATCCCTAAGACCAGTTTGACTAGCTTTTCTCCAACATCGCGAGGGTTTTTGGCTCTTCCCTCAATAGCCGCTACAGCTTCTGAAAGCAGTCTTAGCCGTGGGGGAGGCTTTATTCCCTGTTTTTCTAACACGTTCCTTACTATCATAGCTGTCGGCATCTTCTCGTAGAAGACGGTTACTCCTAGCTCTTTCTCTAGCTTTTCTTTGTTTTCAAAAGTAGAGTCGTGATGGTCGAAGTACAGCACGACAGATCTACAACCGTTTCTTCTCATCTCTGTGAGACTTGCTTCTACTTCTTGAGTACAAGGAATATCGAGAACAACCACATAATCCCAACATCCTTGAAGCTTTTCTTTAAAGCCTCTAGGCCCGCTAGGAGCTACTTCTATGTGAACTCTCTGATTTGTTGGAAACAGCCTTAACTTCTCTTGAGCATAAACTATCATGGCTGCCGATACTATACCGTCTGCATCCCAATCAGCTATCACTAGCACTTTTTTGAGATTAGGCTCTGGACTCACTTAATCTTAAACCCCCCACAGACTGCAGTCCAGCTTCTCAACATCTTAGACCCTTTAGAGCTTTAAGTTGGCTCAGAGGGCTCCTAGTCCTCATCTCTTCTCGGTGTCCACCACACTCTTCACTGCCACTTGGTGTAAACCCTGTAAAGCTTTTTCGTTTTGTGTATTACCGGGTTACCAGAATTGAGTGTTACGTTCTGTTTTGTAAAAATCGTTCTCGCTCTTCCATCCGTATTCTCCGATAAGAGGAACGAAGACCACTTCTATATCGTAGAAGCTACTCACAGTTCCATCGCTTAGCTTGTCTACTACCATAAGGACTTGAAGGTCAGAACCTCCTACGGGAGCTACTAATCTTCCTTCAGGCTTCAGCTGTTCTAGCAGAGGCTTCGGTACTTCTGGACAAGCGACCGTTACTATTATTCTATCGTAAGGAGCGGCTTCAGGATACCCCTTGCTCCCATCTCCTACTATTACTGTGACGTATTCCAGATAGCCTGCTCTTGCTAAGTTCTCTTTTGCTTTCTCAGCTAGAGCGGAGATCCTCTCGATGCTCCAAACTCTTCCTTCAGGCTTCACTATTTCGGCTAAGATAGCCGCTTGGTAGCCTGAGCCTGTTCCTACCTCTAAGACTTTATGTCCTCTTCTAGGTCTTAGAAGCTCAGTCATTCTAGCTACTACTCCAGGAGCGCTTATAGTCTGGTTGAACCCTATAGGAAGAGGTCTGTCTTCGTAAGCTAACTCCCTGAACTGCTCAGGAACGAAGAGCTCTCGAGGGACAGTCAACATGGCTTTTTCCACTTCTGGGTCTTTCAGGAGGTTGATCCTCTTGAGTAGCTCTATTAGAGCTCTCTTGCGCTTCTCGAGAGACACCTTTTCTCTTCCCCCCTTTTAAGATAGAGCTGGCTAGCCTTAAGGTTAGAGCGGTCTCTGAGTTCGGGGAGGAGAGCTGACTACTTCAGATCTCAGAGAGCAGATAGAGAGACTGTTCAACGAGGTCTACGGATCTGAAAACGTTCTCTCAGGTTCTAGAAAAGAGCTAGAAGAAGCCGAGAGAATAGCGTGCTTAATTGAAGACTTCCTTAAGACTAGAGCTAAGGTCGAACTATTTCCCTCTACTACGTGGACTCTAAAGTCTCTAAACGTTTCTCCAAGACCATCAATAGCCGTCACCTTTCCTTACGTAGAGTCTTCTAGAGCTGAAGGAGCCTGGGTCAAGATAGAGAAAGACCCCTCTTGTCAAGAGAGCTGGAGAGGCTTTCCTGAGGGCAGGATAGCGATAGTAAAAGAACCTAAAAATCCAGACGACCTCAAGCTAGCAGCTATTTACGCTTTTCAAGCAGGAGCTTCAGGTCTCATCGTAGAATCTCCAAGAGCTCCTAGAGTCATAGTAGTCAACGGATATAAAGGATTTAGCTATGAAGTGGGCTCGCCTGTAGATCTGCCTCTAGTTGTTGTTGAAGAAGGTTATGCTTCAAAGCTTGAAGGCGCTGTCTATATAGAGATAGAGGCTGAAGTTCAAGAGTCTAGTAGTGCTGTCGTAGAAGCTGAGCTTGGAGAAGGCGAAGAGCTGGTTATGATAGGAGCACATATAGATAGATGGTTTAAAGGAGCTCTTGACAACGTCTTAGGCATAGCCCAAGCTGTAGCAACAGCCAGACTTCTTTCAGAAAAAGGCTTTCGAGTAAGGCTGGTCTTGTTTGGCTCTGAAGAGTTCGGAGTTCCAGGTTACGCTTCTTGGTATTGGGCTTGGGGAAGCAGATTCTATGCTGAACAATTAATGGCTTCAGGTGTTTGGAAAGAAGTCAAACTATACGTGAATTTCGACACGGCAGGCTTTGATCCTCTCTTGATCTCAGGCTCTCCTCAGTACGTTGGGAACTCTGAAATTCAAGAAAGGTGTTGTGAGAGTCCCGAGACCGACAGCTTTTCTTTTGCGGTCATAGGGGTCCCTACGATATCTTTTCACTCTATGTGGTCTAAGAGCTTCAAAGAGATATACCACACGCCTCGAGACTCAATAGAAGCTGTGAACTTCGACATCGCTACACAAGCTGTAGTTGAAGCCGTTAAAGTCATATCTAAAGAACCGAACTATCTCCATATTGAGAAGAAGGTTCTAGCTCCGCTTCTAGAAGGTCCTTTAGAAGCTAGAAGAATCGCCTACGTGATCTCTTCTATAGCTTCAAGAGTAGGCTGGAAAGAGCTATATCCAGAGCTGGCCAGAAGGTTTCTGAAGCCCGTCCTCTACGACTACGGTTGCAGAAAAGAGACAGACTTAGAGGCTGTCTGGTTTTCCGAAGTCGTCGCCTATCTCAGAGTCCTCAGAGAGCTTAGAGAAGAGAGGAATCCGCCAGAAGAGGTGTGGGTTTCAGGAGAAGAAAGACCTCTTTACAAAATCAAAGGAGAGAGGAGCGCGAGATCTCTAGCTGA
Organism: Acidilobaceae archaeon; assembly: GCA_038824665.1. GTDB lineage: Archaea > Thermoproteota > Thermoprotei_A > Sulfolobales > Acidilobaceae > JAWAWX01. The sequence continues at coordinate 11,377 of JAWBBK010000004.1, read as the reverse complement.
GCAAGCTAGAGCTCACATGAAAAGGCTTTGGTTAGAAGTAGAGGAGATACAGAAAGAGTTGTTGAAATGAAGTTTCGTTGTTTCTATCAAGCTATCTGCGTTCTCTTTTAGAACGTGCGAGATCACTAAGTCCTCTTTTAAACTCTTTTGTGTTCTCTCGAACAGGTTTCGGGAGCGATCTTTGACTTTAGGAGTAGCAGTTAGAAAAGAAGTAGCGGAGAAGGTCATAACTCTCTTGAAAAAGAGAGGTCTTCTGAACACTTCTTTCAAAATAAAGAGATCTGAAGACCTAGTGATAGTCCCAGTAGTTGAGGCTCACAACGTTCTCGAAATCTTAAGGGAAGCTGGAATAGAAGCTTTTGTAGTGGAAGAGGAGTTTGAAAAAGCTCCAGAAAGGCCTAGACCTCTTTCCGAGTTTTCGAAAGTCTCTAGCTACAGCGTGATTGGAGACATAGCGGTCTTCAGCTGGAGATCATATATGAACTTAGAAGAATACAAGACGATAGCTCAAGAACTCATAAGACAACAGCCTAGGATCAAGGCGGTTTTCCTCAAAACAGAGACTTGGGGCGATTTCAGAGTTCAAAGGTTAGTCCACCTAGCTGGAGAAGAGCGGACTTGGACAGTCCATAAGGAGTACGGGTTGTTGTTCTATACAGACATAGCTAAAGTCTACTTTAACCCAAGGCTTTCAACAGAACACAGAAGGATAGCGGAAGAGTCTTCAGATGAAGACCTTGTCTTCGATATGTTTGCAGGAGTAGGCGGGTATTCGATACACATAGCTAATCTGAGGCGAGCTAAAGTTCTGGCTTCAGACTTAAATGAGATAGCTGTCTACTATCTGACTAAAAACGTTATGGTCAACAAGAAGGCGCTCAGAGGCTCTGTATTTCCCATCAGACTGGATGCCTCTATAGCTTCTAAAGTGTTGAAACCTGTGTTCACTAGACTGATTTTAGACAGTCCAACAGCTTCGCTCGACTTCTTAGGAGAGACCTGTAGACTAGCTTCTAGCAAAGCAGTAGCTCATGTATATGTGAGAGCTAGCTCCTGTAAAGAAGCTGTAGAAACAGTCCTCTCAGGATTAGCGAGATGCTGTAAGAGGGCAGAAGAACTGTACTGTAGAGAAGTTCTCGAATATGCTCCTGGAGTCTCTATTTACAACGCTTCGTTTACGATATCAGGAGTTCAGGCCTAGTTTCTCTACGTAGTAGTTGTAAATCTCTTCTAGCTTTTCGCTGACCAGTTCTATGTCGTCTTGGAAGGTTATGATGAACGGGATGACGTCTTTTATCGAAGGAAGCCCGAAGACTATCATGGCTAGTCTGTAGAGCCCTATTCCTATTCCTCCTGTAGGAGGCATTCCGTATTCGAGAGCTCTCACGTAGTCTCTGTCTATAGGGTGAACTTCCTCTACTCCTATCATAGCTCTCAGCTTCTCTTCTTCTCTGAAGAAGTGTAATTGAACGAAGGGGTTGTTCAGCTCTGTATATCCGTTTGCTACCTCTAAGCCGTTAATGTAGAGCTCAAATCTCTCAGCGTATCTAGGGTCTTCTCTGAACGGTCTAGCGAGAGGCGAGATATCTCTAGGAAATAGCGTAACGAAAGTAGGGTCTTTCAACTTGGGAGCCACTAGCTTTTCAAAAAGCTTCTCTATGATCTTGCCTTTTCTGACGTCAGCTACTTCAACTCCAAGGCTTTTGGCTATTTCTATCAGCTCTTCTCTGCTTTTGTTTTTGATGTTCTCTTTTATCGCCTCCTCTATAGAGTCCTCTAATCTAACTCTTTTCCAGGGTCTGGAGAAGTCTATGATCTTAACTTCTCCTCCTATATCTATTTCGATCTTGTAATCGCCTACTGCTTCCTTAACCGCTTCGGATACAAGTTCTTCAGTTAGCTCCATCATGTCCGTCCAGTCTGCAAAAGCCTGGTACGCTTCTAATTGAACGAACTCAGGATAGTGAGTAGCGTCTATATCTTCGTTTCTAAAGCATACAGCTATTTCATAGACCTTGAAGAAGCCGGCTATTACAAGCCTTTTGAGATAGGTCTCTGGAGAGATGCTGAGGTAAACGGGCTTGGCGAGAGCGTTTATCTTTGTAATGAAAGGCTTGGCGAGAGCTCCTCCATAGACAGGCTGAAGTTTTGGAGTGTGGACTTCAATAAAGCCCTTTTCGTCTAAAATTCGTCTCATCGTTTTTTCGATCTTATAGAGTCCCAGGACAGCTCTTCTAGCTCTGCTGTTGAGCATTAAGTCGAGATATCTCTCTCTATATCTTTGTTCGGTGTCTTTCACGCCGAACTCATGGAAGGGAATGCTTCTCCAAGCTATAGCCAAAAGGTCGGCGTCTTCAACTAAGATCGAGATCTCTCCCATCTTAGTTCTCATCACTTTTCCTCTTACTCCGATCACGTCTCCCTTGTCTAGCTTTTCGAATATGGTCTTCAGTTTGTCGCTTTTGGATACGATATCTCGTCTGACTACAAGTTGAATCCTTCCTGTGTTATCATAAAGGTCTATGAAAATTATCCCTCCATGTCTTCTTATGTGCCAAACTCTTCCAGCAACGCTCACTCTGTCTTCAGTTTCTGTCCCGGGGGGAATGTTATTGTACTTGGTTTTCACTTCTTCTGCTGTCGTAGTGACCGGATGTCTATATGCAACAAGATAAGGGTCTAGACCTTTAGCTATTAGCTCTCTAGCTTTCTCGATCAGGTCTTTCGGATAGCTCAAAGCTCTCCTCCGGACTACAGCCTTAAGCAACTCCGAAATACTTAAGTTATCCGGTTGACTTCAGGTCTCACAGTATGGCGACTATAACGCATATATATTGTTTTTCGACGAGTCTAAGCTTGGAGGAGCGCTAGATGAAGACATTAAACAAGGTAGAAAAGCTGAAGACGCGGATGTTAGCTGTAGAAGCCGTTAGAGCTGTAAGACGTCTTCTACCTTTTTCGTACAGACAGTTGGCTAGAATGATGGGCTTCGACGAAACCCTTCTAGCAAGATATGCAAGCGGAATAACTATACCGAGCTACGAACAGTCTTTAGAGTTGATCAAAAGCGTTAGAGAGGTCTTAGATCCCGCCAAATTAGTGTTGAACAGAGCCGGAGAGTACAGAGGGCTTATAGATTTAACTCCTGTCCTAAGCGATCCCTTTGTCCTCAAGATAATATCTATAGAGTTCTACGAGAGATTTAAAGATGAAGAAGTTACGAAGATACTTGTTCCAGAAGCTGCAGGAATATCTTTAGCTACTTCTTTATCGTCTGTGTTTGAAGTTCCTTTCGTAGTAGCAAGGAGAAACAAAGAGAACCCTCTCGTAGACTACATAGAGGAGCACCTTGTAGAACCTCCATCAGTTAAGTGTATATTCTACATACCTAAAGGTAGCATAAAGAGAGACGATAGAGTGCTCGTAGTCGACGACACAGTTCAAAGCGGAATAACTTTAGCCGTCATGAAGAAGATGATCGAGAAAGCAGGAGCTAAGATCGTAGGAGTAGCCGCTTTAGTGGTCATAGGTGACGAATGGAAGAAAAGAGTCTCGGTAGATAGACTAGAGGCTCTAGCGGTCATAGGTAAAGCCTAGTCTTTGAATCAAACTAGTAAACTCACGATAGGTTAAGTCAAGTACAAATAGCTTAAAGAGATAGAGCACGTACTAAAAACCTGAAAGGTGATCTTTAGTGACTCAAACTATAAACAGGAGAGACTTCCTAAAGGTAGCTGGAGCAGGACTTGCAGGGCTAGCGCTAGGTCTCGGAGGAGGTTACGTTCTAGGCAGGAGAGCTGCTGAAGCTGTTCTTCCAGCAGAAAGAAAGATCAGAGCCCTTTGGGTCTACGTGGGTCCTATAACTGATCTCGGCTGGACAGCTGCTCATCATGAAGCAAAAGAGAACGTAGCTAAAATGTTCAACTGGCTCGAAGCCAAACACATACCTAACGTCGGCGAAGCTGAGGCTCTCAGCGTTATAGACTCTGAGTTGCGAGCAGGCGACTACGATGCTGTTTTCGCTACAAGCTATGGTTTTAAAGGAGCCATTATGGAGTTAGCCAGAAAGTATCCAGACGTCAAATTCTATCACTGTAGCGGTGAATACGAAGAGTTCGCTGCTAAAGGTCTTAAAAACGTGGCTACATACTTTGCTGAATTCTATCAGCTCTACTTTTTGAACGGAGTAGCTGGAGGAGCTGTAACTGAGACCTGTAGGGTAGGTTATGTTCCAGCTTTTCTGATACCCGAGGTAGTGAGACACATAAACGCATTTGCTCTTGGTGCAGTGTATGGAGCTAAGCTGACGGGTAAGTGCGGTGGAGGTAGAGACTTAAAGATATATGTGACTAGACCTTTAAAGAGCTGGGTTGCTCCCGATAAAGCTAAAGCGGACACAGCATATTTGGTTGAGAGCTTAAACGTAGACGTTGTAGCCTATACTGAAGATACTACAGCAGTTCTCGATAAGGCTGAGGAGTACTGGGGCAGAGGTAGAAAGGTCTATAGCTTTAGTCACTACAGCGATATGTATTCTTATTATCTTAAGAAAGGGATAAGATATAAATCTCATTTAACGGGTCAAATAGCTGATTGGACTCCTATAGTGGCCTATCTTTTAACTAAGCTCTACGCTGGCAGTTTTGAAAGTGAAGACGTGTGGGCCAGACTAGGAGACTTCTCTCCCTTCAGGTGGGCTAGAAGACTTGAAGAGTCTAGAGCCGGAAAGCCTGAAGGCGCTGTTTACTTAGCTGAACTCAATACGGATGTCATACCTCCAACAGTAGTGACAGAGATCAAGAGGCTTTATGAGGAGATGAAGGAGCTGATATTTGAGCCGTTCTCAGGCGAGCTAGGAGAGCTTCTCGATGGAAGAGACGGAATCTATGGATATAGAATAAACGAAGAAGGAGATCCACAGGAGAGTCCTACTCTCAAAATACCCAAGGGCAAGAGAGCTACTAGAGACGACCTCTGGTACATGAACTGGTTCTATTGGAGGATAGAGAGAGTCTAGAGCAAAACTTCATGAGGATAAAACCTTGTTCTCTCCCTCTTCTTTTTTACTTGACGTTGAAAACGTTACCGTAATCTATCCTGGAGGCGTGGTAGCTAACAAAAACGCTTATCTTAAAGTGAAAAGAGGAGAAGTTGTAGCTCTTCTAGGCGAAAACGGAGCCGGTAAAACAACTTTAGTTAAAGTAGTTGCCGGTATGGTCAAACCCGTTAGCGGGAAGGTTGTGATAGAAGGCTATAATATTAAGCTAGGAAGTCCTGCAGACTCTCTAAAAGCGGGATTCTTCTTAGTTACACAACATCCTCTAGTCTTCGATGACTTAACGGTTGCTGAAGACGTAGGGCTTGCTGTACGAGAAGCAGGGTTTAACGTTTCGCTTAAGTGGGTTAAGAACAAAATACTCGAAGTCAGTGAGCGCTACGGGTTGGGGCTAGATCCTGAGAGACCTGTGTGGTCGCTTTCTGTAGGAGAAAAACATAAGGTGGAGCTGGTCAAGGCTCTGATAATAGGGTCTAAGGCTATAGCTTTCGACGAAACCACAAGTCATCTTACTCCTTTAGAAGCTGAGAGATTCATGAAGATGATTAGAGAGCTAGCTGAAGAAGGAAGAGCTATAGTGTTCATTACGCATAAGATAAAGGAAGCTCTGCGAGTAGCCGATAAGATTCAAGTGATGAGGAAAGGAGAAGTCATAAGAGTGCTCGATAAAAGAGAGGCTAGCGTAGACCTCTTGATCAAAATGATGTTCGGAGAGAAACCACAAGAAACGACTTCGCTATGCCTTTCCGATAGCAGAAGGTTCGGCTCTGAGGCTTTGCTAGTCCAAGACCTTTGGGTAAGAGACGATAGAGGTCACCTGGCTGTGAAAGGAGTAAGCGTAAGCGTGAGAGAGGGCGAGATCGTTGGAATCGCAGGAGTAGCTGGAAACGGTCAGAGAGAGTTCTTCGAAGCTCTCGTAGGCTTAAGAGCTTCAGAGAGAGGGCGAATATTGATTTTCGGAAAAGACGTGACGAGACTTCCTCCAGAAGAGAGGCTAAAGCTAGGAGTCTCGGTCATACCAGAAGAGAGACTAGGCTGGGCTTTAGCTGAAGGCTTACCTATATACCTCAATGTAGCTCTATCTCTGCTAGGCTCCTCTAAGCTCGGTTTCGTAGTGAACTATGCTGAAGTCAAGTCTCTATCCAAAAAAGTCGTAGAGTCAATGAGGATAGAGGCTAGAAGTATTGAAGAGCCTGTAGAGACTCTCAGCGGAGGCAATATGCAGAGACTTATAGTAGGCAGAGAACTCAGCTTAGCCCCCAAGCTCGTGATAGCGATGAACCCTACAACAGGTCTTGATTACTCTTCAACTCTTCAGGTAAGAAAGCTTCTGATCAATACAACCGCTAGAGGGTCGGCGCTTCTAGTCATTTCTGAAGACTTAGAAGAGCTTCTAGAGGTCTCTGACAAGATAGTGGTGATGAGCAGAGGTGTTGTGACAGGAAGCTTTTCAAGACCTTTCGATTTAGAAGCTATAGCTAAAGCTATGGTTGCTTAGAAGGTCGTGGTGGACCGTGTGAACCAAGCTAAAGAACTAAGAGGAGCTCTGTTAGGACTACTGGTAGGATACGCTATAGCTGTGTTTTTAGCTATGGTTGTAAGCGGAAGTCCTTCTACGGTCTTGCTTAAAGCTATCAGCGTCTTATTCGACCCATATAGTCTACAGATCAACATGAGTAGCGTTCGATACCTCTTGTCTTTATGGGGTCCTGTGGGGCTGGCTGCTTTAGGGTTGACTCTTTGTTTTAGAGCTAGGTTTATAACGATAGCCGCTGAAGGACAGATACTAATCGGTATGCTAATAACGATATGGCTTTTAGCTTACGTGGTTTCTGATTTGAGTCCTCTTTTAGGCATAGCTATAGCGATTTTAGCATCTGCGTTTGCGGGAGCTACTTTAGGTACGATACCCGCTCTTCTGAGAGCCTATTTTGGAGCAAACGAGATCTTAGTCGCTCTTATGGTGAACTTAACCGTTACGATCTTGGTCAGCGAGATAGTGAGCACTCATCTGAGAATAGGAGCTCACGTGATAACTAAGTCTATTCCCGACCACTTCAGATTGTGTGAGCTATCGGTTCTAGTCTTCTTGATCTCAGCTTTGGCTCTGGTCTGGTTCATTGAGTCAAGAACTAGCTTAGGTCTCATCGTTAAAGTCTTCGGCTCTTCTCGTAGAACCGCTCTCACCTATGGAGTGAACGAAGCTAAGCTCTTCTTAAAGTTAGGAGTCTTGGCAGGAGCTCTAGCTGGTCTAGGAGGAGCTCTAGCTGCTCTTTCTTTTCAACACTTTCTTAGCGCAAAGTTGCCGATAGGCTTTGGCTATTCTGGCGTTCTCTCAGCTTGGCTTTCAGGCTTTAGCCCTCCTATCGCTTTAGCTTCATCGCTTCTTCTTTCATATATAAGACTTTGGGCTTACGCTATGATGGTCGAAGGGGTTCCTGAAGGCTTTGTTCTAGGGTCTCAAACCATAATTGTGGTTTCAGCTCTCGCAGGAGCTTATGCGATGAGGTCGTTAAATAAAGAGGTGAAAGCGCTTGTTTGAAGCTCTTATCAGTATAGCTCAACTCACTGTAGATATGTTCACACCGTTAGCTATCCTTGCAGTTGGAGAAACTGTGCTTCAAAGAACGGGGAGAGCGAACTTAGGACTTGAAGGATTTCTGGCTTTAGGAGCTTCTGTAGCTGTAGTAGCTACAGCTTATTCAGACAATCAGTTTATCGGTTTGTTTTCAGCAGCTCTCGCAGGAGCGCTTTTTTCAGCTCTTTACACAGCTCTAACTACTTACCTAAAATTCAATCAGTTCGCTATAGGGCTTCTTATAGGCTTTCTCGGATTAGGGCTAGCTGACCTGATAGCTATAATACCGGATAAGCCTATAGGGCGTCCTATAGAGTCTGGTTCTCTCATACGTCTATCGCTTCAAGTCCTACCTTTAGTCGTAGCTGTCATAGCTTTCTTGGTCTTGACTAAGACTTGGATAGGAGTTGAAATCAGAGCTATAGGGGCTAATCCAGCTATAGCTAGAGAGCGAGGCCTAAGAGTTAACGAAGTGAGAGCTGTAGCTGCAACTATCGAGGGACTTCTAGCCGGTCTAGCAGGTGCTTACATATCTTTAGCTCTTTTCGGAGGCAAGTACTGGACCGGCATGACTATGGGATTAGGGTGGATCGCTTTAGGGTGTGTGATATTAGGCTACTGGAACCCGATAGGAGCTGTTCTAGCGTCTTACTTGATAGGCTCTCTGAAAGCTTCACGTCCTTATCTCGGAGCCCTCGGAGTTCCCGGCTGGGTCGCTGACGTTTCTCCCTATCTGGCTACTATAGCGGTTCTTTGCGCAGTAGGGTTGTTACTCAAAAAGAGGCCTCAGCTTAAACCTCCTTATTTTGAGACGTAGCTCTTTAAGCTTTGGAGCTTAGCTATATAAAAGGCAATGACTGACGCTCGATTGTACCGATTTAAGACGTGAGGAAGAACGGGTCTGAGGAGCTCCTCGACAACCTTATTCTCTATAAGATTTCCTTTTAGAATCTCCGCTAGGGGCTGAGATGAAAGCTATAGGGATCATCACAGACTACGGCTATAGTTTGTACGCTGGACAACTGAAAGCCGTAATCAAAAGCATAGCTCCATCAGCTGAAGTTATAGACATAGACCACTCAGTTCCATCCTTTAAAGTAGTCTCAGGAGCCTATGTGGTGTTCTCGAGCTATAGGTGGCTTCCGCTAGGTTCGATAATAGTAGGCATAGTAGACCCTCTTGTGGGAGGTCCGAGACGTATGGTTGCTGTAGAAGCAGGAGATTACGTTTTTATAGGTCCAGACAACGGAATACTTTATCCATCCATCAAGCAAGAGGGGTTTAAGAGAGGAGTCTCTTTAGATATCGATAAGGTCTCAGCTTTAGCTCGACAGAACTTTCGAGGAAAACTTAGAGAGAGCGAATGGAAGTCTTCGAAGACATTTCACGGTAGAGACGTTATGGGACCTGCTGCAGCCTTGATATACAATGGTGTTGACTTAAGCGAGTTAGGAGAAGAGATAACTGAAGATGACCTAGAGTCCCTAGTTTTAGAAAAAGTAGTGAGGACAGGAGAGAACGCTCTTCAGCTTACAGTCATCTATGCAGATAACTTTGGCAACGTAGTTTTGAGCGCTAGACCTCAAACCATAGGGCTCTACAACTACAACGAGCTTTACTTGATTACAAAGGTAGGAGCTTTCAGAGCAGAAGTAGGTAGAACCTTTTCTGACGTAGCTCCAGGTCATCTTGTGGTTTACGAGAACAGCTCAGGCTTTGTAGAAGTAGCGGTCAATCAGGGAAGCGCTTGTAAAAAGCTTGGAGTAAGCATAGGAGAACAAGTCATTTTGAGCTTGCTTAGACCTCTCTAACTGTCTGGAACCCTCTGAAGAAGTCTTTGAACTTATCGTAAACTCTACACTCTATTATCACATCTCTCCCATCTCTAGCTAAAGAAAGCCCTTCTACAGGCAGTCGCGGAGGTTCAGGTAAACCAGGAGGTTTGTGTTTTCCCACATAGAAATACCTGAGACCTCTTTTCGTTTTGATGAGACGCCACCAGTAGATTCCGTAATATTCGTAGACTCTTCTAACTCCCTCTCTTAGGGTTTTGTAGGTTTTGTGAACAGGCTTCAGATAGTAGCCTGACTCTCTGATCTTAGAATTGTACTCATATATGGCTTTCCTCATCTCATCAAGCGCTAGGTCTAGAGCTAACCCTCCTCCGATAACTCTTACTCTACAATCTTCACGAAGGGGCTCTTTCGGCTCTTCCATCTCATAGCCTCCTCGGCTCGTCTCGTCGCAGGCTCTATCACTGCCCTCTAATTTTGTGTGTATGCTCTCAGCTTAAACCTCTTCCCATATCTTAAAGCGCTCTCTTCTCTTGACTTCTCTCATCAGAACGTCTATGTGTCTATATACAGTACTGTGCATTCTACCTTCAGCTAGCATTTCTACAGCCTCTCTAGCTACCATAGCTCGCTCGTATTCGCCTATTATAGCTACGTAGTCTTCGCCTACGTGTATATAGGTTCCAGTCATCTCCTCTATGGTTTTCCGAGCTCTCCCGCCTTCTCCTATTATCCTACCTTTTACTCTTCTGAGATGGTTTGGTTTATCTCCTACTTTCTCTTTTAAGTCAACAACCACTAGCACATAGTCGTCGTTCAATAACGTCATGGCTTTTTCTGAAGGAAACCCATAAGCTATAGCCTTTACTATTTCTTCAGCTTTCATGACTTTATCTGCGCTTACTTCAGGAGTCTCTCCTTCTATCACAGCTACGGAGTTCTCAGTGTCGATAGATATAGCTACTCCTAGTTTAGACATGATCTTCTTGATCACAGAGCCGTGTTCTCCTATAACCGCTCCTAACCTTTCAGGAGGGATCTTCACATATCTTCTAGGTCTCGGACGAGATGTGTTTAGTTCAGACATGTTAGAACAGCCTCTCTTAGCTCTCGTTCCTCTACCTCTACGTGTTCAGAGAAGAACCTATAGAGATTCTTCAAATCTCTCTCTAGAAGCTCTCTAGCGAGCGGATGGCTTATCTCTACAGCTTGAGCCACGTCTATTATCCAAGTCTCTCCTCTCCATACCATAACGTTGTATTCGCTTAAGTCTGCGTGTACAAGCTTAGCTTTACAAACCATCAATCTCACTTGGTCTACAAGCTGTTTCCAAAGGTCTATAACGTCTTCTACATCAAGCTCTCCTATGGCTTCAGCGAGCAGAGGAGCTCTAACTCCTTTCTCACCTATGAAAGTCATAACCAAAACGTTTCCTTCAACGTCTATAGCTCGAGGAGCTCTAACTCCTTCTTCTTCAAGTCTTTTTAAGTTTTTGAACTCCTTTCGAGCCCAAGCGTAGATAAGCTTTCTGATGTTGGATTCAGGCACGTTCTCGAAACGCGGATCTCCAACTATATATTTTTTAATGCTTTTCTTGAAATCGCTGGTCTCGATTAGGTATATCTTCACAGCCAAGTCTTCTCCGCTTTTAGAAACGCCCCAATGAACTCTAGCTTCTTTGCCTGCGCTGACGACTCCTTTAAGGTTAGCTAAGACTCCTCTTCTCTCGAGTCTATACACAAAGCCTAGAGTAGTTGAGTCGAAGACTTCTTCAACGATCTTAAACGCGTCTTCGTCTTTCCTTTTCTCGAGTTCTTCTCTCTCTCTCCATAGCCTTCTGGCTTTAGGCTTTAGCTTGAACTCATCACTCATCACTAAATTTAAACCACCTCTAATAGCTCTTTAGGAAGAACTCCAAGTTCTAGAAGCGCCTTAATATCGCTCTTCTCG
>JAWBBK010000003.1:108030-123879 GCA_038824665.1 Acidilobaceae archaeon | reverse complement strand
CCCGCCAATTCCTTTAAGTTTCAGCCTTGCGGCCGTACTCCCCAGGCGGCGGGCTTAACGGCTTCCCTGCGGCACCGGGTGGGCTCTCTCGCCCACCCGACGCCTAGCCCGCATCGTTTACAGCCGGGACTCTCCGGGGTATAGGGGTTCTCAACTTGAGAACCCCTATACCTACCCGGGTATCTAATCCGGTTCGCTCCCCCGGCTTTCGCCCCTCACCGTCGGGCGCGTTCCAGCCGAGCGCCTTCGCCACTGGTGGTCCTCCCGGGATTATCGGATTTCGCCCCTACCCCGGGAGTACCCTCGGCCTCTCCCGCCCCCTAGCCCAGCAGTATCCCCCCCAATCCTCGGGTTGAGCCCGAGGCTTTTAGGGGGGACTTACCGGGCCGGCTACGGGCGCTTTAGGCCCAGTAAGCACCCCGACCACTCGCGGGGCCGGTATTACCGCGGCGGCTGACACCGGACTTGCCCCCCGCTTATTGCCCCCGCCTTCTTACAGCGGGGAAAAGCCCCCTTACGGGGGCACTCGGGGTAGCCCCGTCACGGTTTCCCGCATTCCGCTGAGGGTGGGACTCTAAGTTATGATTTCCCAGCCCCCATTTGCGGAGTTTTCGCGCCTGGTGCGCCCCGTAGGGCCTGGGCCCTTATCTCAGGGCCCATCTGGGGGCTCCCGCTCTCACGGCCCCTACCCGTCTTCGGCTTGGCGGGCCGTTACCCCGCCAACTACCTGATGGGCCGCAGCCCCATCCTCGGGCGGGGTACGGACGATAACCCTCCGTACCCCCTTTCGGTGGGGAACCCTTCCAGGCCTCCCCACCTATGGGGGATTAGCCCCAGTTTCCCGAGAGGTTATCCCCCTCCCGAGGGTAGGTTAGCCACGTGTTACTCAGCCGTGCGCCACGTCCCGCGGCGGCGGGACGTTCGACTCCCATGGCTTAGCCCTACCCCGATAGCGGTCGGGTCCGGCAGGATCAACCGGAGTTACGGCCGCAAAGGCCGTCAAGAGAGATATGGCTCTAGCCACCTCTACACCAGCTCCTGGAGTCCGGAGCTACCATTTTATTGAGTCCGAGCCTTCCTGGGATAGGTATCCCAGGGTCACTCGGACTCTCATCCTGAGCTTAAGATCCCCCTTCCCCCTTTGGGGGAAGGGGGGAGGTGCCACCTTTCTCTATCAAGGGAGAGCTTTATATAGTTTCTTAGTCAGTCTCACGGAAACAGACGTAACTGAAGCGCTCCGACTCTTAAAGAGAAGATTCTTCGATCAAATCAATTAACGTCACGATGAATTTAGTTGTGCCCGCGGCTGGAGGCCTTAGGCTCATCCACGGGGCTCTGCCCCGAGTACCCCCAGCGCCGCCGCCGGGAAGCCGCGGGCTCCGTCTGAGATATTTTAAGTTGGGGAGTATTTAATGCTCCTCTTGCTCAAGCTCGCGAGCATATGCGAGGCTTTGTTCAAGTCCTCTCGTCCGTTGTCTCTCTCTCCTGACGACTGACTCAATAGTCGCTATTAAGCTCTCTATTAAGTTCAGCTCTTCTTGAAACTCTTCGGTCAACATGGAACTCTCTATATCTTTTTTGATCTTGATGAGAGCAGGAAGGTCTTCCAAAACTATCTTCCTAAGGACAGACCAATCGGAAGAGCTGAGCTTTCCTTTGTTTGTAATAATAGATACCCTGCGGGCCAGGTCTCGCAAACCCACTAACTCTAGCTGGAGTCTGAAAACTCTAGCTTCCATAGACTCAGAAACATCAAACTGAAGTTGTTCTTCTCCTACGTATTCTTTAAGAACTTCCTCGAGAACTTCAAGACCAAAGACCTTCCACCATCGTTGAGAACTAGACTTATAGCTGGTTTCGAGAAGCCCTACTTCCTTCTCTAATTTCGTAAGCAAAGGTATAGGGTTGTATTCTATGCCGTTCAGCTTAAGCCTTTCTCTAACTCCTCGAGCACTGACGTCTCCTAAGCGCACTTTAAGCTTAGAACTCTTGGCTTCATCTAACACTGCTTTGAGAACCGCGTAGCCCCTCTCCCCATATTCGGCTAGAAACAGCCTCAATTTGTCTTTAAGGTCCAGAGTCCGTTCCCTCATGTAAAGTTATCTCCAGCTTCTAATTCTCTAGCTTTGGGGTTCAGGGCCCTACTGATTCCACTAGAACATATAGAGCGACCAAAAACATACCTTCTCGATTTTGTAGCCTCGTTTTTGTAAGGTCTACACTTCTCAAAGCATCCAAATAACATTTCGCCTCAAGATCTTAATGGGATTGCTAGCTTCGCCCCATCACATATCGATTACATTACATATCATTACATATCAGCCACAATACAGTCAGCGATTCAGACTCCCACGGTATACTTTTGTATTATTTCAATCATTTAGATCTAAGGAAAAAATAAAGCCAGCAATAGATATTAGGTCTTGTAAGGATTTGAATAGAGCGTGAACATTATGATGACAAACATAGTCTATGGAAGCTTACCTGTACTAACCTCTCTCCCAATACATATAGCTCATAGAGAGGGGCTTTTTGAGAAAAACGGTTTAAGGTTAGAGTTGGTGAAATTTCAATCGGCAGCAGAGAAAAACAAAGCTTTTTTAAGTGGAGAGCTAAACGCTATGGAATCCGATACCGTGACCACAATTATAATCGCCTCACTGGGTTACAAAGCTAAAGCGTTAACTCATTATCTTGTTGAGTTTAGCCTCGTAGCTGCTCCAGCTGTGAAAGTGAGAGACGTTAAAAGCATAGCTGTCTCTATGAAGACCGTTACGGAGTGGAGCGCACATGACCTCCTCCAGAGAGAGCTAGGTCTGGACCCCTCAACCTATAGATTCGTAGACGTCCAGAAGATCCCTGAGAGATTTAAACTATTAATTGAAAGAGGGGTTGACGCTGCTGTTCTACCTGAGCCTTGGGCTACAATAGCTTTAAGTCGAGGAGCTTCCCTCATAGCTAAAAAGTTTACTGAGTGTTGTATGGACGTTTTTTCTGTAGACGTCTTATCGGATGAAGTAGCTGAAGCTTTTATGAAGTCCGTTAAAGAAGCTCTAAAACGTCTGAAAGAAAGCCCAGATAGGTTCTTCAAGATCTTAGCTGAAGAGACCACTTTGCCAGCGGAGGCGTTAAGCTTAAAAGTATTTGACCTGCTTTTTAGAGAAGACTACGTCAGAACCTCCTTTCCTAGAAGCCTTTTTGAAGACATAAGTAAGTGGACTTTGAGGAGAGGGTATATCGAGAAGATGCCTAATTATGAAGACGTCTTTTATATATAGAGAAAGTCTCGGGGGAGCATCTTTGAAGTTGATTAAGGTAAATATCACGAGAGAGCAGTGGAAGTCTTGCGATACCACTCCTATTGCTGAACTGTCTAAGGTTCTGGCGTCGCTAGATGAAGAAAGCGTGCTTGAAGTGTGGGCTGAAGAGGGCTACCTACCTCTAGAAACTCTTCTTTTCGTATTGGAGAAAAGAGGTGAGTTTAGAGTTATAGAGACCCAAAAGCTTGATCAGGCGTATTTAGTGAAGATAACTAGAGGTGGTCTTTAGTGGAAGTCACTTTTACGCGGATTTTCAGAGTGGCCTCCGGCTATTTGGCAGTGTTTAGAGTCAAGTTCCTGCTCTCTACAGCTCTAACTGCATCAGCTGGAGCTCTTTACGCTATCTACGTCAGTGGAAGCGTAGATCCCAACTTCTCAGCTCTCTTTGCGTTTTTAATCCTTGGAACCATACTAGCCCACATAGCTATGCATGCTCTCGACGACTATTTTGACACAGCAGAAGACCGCAACAGAGCCCTGCCAAGAGAGGTCTTGACTTCTTTCGGATACAATCCGGTCTTGGAAGGCAAAGTTAGCCTCAAAGAAGCCTTAACTGTAGGTCTAATGGCATTTATAGGTGCGCTGATTATAGGTGTGTATCTAACTCTCGAGAGAGGACCTTTAGTTTTACTCTTCGCTCTAATCGGAGCTTTGGTTATACTTGGCTACCATTACCTCCTAACGCTGGTGTTGGGAGAGGCGGCTCTATTGGCTAAAGACTTTCTAGCGTTTCTCGGCTCCTACTATGTTATAAGTCAAGACATCGAACTGTATGCTTTTCTCCCAGCCTTGGCCCTCTCTACCGCTCACATAGCTTATTCTGTTCATAAGGTCCCACGAGCCCCCTACGATAGACAGGGAGGAAGGAAAACCCTTTCAGCACTGCTTGGAGAACGCTTCTGGATCTGCTATCTCTTAATGGTCTTTTTACTAGCTGTTTTTCTATGTCTAAGCGTCTTTTTAGGACATCTACCTCCGCTGTCACTCTCGGCCTTGTTCCCTGTTGTTGTAGTTTTCATCAGCGGATTCAGCTTGAGAGAGAACAACCCCATAAAGCCGGAGAAACTCAAAAGACTCCTGGCTATAAATCATGATGCGTTCTTAGTCTATAAAGCCGCTATAGTGGTCTCTCTGGCCGTCGCTCTATAGCCGTTACAAACCTCTCGAATTTCGCAGCTCTTTGTATCGTTTGATAGAGAAACTTGCAACCCACTGAATTTATATAAAACAAGGACTAAACTCTCTTCAAAGAGATGTCAGGATGAGATGTTTGAAGTCTTTAAGCATCTTTGAGAAACGCTAACATGAAGAGATGGGACTACTTAATCTAATCAATGCTACCTCTGGTCTATCCTCTCTAGTCTAGACCTTGATCAGCTGACAAAAAGCGTCTTTCACTGCCTCCACCAGTCCCTTTTTAGCGTAAACAACTGTAAACCTAATCCAATCAATCTTCATTGCTACATAAGTGATCATCATGGCCAGAGCCACTGTGGAAACTGTACCCAAAAACACTCTCCATAAATCTATTGAGCCACCGCTGACCAATTGGGAGAGGGAGGTACCCAAAAACACTCCCACCACTAAGGTTATAAAAGCCTGAAGAGTCTTTCCTACAAAAACCGAGAATATGAAAAGCTTTGAACTGAAGCCTGAAGCCCCTAGCGGAATGTACCAGGCATCATCTGGAAGAGGAGTCAGAGCTGTGATTATGGTCACTATAATAATTATATATTCTTTGCCTTGAAGAACTTTGGCTAACTCCTTTCTTTTCCTTTTAACCGAAGAAAACCTTTGACTAACGCTTCGAGAGGTGCTAAAGATTATGAACTTGGCCGTTGTAGCAGCACTCCCTATGACTAAAGGCCCTAAGATTATAGATGGTGATAGCGAAGAACCTGAAGATGCAAGAACGAAATAACTGGTGCTAATAGCGAAGGAAAGGCCGGGCACAGGAACTAGATTAACGAAAAATATGACTACAAAAAGACCAACTAACCCATAAGTCGAGATAAGTGAGCTTAAAGTCTTTAAACTTATTTCAGTCATCGTCTTCTCTTGCCTCCACTTCACACTCTGAGATTAGGGCTATCAGACTAAACGTTACTACATCAAACCTAATTAAACTGCTATCTCCCAGACTCAGATCCCATCAGGTTTTTGTTTCAGAGAGCTTAAAGGCTACGAGTTCTCCGCCAGATGCTGGGCTACTCTCTCAGGGCTGTGAAGTAGCTCGAAAGGGCTGAACAATAATGTGATGTGCCCGCGCAGGGCTGAGCCTTTTTGAAGTAAAGCTAAGAAGGGCTCCAGAGACATTAGAGTTCTATTATCGTCCCTTTCTCTACTGCGTGTTGAAGCCTGTCTAGAATGGTTTTGAACGCCTGGCTTAAAGTCCGCTTGTTGTCATAGTTATGAACCATAACCTCTAGCTCTTCTCTACTTTTTTCCTTGAGTTCTCGAGCTATGGTCGTCATGTTCTTTGTCGCTCTGACCGCCTCGTCAACTATAGTGATGTCTGCAGACTGCGCTGTTCTGCTGAACGGATTTAGGTCTATAGCCGCCACCTTTTTGCCCATCCTCCTGATAGCCATAGTCCTGTCACCGTCTTCTATAGCTAGAAGAACGAAGTCAGCAGAGTATATACCATCCCTGCAGACTATGCCTCGAGGGCTTTCTAATCCAGGAACTCGTTCTTTCTCGCAGTCCGTTCCTAAGACTTTCTCTACGCCTGCTTCTCTCAGGACTTTCTCTATGAGAACCACCCTTTCTTCCGTTCTGTAGAACAAGTTGATCTCGACCAGAGCCCCTGTCTCTTTGGCTAGTTCCGCTATTTCTTTCTTAGCCAGCGCTGCATAGTTTCCGTTTACAGAGATCACGGGCTTCGAGGCGAGCAACATTGAAGCTACAGCTACTCGTTCAGCCTCAAGAGCGAATGGATGAGTTGTCTCTCCAAGCAGGTAATCAAATGCTTCCCCACGACCGTGAGCTATAAGACCTTGAGGCACAACTATACCTTGCTCCATAGCCTCTACGAGAGCTTCTCTCCTGATCAAAGACTCGTATCTAGGATGACCTCTCGGTATATGCCATCTTCCTCTCAATGCTCTAAGCCCAAGAAGATCCTTAAGCTATAGCCATAAGACCTTTAAAGCGTATCTGATGTCAGACCAGCTTTGAATGAGAGGGCTGGCTTTTGAAAGCCATTACCATAAAAGAGGCTTGCGATACTCTGTTCTCAGCTCTTAGAGAGCCTACAGAAGTCTTAGTGTGCATAGGCTCTAGACTTAGAAGCGATGACGCTGCATGTGTTGTCCTCTGCGAATCCCTCCTAGATATAGCCCAGAACAATATTGAGATCTGTGAACACGGTCTAGAAGTCTGCCCTTTAGCTAGCTTGTTACGTTTACGCGAAGTTAAAAAGCTGGTAATCTGTGATGTCTCTCTCCTTCCAGAGCGAGAACCAGGCAGCATATTAGAGCTAAGCCTAGAAGACCTCAAAGACCAGAGTCTCTTCATTTCCTCACATAGTTTACCTCAAAGCTTTCTATTGAGAAAACTTGAAGAAGTACTTCCCAATATAGAGATCAAAATTGTAGCGATTAATGCTGCCAGCCTCGGATTATCTCTTGAGATGAGTGAAGAAGTTCGAAAGGTTATTGAGGAGTTATCTTACTGCCTGAAGTCGAGACTGTAAAAGCCTACTGGTTCTCTTCACCTCTCAACGACTTCAGCTTCGTCTCGATCCACTCAATGTATTTAAACCCATGATCGGGAAACACAACTACTGCGTCACCTTCAAGTTTCTTACCTTCGCTACTCTCTAGATACTTCATCAAAGCCGCCAACGCTGCACCGCTTGTCGGTCCTGGAAGGATACCGTCAGACTCGGCTAGCTTTTCTAGATATCTCATTGCCTCTAGCGAAGTTACGTCAATTATCGTGTAATCTTCTCCTATTGCCTCTAACCATTTCATGCCAGTCTCGACCCTTCTTATGCCAGGTATGTGGTCGTCTTTAGCGGGTTGAGCCATAATGGTCTTTACCTTTCCTTTAAATTTGCTTCTAAAATAGAAATTAAGAGCCGCCATATGACCTGAAGTTCCTAGAGGTCCGGCTATCGCTACTAAGTTAAGGTTGTGAGCTTTAGCTTGAAAATCTATTTCTTTAGCCATAGTCTTCAAATGAGCTTCAAAATTCATATCGTTGGTGAGTTGACTAGCTATAACGACATTGGGCTCTTTAGCTCCTTCTTCAAGAACTCTTGAAATCGCTTCGACTGTGGTTCCTACATCCATTGGAACTATCTCTGTCTTGGTTAGTTCTAGAAACAATTTAGAATACTTTCCAAATCTTCCGGGTCTCGCTGGTGCATATATCCGAGTATTGTAACCGAACCATCTCGAAAGAGCGCGTAGAGATACCGCGAAGTTTCCTGATGATGCATCGATTAAAATTTTTCCGTTCGTAAGCCCTCTTGACTGCAAGTCTTTCACCATGTGATAGGCTATCCTATCCTTTAAACTTAGGCTACAGGGCCAGTACCATTCAAGTTTTGCCCATACCCTTACTTTATGAGTGCTAAAGTCTTCTAGTTTGACCAAAGGCGTAGGACCGCTTCTAGCTATAGCGTCTACAACGTTGTAGAATACTCTTGTCTGGTCGCCAATTATATTATCGTAGAACCCCAAATCCTCTAGAGAAACCTCTGTTTCTTCTTGTTCCTCACAAACAGGAACGTACTTCGTGTCTAGTCGTTTGAGAGCCCAATAGACCACAAGGTCTTTATTGACTACACGCTTCTCTATTGGTTTTATACAGCTGACCCGCCAAGTTTCGAGAATTTTTTTGATCTCGTCTATTACGTCCCAGATGCTTAGCTCATATTCTGGTATGAGTGAGACTATATCTACAAGCTTCAAGAAGTCCACCGCTTCCTTTCAAATAGATAACCTGTCAGCCTTTTAGCTTCATCAACAATATGATGCTCTATCTCTTCAAAACACATCCACCACTCAATGCAGTTGCTACTTTTTAAGCGCTCTTTCATTTCTTTAGCTCTATGCGCTGGATGAGTTAATAACTTCTCTCCAACGAGAACTCCTTCAGGCCACTCTGCAGGGATTAGCTTGTCTGTGCTCTTATTGATTTGAAGAGCGTACAATATCCTGAGAAGTTCCCGTACGCTTCTACCAACATATTTGGGATAATAGAGAACGCTTCTCACAATACCTTCTTCGTCTACGATAATACTAGCTCGCACAGGTTTGAGAACGGGCTGAGCATGAATCAAACATAAAGCTCTCGAAACGATACCTGTAGGGTCTGCGATCAAAGGGAACTCTATTCTTATATTCAATTTCTCTTCGAACCATTTCATCCACTCTAAGTGACTGAAAATGGTGTCTACGCTTATACCTAGTACTTCTGTATTGAGTCTACGAAACTCTTCATAACTTAACGCCAGAGCGGCAAGCTCTGTAGCGGAAAGTCCTGTGAAATTAGCTGGATAGCTGAATATTACGAGCCACTTGCCCCGATAATCTTCAGGTAAGGTTTTTGTTCCCTGAGTAGTCTCAATCTTGACTTTAGGTAAGGGTTCTCCCAAGATAAGAGGTCTATCGCAAAAGATCACGAGTTTTGCACCTCTTTCTTCGTTAGTCAAAAAACAAATTTAGACTCTTAATCTTTTAACCATGATGTAAGCGTCTTCGCCGTCAGAATAGTAACCTCTTGCCAACCTAACCTTTCGAAATCCAAACTTTTCGTAGAGCCTAACAGCCACATAGTTCGACACTCTAACCTCAAGATACATAGAGATGGCTTCATAAATGTCTCTGACGACTCTGATGCTCTCCGCTAACAGTCTTGAACCTATTCCTCTGCCTCTATAGGAAGCTAAGACGGCTATAGATACCAGGTGTCCAACCTTCTGCTGTTCTGAAGTGAGATACGATATTACGTCTTCGGCGAGCTTGTTCATTAAAGGCTTTGGGACCTCATTGAGTTCATCTCTAAGACCTAAAAGCGTGGGATCTCGATGATATTCTATCCTGCTCATAACGTATCCCACTATCTTACCATCGACCTCGGCTACGAGAAAGGCTTCTCCCCATTTCTCAACAAACTCTTTGTAGAAGCCGTACCAATAGTTTTCAGGAAGACTGGCTAGGTTGACCTCTGCTACCGCTGGAATGTCCTCTTCTCTAGCTTTCCTTATGATGACCTCCTCCATAGCTAATCTCCATGAAAGAATAATTTATATCTGGTCTTTTAAAGCCTTTAGAGAACTACGTACCTGGAGTTAAGAGTTGACTGTAACCTACGAGTTTGAACATCCCGCGTCTGATATAAAAGGTTCTATCAATAGGTATCTTGAAGGAAAACAGATAATAGTAGGGCTCACGGGTAGTGTAGCTGCCTATAGAACCGTCGATCTGATCCGGTGGTTTTTGAGAAGGTCAGCCTCTGTAGTCCCTTTTGCAACTTCTGAAGCTCTGCGATACGTGGGTCCCGACCTCTTAGAATGGGCTTCCGGAGTCCGTCCTGTGTCTGAACTTGGAGGACAGACTGAGCACATATCTATAGTCAAGATGTCTCATGCTCTAGTCATGGCTCCTGCTACGCTCTCGTCGCTCTCAAAACTCGCTTACGGCATAGCCGATAATCCTGTAGTATTAGCTGCTCTTTCAGCTCTAGGTTATGAGAAGCCTATAGTTGTTGCTCCTGCTCTACACTCAAGCTTGGCCTCAATCCCCCAATATAGAGATGTTGTTGTAAAACTGAATGAACAAGGAGTTACGATAATACCTCCTAGAACTGAGGGCTCAAGACTCGTAATGGAAGACCCTGCCATTATAGGAAGAGTAACGGCTACTCTAGCTTGTAGAGGTAAAGATGCTCGAGGACTTAGAATTCTCGTCACCGGAGGAGCTACGAGAGAGTGGGTTGATTCTATAAGATTTCTCACTAACGCTAGTAGCGGCAAAATGGCTTTAGAAATAGCTCTAGAAGCGTGGGCTCGAGGAGCTAACGTAGACCTAGTAATTGGAGCTAGTAGCATCAAACCGCCGACATTCTTAAATCCGCTATCTGTCGAGACCACTAAAGAAATGGCAGATGTTGTAGCCCGATTGACTGAAACTAAAGAGTACGACGCTATAATTTCTGCTGCAGCCCCGATTGACTTCGAAGTTGAACCCAAATACGAAAACGTAAAGCTTTCAAGTAGCTCCGAAGTTTTAATAAAGCTAAAGCCTACGATCAAAGTCCTTAATTCAATCAAACAGAAACCGAAGGTCCTCGTGGTCTTTACAGCGACGCCTCGAGAGGATTTAGAGGGGCTCTCGGAAGCCGGATTAGAGAAGTTAAGTAAGTACGAAGCTGACATAGTTATTGCTAACACTGCATACAAGACCGTTAAGGGCTTTGGAACCGAAGACCTTAATGTCCTAATGATATGGAAAGATAAGACAATGAGGTATTTAGGATACGTTCACAAAGAGGTATTAGCTAGACACGTGGTCGATGAGGTGGTGAAGACGGTCAAGAGGAAGACTCAATGATGAAGAACACAAGGTTTTGTGCTTCAGCACCTCATCATGTAACGGCTCTCTTTGAGCCTTCAATAAATCCCTCCGACCCTTTGGCTTCCGGATCAAGAGGTGTTGGAATAACTGTAGAGCCCAGACTTCTAGTCTGTGAAGAAGGAGAAAAGAGCGTCAATTCTTTGGGTCCTACAGCAAAAAGAGTAGTCGATTTGCTCGGAGTTCAGGAAATTGGCGTAAAGACGATTAGACCTCTGCCTCCAGCTGTGGGGTTTGCCGTTAGCGGAGCTACTGCCACAGCGCTGGCTCTAGCGCTAGGGTCTCGATTGGGTTTGAGCTTAAGGAGGTCTCTTCAAGTAGCTCATATAGCTGAGGTCGTAGAGCGTACCGGCTTAGGCGACGTCTTGGCTATATCGTGTGGAATTGGACTGGTCTTCAGATTCAGAGCAGGAGCTCCGGGCATTGGAGAGGTAGACTGTAAACCTCTTCCCGGCTCTGTATCTATTTTGGGAATAGTCCTGAAAACTATGGAAACTAGAGAGTTTTTAGAGCACTTTTTTAAGAGCAAGGCTTTTCGTTTGGCTAGAGAGCGTCTCGAAGCGATTTTAGAAAACCCAACGTTTGAATCGTTCATTGAGAACGTGAACCTCTTCAATAAAGAGAGTGGAGTCTTGAAGAAAACCTTAGGAGAAAGGATTTCAGAACTAGTTGAAAAACTCTCTGGACTCGTCACAGCCTACGTTAAGAAGGGAGTCTTAATTCTCTTAGTCGAACGAGAGAGAACTCTTGAAGTCTATGAAGAACTCAAAGGCTTCGGATTAAAGATGTACTTGCTGGAACCTTCTAGATCAGGACTACAAGTATGGAGTTCTGTTCGAAACGCGTCTCACTGAACTACCTCTTGTTTATGCTTGTTTATGTCGGCTCCGGATCTGCTCCAGCAAGTCAATTTAACTCCTTCTCCAGACTAGATCGAGGAGATGTCTTTGGACTTAGGTTTATCGGGTAAACTCGCTCTCGTTACAGGAGCTAGCAGAGGTCTAGGTTTGGCCTCAGCTAGAGTTTTAGTTAGAGAGGGTGCTGACGTAATTCTCTTCGCAAGGAGTAGAGAGAGATTAGAGCAAGCTAAAACAGTTTTGAAGAACGAAAGAGGAGAAGCTCGCGTAGACGTCTATGTTGGGGACTTGACGAAGAGAGAAGACCTACACAATCTATTCAAGTACTTAGAGCATGAGTATGGAGAGCTTCATATTCTAGTATATAGTACTGGGGGTCCAAAGCCAGGAGGGTTTTTTGAATTAACTGATGAAGACTGGGAACAGACCTATAGACTTTTGGTATCAAGTGCCATCATAACCTCGCGTGAAGCAGCTAAACTAATGATGAAGAAAAGATGGGGAAGAATAGTATACATAGCCTCGATCACCCTCCTTAAGCCACTGAGAAATCTGGCCTCAAGTAATGTGCTTAGAACACCGATAGCCGGTCTGGTAAAGGACTTAGCCTTAGAGCTGGCTCCTTATAACGTAACTGTAAATGCTGTTTTACCGTCGTTCGTACTCACTGACAGGGTCAGAGAACTAGCGGAAGCCGAAGCCAATAGGCTAGGCGTCAGTCCCGATATAGTAATCAAGAATATAGCTGAAAAGATACCTTTAAAGAGGCTTGGCAATCCTGAAGAGGTGGGCTCTGTAGTGGCCTTCTTGGCTTCGGAGAAAGCTTCCTTCATCACTGGATCTCTCGTAGTTGTTGATGGAGGCTTTAGCCTAACGTAGTTCTCTTATCGACAGAACTATAATTGATGTGATGCGGGGGGTGGGATTTGAACCCACGCAGGCCTACGCCAACGGGTCTTAAGCCCGCCCCCTTTGGCCTGGCTCGGGCACCCCCGCTCTAGGTCCGACTAAGATTATGACTCCGAAGCTTAAACTTTGTATGCAAGACCGGCCTTTAACTCTCGATCTCTATCGTGGCGTCTAGCGGAGGTTGTCTAGCTCTAATCAAAGTCGTTGGTTCCTCTGAAGAGCTGAACTGTCTCGAGAGCGATGCCACAACTCTTAAGACCTCCTCTTCTAAGCTTTCCAAAAGAGACTCGCTGAGCTTGCTACACTCAAAGGTTATATCGTATCCTTTAATGCTTATCACAGCAAGGGAGTTCGAGAAGCCCAAGAGAAGACCTCTATCGATAACTTCCATATAGATCTCTACACCGTAAGCGTCTCTCATCTTAGTGAAGAGTTCGAAGAGTCTGGACGGTAGTTCGTCGCACTCAGTGCCTAGGTCAGTATATACTGTAACTCTGATGGTTACCACCCTCCGCGAGAGTGGTCGTCAGAAGAGTTATCGAGAGTTCCTCAGTATTACTTTTGTAAATCAAAAGAGGCCTAGCGAATTTAACCTTTAGGTCTTCAAGACCTTTAGCTTGGAGGAACTCGATGAGTCAGAAAGGGCAGGCTCTTCTGCTTTTGAAACAGGTCTTAAGCTTAACCACTGAAGCGAACGTCTGGAGGTTAAGAAAGACCATAAACCTGATAGCTTCAGAGAACATCATGAGTCCTATCGCTCTCAAAGCATACATGAGCGACTTTATGCATAGATATGC
This sequence comes from Acidilobaceae archaeon, assembly GCA_038824665.1. Classification (GTDB taxonomy): domain Archaea; phylum Thermoproteota; class Thermoprotei_A; order Sulfolobales; family Acidilobaceae; genus JAWAWX01. The sequence continues at coordinate 110,413 of JAWBBK010000003.1, read as the reverse complement.
AGAAGGCAGACCTTTCAAGAGATACTATCAAGGCACGCTCTATATAGATAAATTAGAGTCTCTAGCTGAGAACGTAATGGGAGAGCTACTAGGAGTTTCAATGGTAGACCTGAGGCCCGTTAGCGGTACCATAGCTAACGCTGCTGTCTTCAGAGCTCTAACAGAACCCGGAGACAAAGCAGCAATAGCACCCGTTCAAGCAGGAGCTCATGTGAGTCACACAAAGTTTGGCACTCTTGGAGCTCTGGGCATAAAGCAGATAGAGCTACCTTATGATGAGGAGCGCATGAACATAGATGTGGACAAAGCAGTTAAAGTTATCGAAAAGGAGAAGCCGAAGTTCGTAGTATTAGGCGGTAGCGTCTACCTGTTCCCCCACCCAGTTGAAGAACTCTCTCAGGCAGTCCGTTCAGTAAACGGCAAGCTGGTTTACGATGCTGCACATGTGCTCGGCTTGATAGTTGGAGGAGTTTGGAGAAACGCTCTCAAAGTCGGAGCCGACGTTCTAACCGCTTCTACACACAAGACGTTTCCTGGTCCGCAAGGAGGAGTGATAGCGTTCACCGACGAAGAACTCTATAGGGTCGTCTCGAAAACCGTTTTTCCCTGGTTTGTAAGCAATCACCATCTTCACAGAATTCCCGCTACTTTAGTCACCGCTCTAGAAATGAAGGTGTATGGAGCTGAGTACTCTAGAGCTATAGTTGAGAACTCCAAGACGTTAGCTCAAGAACTCGCCTCCTTAGGGTTTAAAGTAGTTGGTGAACACTTAGGCTTTACTGAGAGTCATCAAGTTCTAGTTGACGTAAGAAACGTAGGTGGAGGAGACTACGTGGCTAAGCGTCTTGAAGAAGCTGGAATAATAGTGAACAAAAACCTCCTTCCTTGGGATCCCCCTGAGGCTGTGAAAAACCCTAGCGGAATCAGGCTCGGTACTCAAGAAGTAACCAGGTTAGGTATGGGTAAAAGCGAGATGAAGTACTTAGCCGAGCTTATATATAGGGTATTAATCAAGGCTGAAGATCCTAGAGCTGTAGCCAGAGAAGTCGAGGAGTTCAGAAGCAAATACGTCAGGGTTCATTATTGTTTCAGAGAGAGCGAAGCCTTAGAGATGTTCACTGCTCTCGATCTGCTCTCGGCATAGCTTTTTCACCTACATGTATAGAGACAGCACCCAAATTGAACTCATAGTATCTGACCCTAGAGAACCCAGCTCTCGCTATTGTCTTTCCTAACTCACGTTTGTCTGGATAGTTTTGAAGAGATTCGGCAATGTAGTGATAGTAATGGGGTCTTCCAGAAATCGTGTCTCCGACAGGTCCTACAAAAAATCTCAAGTACTTTTCGTAGACCTTTCTGACCACAGTATTTGAAGGCATTGAAAGATCGAGAGCCACAAAAACCCCTCCTGGCTTCAAGACTCTATAGGCTTCTCTGAACATGTCTTCTAGGCTCTCTACGTTTCTCAAACAAAACGCCGTTAAAACACAATCGAAAATGTTGTCTCTCAATGGGAGACTCAACACGTCTCCTTCGATGAAAAGCGCTCTGTCATCTAACCTCTTCGTTCTAGACCGCTCGACCGCTATACGTGTCATGTTTTGTGAAAAGTCTACCCCCACGACAACCGAATAGGGCCCTAAAGACTTGAGGACCTCAAAAGAGAGAGCTCCTGTGCCCGAGCAGAGATCAAGAACCATTCTTTCTTTACCCTTTACCTTACAGAAGTTCACTGCCTTCTTTCTCCAGACCTCCGAAAAGCCGAGGCTTATCACAACGTTAGCTAAGTCGTATTTATATGCTATATTGTCAAAAAGTCTTTTGACTACAAATCCCTTGCCAAATCGGAAGCTTTGAGACAGAAGTCTACACCTATCCAACTCTGCGCTCGGAAAGAGCCTAAAGCCTGTTTTTCGAGTCTGAACATAACTATAAATTGAATAAAACTTTTGAATAGTAAGCAATAAATTGGGTGACATAGGTAAAGGTGACAGACAAGAAGTCCAAGAGAAGCAATCTAAAGTTAAGGTTGATAAAGTATTCTCCGTGGATCTTACATTTTAATACAGGTGCTTGCAATGGGTGTGACATAGAGGTCTTGGCTTCCCTCTGTCCTCTTTACGACCCCGAGAGATTCGGTTTACGATTAGCTCCCTCAGCCAGACATGCCGATGTGCTTCTAGTCACAGGAGCTGTGACGAAGAAATCTGCTAAAAGACTCAAAAAGATTTATGAAGAGATGCCAGAGCCTAAGCTCGTGGTGGCCATAGGAGCTTGTGCTTATGATGGAGGAGTGTTCAAACAGTCTTACTCTCTAGTCGAAAGACTTGAGTCTATAATACCTGTAGACCTGTACATACCTGGATGTCCTCCTAGACCTGAA
>JAWBBK010000003.1:317-108020 GCA_038824665.1 Acidilobaceae archaeon | reverse complement strand
GCCATAATAAGCGGTCTGCTAGAACTCCTTCGGTCTATCTGACGACCTCTCAGGGAAAAGCTATGACAGACCTTGATGTAGTTCTCTCTAACGTTGCTGTACGAACAAAAGAGGTGATGTCAGGAAGGCCTGTTTATTTAGTTGAGCCTTGCAAACTAAAAGATGCATTTAAGAGACTGATAGACTTCTTTGGTCCTGAGAACGTCTATCTTTCAACCATAACCGCTATTGACAAGCCTCAAGAAAAAACGATAGAAGTAAGTTACTTCATTAACATCATCTCCGAAAGAAGAGTTTTGGTACTGAGATGTAGGATCGATAGGAACGCGCCCAGGCTACCGTCTCTGATAGAGTTTACTGGGCTTCATTCAGGAGAGCTGGAAACTTACGATCTCTTTGGCGTTGTCTTTGAAGGTAATCCTTATCTCAAGAGAGGAGCCTTTGTGTCTGAAGACCTTGTAAAGAAAAACGTTTACCCTTTAAGAAAGGGGTAAACCGCAATGACAGAGACAGTTCTTGAAGTGCCTATCACACTAGAACTCCCCGTTGGACCTCAACATCCTGCTCTACACGAGCCCGTTCTCTTTAGGCTCTACGCTGAAGGAGAGGTTGTAGTAAAGGTTGAAGTGAACACTGGCTACAATCATAGAGGCATAGAGAAACTTCTGGAGATCTCTCCATATCAGAAAGGTATATTTATAGCTTCGAGAGTCTGCGGTATATGCAACGCCGTTCACGCCGATAGCTTCGTTAGAGCTATTGAAGAGCTTCTGGAAGTAAGACCTAGTCCTCGAGCAGAACACCTAAGAGTTCTGCTCATGGAGCTAGAGAGAATTCATAACCACATGCTCATTGCCGCAGTAGCGGCAGAGCTCATAGGATTCGACACGCTCTTCATGTACATCATGAGAGACCGAGAGTTGGTGATGAAAGCCAAAGAGGTTCTAACTGGAGGTAGAGTTCACGCAGACTTCATAATGGTCGGAGGCGTTAGACGCGACGTAGACGACGCTAAGAAAGAGAAGATCTTGAGGCTACTTGAAAAGCTAGAAGAGAGACTCAAGTTCTACTTGAAGACGTACAGCGAGGACCCAGTAATACTTAAAAGATTTGAGAACATAGGCAAGATCAAGCCCAGCGAAGCTGTGAAGGCAGCTCTTCTAGGTCCTATTCTCAGAGGCAGCGGGGTTAAGAGCGATGTAAGAATAGAAGAGCCTTACGATGCATATAAGGACTTGGACGTCAGCATAGTGGTCAGAGAAGAGGGAGACTCGCTGGCTAGAATGTTGGTTAGACTAGAAGAAGCTCTTGTCTCAGTAGGTTTATGTAGAGAAGTTCTTGAGAAATTGCCCTCAGGAAGCGCTATAGTCGACGAGCGAAGGCTACCTCTATCATTGCCGGCAGGAGAGGTCTACGTGAGAACTGAAGCTCCGAGAGGAGAACTCACATATTATCTAGTCGGCGACGGGTCTCCTAGACCTTATAGAGTCAAGATCAGAACTCCGAGCTTGAACAACTTGATCAACGGATCTTTTGTATTTGTAGGACATGCTATAGCTGACGTACCGGTAATCTTGTCCAGCTTTGACCCCTGTATTTCCTGTATGGATAGAGCTATAATTAAAAAAGGAGACTCCTCAAAAATCGTTAGCCTTCGAGAGATAGCTAAAGGTGAGGTCAAGCTTTGAGCCTCCTAGCGGAGGTTATCAGGTCTCTGTTCAAAAAACCTTCTACTGTAGAGTACCCTAAGGTTTCTTTATCTATAGAGCCAGACTCTCGAGGTGTACACTACGCTGACCTCAATAAATGTGTTGGTTGCTCTCTCTGTATGTTGAATTGTCCCTCTCAATGTATCTCTATGGAAAACCTGCCTTCAGGAATACAATTAAAACATAATAGAAAAGGGATATATCCCGTAGTGAACTATCTTTCGTGTGTTTTCTGCTACAGATGTGTCAAAGTCTGTCCTCTGGGAGCTTTCATTACAACTAACGTAATTCAGACTGTTTCGGTTAGAAGCTCCAAAGTCCTTTCTCGTGAGCTTAGCCTCTCTACTCTCTCAGAAAGGTGAGTCGAATTGAACAGTCCGTGGGAACAAGTCCTACTAGTGTCTGTTCTTGTCTACGTGATATCTATAACTGTTCACTCCTATCGAGTCTTCATAGGACCTACGATATCCGATAGAGTCTTGGCTTTAGACTGCATTACCTATGCCTTTCTGGCTCTGCTTGTAGTCTTATCTTTAATGATGAGATATTGGCTCTTTCTTCACATAGCTTTAATCATAGCCGTCTTCGTCTTCGTTTTAGATGTTGTTGTAGCTAGATATTTAGAGGAGGATTGTAAAAAATGTTTACAGAAGTAGCGATAACGATCGGTTCCGTTATCGTGTTGATTAGCTCCTTCCTCCAGCTGTTGTCAGCAGTGGGTATAATTAGATTTCCAGACTTCTACGTGAGACTGCATGCTGCAACAGTGAGCGCAATAGGTGGGTCTCTTTTAGCCATAGCTCTAGGCTCTCCTCTCGTGATCTTAGGCTCATCAGGTCTTACTCAAGAATCTTTAATCAATGTAGCTAGGTGTTTGCTAACTGCTCTAATCCTCTTCGTAGCCGCATCTACAGGTTCTCACGTTCTGGCTAGAGCGAGTTACTTAAGCGAAAAGGTCGCTCCACAGAAGTTAGTTGTCGACGAGCTTAAAGAGAGACTTGAAGAAAGGTGAGCTTATGGACTTTAGCACTATAGTACTCCTCGTAGGAACTCTAGCTGCTTTAGGATCTACTGTAGCTTGCGTTTATCTCATAGAGGAAAGAGATCTTTTAAAAGCAGCGATCGCGAGCGGTTTAGTCAGCTTGTTCTATTGTATTCTGTTTTTAGTTCTAATGGCTCCTTCTATTCTTTTAGTTTACGTTTTGGTCTCTGTTGTCTTGGTTACAGTGCTTTTAGTGATTTTAGTCGTGAAGACTGAAAGATATGAAGCAACGTCTGCAGAAAGGTTTCACAAGAGTCTAATCAAAATAGCTTTAATGTTTGTAACGATAATCGCTGGCTCTTATCTAGCTTTGAATGGTGGATGGTTTGGAGAATCTCTGCCACCTCGTAGCTTGCGAAAAATAGCTGAAACTATAGTTGATAACTTAATATCTAGCGCGACGCTCTCTTCAAACTATCTAGCAGCCAGATCGCCTGACGCTGTAGCTGCCGTAGTGTGGGACTATAGAGGTATCGATACGTTCTTCGAGTCAACAATATTATATCTGGCCACTATGGCCACAACTTTCATTCTACTAAGAGAGGTCCTATCTCAAAAAGAAGAGTTAGAAAGAGTTCCAATAGCGTCGCCAATAGCTGTGACTGTAGCTAAACTCTTATATTTGGTCTTAATCCCCGCCTTAGCGGTAGCTCTAACTAGTCATCCAGGAGGAGGCTTCCCTGGAGGAGCTCTCATCACCAGCGTGATCGTGATCTTTCTCATAGCCTCTAGGTTCGGTCTCTCTACATCGCGTCTAGAAAAGAGGATTCTAACTCTCATAGCTTTAGTTTGTTGTGGAACTCTGGCTCTGTCATTGATCTCCGCATTCCCTATAGTCTTAGGGTTTTTTATGAGAAGTCCTGCATTCTTACTTCAAAACCAGCCTAAAGCTGTGTCTCCAGTCGGATTTATCAGCGAGCTATTAGGAGAACCCATAGGCGGGTCTATTTTCTTTTTAGAGGCTTCGGAGTCTCTTCTAGTGTCCGCAGGTCTCACTCTCGTGTTGATCCTCTTGCTTTACAGCTCTAGACCAAAGAGACATATGGAAGAGCTTAAGGTTGAGAGTCTTGAGTGAAGTAAGCTTAGAGAGCGTTCTATTCGCTATACTGACTATGTGCATAGTCGTCAACATAGCTGTGACCATTTACGGAGTTCTGTTTAGGCCAAGTCTCGTAAAGAAGCTAATAGCTTTGGTGGTTTTGGGAGATAGCGCTAACGTATTGGCAATCCTCATAGGGTTTACAATGACAGACCTACGTCCTGAGCCTCCAATAATTGATGACTTCGTCTTAAAAACTTCTACTCAGCCTTCAGTACTTTTCGTAGACCCAATACCTCAAGCTCTAGTACTCACAGCCATAGTTATAGGGTTGGCTGTTTACATTGTCATTGCGTCGCTGATAGTGATAGCCTACAAGTTCTACGGAACAACAGACGTTCGCAAAATCTCGAAGTTGAGAGGATGAGGCTTGTGAAGGTCGCTAAAGCGCTATTTATGATAGTAACTTTGACCTTAGTCTTTTTAGTAGTAGCCGGACGCCTCTCTACTTTAACGCTACTCTTAGGGTTTCTCTTCTCCTTAGCTTTTTCTGTGCTTTTAAGTAACGAGTTCATAAAGGACTCGAGAAAGCTCTTCCAAATATCGAGATACTTCTGGCTAGCTGTCTTCGTTATTGTGTACTTCTTTCTATACGAGAGCAAAGCTCACATCGATGTAGTAAAGCGCATCTTAAGTCCATCTATGCCTTTAAACCCTGGTATAGTTAAAGTGAAAACTGATTTAAAGTCAGACTACTCCTTGCTTCTGCTCGCTAGCTCTATATCTAACGCCCCTGGGACTTTAACTCTCTATGTGGACAGAGAGCGAGGAGAACTCTATGTCCACTGGATAGATGTAAAATCAAGAGATCCTAACGTAGTACGTAACGTTGTATCCCTTCCTTTTGAAGACTTCGCTAAGAAAATGTTCGAATAGGCGATGTGGTATGTATGACGTCAGCTTGATAGCTGGAGTAGTGCCATGGATTTTGACCTCTGTTGCTTTCGTTCTGCCGATCCTCTGGTTCTTGACTAAGAACAGGAAACTCGTAGACCTGATCTTTCTCTTGATCTTGTCTGCTTGCTTTGTCCTCTCGGCTTTAATGCTAGCTCTAAGCGCTATTGAAAAAAAGACTCTCATATATCCGTTTGGTGGATGGCCTCCTCCTCTTGGTATCGTCTACTATGTAGACTTGGTAGGAGCTTTAATCATATTCTTTTCCTCGTTTCTGCTTTTAGTAATAGGAGTTTATGCTAGTTGGTACGTGGGCTTAGAGAGTTCTAGAGATAGAGAGTCCGTTCTCTTTTACGTACTTTTTCTAGGACTCTCCGCTGGGCTTTTGGGATGTATTCACACGGGAGATCTCTTCAACCTCTTCGTAATGATAGAGGTGACTGCTATAGCCGCTTACGCTCTCGTAGCTTTTCATAAAGAAAGAAGCGAAGCTATAGAGGCTACTTTAAAGTACGCTATCTTAGGAGCGCTAGCTACTACTCTATTCTTCATCTCGGTCATCACAATATACGCTTCTTACGGATCTCTCAATATGGCTGACATAGCTTTAAAATCAAGAGATCCAAGCTTTCGTACATACTTTACCGAGATCTATGGAGCATTGGCTCTCGCTTCTTCAATAGCGTTGTCTCTAGCTGTTTGGAGCTTTACGTTCAAGTCAGCTCTAGCTCCAAACCACTTCTGGCTAATAGACGCTCATTCAGAAGCTCCAGCGCCCGTTTCGGCAGCTCTTTCCGGTCTAATCGTAAACATAGGGGTTTACGCAACCGCCCGCATAGCGCTAACGGTGCTAGGAGAAGGTTCAGTAGTAGACGACTTAGGACTTCTCAGCGCCTTAGGTATAATCTTTACGGCTTCAGGAACTCTTTCAGCAATGTTAGGAGCTCTTATGATGATTGTTCAGAAGGACTGCAAGAGGCTTTTAGCTTATAGCACTATAAGCCACATAGGTCTTATGTACATGTCTTTGGGCTTCGCTTGTATATCTGAAGAGAGGACGAGAGAACTGAGCTTAGCCGCTTTGCTCTTCCATATGATTAGTCACTCTTTAGGTAAGACGTTAACGTTCTTAGCCATAGGAGTCGTTGAGAAGATACGAAATACGAGAGATCTCGACCAACTGATTGGAGTCGGTAGAGAAGTCCCCCTAGTTGGGCTGTCTGTAGCTATCGGTTCTCTCAGTCTTTTGGGAGTTCCACCCACTGTAGGCTTCTTCAGTAAGTTGATGATGTACAACGTCTTCATAGAGGGCGGGCTTAGCGTCTTGGCCGTAATGCTGATCGTCGCTTCGGCCGTGTCAGCTATGGGTTACTTTAAGCTGATATTGATTGTCCTTTCCAAACCTCTCTTATCTGTGAAGAGTCAGCGTCTCGCTATCGATCTCAGACCCGCGCTCGCGTTAACCATCATCTCAGTGCTAATCTTGGTGATGCCTTTATTGTTGCTCTTCGGCTTCGACGAGCTTCTAATCGAAGCTGCAAGAGGAGTCGTAGACCCAGAGACCTATACGTTACCTTTCAGACTTTATTTAGAAGACTATCTGAAGAAATTGACCTCAAGGGGTTAATCATGAGAGTTACTTCTCTCAATCTGCTTGATTTGGTCTTGGTAGTCTCTGTGCTTTTGTTTTGCGTATGGTTGCTATTACTTGTACTGATATGTCTCTTTATGAGAAGAGCTACTGTGAGATGGGGAGATGTTTATGTAGGTGGTGAAGAAGCGAGTTCTCTTTCAATATCTTATCCAAGCACTACCGCACTATATTGGGGCTTTACACAACGCGTTCTAAAAGAAGTTTATAGAGTATTAAGAAACGCAGTTCACACAGGTAAGCTAAGCGATTGGGCTTCCTACATGTCTTTGTGGTATTTAATCCTTATGCTCATAGCTCTGGCGATAGTCGCATCTAGTTGAGGAGATGAATGTGGACTCTAGCTTTGTTCTATACGCTCTGTTCTCAGCTCTAGTGTATCCTGGGTTGCTCTTCTTAGCCTTTCTTGGATTCTTTAGTGAGTGGATAGAGAGAAAGACTATAGCGAGAGCACAGAACAGAATGGGACCGAGCTACGTGGGTCGTTTCGGTCTGCTTCAACCTCTTGTTGATTTTTTGAAACTACTTATAGTCAAAGAAGAGGTTGTGCCTAGAGGCTCTAGCCCCTTCTTAGCTAAAGCCTCCCTCGCTGTTGGTGTAGCTAGTCTGTCTGTCTCGACGCTCTTATTACCTATATCTCCTGTGAGGTTTGAGGCTGTAGGAGACATCGTGGCTGTCATATACTTAGTCATCGTTCTACCTCTCGTCTCTCTCTCGATAGCCTTCGCCTCCTATCCGAACCCTTATGTTGTTGTGGGACTCTCCCGATTTATCTCAATAGCTGTAGTTGCTGAGCCCGCCTTCGCTACATCTCTCTTAGTTCCTTGTGTTTTAGCTTCGAGACTTGAAGGATCTCCCTTCACTATAGCGGCCGCCTCTAGCGTTGCTCTTAGCCTCCTTCTTCCTGGTTCTCTAAATCTGAAAGAGCTGATCGCTTCAACAATAATGATCATAGCCTTAGTCGCAGCAATTGTGTCCTCTCAAGCAAAGCTTAAACTGAAACCTTTCGATGTAGTCGAAGCTGAACAGGAACTAATTGCAGGACCTCTTACAGAAATGTCTGGCCCTACTTTAGCCTTCTACAAGTTATTTCGAAATATGGAAATAGTCGTCCACTCTCTCCTCATCTCTTACGTTCTGTTAGGAGGCCCCGCTCCTTACGACCAGTGGACCTTAAGAGGAGTTCTCACTGCTTTTCTGAAGTTCCTACTAGTCCTCGAAACCATGATCTTAATCAGATCGACGTTTGGAAGAGTTAGAGTAGAAGACGTTATAATAGTTGTAGCCAAGTTCTCTCTAATACCGGTCTTAGTAGCTCTTGTAGTTGCCTCGATCTTATAGACCAGTAGGAAGGGTAGAAGCTTTTCCAACTAATTTGAAAAATAAGTTGAAGATCTTATCTCTCACAGGTCTTACAGGTCGAGTTTTCATGTTGAAGCACTACCACCTCACCCTCTTCTTTGACTTCGTAGAGTTCTGCTAGCTTTTTGTCCAACTTCACCTCTTCAACTGACATCTCCTTTTTAACTGTAGCGATCCTCAGCGGCGATGTGTACTTCTTTTGTTTCACTAAGACTTTAGCCTTTTTGGCTTCTTGCTCGCCTCCAAATACAATAACTTGAGAGCTCTTGCTCTCGTCTCTATAGACCGTTACCCCCTTGAGACCTCCAAGCCATGCTGTCAAGAAAGCCGTGTGAACGGCATCTATAGGAGCGTCTTTCGGTAAGTTCACCGTCTTGCTTATAGACTGGTCTACGTAGAGTTGTGCAGCTATCTGATGAGCTAAGTGGTACCAAACATCTATGTCCATAGCCGTAGCGTATTTTTCTGCCAGCCTTCTCAAAGCTTCTAGAGCGCTTTCTGGAGCTCCAGATGTCCTTAGGACCTCCAAAGCTTCAGGAAGCGCGAACCTCAGACTGCCCTTGTTCTTCCTCACTACATCATAGATCTTAGTTACGATCTCTTCGGAAAGCCCTTCGGCTTTGGCCACATCTAAGAGGTCTTTTCTGAACTCTCTTGAGATCTCTAAGAAGGTTCCTACAGTTACTTGCCTTTTGTAAACTAGAGCGAAGTAAGGCTCGATTCCGCTACTACAACCAGCTATTATACTAACCGTTCCTGTAGGAGCTATAGTTGTGACCACGGTGTTTCTAGGAGCTCTAGCTCCAAGCTTTCTGCCGTGTTCTACTAAGACCTTCCAGGCTAGCTCTGGTTTGAATACCGCTAGAGCTATGAGAACCTCGGGGTTCTCAGCCACTTCACTTGGGTCCAGCGATATTGCTCTCTCGGAAAGTTCTTTATCGATTCCAAATACCTCTCTCAACACTTTTTCTAGAACGCTTATCGGGATCAGCTTAACGGATCCATTGGGCTCTACTCTCTGTCTCGCTATTCCAACAAGTCTCTCGTGAAGATCTTGAGACAAACTCACGCTATGGTACTTGACTTTAAGCCACTCATCTTCTGTTTTGACTACGTTAGCCGCTTTGAGAAGCGCTGGAGTCAGGAGTTCAGCTAACTTCTCGGGCTCTTCTTTTTCGACACACTTCAGTTTAGACCAATCGAACATCAAACATTCAAAAGCTGGTGCATGTCCTAGTTTCGCTCCGAGCTCCCAGCTGTTCTTCCAAGCGAAAACCTCTAGAGCAGCTAACGCTACTAGCGTAAACGCTACAGCTTCGTCACTGTCATAGGGTATATTCAGCTTGGCTAAAGCGTCTGCGAGACCCATAACGCCTATCCCTATTTTTCTAGTGAAGGTATTGACCAAGTAGTGTCTTTCGTCTGGGTGGTTGTTTAGGTCTATAGTCGCATCCATAGCCTCGACCGTAACTTTTAGGTCTTCATAGAACTCTCTGATTTTGAACCTCCCGTTCTCTATGTATTTGGCTAGGTTCACGCTCCCTAGGTTACAGTTCTCGAAGGGATAGAGTACCTGCTCTGAGCAAGGGTTAGTAGCGTTAAGAACTCCTAGCCACGGAGTCGGATTCCATTTGTTGTGGTTATCGAAGAAAACTACTCCAGGATCTCCTCCTTCCCACGCTGTTTTAACTATCTCTTCCCAAAGTATTCTAGCTTCGATCCTCCAAGCGAAAGTGTTTTTAGAGTCAACAGATGGAGTACAGCCCCAACTCTTGCTCCACTCTTCGAGCTCTTTTAGAGCTCGAGTTCTAGCCTTCTCTAAAACGTCCTCGAAGATATTTAGATATGGGTTCTCCAAAAGCTTCGGGTTCTTCTCTAAAAGAGATCCTAGAACCCCTAAGCCCGTGGCTCTGCTGACCGAGTAATGCAGTCTATAAACACCATCGCCTTCGTCGCTCATTTTGGGATTGACCATCCACCACTTCTCTCCTTTCAGCACTGCCTCCATGAAAGCATCGTTCACACCAACGCTGATATTGAAGTTAGTTAGGTTAAAGTCGTGAAGCGGTGGCTTCTTAGCCTGAATGAAGCCTGCATCCTCAACAGTCCAATAACCTTCTCTCGAGAGCGCTTCAACGAACTTCTTCAACTTCTCGTTAACGCTATAGCCCTCTTCTTCAAGTTCTGTCACCAGCTTTCTGAAAACGTCGATCAGTTCCTTGATCTGAGGAGGAAGAGCGTTGCGTAGAGCCACATAAGGGTCGAAGTCTGGGTTGTAGATATCTGGATGCCATACGTGCATTATGCCCATGTTGGCTCCTCTTCTTTTGCCTCCCTGTTTGACCAGCTCTGTCACCACATCGTAGAGCTTCATGAAGCTCATGGGACCACTACTGTAGCTACTAGTCCCTCTGACAGAGTCCCATCTAGGTCTTAGCTCACTGAAGCTGAAGCCTTGACCTCCTCCCCACTTAAACGTCATCGCCTGAACTACTGCTGCGTCCATTATAGCTCTCATACTATCGTATACCGGAGTGACGTAACAGGCTGAGAGAGTTCCCTTGGCTCCGTCAGCATACATGTTGAAGAGCGTAGGGCTATTGAACATAAATTTGCCGTTCACCAAAAGTTCGTAGAGCTTCTCGCTATTCACTCTCTTAGAGAACCCGAGAGCCACTCTGGCTAGCACCATACTCGGAGTCTCTACGAATAGACCATACTCGTTCTTACTCATATACCTGGACATCATAACCCTTATGGCGTTGTATGTGAACTTGAGGTCATCTCTGCAAGGAGTTCTCTCTTCTCCTGAGACATACTTTTTTACGCAATCCGGTAGAGAGGCTAAGAGTCCACCGTTAGGAGCTTTTCCAGTATAGCTTTTCTCTACTACTTCGTAAATCCTTCTGAGCAGGCTTGCTTTAGCCTCCTCTTCAGCTTCTGGTCGTAGAGCTGATTCCTGAATGAGTCTCAGCTCTAGTTCGTCTCCTTTGCTCATAAAGTCACCCCATCACGTTAAACATACACCCTAAGTCTGAAGCATCGATACCAGAACCCAGTAGGAGCCTACTAGCTAGGATAAACTTAGAAGTTTAAAAATAATCGGGGCCTGTTTCTCCTAGATCTTTAGGAGGACGTTACTGAACCACTCTAGAACTTGACTCTAGATAGTCTAAACCTAAAGGACTATTTGAGTACTACCTCTTTCAGTAATATCTATGTGTCTGACCGATAGGCTTCTGAAGTTACAGTCATCATTTAACCTTTCATGAAGCTCTAGTTCTACAGGGGCTTCTGTGCCCAAGAGGGTGAGCAGAGAGGTCAAAAGCGGAAAGCGTGAAAATGTCAATACCGCTCTTCCGAGTTCTCAGGAGCGTTCACAAATCAAGAAGACAAGGAGAGCCTCTTTAGAAGTTAATAGAGAAGTCTTGGACCAAGTGGTCGAAGTTGCAACCAGAGAGCTCTGGGAGACATTGAGTTTGACCGAGATCTGTGAACCACAGGTCCTGACAGAAGCGGTGAAGGAGATCGCTTTAGAGATGACACTCAGTGGAAGAGAACTTAGCGTAGAAGCTATCGTCAAGCAGCTGTTGAGGACTAGAGACCAGCTCTTCAAATATGTGGCTACTAGGCTTGTTGAGAGAGGAGTGGAGAGCCTAAACGACAAACAGATCGAGTTCATAGTAATGAGCGCTCCCGAAATAGCTGGTCGTTTAGCTCCTCAGCTCTATAAAGAGGCTAAAGAGAGAGGGCTCGTCAGCGTTGTGGAAGCGCTGAAAGACCTCTGGCAAGTATATGGAAGACCTCTTCCAGTTAAGTGTCCTCGATGTGGTTTCTATGCTGTAGCTCCAGACTATCAATGCGTCGTCTGCGGCGAGACCGTATCTGAAGAGGAGATCAAGAAGTTGATGAACTTCGAGAATCTATTAATGACTGTAGCTCAAAGACTACCTCTTAAGATGTTAGAGGAGATAGTATTTGCAGGATACGTGGTGTACGATGGAGAGGTGAAGCCCCCAAGCATGAAGGCTTTATCGGGGCCGGCTACCTATATCATACCTCTTTCAAAACGCGAGAAGAACGCTTTGGCTGAGGTGGCGTTAAGCAGAAGATTGAGTGTGAGTTCAGAGAGGCCCTAGAGTCGAAAACAATCATAAAAGCCTATAGGATGTGTATGAGCTGTATCTCAACACGATTCTCTTGAACCATCTAAAGCTAACATAACGACATTAACATGAGAACGTAAGAGAGCATTATGAGTATTGTTGTGTATAGGATTATTACAAAAGCTATTTCTTTTTTACTTCTTAGATGTCCTTCTGTGAATCTTAGAGGTGCTCTTATAACTTTAGCTAATATTCCCGGTAGAGGGATCATGAACGGAGTTTTCCTACAGTATTCCTCGTATTTTTCTCCATACTTTTTTCTCATCTCGATCTCTTCGAAGAGAGCTATTCCTATTATGAGCATTGATGATATCAGCCATATAAGTGCTGGTGGGTCGTAAATGTCCCTCTCACGTAGGTCTTGCTGACTACAAATATTAATAGACCATAACTCCAGAGTATGAATCCAAGATACTGAGGGTGTCTGCTATATCTATAAATCCAGAAGTCCACAAGGTCATAGCCTTTGAATTTTCCATAGAGCCACGAAGTTACACCTAATAGGAATATGAAGAGACCGATAAACATAATGATCATTCCTATGAGAAGTGCTTGTGGAACACTTGAGAAGGGTAAATATACTACACATCCAAGTTTTAAAGATGAAGGAGAGAGTTCGAGTAACGGTAACCAGAGAGTTCTTAAAGCCCCCAAACCCGCTAGAAAGAACATAGTCGATGCGAGATAGCCAAACGTAGGAATGTACAAAACGAGAGAGCCCAAGGAGGTTAAAATGCCTCTCCTAATCATGAAGCCTAAGAATATTAAGAGAGCGGTTATAGCTAATGCTAAATAGCCTACAGGTCTTAAAACGCTGAGAACTCTTTCCATAGCTTTCTCATCATAGAACACTTCAGGAAAGTATTGAATAAGCATCTTGTCCAGGAATATCGATACTTCAAAAGTGGCGTAGAATAAAGCTATTGTGAATATAGCCGATAATATGAAAACGAATATGAACCCCTTTCTGTGAGAACTATCCAAAACTAATACACCATTCTATACCGTTCTGACCTCCATCCTGAAGAACGAGAACCCCTAAGCTTAGAACTACATCTCCGGCTCCTCTTCCTTCAGCTTTACATCCTGGTCCCAGGTGTGCCACCCTATCTCTCAGAGCGAGCTAGATGTATGCTTCACTAAAATAGCTGGATATATAAAGTTTATAAAAATTGTCACAACGTTCTGTCTTAGAAGACGAGGCTTCCTGTCAAGAAGTCTGAACTTCACGTTAAAGTGGAACTCTAACATTCGTAATGGTCTTTCTCGTGCCTATTGTCGTTTCAAATATGGTGTAGACGACTTTGGGTATAGCCATTCTAGTCGAGCTATACCCTACCGATATAATTTTAAACGTATTCGCATCTTTTACGTCTTTTTTCGTTTTTTTCCTTCTTTTTTCTTCTTTTTTCCTTCTTTATTTTCATAACAATGGAAAAGTCCTGAAGAAGTCACATAGACCACACACTTCTTCGGATCCTTTTCGAACTCGTCCACAGAACAGGTTAGAAAGGCCGCTCTTTCGTTGTAGTATGGTGACCCTAGTCTAGAGAACAGCGTGAACACTTTGTCTTCGTGATTTGTCTTGAAACCGTAGTAAGCAGGTTCGTGACCTCGAACTATGAATTTAACTCCTAATAGAGATAGGACTTTCTCTGTGATACTGCTGCCCCAAAGGTATCCAACACCTCTAGGACTCTGAACCCTCTGCTCTATTGCGTCGGAAGGATCGTTCCACAGGATCTCTTTCAAAACTTCGACATCTCTATTGTAAGCTAGATAACTGAAAACATCAGAAGACTCGACCTGAGTAGGAGGGCCTCCATGGACTAGAAGAGCCACTTCTTTTAAGACTACAGCATGAGGCATGACATTGAACACTTCTCGAGAGAGAGAATATAGCTCTTCTCCTCTCTCATAGCCGTAAAGTTCTTTCAAGGCCCAGGGATAGTCGTGAGGTTCAGGAACCGGCCACGAAGGAGGCTCGTGGTTGCCTCTTAGCATTATGAACCTCGTCTTCATCTCCTTCTTGAGTTCAGAAAGCTTGTACAGAAGGAGGATCTGTCCTTCCGGAGGTCCTCTGTCTATATAATCTCCTAGAGTGATGAGAACGCCTCTCTTCACAACCTCTGAATTTTCAAGCTCCTCCAAGATCTTCGAAAACGTCTCGTAGTCTCCGTGAATGTCTCCAATCACCGCAATCTTCATGTCTTTAGGAAGAGTCAGCTCCACGACTCCCCCTTTTCTTTTGAACCCATCAACAAACCCGGGAACTTCGCCGTTCTCTTCTTTTCTCAAAAGGTCTCTCAGCTCTTCTAGAGCTTTTTTAAGTTGTGAAAAAGTGGGCATTTCTTCCATAGTTCTTAGACCACTTTTTAAGTCCTTCCGAAAGCTAATAGTGTTTAAAATAATAATGAAGTTTTCTTCAAATAGGGAGAGATGTTGTATTGGGTAATTAGAGAAGGCAATGCTCTAGTAAAAGTCCCCGCTTTGAACGAAGCTGTGGCCTCTCACGGTCTAGAGCCGGCCTGGCTTCCTGTATTCTACAATCCGAAAATGGAGTTCAACAGAGACCTCAGCGTAATCGCTCTTCAAGCTTACGTAAGTTGGTACGCTCCTCATAGACCCATAATCGCTATTGAGCCTTTATCGGCTACAGGAGTGAGAACTCTGAGATACGCTCTAGAGGTCGAAGGGGTTATGAGGGTGTACGCTGGAGACCTGGACTACGAGTCGTGTAAACTCATAGAGGAGAACGTGAGACTTAACTCAGCATGGGATAAGGTGAGTGTCTATTGTGGAGACGCTAACGCCTTAATGTATCGTCTCCGAGAGAGCAAGGTTCCAGTTCTTTTCATAGATTTGGACCCCTACGGGTCTCCTGCTCCGTTTCTAGACTCAGCGTTGACTCTGATAGGAAGCGGTGGGCTTCTCGCAGCTACTGCAACAGATACCGCAGTTCTGGAGGGTTCTAAGAGCAGTGCAGCTTTGAGAAGATATGGAGCGGTCCTTCGCAGAACCCCACATTCTAGAGAAGTGGCCGTTAGAGTTCTCCTAGCCTTCATGGCTCGCGTTGCAGCAACGCACGACAAGTCTGTAGAACCTCTCTTATCGCTTTGGACCGACTATTACGTTAGAGTATTCATTAAAGTCGAAAGAGGAGCCAAGAGAGCTCTGAAGATGCTTGAAAACAACATAGGTTATCTGATGTTCTGTAAGGACTCAGGATACGTAGCTTTCGATGAGGAGCTGATGAAAAGCTGTTCTAACGTAGAAAGGCTAGGACCCCTCTGGGTTGGAGATCTTTGGTCTGTCTCCTTCGTTGAGAAGATAGAAGAGCTGTTGCATTCTAAGTTCTCATATATTAACACCAAGCCTAAACTCAACAAGATCTTGAGCTTGATAAAGGAAGAACTCGAAATTCAAAGGTATCCAACACAACGCTTCGATTTGATGGCCTCGCTCTTGAAGAAAGAGGTCCCTTCGAGAAGCACACTCATCGAGAAGCTTAAGAACATGGGGTTTAAAGCTACTCGTACTCATTTCAGCCCTTTGGCTATCAGAACGGATGCTGACATGTACAGCGTAATTTCAGCGATAGCTTGAGCGAACAGCTGAGATCTTTACTCAGCTCGTTGAAGCCAAGAGCTGAGTAGTTGACAGGTCAAAGGATTGCTTAATTCGCTATGACCACACTCTTCGAGTAGAAAACAAGTAAAACATGGAATCTTTAACACGTTGTCGAGTTTTACCTTTACCGTTAAAGTTTTTTTCTTGCTCTCTTCGACTATGAAGAGTCTGTAAGTCCTTCTTCCGTTGACCATGACCTCTTCTCTTCTAATCAGACCTTTTCGGAGAAGGCGTAGAACTAAACGAGACCCTTCTCTACTGTCTAGGTTAAGCTTCTTCCAGAGCTCGCTTTGAAATATACTCCCGTTGTTCTCTCTGATCAGATCGAGAGCTAGAGCCTCTAATTTAATCAATAGCTTAGCCATCTCTTACTCACCGACCTCATCAATCAGCTTTCTCTTCAGAGATTCTTTACACACTCCCCGCATATCTCTTGTAAGGTCGAGCTATTAAAGCTATATCTAGTCTTCTCATCTACCTCTTGAACATTTGGGATTTTAGAGTGAGGTCTGGTCTGATCGAGACGCTCATGGGTTTAATCGAACTAAGCAGACCAATCAATAGCTTGATGGGAGTTTTGGGAATATTCGTAGGGATAGCCATGGCTTCAGGAGAGTTCCCTTTGAGCTTCATGCCTGTAGACCAGGTCTTACTTCATGTGGTAGGAGGGTTCTTCATTTCGGCCTCTATAATGACTCTAAACGACGTAATCGATCATGAGATAGATAAGATAAACGCTCCTTGGCGCCCTATACCTTCGGGAAGAGTTAGTCTAGAGTTGGCTTGGGCTGTCGGGCTTGCAACCGCCCTTATCGGTATAGCATTGTCTTTACTGATAGACCCTGTGCCACAAGTAACGGCACTCGCTCTCATAGCTTTAGTTCTGGCTCATTCTTACAACTTCTATCTCAAGAGAACTCCTCTGTTAGGAAACGTTGTGGTAGCCTGGGTCACAGCTTTGCCTATCGCCTACGGAGGTCTGGCTGTGTCACACTATCTGGGTCCAGACTCAGTGAATTGGACAAGGTTAGCGCTGATCTGGTTTATGGCCTTCACTGCTGTCTTGGGAAGAGAAGTAGTTAAAAGCGTAGCTGACATAGAAGGCGATAGAGCAAAAGAAGTTAAAACCATAGCCGTTCTGTTGGGACCTGAGAAGGCTTTGTACCTAGCTTCTCTATTCTATCTAATCGCTGTAGCCTCTAGTCTCGCTATAGCTTTCGTAGGAGACGTCAATTTAGCTGTCTATCTGCCTCCGATAATAGTCATAGACCTCTTAGCTCTCAGAGACCTAGCTAGACTGCTGAGAAAACCTGAGCCTGTGACAGCTCTAGCACACAAGAACAGAGTCCTTTACCTCATGTTGCTAGCTTTAATTGTGATTTACATGGCTTCAACTTAGCGGGTGTATGACCCATGGAACTGGTTGTCGAGTTGGAGCCTGTAAAGAGCAGAGAGAAACTCGAAAAGAGAATCAAGTTACTGGCTGAGGTTGCTGATTGGATAGACGTTCCAGACTCTCCTCTGGGGACTACCAGGTTCTTTTCGCCGATAGTCTCTTGTTTTATAAAAGCCGTTGAAGAGAGAATCGGAGTGATCTCTCACATCAGACTCTTAGATTTAAATAAGCTTGCATTTGAGTCTATGATTAACACTCTAAGTCTGTGTGAAGTAGAGAGAGTCGTACCCCTAAGAGGAGATTTGGTCTCGGGCTACAAGGTGGTAGAAGAGCTAAACCCAGAAGAGGCTGTGTCCCTGATCAAGAAGTCAGCACATAAGCTGAGTCCTGGACTTCTCTTAAGCTTATCGAAGCCTCTTGAAGAGATAGAGAGGCGATTAAGAGTTCCGGCTGACTTCTATTTGGTTCTGAACTTCAGACTTGAAGAGAGCGAGAAGTTCAAAGCTGTCTCAGAAAGAGCTAAGACAGAGGGGAAAGCTCTGTACCCTTATGTGATCGTGGTAAAAGAAGAGGGAGGATCCAGAATCCCCAAAGAGTTGGTACCCAAAGCCTTAACTAAAGAGAGAGTTCTTGAGGTCATTGAGTACATGTCAAACAACGCTGATGGAGTCCTACTGTCCTCTCCCGGCGATTTTGCTCTGCTTCTCGATGTAGCTAAAGAGTTGAGAAGGAGGCTTTGAGGAAAGTCTTGGAGAGCAAGAAGAAGACGAAAAGCGAGCTTAGGAACGCCGTCTGGAGAAGGATGCTAGAACTTAGGGTAGCGCTCCCACCATATCCGATATGGGGTAGAATACCAAACTTTGTGGGAGCCAGAGAAGCGGCCGAGAGGCTATTCGCAGAGCCCAGTTGGAGAAGAGCTACTATCGTTAAGGTAAACCCTGACTCTCCACAGAGATGGGTTAGACTGAGAGCTTTAGAAGAAGGAAAGACCTTGCTAATGCCCACACCCAGGCTTAGAGAGGGCTTTATAATCATCGAGCCCCGCTCCGTTCCGCCCGCTCTTTATGAAAGAGTCTCAACTATAAGAGGAGCTTTTGAGTTTGGCAAAGTTTTGAGAAGCGTTAAGGAACTCTCGAAAGTCGTCTCTTCTATTGACATGATAGTAGAGGGTAGTGTGGCTGTCAACGCCTACGGAGAAAGACTGGGTAAGGGTGAAGGTTATGGAGAGCTCGAGTACGCTATACTGCTAGAGCTGGGAATTATAGAACAGAACGTTCTCATAGCTACGACCGTACACGACGTACAGGTCTTGGACCACAGGATCCCTCAAGACCCTTACGACGTCCCTGTTGACGTCATTTGTACGCCGACGAGAACTATAAAAGTGGTAGAGAGAGGTCAAAGACCTTCTGGTCTCCTTTGGAGCCTTTTAGATAAAGAGAAAATAGAAGCGATCCCTATGCTTAGAGAGTTCAAGTCAAGACATGATGTTTTCTAAGGTCTTGTATTTTTTGTGCTAACATCTTTAAAGTAGCTCTTTTGCTACCTATCTTGTCTACTAGCACAGCTTCTTTATATGTCCACCATTGTTTAGGATAGCTTTTCTTGACTACTTCAGGTCTAAGGTTTAGCTTCTCTGCCGCTACTACTATCTCGGCTATTGTTGGTTTTTTGACACAGAGGTCTTTAGAAAGACGTCTGCCTGATCTCCTCCCAACGTTACAGTCTATATAAGCTGGCCAGACCAGCATTCTAGCCATAAAAACTAACCTGAAGACTCTAAGAGGACGGCATTGACTACCCCGTCTTGGCTAGGTCTAGATGTGACTACCGCCTTGCCCAGCTCTGTCTGTATTATCGACCCCTTGACTATGATGCCTCTCCTAGCGTACTCTCTGTTTGCTGGAGTTTCGACTACGTTGAGTATCTTCACCGTCTTAGTATCTCCAGTCTTCGGATTAGAGACTACAGCGTGAGAGACAGAAGTTAGCTTAATTTTTTGATTGCCTCCTCTACCTCTGACGATCTTGACTTCAGTCTTCTGGCTTAGCTTTGTCAGCACGGGCTCTCCTCCTCTGAGAGCCCATCTTTTCACTTTATACGGTTTGTTTTTACGGCCCCCACTCGGCTTCTTCAGGTCTCTGCCGTGATATGCGGGCATCCAGCTAACCCCCGTGAGGCTTAGGGCTTGGAGTTTTAAATCTTGTGAGGCCTTCCCATCTCTTGTATACGTTGTGCTCTATTCCTAAGACGTCTAAGATCTTGCCTACATTAAAATCAATCACATCATCTATAGTCTTGGGAAGGTTGTAGAAAGCTAACGTGATGGGGACAACTATGGCACCGCTCAGCGCCAACTTGTAGAGATTTCGAAGTTCAGAAACTCCTAGTGGAGACTCTCTAGGAGCTACTACCAATTTGCGCCTTAGTCTGAGAACGGCCAGAGCTGCTCTGCTTACAAGACCTTCGGGAATCCCGTTGACTATGAACCCTATAGTTTTCATGCTTGCTGGAACTATCACCATAGCGTCAGACTGATTAGAAGAACTAGCCAGAGGTGAGTCATAGTCTTCGTTTTCGTAAACGCGAGCATAGCTTTTTAGGATTCTCATCAGCTCGTCCTCCATCAACCCCTCCTCGACTTCCGCTACCGTTTTAGCCGTCTTAGTTACTATAATTCCATAAATCTCTATATTTAAAGAGCTCAAGTGTTGAAGTAAACGCAAGGCTACTCTTATCCCACTGGCTCCAGTTAAGGCTACGGTCACCCTCATGGCTTCTCCACGCTCTACCCTAACAACTCGTGTAACATCAAAGTCAGAATCCCAATGTAGGGCACCTTTAGAACATAACCACCAGCGTCTACTACCTTACCTCTAATCCACTCCTCCGGTATTCCGTATACAGGATAAGCGGTTGTCGGGGGACAACTTTCGGGATCTCCTACGTCTGGTCTAGGGTTGTTGTCTCCTTGAATCACAAAACACGTCCTAGAGCCTACCTCATACTTATACACAATTCTATGGATCACCAGGTCTCCGTTGCTTTCATATATAACTACATCACCTTCTTTCAGCTCTTTCGGAGAGCTATTTATATAGATGACTACATCTCCAGTATGTAAAGTGGGCTCCATGCTTCTACCGCTCACTACAGCTACTCCTCCACCGCTTAACCTCAAGATTATATACGAAACCAAGATCAAAATGAGAATCACATCTAGAAGTCCAATGGCAAACTTCTTAGTGAAAGCGGGAGTCTTCATAGAGTTCCCACTCCATACCACCTCATACCTCAAGATGTTTTAGTTTTTAGCTAAACATTGAAGAGTTCAATCATAATAAGTCCGAGTTGAAGCAATTGCTACCAGGTAGTCTCCATGGTCTACGAACAGGAAGCTGAAGAGCTAAGGAAAATAGCTGTCAAAGTTGCTGGAGAAGCTGCTGCTCTCTTAAGAGACTGCGCTTGTAACGAAGCCTATACGATTAAGGTTCAAGGTGAAACTATAGTGGCTGACAAGGTCAGTGAGGACTATGTGGTCGAGGCTTTGAGAAGAGAAGGTCTAAAGCTAGAGGGGATTTCAGAAGAAAGAGGACGATTTAAAATTAACGGAGGTGGTTATCTCAAAGTAGCCATAGACCCCCTCGATGGTAGCAACAACTACTCTCTTTGTGTTCCCTGGGCCTCAGTATCGATAGCCTTCGCCTACGGAAACAGACTGAGAGATGTAGTCGCTGGAGCTGTAGCCCCCATATTTCAAACAAGTCCTTTTTCATTTGCTACAGGCAGAGGTTGCTTCTATGGAGGCAAGAGAGTGAGCCGCTCTGATATAAAGTTAGAACGTGGAGAAAAGATCATTGTAATCTATTTCGATGAAGAGAGATCAGAGGTTGCAATCAAAACTTTGAACGCCTTGAAGAAGAGTATCGGCTCTCTTAAGGTCAGAAGCTTGGGTAGCGCCGCTCTAGAGATCTGCTACGTTGCTTTGGGGAAATTCGTAGCTTTTGTAGACTTAAGAAATAGACTGAGGAACGTAGACGTAGCTGCCGCTTTGGGCTTTCTCAGAGAGCTGAGCGGAGAGGCATTCAGCCTGTCTGGAGAGCCTGTAGACTCTCCTTTAGAAGACGTAGTGAAGCTTAATGAAGTAGTGGCCTCATCAGATCCTAAAATAGCTTTGAAGATAGTAAAGTTGGTGGTCTAAGTGAGCTGTGTTGAAGCCATCATGATAGGGGACTCTGCTTTTGTGCTAGATGTGGAGAAGGCTAGAGTAATCTTCTCTAAAGGCTTTTTCGGTTTGCCTATAGGAGTAGAGAAGCCTAAAGACCCAAACTTCGATACGCCCTTAAGACTTAGTCTTTATGAAACCCTATACTTAGCTGAGAAGGGGATTCTATGCGTAAGAGATCTTGAGGGAAAACCCTTCAGCCTGGAAGAGTTGAGGTCTCTTGTCTTACAAAACAAGAGGTCTCTTGTAGAATACATGGCCTATAAGTCTTTACGAGATTCTAACTTCGTGGTCCGTTCAGCTCTTAAATATGGAGGAGACTTCTTAGTGTACAGGCTAGGTCCAGGCTTAGAACACGCCCCCTTTATCGTACACAGTTATGATATTGATGATGAGATAGACCCTCTGAAGATAGTGATGGCCCAAAGAGTGAGTCATAGTGTCAGGAAGAGTCTTGTTTTTGCTGTAGTTTCTAGAGAGAGAAGCATTCACTATCTGATCTTCCGATGGGTTAGGTTTTGAGAGCTAAGCTATATCTCCTATCTTAGCTGTTAAAGGACGTGAAGTTATCTCGAAACTAACGCGATCAATAGTAACTTCCTAGAAGCCACTCGTTGCCTATATAGACCTCTTTGATTCCAGCTCTCTTAGCTTCTCTAAAAGCTTCCTCAGCGTGTCCGTGGCTGGTTGGAGGTAGGTCGTCCATAAGGTAGTCGGGATGGAAAGCCAAGAGAACCATGGGAACGTTCTGGTCTAAGCTCGCAACGTACTCAGCTATGTGTGATACCTCTTCTGGAGTCACATAACCTGGAACTAAGAGAACGCTTATAACTAGAAGGGGCGGTTCAGACCTCTCTCTGCCTATGTTCGCTATAAGTTTAACGTTTTCCTTGAGTCTAGCTACGGCTTTTTCTCCGTCTACTCCCGTTAAGGCCTCATAGACCGAAGGGGTCCACGCTTTCCAATCTATCTTCACTATGCCCCCGCTTTCTAAACTCACTAATGCCATCTGCTTTATGAGAGCAGAGTTCGCTAGTCCGTTTGTCTCCCAGCATATCCTTTTGAATCTCTGCCCTCTTTCTTTAGCCTCTTTTATAATGCGTTTAGAAAGCTGTAAGAGAAGTGGAGCATGTGGAACTGGATCTCCACCGAAGTAACAGACACAAGTAACTCTTGGATCTAGAGCCTCTTCTAAGAGATCGAGTTCGCTCTTAACCCTCAAGGCTTTTGAAGCTAAAACTCTATGAGACCAATTCTGACAGAAAACACAATCCAAAGAGCATCCTCCCATAAATACAGCTAGGTTGTAGAAGCCGCGCTCTACACCTTTTGTGAAGGTATATTGTGGAAAGCCTCTTCCAGTAGTTGCAGAGCACACTGGAGTGGCTACACAGTTGGTTGGATGTGGATCATAGTAAGTCTCTGCTAGAAGCCCCTTTTCAACCACGTACCTGAGTCTGTCAGAGCTATTGAGCCAAACTCCACAGAAGCCTCTCTCTCCAATACCTATCTTACACTCATTCACACATATATGACAAGACCTACCTTCAGGCTTCTTAGGAACTTCTTCGATCAAGCCAATATTGTGTCTCCAGACTCTTCTTCTATTGTGAACGAATTCGGGCGATCTCGAGTTCTTCTTTAAGCAGTCATAGCAGATGTGTAAAGCACGAGTAATCAACATATTGTCTCTTCCACAAATTTTACAGATAGCTAATCCGAGCCCACCTCTGTAGAGTTTCTAAAGAGAAGTTAGGTCTTAAGGAGCTTTAAAGCTGTCTTGTCGACATGACTGCGATATGAGCGCTTCTAACAATGTGGGCTTCTTTAAGGCTAATCTGACCACGTCAAGAACCCAAGTGCCTACGGTTCTCTTTTTCCCCATATCTTCTAAGGCCTTTCTACACGTAGTACTTAGCCTCTGTGCCACCTCCGGTAACTTTTTGCTGAGTTCTTCAGCTGCCATCTTGTGGTACTCACACAATTTCGTTCCTCCGAAAAAAGTCGAGGCCTGTCTCTCACACACTTCACATTTATCTTTAGGTTTTATTAAGTTAGCTGCCTGAGCGAGCTTCAAACCTATAGAATGTTTGTTATCTGAGATCTTCTTCAAGATCAGGTTAAGCGCCGCTATGGCTTCTCTAGTTACTTGAGCTCTAGTCGTTTTGTTGTTTCTAATGTCTTCAAGCAACTTTTCGAACTTTCTGGTAAGCTCTGGAGAGGTGAGTTCAGGCACATGCTCGTTCAGTATTAGAGCTACAGCCATGCCCAAATCCGTTACGATCGTAGATCTACCGCGAGATGCTAGATACCCTCTCTCGTAGAGGACTTCTATTATCCTAGCTCTCGTTGATTCAGTACCTAGCTCTTCGCTCTCCATCCACCTCAGAAGAGAGTCCTTCGTCAGACTCTCTGTAGGTCCGCTCCATCTAATTTTAACTGAGGTCTTGACTACTCGCAGCCTATCGTTCTTCCTGACCTCAGGCAACCTGACTACATGAGGCTCTTCAAAGTGGTAGTAATTATACCATCCTTTTTCGACTATCTCAACGCCGTGAGCGACATAAGGTCTATTAAAGTTGTCCTTTACAACGATCTCGACTTCGCTCAATACTGCAGGCTTCGCAAAGGCCGCTAGAAACCTTCTGACTATAAGGTCGTAGATAAGCTTCTGCTCTCTTGTTAGCTTCTCGGGTTGCTCTCCTGTTGGATGTATGGCTGGATGCGCTGGGTCTTCGGCTTTGCCTTGTACGGGTCTCAGCACTCCTCTTGTCTCTCTTAACAACCTATCCACTAAGCTCTTGTAGTCGGGGTTAGACTTCAAGCCGTTCATTATTTGATGGAAGTTTATCGTAGACGGTAGCTTCTGACTATTGGTTCTTGGATAGCTTATAAGTGCTCCTAAGTAGAGTTCTTCTGCTATCTCTTCTGTCTTTTTTGGAGAAAAACCGAAAAGTCTGTATGCCTCATGTTGAAGGTCTCCTAAGTTGAACGGAGGAGGCGGTAGCACAGTTCTCTCTTGTTTTTTCAAATCTGTAACGAAAAGCGTGTTGTATCTTTTAAGTTCCGCCTCTATCGATCTGGCTTCAGAAAGGCTCTGTGGACTCCACCCTAAAGGCTTGAAGTAAACCACATGACCGTTCGCTGTCTCAGCCTCTACGGTTATACTGACTGAAGGAATCGGTACATGGAGAGACCTGCTAAGCCATCTGCGAACAGCCTCCAAAAGTGTAGGACTTTGAACACGACCGGCGCTAAGAGACTTCTTGTAGTTGACGACAGACCTCAGAGAGTCCATAAGAGCTCTCGAAGTGTTTATGCCCCAAAGCCAGTCTAGCTCGTGTCTTGCCAGACCTGCTTCGACCATCTCTATATCTAGAGGCTGAAGCTTCTTGAAAGCCTCCTTCAGCTCAGTCACTGTAAGGGTTGAGAACTTCATACGAAAAGCTCTCTTAAGGTCTCCAAAAGCCTCAATTATCTTATAGCATATGACACTACCCTCGATATCGTAATCACATGCGCCCACATATGAAGAAGCCTTCGGCAACAACTTTGCTAGTAGGTCATAGAGCTTCTTTTGATGTCGATAATTCTCGTCTATAGTCCATAGAGGCATCCATTGAAAGCTGTAAACAGGATACCCCTCTTGAGAGGCTCGAATACCGAAAAGGTGACCTGCAGCCGACACGACGACTACAGGCTTGCTTGAGGTCTTTACTATCCAGTATCGAACTCCTTTGTCAACACATAATGAAGCTTGTCCTATAGCTTTTGCTATGCGTTCTGCAGCTTTGGGCTTCTCAGCTATAACCGCTATGAAGTTGACAGGAGGGCGGCAACGTCCTTTCTCGAGTTCATTCAAAGTTTCTTCTACCCTATTATGACTTCACGTTTAGAATTATAAAGTTGTGAACTGAGTACACTAAATCAAGGTATTGTGCACTATTGTCTGAACCCTCTACTTGAAAATCGTTTTTCGTTAAAGGATAGGTATAGGAAAAGTGAGAACTAGTAACAAGACGTAGACTAAAGCTATTGCTACTCTCATCGTGTGGCTTCTTATCTCTAAATTGTAAGATGAGCCAGGATGACGCCCTCTACTAAGCGTATAAATTAATATCAAGACAAGCAAGTATATCGAAAGAATGGGAACTAGTGGGACAGTTAGCGCCACTAGTGCGATTATAAAAAGCCCTACGTATTTGTGTAACCTCTCTCCTAGTAGAACTCTTACTACGTGACCTCCGTCAAGCATTCCTACAGGGATCAGGTTGAGGAATGTGACGAAGAACACTATCATTGTAGCAAAAGTCAAGGGACTTAGTACTACTACGAATCCGTTCGGTACCTCTAGCTTTGTAGACAACAAAACTAGGAAGATCAGTGGAACAATTGGTATCTCGATACCGCTAGTTACCTCCTCTGCTCTGACGACAGCTGATTGAGCAATACCGAGATAGGCTATCGGAAGCGCGACCAAGAAACCAGAGACTGGACCGGCTAGAGCTATAAAAGCCAAATCTTTGAGAGTAGCGGGTAGCCATCTCATATTTATGACTGCCCCGAAGGTCCCAAGAAATCCGAGTTGAAGAGGAGGAGCTGGCAAGAGATAAGGGAGGCTAGCTGGAACCTTCTTGATCTTCATTGCTAAAGAGTGACCAAGTTCGTGAACTAAGAGTGGTACTAGAAGACCTATCGGATAGGCAAGTATGTTCCAAGAGAAGCCTCCCTTAGAGCTCTCTATTTTCTCAAAAGCAAAAGAGGAGATAGTTACTGTGACGAGAGTTATCAAAGCTAAAGCGGCTAAGACTAAAAGTCTCTCTTTGCTTTGTCCTCTCTTAAACGCGTAGAGCACTAGACCTCTGTCTTCTATGCGAAGCATTGAGTAGAAGTCCGCTCTCATCAAGCTCTCGTAGATTTTGGTTAAAGCTCTCTCCATATCTCCTTTCTTCGGATTACCCAGAACGATCTCTACTCTGTCTCCGAAGCTCCTCTCTTCTAGTATTTCGAACTCTTCATCAACTACAGGACGAGGAAAGCTACTCAACTCTACCCAATATCCTCCTGCTTAGCTCTATGAGAAGCTTTAAAGGTAGGGTCTGTCTCTCTCCTGAACTCGTATACCTAAGCACAGAAATAGGGAGCAACCCGTTATCTACTTCATACTTGGCTATGAGTATAGGGTCTGTGGAGCCTATCTTCTCTATAGGAGCTAGGGGAGGAGCTCCGTAAGACAACTGGAGAGCTCTGATCCCGATCATTCTGGCTCTTTCGTATTTCGTGAGATAAGGAGGTCCTATCTTGACCTCTTCAACTACTCTAGGGAAGCCTATCGAAATTACCGCTCCTTTCTTTTTAGTGGACAAACTGGAACACCCAGGCTCTAGAAGCTCCGCTGGCTTTCTGCGTTACCTCTTCTTAGCTCCATAGATGAAGAGAAGGAGTGAGGCTATCTCTCCGAAAGCAACTAAAGCAGAAGCCAGCTCCGCTAGTCTGAGCATAGCTTTCTCAGTAGCGTCGGTTATACCTATTAGAGACAGCGTTTCGCTTTGTGTGGGTAGCCTTAAAGATGTCTTCAGCTCTCTTTCGTCTATGTTCACGATAGAGCCTTCTATCGCGATACTGAGAAGACCTTGAGAAGATATAGTTGCAGAACGGCTTCCTGTCGATAGCTTCGCTGAACTCAGACCGATAGCTGTAAAAAATCCTGTGACCAGTTTAGAAGTCACATCCATATGCCTTGAGGCAATAGCTAAAGAACGTTCGATATAGTTTTTCAGTTCGGTTATGTCTATATCCTTTCTCTCTATCAACGCGTCTAGCGGCAACTCTATTGCTGAACGCGTCTCAAAAACGTAGGAGTGTCTCATTAACTCGTAACCTTTAGAACAGAGTTCTGTCAACACTTCCTCTGCCTCAGAGAGGACCGCGCTGAGTCTCAACAAACTTGTTCTAACCTTCAAAACTAAAACGTTCTTCTCCTCTAGTATCTTCAAAAATTCTTTCTCGAACGAACCATCAGCTGGAAGTTTCTCCTTCAAGCTTTCTTCTGTCTGCCACTTGTGGAGACCTTCTTTAGCGATCAAAATAGACCTAATCTCTACATCTTTCACCTCAGAGAAGACTTTGAGACCTCCTTTAGTCAACCCTATAAAGTCGTTGAGCAGAGCTAAGCTGTCTATGTCTATAAGCGCTAGAGGAAACACTACTTCGCCACTTACTGCTCCTCCCTCAATTGAGACTGGTCCTAGAATATAGAGAGGTATCTGAACCGCTCCTATCGCTGTTCCTCTTGTTAAACTCTTCAAAGCCTCGAAGTCGATCACGCTACTGGCTATGCCGGTCAGTGAGATCTTGAAGCTTTTCTCTAAATACAGTCTTCTCACAAGAGCAGCTAAGTTAGCGTTTCCTAAGAGGTCATCGAGATCTTCTAGCGAGATCTCTCTCTTCTCTATCTTTTTAATCCATTCATCCAAGCTTTTGGCCATTGTTTGCATCCTTCAGGCCGTCGCTAGAACCCTTTTCAGAGGTAAACAGAGGTCTGAACTTGATGGCATATACTATTAAGCCTGATGAGCTGTCTTCTTTGAGCTTTCTTAATACTGCCTCAACCTCTATGTCTTCTCTGAGTTCCGCCAGATCGACATCTGTGAGTTCGGCTATGAGTTTCACGACCCCCAAATCAACTAGACCGACAACCAAAGGAGTCCTTTCGCGTTTATCAGGTGGCGTAGCGTAAACTATAGAATAGCTTACTAGCTTTCCTCTTCTCGGCAGCTCTACGTCTCTCAGATTATGTGAACTACAGTAAGGACAGACCTTAAGGGGCGGATAATGTGCGCGTCCGCAAGTCGTACAGTGTCTTCCTATTAGCCTATATCTCTTAGATCTCCAAAAGGCTGGAGGCGATACGCTCACTGTTCCTCACCTCTATCTAGATATGCAATATAAGACGAAGATCCATGAGCGTTTAGAGACACAACCAGTCCTCTCTGAGCGTCTTGAGCTTTCCTTCCTGGAAATGTTCCAGCTATCTGCATCGCTACTTCAGCGAGTTGGTAGACTGCTGTAGCCCCAATAGGATGTCCTCGAGCTTTGAGTCCTCCGCTTAAGTTTACAAGAGGACCTTCGTTAGAGAAGTAACCTTCTGCGAGCATCTTGGCCGCCTCTCCTCTATTCGCTAGTCCTAGACTTTCCAATATGAGTATCCCGGTTATGCTGGAAGAATCATGAATCTCCAAGACATCTATAGCCTCGATCTCTCTTTTAGTCTTCAATCTAGCGAACGCTAGCTCAAGTGACTCTATCTTAAGAGGGTCTTCTTGAAGAGCTACGCTAGGAAAGCTCGTAGCCGATTCGACGTCGACTAGTCTGGCTAGAGAGCTTCTGCTCTTAGCTGACAGGACCACTGCTGCAGCACCGTCAGAAATAGGAGGTACGTCGAGAAGTGTCAGAGGCTCCGCTATAGGAGGCGCGTCTAGAACCGCTTCTGGTCTTATGCTGAACTTAAGCATAGCGTAGGGGTTGTTTTTCGCATTAGCGTGCATGAGAGTAGACCAGTAAGCTAAGGTAAGCCTGTCTACGTTGTATCTTTTCATATACATTCTAGCGAGGATTCCTGCAACCGCTCCAAAACCTAGCTCGTAGTAACCTTCATAGTCAACATCGTGAAGGTGTGACAAGAGTTCGTAAGCTCTTGAAGAAGTTACATCGCTCAATTTATCTATGCCAACTATAAGCACGTTTTCAGCAAGGCCGCTCTTTATGAGGGATAGCGCTACTTGAGCTGAAGCTAGACCTGAGGCCTCTCCTGCTTCTACAGATAGAGCTCTAGCCCTTCTAAGACCTATTGATGAAGTTATGTAAGAAGCTAAATCTAACTGTCTTGTTTGTAGGTAGCTCACGCTGGATGCTATCAGAACGAAGTCTATATCTTCTCTGTTCAACTCTGTTGACTCTAAGGCTTTTGTGGCAGCTTCAAGAGCTAGGTCTTTGAGACCTTTATCGTAGTGTCTATCTACTTGAGTCAAACCAACTCCTACTATGAATGTCATTATCTACACCTCACTCTCTTTGAGGACCTTTTATTTTGTTCCTAAACTTAATGTAGTCTGAGTAGGAGATCTGGACTCGAGACATCAGATAATCGTCTACGCTGGGTGCTCTTTCCTTTTTCTCGAGTATCGAATCCGTAACTAAGAGACTGAATGCGTCGCTACCGGCTCCGCTACCGTAGGTTATTAGTAGGATTCTGTCTCCCGGAGACGCGTTGTCTAAGACTCTAGCAAGCCCTATGCTAGCGCTCCCGTTGTACGTGTTTCCTATAAACGGAGCTACGAGACCTATTTTGATTTGATCCATCGAGAAGCCGAGCATTTGTGCCACCTTGACGGGAAACTTACCGTTAGGCTGATGGAAGACAGCGTATTTGAAATCAGATGGTCTGAGACCCATGTCTTCCATTAGCCGTTTGGCTGCCGAGACTATATGAGCGAAATATGCAGGCTCTCCAGTAAAACCTTCTCCGTGTTTTGGATAAGGAGACCCATCTCTTCTCCAGAAGTCTGGGGTATCGGTAACGTAAGTGGTGCTTCCCTCGACTAAGGCTGCAGGGTTTCTAGCTCCAATGACAAAAGCTGCAGCTCCGCTTGCAGCTGTGAACTCCAAAACGTCGCCCGGACTTGCTTGAGCCGTATCGCTACCGATGACTAGAGCGAAGCTAACGCTCTTAGCTTCTACGAGGGCTGTAGCTATTCTAAGCGCTTCTCCTACAGCTCTACAGGCGAACTCTAGATCGCTAGCCATTAAGTTTGGAGTCGCTCCTAAAGCCTCAGCTATTATTGTAGCGCTCGGCTTTACGGCATAAGGTTTAGACTCGGAACCAAAGAGAACAGCTCCGATCTCGCTGGGGTCTATGCCTGCTCTCAATATGGCATTTAAGGACGCTTCGAAGCCCATTGTGGTCGAGTCTTCATCACTGTTCGCTACAGCTTTCCCTTCAACTGCGAGACCTCTCCAGACATGGTCAGACCATCCCCAAGCTCTAGCTACCTCAGAAGCCGGAAGCCAATACCTAGGTATGTAAACCCCCCATCCTTCTATTCCCGTTCTAGGAATTCCTGATACACCTCGCTTCCTCGGCTTTAGATCTTGAGAAAACAATAATTTAGACAGAAGTATTAAGTGTTTATAATGCACTAGTCGTAAGTTAGACTGTAGCTACGTAAATGTTGTCTGCGTCTTCCTCTATTTTCACTCTGAGGCTCTCTCCAGGGCTTAGTTCTCTAGCGGGGAAGACAGCTATCAGTCTTCTGAAACCTCTATCTACTACGAGGTACTCTCCTTTGTGCCAGCCAGGTCCTAAGACAATCCCTAAAATCACGTCTCCCTTTTTAAAAGGCTTAGGTAACTGAGGTCTCGATTCGATCCCTATCTCTTTAGAAGAGACTATCAGTCTATAGCCTGTGGTTCTCTCGAGTTCTGCCAACCACTCATAGAACTTGCTCCAAGACCATGGTCTCACGTTTTTTATCTTCCTCCCATACCTGTGAACTTCGTATTTTTGAATAAGGACTCCTGAAGGCCAGGAACTCTTCTCCCCCGCTTTATGTCTCTTAGCCCACTCGATTATCTTGATCATTTCTTTCTCGTTGACTCCCGGTATGACTACTGGAGTTAAGATCACATCTATTTTTGTGTTCTCTAGAGTCCATGCAACAAGTTCTAAGACCTGAGCTACATCATAAGACTTAGCTCCTGTTAGCTCTTTAGCTTGAGTGGGATCTGTGGAGTCAATGCTCAAGTTTATTCTGTCAAGACCCGCTTTTTCTAACTCAATTATGATCTCTTTCGTTAAAAGACCCCCACGCGTTTCTATAGCTACCCTATCGTAAAGCCCTGAGTCTTTTAACAATTTTATTAACCTGACAATATCTGAGTGTGTAAGAGGCTCTCCTACCCCGTCAATAAGTGCTTCTAGCGACTTACCTCCTTTATACTTGGCTACTTCAATTGCATGACGGTACAGCCACTCTGTGTCAACAATGAATTCTGCCTGCCTCCATTTGCTGAAAGGACCTGCATCTACACTACAAAAAACACAAGAGTAGGGACAAAGCGTAGTAGGTCTAATCTGAACCACATTAGTCCCTCTGTCTATGATCCCAAAAGCTATATGTCCAATGAGAGGCGTTGGAGCCCCAACCTTGAATAGAGGTCTGTTATAGAAGGAGCCTACTCTCTTGAAACCAAAGCTTTCCAGACTCATGGTCTCAGAGCCCGAGATCGCAATCCGAGCTGGTCTTCCGAGAACGAAGCTTGTAGACCCCAGTTAAACAAGTTTCGACGTGTCTTTATGTTGACCCAAAAGCTTTACTAGATCGGCACTAGAGCATTTAACGAGGAGTGAGTAGCTTGGATAGGAACCGCATGAAGAGAGAGCTCATAGCAATGATAGATGAGAGTTCGGACGCCGAATTGAAATCGAGGTTTTACTCAAACGAGACCGTAGCGGCTATAATGAATAAACTATACGAAAGATGGGAGTTAGCGGGAGGTATCGGTATACCTCTAGATTATGCAAGCAACGAAGAGATAAGAGAGCTATATGAGATAGCTAGAAGATTATTCACATCAAGTGAAAGAGGGACCTCAGATCTTCTAAAGAAAGTATTTGGAGGCTAAAGAGGAGATGATTCTAACAGGACTTCCAGAGGTCTACAAAAGCCTTGCGCTAGCTTATAGAAAGAGAGAAGATGAAAGATGGAAGGTCTTTCACAAAAGGCTTTCAAAACTGATCTACAAACTTGAAGCTCTGAATAGCGAAAGCTGGACTCTCGGTATAAGCTTACCTGACTCTCTAGAGCCTCTAGCCGTTCAACTACTTCGCTCTATTGAAAACGAAGACCTTCCCTCAGCTGTAAGCGTTCTCGAAGCTATAGAGAACGGCATGAGGAAAGTTCGCCCCGTAGTTAGCTTTTACAGCACGCTCACAACTCTAAGCAGAGCTATCTCTGCTCTAGCTACGCTTTTGCTTATAGTAGTGTTGTACTCTTATACAAGCTTTTTCGGAGATCTAACGCTTCAGCTCGCTCTTCTAATCATAGCCTCGACGGTCTTAGCTCTTGTTTCTCTTCTGACGTTCAGAACCCCCCTAGCACTACTCTCCTCAGTAACTGCGTTCCTCCCTGTTCTCGCGTTTTTAGTTATATCTGGAGTTTGGAGAGACCTAGCGATAACTTTGTCGGTGCTCCTAGCCTTCTCGACTCTCGCCTCAGCCACTATTATCAACGTTTTGGGATGGTCTTTCTCAAAAAACGTTGTGAAAAGATCGTGGCGCCGGGGAGGGGACTTGAACCCCCGACCACCGGGTTAACAGCCCGGCGCTCTACCTAGCTGAGCTACCCCGGCTCCCTAGCCTTTCGGACCCGAGAGAGCTATAAAGGTTAAGCACCTTGACCTAGCTAGTCTCGAGCTTCTCTCTGTTTAGCTGACTACCTGATCTGAAAGGCTCTCCGAATTTGTTAATATAAACTATCTCTTCAAGTGGTCTTCTAGTCTTGACTTGAGGTTGCTCGTCAGGATGACCTACAGCTAAGAGAGCTATAGGGACATAGTCTGGAGGTAGGGCTAGCAACTCTCTTAGCTTTTCTGTGTTCCTCAAAGTCTGGATCCAAACAGTTCCTAAACCCAAAGCGTGTGCAGCTAGCATGAAGTACGTCGCTGCGTTAGCGCAGTCTAGCATGTAGGAGAGTGGAGACTCTTGGGTGTTACAAGCTATAAGGACTCCTAGGGGAGCCTCTCTTAAAGGCCATGCCCATTGATGTATAGATGAGAGAGCGTTTTTGAGACTCTCATCCGATATAATGATGAACCTCCACGGCTGGGAGTTACGAGAGCTAGGAGCATATCTAGCGACGTCTATAGCCTTAAGCACCAGAGAGATGTCTAATGGAGTCTTCTTGAACCTCCTAATGCTTCTTCTGGACATCAAAAAACTCAGTAGCTCTTCAGTTTGGAGCAAGCTCTCGTCCCTTTCTCACATTCGCTCGAAACTTATAGAAACGACTCCTCCGCTCTAAGAACAGCCTAGGTATAGCATGGGATCTCTCAACCAACCTGTGATACATATGATCCTGTAGTTCTTGTTCTCGTCCTCCAGTTTAGCTCTAAAGAGAGGTATGTATAGTAGAGCGTACGTAACTATATCTGCTCCTAAAGTCTGATTGAGGAAAGACCTAACGCTACCTATAGAAACCAGTTGCTCTTTTACGCTAAAATTGGAAGGAGGTCTGTTGATTCTTTTCGCTTCGTTCGTTATTTTAACTATCTCTTCTAGGTCTTCAACTTTAGGTAAGACGTTTAATATTTCAACCACTAACGGACGACTCGACACTTGTCTCACCAGACCTCTTGCTGACAAGCTCCTCATCAGTTTATTCCAAAGACTCGTTCCGTAGAGCTGAACGAGTTCGCTCCTGCTTACGCTCTTGCCAGCATAGACTCTATAGACCTCTACCAGCTCTGGAGACATATCTATGAGTTCTTTAAGGGATTCGTAGACAGTCTTCTTAGCCTTGTCCACGGCTAGAGGAAGCCCCGAGACCGCTGAAGCCATAGCGAACGTCTCCTTGAAGCGGGTCTTGGTTTGATCTAGAGCTATCCTGACTTTCATTAAGTAAACAGGATAGTATATCGGCTCGATGTCGACTATCTTTTCTGCAACCAGGATTAAGAACTTTTTTCGAATCACGTTTCTCGTTAGCCACTCTTTCACTTGAGTTAGCGTCAATTGAGGTTCAAGAAATTGTAGACCCGTATTTAGAGCTTCTGCTTCAAGTTCTGCTACTATGTCCTTCAGTTCTACCAGTTCTACTCTTTCCAGAAGCTTAGCTAAGCTTCGAGCCGCGTCTGTGAAGCCTGAGGACGATATCAATACCGCCTTGTAGGCTATCATAGCGAGAGAAGCGTTGTAGGCTTTCAGCACGGCGTCTCTATCTACGGGGTCTTTTAAGTTTTTCACTTCTACAATGAACTTTCCTTTATCGTCATATACTAAAAAGTCTGTCTCAAATCTGCCTAACGGAGTCTCAACTCTTACATTGCGTTCATAAGCGTAGCCTCTACGAGATAGCCAAATCTCTACTAGGTCTTCAAGAGACCTGCCTAGCTCTATGCTGAGTCTACCCACTGAAGCAAACCCCATATCTAAGCTCTTATGTAACCTCTTATTAGAGATCTCCTAAATCGAATTAGAGGTCACAAGTCAATAAGATCGGCTTTCGTGTTCTGAGGCTTTTTTAACTTTAGAGTTTGGCTAGCACTGTTGGTTAGGGTGACCATTCATGAGCTACCTCTCGTCTACTAAGCTTAAAGCGGTTTTGGCTGGACTTTTGGTAATTGTCATACTAGCTACACAAATACTAACGTATTTAGAGTTACAAAATATGAGAGAATCTCTTAACGAAATTCAAGGAGAGTTAGGAGGAGCCAATAACAAGATCGAAGATTTAGAGAGCAGAATAACGTCTCTAACTGAAAAAATGGAGAAGGTCGCGACCATAGACGACCTGCGGTCTATATACTTAGAGCTGAGCGAATTACGTGCTCATCTCTCTGGTCTCGAGGAGAGAAACTCTCGGCTCAGAGAGGCTGTAGAGAAGCTAGAAGCCAAGGTCAGAGAGGCTGTAGAAGCTCTTGGCTTTCCACTCACGATAAGAGATTCAAGCGGGAAAGAGGTACTTATTCTCAGAAAGCCTCAAAGAGTTGTCTCGTTAGCTCCTAGTGTAACTGAGTCTATCTATTATATAGGAGCGTTGGATAAACTAGTAGGAGTTGATGACTTTTCCAACTTCCCTCCGGTTATCTTAGAAATGAGGTCGCGCGGACTTTTGAAGTCTATAGGGGGATTCTGGAATCCTAACGTTGAAGTCATAATCGCTCTGAAGCCAGATCTAGTTATCGGAGTAGTTTCCACTCCGAGTCATCTAGTGGTCAGAGACGTGTTATCCAACTATGGAATCCCCGTCATCCTTTTAGGTGATAGGTCTCTCTCTGAAGTCATTGACTCGTTGATAGTACTTGGACTAGCTCTCGGAAGAGCTGAAGAAGCTTACGAGCTAGCATGGCGTATGAGATACGCTGTTTTTGAACTCACTAAGCTTGTAGAAAGATCTTCTGAAAGATCGACTGTCGCTATGGTGATTTGGGTTGACCCTATATGGGTAGCCGGTCGAAAGACTTGGCAACACGATCTCCTGATATTAGCAGGCTTTCTCAACGTTTACGAACATGTAGTAGGTTGGCAGTCTGTGTCTCCAGAGAGCCTCCTAACCTTAAACCCGTCAGTAATCGTCTTAAGCACTTCCCATGGGCTCATCAATAAAGATTACTTCATATCGTTCTTAACTTCTACGCTAGGAGAAGCCGCCTATCGGATAGAAGCCGTGAAGCACGATATGATAATCGAATTCTCGGACTTCTACGAAGACTCGTTGCTGAGACCTTCTCCTAGAGCTGTGGTAGCTCTTTACGCGCTGGCTATAATTGCTCACCCATACCTCTTTGAGCTTAGCGATCCTCCTAAACGTTTTGACAACAAAATCGATTTGATCTCAATAGTTTCTCCATACGTCTCCAACATAACGCTCGACGTTTTGAAGATACTGACATACCCAGAACCTGTAATGTTAGCGATCGCTTCTAGCTGACTCTCCCACCACATGAGGTAGTCGTTTTGATTATTCAGAAGGCTCCTTTCTTTCGGCTCTTCGCTCTTCTCCTAATACTCTCCGCTGTGTTCGTTTTGGCTTTAAGCATAGGTCCAGGAGGTTTTGTAAACCCCCTATGGTTCAACAATGAAACAGAAGCGGGTATCTTGAGGTATAGGTTATTGAGAGTCTCAGCCGGAGTCCTCGTTGGAACGGCCTTAGGGGTAGCTGGGCTCTGCATTCAGAGAGTGACTCGTAATCCTTTAGCCGATCCATACCTCATCGGTATCAGCTCAGGAGCGACGCTAGGCATCTTGTTGTCAATGATCGTAGGCTTAGAACCTCACGTATGGCCTCTGCTTTCTTTTTTGGGAGGACTCTTGGCACTCTCTTTCACTCTAACAGCGTCTGCCTTAGCCGGCTACTCGCCGCTTTCGTTGATCGTGGCCGGAGTTTCTGTGTCCTATCTATTTTACAGTCTCAACGTGGTTCTCCTGACTCTTTATCATGCCGAGATCAGAGGTTCTCCCATGATGTGGCTTTTCGGAAGCCTGGCGTACGTTAAGATGAATGAGTTATTCATCGCTTTTTCCATAGTGCTTCTCGGGGTTTCCATCGTCTTGGTCTTCCATAAAGAGCTAGACGTTTTAGTTTTAGAAGATGATGTAGCTGAGTCTTTAGGAGTCAGACGTTCGTTAGTAAGAGCTCTTAGTACAGGAGCAGCTACTCTAGCTGCAACAGCCGCTACTACGATAAGCGGACCTATTGGTTTCGTTGGAATTGTAGCTCCTTGGATCGCTAGGCTTTTAAGTAAAGAGGGATTTCTCGAGCTCAGCATAGCCTCGGGACTCATAGGGTCCACTATAGTCGTTTTAGCCGACTTAACGATACGAGGGATCTTCGGAGGCGTAGAGATACCCGTTACAGCTATGACAGCTGTGATCGGAGCTCCTCTGCTAGCCTACATGCTCTTAAAGCTACAAAGTTATGGGTGAAGAACGTGAGTTGTTCTATAGTGCTCAAGAACGTGAAAGTGGTCTTAGGGAACAAAGAGGTTCTGAAAGGTGTGACGATCAGCTTTAACGGCGAACTATCGTGTCTGATGGGTCCAAACGGAGCTGGCAAAACCACAATGCTCAAAACGATAACGGGTATCGTGAGACTCCAGGAAGGCGAGGTCAAAGTTTGTGGCCGAGAGCCTAGAGAGGTTAGAAGCTTGATCAGCTATGTTCCAAGTCATCTATACTCTGAGCCCTTCTCCAAAGTCTCAGACGTTATGAGAGCTTACTCTTATGGGGTTAAAGACCCTCTGAGTTTTGAAGAAGGACTTGAGATTGTAGGTCTGTCTACCTCTATGTTAGAAAGGAAGATGATAGAGCTTAGCGGAGGAGAACAGAAGCTTGTGCTAATAGCTGCAGCTCTTATCAGAAAACCTAAAGTGTTCCTGCTAGACGAACCCTTCTCCAGTCTAGATCTCAGCAATCAAGTTAAAATAGCCAGACTTCTTCGCGCTCTTCAAAATAAATCCACTATAATCTATACTGCACATGAGCCTTCTCACGCATCAATAGCCCAGAAGGTCGTTGTGATGAAAGAGGGATCAGTAATGGCTCAGGGGAACCCCTCTTCTATCTTAAGATCGTCTTTGCTAAGCGAAGTATATGGAGTAGACTTTCTCGAAAAAGGTATCGTACCGAAGTTTGACTGAGCCCACATAAGCTCTCAGAGAAGTCCAGGATTTGAACGCTTTGCGTCCAGATACTATTTGAGGAAGAAAAAGAAATAGAATCTCCCTCTTAAGAGTTCTCTTTCAACAAGAAACAGATGAAGAACACGAAGTAGTGAGAGCTAGAGACGTTGCGCTACTCTATCCAAGAACTTGAGCCTCTTTGGAATCGGTGGATGAGTTGAGAGCAACTCCTCGAGAGCGTTGGTCTTGATCTCTTTGAGTCTCTCTACATGGTAATCTATCTCGTAGAATGGTGAAGCCCATAGTTCTATTAAAGGAGCTATTATGAAAAGCAGAGCTGCAGTGCTGTTTTCTCTAGCCATTTCGCTAACGTCGGGACGCGTGTTGTAGGTCAGGTAGAGCCTCGCTAGAGCTCTCTGTAACGGTCTTGAAGTTCCTAAAAGCATTGCAGAATGAGCATCTGCGTAGTACTCTCTAAGCCTGCTGAAGTGAACTATTAGAAGCCTGAAAATAACGCTCGCTACTATTAAGAGACCTCCTATAGCTAAGAACACTATTGGAGTCGCCTCAGTCCTTCTTGTGTTCGCGCTTGTATCTCTAAATATTCCCATCCACACTAGAGCTCTACCCAAGAAGTATACAGCTAACGGAATCGTTGAGAGAGCCAAAATCCAAGCTACGTCTCGGTGTTTGAGGTGTCCTAACTCGTGACCTATGACCCCTAAAATCTCCTCTTTAGGCATAGTTTTCAGCAAGCCTCTAGTTATCGCTACGTAGTTTCCAAAGATAGGACTGCCGTACGCAAAGGCGTTGGGGAAGTCGACATCAGCTATCACAAACTTAGGGGTCTTCATACCGGCTCTCTCCGCTAGTCTCTTTAGCTCCATCTCTAGTTCCTGCTCATAAGAGCTCCTAGGACTTCGAGTTCTGTAGGCTATGTTGATTATAAGAGGAGAGATGAGCCACTGAACTAAGATTAGAAGGAACGCCATCAGAGAGGCCGTCAAGGCTATTGAGCTAGCCGAGATCGAGAAGCCCGTATACCACTCTAAAGCTTTGAAAGCAACAACAACCACAACTATATAGCCTGAAACCATAGCTATAAGCGATAAGGCCATGCCAGCTCTTAAAGAGCCTAGGCTTTTAGGAGCGTCGCCTACGATCTTATCGGCATAGAGCGCGAGAAGTCCGACTACTAATGCTACAGCCAGTCCCTCTATCAGCAAAACCCACCAATATGCCACCATGAACTCAAACATTGACCTTCACCAAAATAACGAACCACTTACTTACCTCATCTCAATCCTGCTCTGCAGACCTTAAAGGGTTTTACGAAGCCTGATCTACAAAGCGAGAGCTATAGACCTTCTTCTCCAGCTAGCCTTTAGAGCACAGAGTCCTGGGCGTTCTCGTTCTATCTTGTTTTTTAAGTAAAGCAAGAGGTCCTCAATGGTGGCGCTCTCTGTTTCTAAAACCTCCCATAGAGGTCTTCGGTCTATCTCCTTAAGGACCTTTGAAAGCAAGGAAGCCAACTCCTCTATATCTACTCTCTTATCGCCAACACACCAACACGCTTCTATAGAGACGTCATGTCCATGCACTCTATAATCAAACGGTTTGAGAGCTATGCTTAGAGTTTCTTCAACGCATAAGATAAAACCATGTTTTTCACTCAACTTCTGTCAGCCTCTTCTTAGCATGGAGAACTCTTTGGATCACTGTGATTACGGTAAAAGCTAAGGTTACGATCGCTCCTATTTCTGCGACCTGTTTGTCATAAGCGATGAGGAACGCTATCAGTATGAACAGCACTGCTCTCTCTTGTCTTTCTATTATACCGACTCCTTTGAAAGTTGTACCCAGAGCTTCTCCTCTTGCTCTTGTGTAGGATACTAGGAGAGAAAAAGTAAGCAACAAGTAGCATATTGTGGGACTAAGCCCTAAGAGCATGAAGCTAAGCACAAACATAGAGTCAGCTACTCTGTCAGCAGTCGAATCGAGAAACGCGCCCCATTTGCTGGTCGCTTTCAAAACTCTCGCCGTATATCCGTCAAGAGCGTCAGCCAGCGAAGAGAGCACTATGAGTACAGCCACTATAATTGCGTTGTTTGCATAAGCCGCTAGAGGAGTAGCCAAGGCTAAGCAAAGACCGAGTAGAGTCAAGTGATTTGGTCTGATCTTCAATTTCTTAACGATAGCGAGATAAACCTCTTCAACATTTTTAAAGGCTAGCACTTCTATTCGCCGTAGACACAAGCCTATTCGGTGGTCTAAAGCTCTACCTCGTTCTTTAAGCTCTCGACTTAAGTATGAGAACTAGGACCCTTTAGTGAGAGTGCTAGCTGTAGACATAGGCGCTACAAGGCTCAGAGTAGCGTTCTTTCAAGACGAAAAGATGATATGGAAGAGAGAGATGAGGACACCTAGAGAGGGAGGACACCTAGCGGTAGCGAAAGCTATAGTTGATTTAGCTCCTCCAGACGAGCCTGTCGACATAGTGAGTGTAGCTTCTATCGGACCTCTTGACCTGAAGAGAGGTTGGGTTGTCAATACTCCAAACAATCCCATCGGATCTTTTGCTCTTAGAGACCCTCTAGTCGAAGTGTATAAAGTTCCTGTGATCGTTATCAACGACTGTGTTGCTGCTGCTTGGGGTGAATACGTGCTATCGAGAAGAGGAGTCTCGAACTTGCTATACGTTACTATAAGCTCAGGGATAGGAGGAGGAGTGGTGGTTGACGGTAATCTTCTCTTAGGCAAGAGCGGAAACGCACACGAAATAGGTCACATGGTGGTCGATCACACAAGCGAAGTAGTTTGTGGATGTGGAGGAAGAGGACATTGGGAGGCTTTAGCTGGAGGAGCTAACGTGCCCAAAGTAGCTAGGATTAAAGCTTTGAAGTGGAAAGGAAAAGAGACAAGAGCTCTACAATTAGCTAAGACAGGAAGTCTTGATGCACCGTTGCTCTACTCTTTAGCGAGAAACGGCGATCAGTTTGCCATTAGCCTGGTTAATGAGATGAATAGAGTTCACTCAGCAGGGTTGGCTAGTGCCATAGCTGCTTACGACCCTGAGGTAGTGGTCTTAGGAGGAGGAGTGGTTTTGAATAACCAAGACTTAATGTTGCGCCCTATAGCAGAGAGGCTTAAAGAGTATCTCTCTTTGAGCCTACCGTCTCTCGAAGTCTCTGGATTTGGAGATAACGCTGTACTATATGGAGCTTTAGCTATAGCCCTTCGACCTCCTAAGAGTCTCGAGGCCTTTGGCAAAGTGTGACTAAATGAAAGCAGTAGAAGCTGTGGCGCCGGGGGCGGGATTCGAACCCGCGCGCCCCCCCGAAGGGGCAACGGGTCTCGAGCCCGCCGCCTTGGTCCGCTCGGCCACCCCGGCACCAAGTGATTTTAGGTTGCCACAGGTTTTTAGAGATTGGTCTTCAGCGAGCTACTAGACGATATCCTTTTTCAGTCTTGCTTAGAACGCCTT
Source organism: Acidilobaceae archaeon (assembly GCA_038824665.1). Classification (GTDB taxonomy): domain Archaea; phylum Thermoproteota; class Thermoprotei_A; order Sulfolobales; family Acidilobaceae; genus JAWAWX01. Next base: position 66,964 of record JAWBBK010000003.1, on the reverse strand, counting down.
TGGACGAGAGTTTTTTCAGAGCTAGCTCCCAGTACTTCCCTATTTCGCTGGGATGAATGCCATACCACTCTATGAAGAGTTCTTTGAGTTCATCTTCCGATACCTCTCTGTTCTTAATTCTTTCGTCCTCTCTGAAGATTCTGGTTATGAATTGACTCACGTCTTCAAGTCTCGTCCATGGATATTGGAACCAAACCCACTCCGTAACCTCTATCACATAGTAGTCGGGCTTGAACTTAGCCACCGGACTAATCCATTGAAGAACTCCTATCTTTAGTTCCTTAGGTCTCCACTCTTTTTGAATGTAATCCCGAGCCAGTAGCAAGCTTTCTCCTGTGTCGACTATATCGTCAGCTAGAAGAACCTTCTTGTTAGCTAGATCGACCTTGTACGGATATTTTAGTATGGCTCTCTCCGCCATTCTGGCCGCTTCTGTCCAGTGTTGGCTTTGGACGCTCAAAAGGTCTGTAACGTCGAGGAAGTCGCAGAGAAGTCTGGCTACTACGTAGCCTCCTCTAGCTACAGCTACAACTACGTCCGGTCTCCAGTTCGAAGCTTCTATGATCTCAGCGAGTCTTCTAGACCAATCAACTATCTCGTCCCAGGAGACGAGCTTGACTTTCACTCTAGCCAAGACCAACACCACATTATCTGTAAGTCTAGATGTTTAAAACGTTAAACTTCATACAGTTTTTTAGCTAGAACTATGCGAAGTCTGCTAAAGAAGAGACAGATAGAAGGGAGCTAGATAGACGATAAAATCTCGTCTCTAATTAGAGCATGGGGAGACGTCTTGATCGTGGTAGCTGTAACGGGGTTACCGGGAAGTGGTAAAAGTCTCGTAGCTCAAGTAATTGCTGAGTATCTGAAGCTCCCTCTAATATCTATGGGGGACCTAGTAAGAGAAGAGGTAAAGAGAAGAGGACTCGAGTTGACTCCTTGGAACTTAGAGGTCGTAGCCATCGAGCTGAGAAGAGAAAGAGGGTCTTCTGTAGTAGCGCAGATGTTACTAGAAGAAGTAAAGAGAAGAGGACTCAGCTCAGAAGGGCTGGTCGTAGATGGGGTTAGGAGTCTTGAAGAAGTGAAAGTTCTCAGCTCTCTAGGTCGAGTCTGTGTAGTGGGGGTCTTTGCTCCTCCTAGACTGAGGTTTGAAAGGTTACTGAAACGAGGAAGAGTTGGAGACGTGAAGAGCTTAGAGGAGTTCAAAATGAGAGACTGGTACAACTTAAACTATGGAATAGGGAACCTCCTAGCTTTAGCTGACTACATGATAGTCAACGATTCGACGCCTGAAGATTTAGCCCGAGCTTCGAGAGCAGTGGCTGAGGAGATCCGCGTTGCCTACGAGAATTGTGGTAGAGGCAGAGATTAGATACACCGAAAACAGAGACAAAGTCATTAAGGCGATCAAGAACCTTGTAGACATTTCTTCGTTCACCACTATACCTTCTCCACGAGGCGAAAAAGCAATAGGTGAGTCTTCGAGTCTCGAGGCGCTTTTACCTTTACATCAAGCCATCAGGGTCGAGAAGATCCTCGATACGGTTAGAAGCGTTCTAAAAAAGAACAAACGCGAAGACAGTACTCATCTGCTTTTCCACAAACAAGCAGCTTTCGTAGGTAAAGTGAGTATTGTAGACAGCGATAGAGAGTCCCCTTTAGGAGCGATCAAGCTACTCATAGTTAGAGACAACATAGATGAGGTCATCGACTGGCTGGCTCCTCCTACTTCTAGAGGTAAGCCCCTCTGGGAAAAGCCTATGTTGAGTCCGTAACCTTTTGAAGAGATTTGATCTTTCGCTAGATTTTATTTTTAATGGGGCATCCGTAGTTTGTTTATTTAAGGTATTTCTTTTAGTGGCCTCTTGATCCCTCAAAGAATTTTTGATAATAGAAGTTACATAGACTTTTACTAGCTCACGGAAAAGCGACACCTAATGAGATGAGAACGCTAACCAGCTCGACTCAATGCTCTAAGCAGACACCCTTAAAAGCATGAGGTATTAGGTAATACTTGTGACAAGAGTATTACCGTGCTAACTGAGGTGGAGCTTCTTTGGGTCTTCGAGTAAAAGGTGTTGGAATAATCGCTATTGTATGTAAAAACTGTGGATTTATAGCTTGCTGGTATGCTATAGGCGATAAAAACAACAAAACTAAATTCAGCGGACCTCCAACTCCAACTAAAGCGAAAAACAGTCACGATGGAGAGACCTGTCCTTATTGCAATAGAAAGCTTAGCGATAAGCCTGAAGGTATATACTTCATGAGTCACAGCAAGTTCACTAAACTATACCAAGTCGTAGGTGGAGTCAGACTTGTAGTTAGAGAGCAAGCCGCTCGAAAGTCTGTCAAAGAGCCCCTTGCAGACTTAGAGACAGGTCTTAGCGGCTTAGGTGACTCTATCGTCCAAAAACGTCATTTAGTTGAGGTTGAGATCTAATTTTTTCCCTTTTACGACTTCCAACATAGCTTTCTTGATCTCTTCGTACTTTTTCTTCGAACACTCACTCTTCAGATACTCTCTAAGATTATCTCTCAATTCAGCTACTATAGACATAAGCTGAGAGCTTATTGAAGCAAGACCTCCTAGCACGAGTAGCAGATTACCACAACCTCTCTTGGCCGACTCTAAGTCTATGACTAGAGCTTTACACCAAGGGCTCTCGCAAGTAAAAACCAAGTTTCTCCACGGTCTACTAAGCTCTAAGTGTAAGATCTTTGCGACATCGAGAGCCCTAACTGTATCCAAGACCTCTTCTAGAGTTCTCTCAGTCAATCCGTTCTCTCTAATTCTTTTCTCTAAAGAGGGTCCCAGTACTGCGTCCATCACTATCATGTCGTCGTCATAATAATAAACATGAGGAGAAGCGCCTGTCATTGAGGCTTCACGAAGCAGTAGAGCTTCTTGTACGAGACTCTGTCGCTTGCTGTCCAGCCTGCGAACTTTAATAGCTACGAGGCCTAGCTTGTTTGAGAAAGCTGAAAGCACTACGCTGGAGTGCCCCTTCCCTAAGACTCGAAGACGTGAGCCTGGAAGTTCGCTGAGTCCCCACGAGCAGACTACATCGATGCCTGTTGAAAGCAGTCTCTCCACTCTTTCGATACAAACTCTAGTTGAACCTTTCTCAAAAGGATAGCAGAGAGCCTTTACGACTTCCACATTGTCTATGCTGACCTCATCCAAGCATGTGTTGGGTAATTTATCAAGGCTCGCAAGCTCACTCCTGAATCTCTTAGACATCTCCACGAATCCTCGCAGGCCTCCAAGCTACACTCAGCTGACAGTAGCTCTGAGACCTTAGGTTTGAGAAGAGCGACTAAAGGAGAAACGCTTTTCAAAGCTCTAGTCCGTAACCCATAAAGCCTTCCATCTCTTCCCAGCCACACCTGAGCTTTCTCTTCAAATCTCTTTGAGAGAAAGCTGATTAGCCTCTCTTCGTTTTCCCAAGCCATTGGTCCTGTTCTAACCTCAAAGAAAGGCATGGTGAGAGACTCTAAACCTATCGCGATGACTGCTCTTTCGTTCTCATATCCATAAGTTCTCCAAAGAGGAACAAAGCCTTTCTCTTTTAGATTTGACAATATTAGGTCTGAAGCTCTTTTGAGCTTTCCTAATACTACTGCCTCATCTTTATTCGAGAAATCGCCTTCACAAAAGACCACGACAGCCGGAGCCTCTATTTTTACCCTTTCTGCAAATATGTGGAAGAACTTCTTGTCTGGACCTCTGAGATAGAGCTTCGAAGCCAGTATGAAAAGAGCTAGCTTCTCTAAGGAAACAGCTGCTGCAGCATTGCGCATAGGGTCTACAGGGTCCACTATTATGATAGGACACCCTCTGTATCTCTTAACGATCTCCTCTTTGACTCCAAAGCCCTCAATGTCAATATATACAGGAGGAGTCCATTCGGTAGCTGCCCTTAAGGCGTTCCTAAACCCTCCGTAATATACGACTAGGAGTTCCGCTAGATATCCAGAGAAGCCGTCTATTCCGGTTTCTGCCCCATAGACTCCTATTCCCTTCATAAAAGATTTGAGAAGCCTAACCTCGTCAGCTAACGAGGGATCTTGACCTAGCTTGCTCTTTATGTACTCTGTATGGAATGGGGTTCTGCTGACGCCTAACTTGCTTTGCAAGGGAGACTCTACGAGTCTAGCGGGGACTACGTCTGCAGAGAGGTCGTTGAACTCTACAGTTACGTAGGGGTGTTGTGCGTGCTTCTTCTTGATCTTAAAGCCTTTCAGACACGTCTCTAAAAGTCCTAGACTTTCTCTCTCGATCCACTCGTCAGTTACGTTGTTGAATAGAACAAAGACGTCTATTTCTTTCTTGTCTGAAAGAAGAGTTCCCTTAGCGAAACTACCTTCAATTGAGATTTTCGTTTTGAGACCTCTAGCCTCAGTGCATTTTCTCAAAGAGAAGCTCACTATTTCAGCTAGCCCGCTTAGAGCTTTCAGTTGCCACGGCGTCGGTCTTAGATATTCTATGACCTCTTTCTCAACCTCGTTGGCTAAGTTCATAACGCTTTGACCTCAATTAGGGTTTCATAGATAGGACCTTTCTTCGTAAGCACGCTCTTCTTAAGCCTTATACTGTTTACCTCCATCAAGCCTACCTCGTAGTCTGAGAGTTCCGTTAAAAGCCTGATTAAACCGCCTATATTCTTAGACCCCTTAACTCTGGCCAACGTGATGTGAGCTACAAACTCTTCTCTCTCAGGAGGTATATTCGCTTTTCTTAACGCCTGTTCTACGATGTCATGAAGTTCTTTCAGTTCTTTCTCGCCTTCGCTCACTCCTACCCATATAACTCTGGGGTTTGCGATAGAAGGAAACGCTCCGAGTCCTTTGAGAACAGCTTTAAATGGCTTAAAGATAACTGTTCTCAAAGACCTAGCTATCTCATCCACTACTCTCTTCGGCACTTCTCCTATGAATCTAAGCGTTATGTGGTAGTTGTAAGGCTCTACAGGCTTCATCGCAACCCCTGTCGACAAAAGCGAGTCCTTTAGCCTTTCTAACCTAGAGACTAGAAGAGGATCCTCTATATCGATAGCTACGAAGACTCTCAGGTATTCCATAGTTGCTCCCAGACGAGGAGCTGGTTCATCTAGACGTATAAAGTTTGAGCTGAACGATACGTAGGGGCTTTCAGTGGTTTCAAGAAGAGCTTTCGCTGAAGCCGTTAAGGCTCTCTACGAAGAAGGCTTCGAGTTCGTAGTGATAGGTGGAACCATAGTAGAACTCCTGCTGAACTCCAACGACCTGGGCGATGATGTAGATGTGTTCTCTCAAAACCCTCTCATCTACGATGAGGAAGTATTTGCTTCTGTTGCCTCAAGTAGAAGATGGGTTTTGGGACAGACCTGGCTAGGAACTCCTAGACTTGTAGTTAGAACCTCTATTGAAGAAGTTCTGTTCGAGTTCTACGATAACATTCATGACTTCTACGTGCCTCCTAGCTTTTTAGAAAAGAGGACATCGTCAATTAGGATCGGAGATGTAGAAGTCCGAACTTTAGGTCTTGAAGAGTACCTGACTCTAAAAGCGAACGCGGGAAGGTCAAGCGATATGAATAGACTTAAGGAGATATCCAGAATGGTTAGAGCAGGAAAGCTTTCGATAGACAAGACCAGGCTTTATGAAGACGCTCTTGAATTTGAAGACAGTCACGTAATTTTGAGAAGGTTAAGAGAAGCTGAGCTAATTGCTTCTCAGTTTTAACGAACAAGCAACAGATATAAGCTCAGCCTGACTACTATCAAATTGCCTCCAGCTCGGCCATAGCGGTCGGGCAACACCCGGACTCATATCGAACCCGGAAGTTAAGCCGACCGCGTTGAGGGCCCCGTGAGGTCCGCGAGGCCTCGCAGGGCCCTCAAGCCGAGGCTGGAGGCCTTACACTTTTCTTGAAGAAGTAGATGCGGGCCCGCCGGGATTTGAACCCGGGACCTCCGGGTCCGAAGCCCGGCGCTCTAGTCCTGGCTGAGCTACGGGCCCTCTCAGAAGGTCTTAGAACGAAAGGTCTTATGGAACTCTAAGAGTTAGCGACTTCTCTCAAGATTCTTTCGAGCTTCTCTACAGCCTCTACAGAACTCCTCGCCGTTAGTCTGATTAGAGCATCAGAGCCTACTCCTTCGCAAATAACGTCAGGCACTTTTCCTCCTGCTCTCTTAGTCGCCTCTTTTATCATTTCTATAGCTGAAGCCTCTCTCGGAAGCTCCAAACAGGCTACCGTATAGCCTTCGTCTATAGCTCTTTCTATTAACTTCTCATTGTATCTCAAAGTTATTGTCGCTTGTAGCTCAGGGTCTAAAGAAGCGAGATAGATGAGAAACTCTGCTGTTCGAGGTCTCGATCTCAGCGTTATCTCGAACTCCTGAGCTTTTGCTAGATCCAGTGATGCCGTCACTACATCTTCGAGTCCTCTCACATATCTGGATGAGATTCTCTCTGAGACCTCTATCTCTGTCTGAGAAGCGACCTTCATTATCTTCTCTCTTAAGTTGAACATCTTTCTCAATGCTTTCTCAACGTTTTCTAGAACTCTATATCTCTGCGCCGGTAGCTCCAACCAGGCTGTAGGATTGACAGGACAGAAGCCTTTTCCGACCTTTACTCCGTAATCTATAGCTACGGTAATGAACTTCTTGGCTTCAACTACGGCTTTATACACATCAAGTCCTTGAGCTAGGTAAGCAGCTATAGCGGCTGAGAAAGAGCAACCCGTACCGTGAGTACACGCATCTTCAATACGTGGACCAGGTATTTTGTAGTGCCGTCCTTGCCAGTACAATATGTCTGAGGAGTCTTCGATCTTCAGATGTCCTCCTTTTACGACAACTGCTTCGCAACCATAGCCTTCAGCGATTACTTCTGCTGCTTTCTTAGCGTCTTCAAGAGTCTCGATCTTAAACCCAGCTAGTATTTCTGCCTCCCACCTATTAGGAGTAATCACTTTCGCTTTGGGTAATAGTTCTCTCTTCAGAGCTTCTAGAGCGTCTTCTCTCAAGAGTCTTGCTCCGCTTTTAGCCACCATGACAGGATCTATCACTAAAGGGAAAGGATAATCGCTTAGAGCTCTAGCTACAGCCAATATTATCTCCTTGTTGCTAAGCATTCCGGTCTTGCCAGCGTCTATACCCATGTCTTCAGCCACTGCTTTGATCTGCTCGTAAACGATTTCTGGAGGCACATCATGAACTGCTGTGACTTGATATGTGTTTTGAGCCGTTATGCTGGTTATCGCTGTAGTTCCGTGAACGCCTAGAGCTGCAAAGGTCTTGAGGTCAGCTTGGATGCCTGCTCCGCCGCCTGAATCGCTACCCGCTATAGTTATGGCTACGCGCCAAAGTCGTCTAGCCATAAACAGCTCCACATATTTAGCTGAAAGAAACCTATAAAAAGTTCTTGAAAGCTAAAGGTCTATCTCTTTTATCTGTTCGAGCACGTACTTTCTGATGTCTTCTAGCTTCGGTAAGTCTCTAACCATCTCGCCGTTCTCTATGTATTTAACTAAAAGAGGTCTAGCTTCAGAACCGTCTTTACATCTTGGGACTTCTCTTTGTTCAAAAAAGATCAGATAGTCTTCTTTGACACTACATCTGTAGACTTGTAGAGCTGACGGTATTTTCCCTCTCTTAGCTCTAGGTTTCCACTCTCCCTCTTCGCGTATTTCAACTATGTCTGCGCTTATGTCTATGTTGGGAGCAGCAGCTATAGCTGTCCCTACTCCGAATCCGTCTACTATATCTCTTAGCTCCACTACTTCGTTTTCATCTATTCCTCCACTGACGAAGATCTTCACGTGTCTATAGCCTGCTCTATCCAAAGCTATTCTGACTTCTTCTACTATATCTCTCATCCTACCTCTTCTGCTACCTGGAGTGTCAAGTCTGACTCCATAAAGGTCCTTGCCGAGGAGTTCTGCAGCCATTAGTGCCTCGACTCTCTCATCGTAAAAAGTGTCCACTAACGCTATTACTGGAGTCTCCTTACCGAATGTCTCAGCGAAGCTCTTCCAAGCTCTTCTCTGGTCTCCCATGGCCACTATAAGAGCGTGAGGCATTGTACCCATAGGCTTCAGCCCTAAATACTTTTCTGCTAGCAATCCGCTCACACCGTCAGCTCCTCCGATGTAGGCTGCTCGATCAGCAGCTGGTTGAAGAACAGGATGGAGAGCTCTCAATCCGAAAAAGAGAAGAGTCTTATCTCCAGCCAGCTTCTTTAGTCTAGCGGTCTTTGTCGCTATGCTTGAAGCGAATCTCAAAACCCCTAAATAAGCAGTTTCATAAAGCACCATATCTCTAAGTCTTCCTTCAATCAACATTATAGGGTATTTTCTTCTAAACACTGTTCCTTCGGGTACAGCATATACTGTGAGAGGCTTTCCTTTAAGCACCGCTAGAGCTTCTTCAAGTCCTGCGAAGACCGCCCAACTATACCCTTTAGGTAGCGAGTAAGCGTGAACCTGCATTCTGACCTCAATGTCTTCAGAGTACTTATCTAAAATCACTTTAGTCCTATAGAAGTAGATGTCGGTAGCTCTTCCCTCTAGTATGTCCTCTAGACTAGCGATGTATATTCTAGGTTCTCTCGAGCTCAAAAGCTCTCATCCGGAGTTAGAACTTTAATGGGTTAAGGTAAAACGTTTTTCGGACGAACGACTCTATAAACTAGGTGAAGCCATCCTGGACACACTTCCCAGTACTCTACTAAAGAGAGTTCAACTCTGTTATGTTCTCCATCAAAAGCTTCACACTCAGCTAGAGAAACGCCTGAACCGAACACATAAGGAGCTACGGTAACTCTTATCTCGTCTACTAGACCAGATGCGAGCATAGAGCAGTTGAGAGTTCCTCCGCCTTCAACGAGAAGTCTTCGAATCCCTATTTCATAAAGCTTCGTTAGAGCAAGCTTCAGATCTATCTCGTCCTTTCCCGCTTTTATCACTTTAACTCCTCGATCTAAATACTTCGCTAAGTCTTCATCACTCCATTTATCTAAAGTCACCAAAACTCCTCTGTTAGGAGACTCAAAGACTCTTGCTGTAGGAGGAACTCTTAGTCTGGCGTCTACGACGACTCTGTATTTGGGGCTAGGTCCTGCGACTAGTCTTGTCGTCAGTCGAGGGTTGTCAGAGATCACAGTGTTAGCTCCTACCATTACGGCATCGCTTGAGGCTCTGAGTTTATGAAGAAGTTCTAGGTCTTCAAGACAACTAAGTCTAGAATACCCGGTTCTGCTAGCTATCCTACCGTCTACAGTCATCGTAGAGAACAGGACAACATAGGACCTCATGAAATTCGAGCCTCCTACGTCTTTCCTAACCCTATCCTATAGGAAACTTATAACCTGTCGTTTAGAGCTTGTAAAACGGACCCCGGTTGCCCGCGCGACGCTCCCGCGTCTCGGGAGAGTGTGAACGTGGGACGGGTCGCTCCCGGCTCTTCACTCCTTAATATATTAGGACTCTCTCGATAAGCTGAAGAAAGGGTGTATAAAGTGAATGGAGAGACGCAGAGCAGAGTCTTCATCGAGAAGCTTGGAGACAATAGCTACAAAGTGTTGATAGATGGAGAAGACCACACTATGGGCAACCTGCTCGCTAAGACCCTTCTCGAGCTACCTGAGGTGGAGATAGCTAGCTATCTGAAGCCTCACCCTCTTGAAGATAAAGTCGTGGTCTTCGTTTCGCTCAAAAACAGAGAAACCAGCGTAGTCGATGTGTTAATTAAAGCTTTAGAGAAGATCTTGGAGAAGAACCAGATGTTTAGAGACCTCTACCTAAAGGCTTTGAAAGAGAGAGGAATAGTTATTGAAGCCTGAAGTCAGGATTCTCTTATCGAGATGTAGCGAAGATATCTGCGCTTCTATCGTGCTTCGAGGCGTTAGCTTCGATGCTCTAGTCTTAGCTTTCAGTTGTGCTGAACTCTGTGAGAGATTGCGAAAAGAAGGTTATGTTGGAGAGCTCCGCTATGCTCTAGGAGACTGCACGTGTGGCGTTCTGCCTCCTCCAGCTTTAGTGAAAACCGCTAGCTTCTACGAAACCTTCTTAGCTAAGCTTATAGGTCTAGCTGAAAAGATGAGAAGAGCTAGAGCGACTCAACCCTATAGATGAGGTGAGAGCAGTGTTAAGGTTTTGCCCTAAATGTGGAGCTTTAATGCAGTCGAAGAGAGAGCCTAACGGCTCTAACTCTCTAGTCTGTCCTAGATGTGGTTACTCTGAGAGAACTCAAGAACCGATCACGATCCAAGTAAAGAGCAACGCTAGAAGAAGCCCGAAGGACAAAACTCTGGTTTTAAACTCTGAGAAAAGTCTTGAAACAGCTCAAACGGTTTCTACTGTATGTCCGAAGTGTGGTAACGATAGAGCTTACTTCTGGATGATGCAAACTAGAGCTGCTGATGAACCTCCCACTAGATTTTATAGGTGTACCAAGTGTGGCTACACCTGGAGAGAATACGCTTAAGCCTTCTTGTAAAGACGTTTTAGAAGCTCTTGAGAGAGGACTCTCTAGATTGGTAGAAGACTTGGTTAGAGCCGTTGACACCACGCCTTCTACCGTTTCTTCTAAACAGTTGGTTATAGGAGCTCTAGGATTGGCTATGGGGCTTAGAGACGCTATCGTTTTAGCTTTTGATCTTTGTTCTTGCGATAATCAAACTGACTGATCGTTTATAAACCTCGATCTCGATAAATCGGTTGGGCGTGGTGAGTTTCGTGTCTACAGAGGCCGTGATTCTGGTCAATGTAGATATAGGAAAAGAAGAGATCGCTTTTCAAAAACTCCTTGAGATCCCTGAAGTAAAAGAAGCCTACATAGTCTATGGAATACATGATTTGATAGCTGTGGTTAAAGCTGATGGGTTAGAGGAGTTAAGACAAGTAGTGGTCCAAAAGATAAGAAAGATTGAGGGAGTTAGGAACACTATAACGTGTATAGTGGTAAAGAAAGAGGTCAAGTCTACGTAACGAAGAAGGTGTTTTATGAAGCTAGTCACTTTATCTGTGGATAGCGTTGACAGTCTTCATGCTGGTTGCACTACTCATTTTGTTTCGTTGTTGCTCTACGAGCTTAGAGATAAAGTTAAGCTAGCTGACCTTCCGCTTCTCGTGAGACTGAACCCAGCTATTCCTTGGAAGACTAGAGGCAACGCTTCTGTCGCCTTAAGGATGTACTACGATGGATCTCTAGAAGAGCTCTTGAGAAGAGTTGAAGAGCTAGCTAATGCTTATAGTGGAAAGAAAGATTATGGAGTTATAGTGGCTAGCGGAGCTATTTGGAAAGACCTAGAGCTAAGGAGATTTTATGAGAGAACTCTCACAAGCGTTATTCCTCTAGATGTGGCAACCGAGCTAGTTGAGAAGAAGAAGCTTTTGTGGAGTGGAGGCAGAGGAACAATAGGAGCTCTAGCCGCGCTAACCGCTCTAAACGAAAACGATGATTATACTTTTGAGCTAATAGCTTATAGAAAGCCTGAAGCGTGGGGCACTAAGAGATGTGTGGTTGAAGGAATTAAAGTAGCTCTGCTTGAAGGAGACCTCCCTCCTTGTGTTTTCAACAACTACGATCCATTAACCGGGGAGTTAACGGCTTCTCCTAAAGGTTATGACCCCGTTCTAGCTGGGTTTCGAGGAGACTGTTATGAATTGCTTCCTGAATACTCAAAGCTGTTATGTGAAGAGCCTGACCTCTGGACTCTCTTCAGGTCTAATCAACATACTGACGTTCACGCTAGACCGCTAAAAGAAAGACTCTATCCTTACGAGTCTGGATATGTGAGAGGAGTCGTCTCTGAAAATCCAGAAGTGATCCCTGGCTCCCATACAGTGGTAGAGATAGAGACTGAAGAAGGTGTTGTTGATGCTGTATTCTATAGAGAAACGTTTCCTCTGAACAAGATCGCCGCTATGCTTGGAAGAGGAGATGAGATAGTGGTTTATGGTAGTGTGAGACCTTATAAACCAAGAGGGAAAGTCGTGATAGCCTCTGAGAAGCTTGTTGTTGAGAAGATATCTAAAAGAGTTTTGTTTGTCAACCCCCGATGTCCTCTATGTGGTCATAGGTTTGAGAGCGTTGGAGCTGGTAAAGGCTATCGTTGTAAGAGTTGTGGTTATACAATCAACAAGATGATCAAAGTTGAGATAGAGAAGCGTTCACTTCTTTCTCCAGCTGTCTATACTCCAAGACCTGGAAGATTGAGACATCTTGTAGCACCGCCTTTGAGAAAGCCTAAACATGGTTTTGGTCTACCTCTGAACCCTCTTAGCGTTGAGAGCGTTATAGGTCGTACTCCTCCCATACCACGTCTATTTTAACAACTAGTTTAACCGGGGGGTTGAGACCCCCCTGCTTCCTGTGGAGCCCACCAGAGCACTCCTCGACCTCAAAGGTTTGTCTGAGTTCGACTACTCTGATCTCTCGATACTCCCGCCCCTCAACTTCTTCTGGAGACTATATCAGAGTTGTTGTGGTGTTATATAATGGTTTGTATAATGTTAGTGAGGTCTTGTATTGGTTGAAAAGTTCCGCTTATTCTAGGCTTAGTCTAAAAGAAATAGAGGGGTCCCTCTACACATCTTCACAACAAACTAAACCATATAGAACAAATAGCTATTGAGACCCCTCTGTTTCCTCTGGAACCCACTGCTCACACAACTATTTCTTCTCAGCTCTGAAACAAGTTGGGGGGAGGACTTTTTGTCTTGCGATCCAATAGCTGAAGCTACTCAAGGGGCTCTAGCCCTTCTCAAACAATTAATGCGAGAACCCTTTGTCCTCGGAGTGGGAACTGGGAGAACTGTTGCTGAGTTTCTCTATAAACTCTCTAAAGACGAACTCGCTAAGAGCTTATTTGTAGTGCCTTCAAGCCTAGAGACAGCGTTCTTGGCTTCAGAGTTAGGACTTAGAGTTCTAGACCCTCGAACTGTCAGTTCTCTTGACGTTTATGTAGATGGAGTTGATGAATTGGATAGAAGAGGGTTCATATTGAAAGGTGGAGGCGGAGCTCTACTTGGAGAGAAGATAATGGCTTACAACAGCTCAACAAATATATTCATATTATCGGAAGAGAAGCTAGTTGAGAAAGTTGGTTCCAAGAGACCAATACCAATAGAAGTAGAGCCAGGATATCTAAACATGATCTTAAAGGCTATAGAGTCTCTCGGTCTTAAAGTCAAACCTAGACCCTCTTCAGGTAAGAGAGGACCAACAATATCGGACTGGGGCGGCATCATAATGGATTTGGAGCCAGGTATCGAAGACTTAGAGCAATTAGAAGAGCTTCTCAAAGAGATACCTGGAGTTGTTGAGACTGGAGTCTTTATTGGATATGCAGACTACGCGGTTATAGGACGATCTGTTTGTGGATATGAAGTGTTGAAGTTCGAGAGACGGAAGAAACGTAAACACCTCTAGGTTAACCCCCCAGTTAAAAAGTGTGAGCCCAATTATGAGTTCTGAAAGCTCTCCTCCAAAAGGCTCAAACGATAGAGTCAAGATGTTAGGACTCTCAAAAAGGTTTGTTCTACTTGACCCAGACCTCGGGCTTTGGGCTTTCATAGGGAGATCAAGCGATTACATCATAATCGAAGGGCTTTACTGTAGTTGTTTCGAGTTTCTCAAACATCTCAAAGAGAGAAGTTGTGTACATCTCAGAGCTCTGGAGATAGCTAAAAGTTCAGAGAGGTATAAGAGATTAGAAGCTAATCGAGAAGACGTAGCTAAGATCGTTTGGGAAGTTCTAACTTTAGGTCAAAGTCCAAAGCTTAGATCTCTCACATATAGTTAGAAGAATATATGGAGAGACCCAACTATCGCTATCACAGCTATAGCTAATAGAAGCACAGCTAAAGGAGAAAGCCTAAATCTACCTTCAAACTCCTCATAGAAAGATATCAGTCCAGCAGCGCTCATAGGTCCTCCAGTTCTCTTTTTCTTGCTAGACAAGAGTTTTCCCCGACCTCAGGGTTAAACTCGAGCCTAATATCTACACACATAGCGTTCTCTACATCTTTCAAGTACTTTTTCTTAAAGGCGTTCTCTACATCAACATCTACTAAGTTGGCAAGACTGAGAGTCCAGGCTATCACGTCGGCTATCTCTTCCTCTATCTTGGACTTATCTTTAGAGAGAAGGGCTTCAGCAAGCTCTCCTATCTCTTCAACAAGCCATGTAAAAGTCGCATAAACTCCTCTCTCAAAGTCTTTCATGTAATAAGCTTTCCTCATGGCTTCCTGAACGCACTTCAGCTCCAAGCGTCACACCAAGTCCTTAAGAACGACCGATCTCAGATATATACATGTAGCTAGTTAAATTCTCAGAGCGAGTTTGAGCAACAGGAGCGATAAGCTCTGACCTCAAGAAGCTTTCTGTGGTGAGAGGGACTTCTAAATGGACAAAACAGGATGCGATGAAGCTTTAGTGAGAAAACTCGCTGAGATAGCGAAGCTTGAATTAAATGATAATGAGATAAAACAGATATGTAGAGATGTAGAGAAGATAGCCTCATATCTTAAAGGTGTAAGCGAGGCTGCGAGTCTAGCGTTAGAACCTCTTTATCACGTCTGGGAGGAGATAGGACACTTAAGAGAACCAGCTGAAGATCCAGAAAAAGCCGTAGACGTTAGGAGGCTTTCTTCAATAGTAGATGAAAGAGGCTATATAAAATCTCCGTGGAGAGGCGGTAGGATTGTTGATTTTAACTGAAGCCTGGCGGATAGCTTTAGATATACGAGAAGGAGTTCTGGACCCACTTGAACACCTTTACAAAGTATACGAGCGAATTTTGAGATGGGAGCATAAGGTAAACGCCTACGTGACTCTAGATAACCTAGAACTCGCTGAAGAGAAGGCTAGAGAGATAGCGGAGAAGGTGAAGAAAGGCGATAGGCTAGGCAGACTCGCAGGACTACTCGTAGCTGTTAAAGACAACATATCAACTGTGGACTTCTCAACAACAGCAGCTTCAAAGATCTTGACGTTCTACGTTCCTCCTTTTGACGCTACAGTAGTTAGGAAGTTGAGAGAAGAAGACGCGATAATAATAGGCAAAACGAACTTGGACGAGTTCGCTATGGGCTCTACTACAGAGCTGAGCGCTTTTGGACCTACTAGAAACCCTTGGGATCTTGAGAGAACTCCTGGAGGCAGTAGTGGTGGAAGCGCAGCAGCGTTAGCCTATGGAGGTTGTGATCTAGCTCTAGGAACCGATACAGGAGGCTCCGCTAGACTTCCAGCAACTTATACAGCAACCTTTGGGCTAAAGCCTACATATGGTTTAGTTAGCAGATATGGAGTCATACCTTATGGGAACAGCCTCGAACAGGTTTCCCCTATGGCTAGAAGCTCTAGAGACTTAGCGCTTCTTCTTGAAACGATAAGCGGCTGGGACCCTTTAGACTCTACGACTTTAAAGAGAAGCGTCAAGCTTCTAACAGAGCCTTTGAAAGTCGAGAAGCTAAAGATATGTGCAGTAAAAGAGCTCTGGGAGGGAGCAGACGAGCCTTTAGTTAAGTCTTATTGGAATCTACTGAAAAGACTAGAGTCAGAAGGAGCTACTATAGAAGAGAGGAGCGAACCCTCTTTAGCTAAAGCGCTACCTGCTTATTACACTATAGCTTTTGCCGAAGCTGCGAGCAATCTAGCTAGATACACAGGCGTTCTTTATCCTCTTAAAACAGAGAAGAACACTTGGGAGAGCTTCATATCGTCCGTTAGGTCTAGAGGTTTCGGACCTGAAATCAAAAGGAGAATACTTATGGGAGTCTACGTCCTCAGCGAAGGCTATAGAGAAGAACATTACGTGGCTGCCACCAAGCTGAGGAGGTTCTTGAGAGACTCTCTTTTGAAGCTAACATCAGAATGCGTGATAGCCTCTCAAGTCTCTCCTATCCTACCTCCTAAGCTTGGTGAGAGGATCGAAGACCCTCTTAAGCTGTACTCTATGGACATCTACACAGTGATCGCTAACCTTTCAGGACTTCCCGCTCTAGCTCAGCCCATAGATTTTTACCAGGGGCTACCCATAGGGATACAGTGGATAGGAGGGTTCTTAGAGGACTTCAAGCTCTTATCCTTAGGAGAGTTCGTTGAGGAACTCACGAAGATCAGAGGAGTGATAGCAAGTGAAGGTTAAGATAGGACTTGAGATACACGTTCAAGTGACAGAGGCTAAGACCAAGCTGTTCTGTAGTTGTAGCGTTGACTATAGAGGAAAGCCTCCCAACACTAACGTGTGTCCTGTTTGTCTAGGTCTACCGGGAGCTCTTCCAGTGGTCAACAAAAGAGTTGTTGAGCTAGCGCTTAGAGCAGCGTTAGCTACGAACTGCAGAATTCCTCAAAAGATCGTTTTCACAAGAAAACACTACTTCTATCCAGATCTTCCAAAAAGCTATCAGATATCTATGTTTGAGAAAGCAGGCGGTGTTCCTATGTGTTTAGGCGGACATCTCGATTATCTCGATCCAGTTACGTGGACTTGGAAGAGGTGTAGAATAAAGAGGATTAACATCGAAGAAGACCCCGGAAGAACGACTTACGAAGAAGACATAACCAGAAGTCCTTTATCTTATGTGGATTACAACAGAAGCGGAGTGCCTCTTCTTGAGATAGTTACAGAACCTGATTTGGAAAGTCCTAAAGATGCGAGAGCTTTTATCGAGTATTTACTCTTAACTCTCGAACACTTAGGTGTGACCAACCCTAGACTAGAGGGAGCTTTCAGAGTAGACGCTAACGTCAGCGTCGCTGATGGAGAGAGAGTAGAGGTCAAGAACATAGGTAGCATTGCTGATGTTGAAAAGGCTTTGATGTTTGAGATAATGAGACAAACGAAGATACTAGAGTCAGGAGGCTCAGTTAGTAGAGAGACTAGACACTGGGACTCAGCTAGAGGAATCACAATATCGCTTAGACATAAAGAGTATGAGGAAGAGTATTTGTACTTCCCCGATCCCGACCTACCACCTATCCTTTTGACGCCAGAGATGGTCAAAGATGCTGAGAGAGAGGTCGAGACGAAAAGCGTTGCTGTGCTCTTATCTAAGCTCTTAAATCTAGGGGTTTCTAAGGACTTAGCGTGGAGCTTAGTTCAGGTGAAGAGCTCTCTCAAAGTGTTCTTAGAAGCTGTCGAAGGAGGCGCAGACCCTCTTCTCACAGCCAAAATGTTAGCTGTAGACTACAAAGGAGAGTTAAAAGAGCTTGAGAAAGACGTCTATGACCCCTCGAGCTGGCCTCCAGCGAGGTCGATACTCAAACTGACAGAGATGGTGAAAAAAGGCGAATACCCCTATGATACCATCAAAGGTCTAGTCTTACCCAAGCTAGCTCGGAACCCCTTGGCGCCTATAGAGGAATTGCTACCTGAGAAGATCGTCGACATCGAGGTCTTTGTAGAAGAGACTCTGAAGGCGGAGAAGAAAGCGGTAGCTGATTACCTTTCAGGTAAAAGAGAGGCTCTTAACTACTTAGTAGGCGCTACGATAAAGAGGATAGGGAAGAAAGCTGTTGACCCTAGAGCTGTGAGAGAGGTCATAGAGAAAAAGCTGAAAGAATGGGGGCAGACTTCTTGATACCGGTAGCTGATGGACATTGTCACGCTAGTCCAGCGAGAGGTCTAGGAGCTAAAGCTATAGCAGAGGCTTTCAAAAAGTCTGGAGGATGGTTTCTAGCTTTGGTCTCTCTATCTCCTTCAGCTTATGGCATTGAGGAGAGAGGTCTCGACTCTTTCATAAAAACCGTTGATGCTCATGTGAAGGAGTGTAAAAAAGCTAAAGAAGAGGGGATCACTATAGCTTGTATCGCTGGCTTCCATCCAGCTGAAGTAGATAAGCTCGTAGATAGACACAGGCTGAGCTCAGCTAAAGCAGTCGAGATCGGAGTAAGAGTGGTAGAGTACGTTGCTTCTCTCATCGAGAGAGGACTTCTAGACGGGATAGGAGAGGTCGGTAGACAACACTACAAGACTTCCAGCGATAGAGTGCTTGCTTCTCATATAATAATGGAATATGCTATAGAACGCGCTCGAGACTTAGGAGCAGTGGTCCATCTACACTTAGAACAAGCTAAAGAAGATACCGTAGAGATCACGGACAAACTGATAGAAAGACTAAAGCCTTTGAAACACAAGATAGTGTTTCATCATGCAGACCTCAGAATAGCTATTGAAGCTTGGAGAAGAGGGTACTCTTCGACTATAGTGGGATTACGTCAACCTCTTGAGTATGCTCTCTCAAAGTTAGAGCCTATCTATATGATCGAAAGCGACTTTCTCGACGACCCTGAGAGACCCGGAGCCGTCACACAGCCTTGGGAAATGGCAAGACTCGTTCAACAGCTAGCCGCTTTAGATGATGAATGGAAGGAGAAGCTGTATAAAATAAATGTAGACCTCGTAGCTAAAGTTTACGATGTAAACGCTCCTCTTTAAGTAGGTCACGCTAAAACCTCTCAGACTCTCTGATCTCAAAGGGTTGCAAGCTGAAGAGACTAAAGGCTCCTCCTAAGATCAAAGTCTTAGAGGCTTCAGGCTCTATAGCGGACGGTAGAGTAGTTCTAGTTAGAGACGAGAGAGACATAATCGAGGCTAAAGTCTCTTCAAGTCTTGGAGATAGAGTCTACAAGGTCTTAATAAAGCCAAGCCCTGATGGCTTTTTTGCGAGTTCTGACGACAACGGGACTAAGTTCAGAGGCTATATAGGATATCCTATTATCGCTACGCTAATGGTTAAAGGCTTCTTGCCTAGGTCCGAAAATGTCGAGAGAGCTCTTTCAGGGATCCCCTGGAGAGAGCTCAACGAGAAGTTCAAGTCATACAACAAAGTGTTAGAGGAGGTTTTCAAAATAGCTGAAAGCAGAGGTTTGTCAAGAGTTCAGCTAGAGGAGTTCGTGAAAGAAGTTTACAACAAGGTGTTGTCTCTAAGAGTCTATCTCATCGATTAAAGAGCAGAAGACTATATAGCGCTAGCCGAGGTTTTTTGAGTCGGAGAAGTAGAGATGAGCATCAACTATGCTACTTTAGGAGATCTCAAAAAAGGTAGCTTTATAGTGATAGATGGAGAGCCGTGTAAGATAGTCGATATGAGCACAGCCAAGACAGGAAAACACGGAAGCGCAAAAGCTCACGTAGTAGCTATAGGCGTTTTCACAGGACAGAAGAGAACTCTCATAGCTCCAGTAGATACTCGCGTTCAAGTTCCAGTGATAGAGAAAAGAGTAGGTCAAGTTCTCGCAGACATGGGCGATAGAGTTCAGATTATGGATATGGAGACTTACGAGACTTTAGAGATAGAGAAGCCTGTGAACGAGCCTGAGCTAGTCTCTAAGCTCTCTTCAGGCGTAACCGTAGAGTACTGGATTATAATGAACAAACCGAAAATAATCAGGATAAGAGGAGGAGAAGAGTAAAGAAAAGCTTCAAGAGCGGCGAAGAAACGTCTTCATCGAGAGGTCAGAGACTGTTTCTCCTGTAAGAGTTTTTCTAAGTTGTTTTCAAGCTCAGAGGAACTCTCGACTTAGCTCTCGACGGTCTTGCTATGAGCGAACGAGCGCTGACCTTAACTAGCGGACGCTAACAACCATTCAGTATTATCTCCCGTACCCGCTCTAATTTCTCCTTTCAAGCTAACACTCTTTGGTGGCTTGAACAGTGGTCTTGAGTATAATTAGAAACTTCATAGGAGGTCTAGGTCCTAGGCATAGAACAGACGCTGACCCCGGAGTAGAGAACATAGACTTCGATGAAATAACGGCTAGACTCGAGCTAGCGAAGCTTGAGGTAGACCGCGCTAGAGACCAGTTAACGAACGAGATAACGAGTTATTACGATAAGATGCAGACAGCTCTGAGAACCAACGATACCGATACAGCTGAGATGATAGCGGCAGAGATAGTTCTAAAGAAAAAAGTCTTAACGGCTCTAACGGCTTACAGCAAGCTCTTAGGTATAGCTATTCAAAGAGTAAGAGACGCTAGAAGCATAGAAGCTCTCATTAAGAGCATAGCTCCGCTTGACTACTGGCTTAGAGCTACTAACAGCTATCTAGCCTTAATCAGCCCTGAGCTCGTAAGTAGACTATCTAACGTAATGGTGTCAGCTGAGAGTCTGATAAGAGAAGTAGGCGTTCTAGCTAACAACATGCCTACAGCTAAAGTCGAGATAGACCCGGAGGCCAGACAAGAGATAGCTTACGCTCTAGCAGAACTCGGGATAAGAGTTCAGACTCAGAGTCAAGAAGATATCGAAAAGAGTTTGCTCGAGTACGTGAGAACTAGAGGAGGTAGGATAAGCTTAAGCGTTGCTGCGAGAGACCTAAATATGTCTCCAGAAGCCGTTAAGAGAGCTTTAGAGTCTCTCGAAGCCAAAGGCTTAGTCAAGATACACAGAATAACTGAAGCATCAGCTGAGTCTACAGTCTAAAAAAGAAGAACGAAGCGGGGGGCCAGGAGGGTCTCCTCTTGTCTCATTCTCTAGCCTACTTGGAGGGAGCAGCTAGAAGGTATGCTCTAGCTGCCGCTAAAGCTGAGTCCGACGGAGACTACTCTACGGCTTTTATTAACTTAAGAAGAGCCATCGAGGTCCTAGAAGAGATAACGAGACACTATCCTGATCATCCCTTAACTCCTATATACAAGAGGCTTCTCATCCAGTACAAGAAGAAGCTAGAGGAACTAGAAAAGAAGAACAAGCTAAAGGTCTCAAGCGGCGGAGAGGATGAGGAGTACTATGTAGAGATAACTAATGAAGGCAATAAGAAAGAGTCTACTTCCCAAGATGATTTAGAGAAGTTATTGCCTCCGTTCATAATCAGAGACAGACCGAACGTGACCTTTAACGATATCGCAGGCTTAGAGCACGCTAAAGAGGCTATAAGAGAAGCCATAGTGTATCCCGTAAAGAGACCAGACCTCTTCCCGCTAGGCTGGCCTCGAGGTATCTTGTTGTTCGGTCCTCCTGGCACAGGTAAGACCATGTTAGGAGCGGCTGCAGCAAACGAAGTAGGAGCTGAATTCCTTTACGTAGACGCAGCTAGCGTCATGAGTAAATGGCTAGGCGAAGGAGAAAAGAACGTGAGAAAGATATTCACTTACGCTAGAGAGAGATCGAAGCAAGGAGTTCCTGTAACGATATTTATCGATGAAGTAGACGCATTGCTAGGAGTTCACGAAGTCGAGGTAGGAGGAGAAGTCAGAGTAAGAAACCAGTTCTTGAAGGAGATGGACGGAGTTCTCGATAAAAAACAGAAGCTCCACGTTTATGTGATAGGCGCTACCAACAAGCCTTGGGAACTCGACGAAGCGTTTCTCCGAAGATTCCAGAAAAGGATATACGTTCCGTTACCCGATAGAAAGGCACGTTTAGAGTTGCTTAAGATGTTGACCAACAACCTGAAGCTAGCTAACGACGTCAGCTTAGAGGAACTGGTCGACATGCTTGAAGGATATTCAGGAAGCGACATAAGAGACGTTGTGGTAGACGCTCACATGAGAACTGTGAGAGAGTTCTTCCAGAAAGGCGGAACCGAAGAGCCAAGACCTATATCTATGAAGGACTTCATAGAGGTCATAGCTAGAAGAAAGCCCAGTGTAGACCAAGAATCGCTCAAAAGATATGAAGACTGGGCTAGGAGGTTTGGAGCACTCTAACCTTCAGACTCTTCACTTAACTCAAAAGAAAAGACGAGACGGCCCCCCGCTTTAGACAACAGCTCTTCTATATCTCTACAATCTATGAGGGCTCTCCTCAGGTCTTCAGAACTCTTCAGCCCTTCTATAGCTAGAAGTTTTTCTTTAAAGCTCAGTCCTAAACTGAAGCCTCCTAGGTTCTTCTTTCCAACTACTCTATGACAGGGGACAACTACTATGTTTTCGTTAATCGCGAGAACTCTACCGACGAGTCTAGGACTCACCCCTAAAGCTCTAGCGAGACATCCATACGTGACGACCCTTCCTGGCTCTATGAGCTGTGTCAAGATGTATACTGCTTCCTTATAATCATCAAATCTAGCTTTGGAAGCTGAGAGACCTTTTTCCAACACGATCATAGGCAATCTCTTCACCAGCTACTAGAACATCTCTTGAGCTAGAGGTAGCCAGCCTTCTTGAAAGCTGAAAAAGCGAAAGGAGCTAATGGTTGTGCCACTAGCAAGTAAGGAGTCCATACAGCGAGGTTTGAGAGTTCTCTTGTAATTCTGCGACGTGCCTCTTCGTTCTCTCCATAGCCTTTCAGAGCCTCTACAAGTAGAGAAGTGCTTACTCCTCTCAAATGTCCATGTACTAAGAGAGTAACCAAATCCCAAGCCGCTAGACCTTCCTCTATGTTTCTAGCTTGTTCTAGGTCTACTACAGCTATCTCGTTATTTGAGACGACAAAGTTTCCAGGATTTGAGTCACCTAACGCTATGTTTTCTAAATGAATTTCTGCAAGCCTTCTTCCTAAGAGTCTCCAAGCTTTAGGATCTTTGATTTTAAACAAGGTCTCTCCTTGCACGTATTCTCTCAAAAGAACGTAAACTCCTGAGATCTTAGCTACTCCGAAGACTTTGAAAGTTTTGATGAGCTTTCTCAGTTTTACAGAGTAAACCAGTTCAGAGACAAGTCTTTCGTAAGAGGAGACTCTGAAAGCTATAGCAGGTCTCGAGAAAGGAACGACAGAGACCCATTTTAATGTAGAGAACTCATCGTAAACTTTAGCTACTAGAGAGCCTCTACGACCTTCACAAAAGAACGTGCTTCCCAAGAGGCTCAATCTGCGACATCGAACTTCGTTTCCTAACAACTTTACAACAGCTAACTCGATGTCTTCTCTTTCAGTCAGTCTCAAATTCGATCTTCCATCTATAAAAACTCAACAAAAAACAAAAAAGTTGAGCTGAAGCCATAGCCTAAAGGGCAACTTCGTGAGGTTCTTGTTTTGTAAGGAAAGAGCACAGCCATCTGGTTTTGAAATAGCTATAGTAGGAGGAGGGCCTGCTGGATTAACGGCTGCTGGAGCTCTGGTCTGTATGGGTTACGATGTGATAGTGCTTGAAGCTATGCCTGAAGCAGGAGGCATGGTGGTCTTCGGAATACCTGATAACAGAGTGAATAAAAAAGCTCTGAGATTAGGCGTCAAAGAGCTTATGGAGGCAGGAGTCTCCTTCTTTTTCAACACCAAAGTCGGTAGAGACGTGATGCTTGAAGACATAGTTGAACGCTATGATGCTGTCATCCTAGCGATAGGAGCTTGGCGTTCTAAGAGACTGAACGTGCCTGGAGAAGACTACAACTGGGTTCTAGGAGCTGTCGATTGGCTTTCTCAAGTACATCTCGTTAGGTTAGGCTATGAGCCTCGGAACAAGTTGACTAGAGTTAGCGGCAGGGTTTTGGTAGTTGGTGCAGGCTTTACAGCGTTGGACGTGATCACAGTCCTCTTAGAGTATCCCGAGTTCAGAGACAATGTGGAAACAATATTCTTAAGCTATAGAAGAAGCAGAAAGGACGCTCCTAGTGGAGCAAAGTCTATAGATGAACTCGAGAGAAGAGGCGTGAAGGTTCTCGAATACACCGTTCCCATTGGGTTCAGAGAAGAGAGCGGAAGAAGGGTGGTTGAATTGACTAAGACTAGAGTTAACGAAAGCAGGCTTGTAGAGCTAGTTGATGAGAAGATGAAGCTAGAAATAGACTACGTTCTGCTAGCAGTAGGTCAAGAGCCTACTCCTATTTCCACATCACTTTTCTTGAAGAGGAGAGCAGATGGCACCTTCTGGGTCGATGAGAACATGATGACTAGCGCAGATAGAGTCTTCGCCTGTGGAGATGCTGTCCAAGGACCGAGTAAGATCGGTCCGGCTGTGAAATCAGGGCTTGAAGTAGCTAGACGAGCTGATCTCTATCTTAGACGCTCAAGCTCTGCGTAAGTTTCAGCACATCCTCAATTAGACGACTATAGAATCATATTTAACCCCGTGTCACACTAGGATCGTGGTGTGGTGGCTCGAGGTGAGCACAGAAGTCAAACAGTACAGACTAATTCTGAAGAACACAGCAAGAGGTCCTTCGCTCCAACTAAGAGTCACTAGACCTGAAGCTCGAGAGACAACCTTAATAAAGATAGGAGGAAAGGGAGTTCAAGAACTCTTCAACATAATGGCTGAAGTCTTGAGAAAGAACAACCTGATAGAGGCTGAGACTAAGACAGCTACTATGACTGCGCTTAGACTCAAGCCCGAGATAGGTCCAGTCGTTGGCGGCTATCTGGTTATGATTAGAAGAGCTAGAGATCCAGCGGTGTGGCAAAAGCTCTTCGAAGACCTGATAGTAGAAAAGCTCTTTGGCGCAAAGGCTATACTGGCAACAGTGCTCAACCTCAGCGAGGAGCTAAGCAAGCAAAAGCCTCCGTCTAAGAGAGTTAGAATGCTCTTGAACCCCAAGATACTCGACGGAGTTAGCGCAGGGATTAAAGTATTGACTAAAAAGCTCTGGGGTCTCAAGAAGCTCTAGCGAACTCTTTCTCTTCACCTCTTTTTTAATCTCAAAGACTCTTTTTTCAGAGGGTTTCGCTTTTGAGCGACAAACGGAAGTGTTTAATGTGTGGACGCGTCTTTCCTGAAGGTCAAGGAGTGATTATATCTAGAGGAGGTTTGATCTTAGAGTTTCACAGCTCGCGTTGTGCATACAAGTTCTTTAAGATCTTCTTCGAGAGGTTAGACTATCAGTGTCTCACGGTAGCTCGAGACCTAGCTGGAGAGCTGGCTAAGAGGGAAGCTAAACCGGTCAAGAAGATTTAGCCAGCAACACCGCAATCGGTTCTAGGGAGCAGAATTGAAAGTTAAAGTCAAGCTCTACTCTTTATTTCGAGATCTGACGGGAAGCTCTGTGCTTGAGATAGATCTAGAAAAAGACAGTTACGAAGAACTCTTAGAGAAGCTGTCTAGAGTTGAAGGTATAGCTAAGGCTATGAAGGTGCTTGAAGGTTCTTACGTGATCTTAGACGGAAACGGTAAGAGGCTTGAGAGAGGAGAACTGATCGAAAGCGATGTGATTCATCTAATGCCTCTACCTTCAGGCGGGAGTTTGAAGACGAGCGTTAAGGTGCTTAAAGAGAGCGACGATATAGACCTGAACGAGTTAGTTAACGAATTGAGCGAGCTTGAAGTAGGAGCTATAGCGCTCTTCATAGGAGTGGTCAAACCGAAAAGCGAAGGAGAGCGAGTACAAGAACTACTCTACGAACATTCGCCTGAACTCTTAGAGAAGACTTTAGAGAAAATAGCTAAAGAGGTAGGAGAGAAGTGGGAACTTAAAGGCATAGCTATAGCTCATTATGTAGGAAGAAGAAAGCCAGGAGAGAAGACGATCGTGATAGCTACAGCAGGCCTTTCAAGAAAGAACGCCATTCCTGCTCTTGCTGAAGCTTTAGAGAGAGTAAAACATGAAGCTCCTATATTTAAGATTGAGGTTAGAGAGACAGAGAAGGTCTACATAGTTGGAGATAAGACTGTCAGAGTCAACTTGAACTCTCGCTGACCTTTCGAAGTTTTTTCGCCATCTCTTCTGCTTTCTTTAAAGCCTCTTCTACGCTGTCAGCTCTCACATCGAAAACGAGATTGGTTCCCTTGACTCTGACCTTGAACCTCCTCATCCCGTGCTTCACGTACTCTTCTACAACCTCGAAGCTCTCGTACACTACTCTAGCAACCCCTTTCTCCTTTAGACGCAACAATATTTTAACTTTGTAATTAGAAGAAGATGTTCTATGCAGTGGAGCCGAGTTTAAAGCTTGATAGCTATTATCCCTAAAGCTCTTGGGTCGTATCTGACGATCTTGAAGCCAGCTTCTCTTAGTCTTGAAGCTACTTTAGAGGGGAATCTCGCTCCTCTAGCTCTCTTTGGCTCTCCTGTATAATGGAAAAGCCTTCCTTCTCTCTTCAGCAACCTATAGAACTCTTTGTAGAACTCTATGCTATAGAGCTTGCTCGTAGAAGACGTAAAGCGAGGCGGGTCATGAATGATTGCATGATAGCTTCCTTCAAGCTCTTTCACAACTTCAACTGCATCTCCATGAATTAAGACCACGTTCTCGCTTCCTAACAACTCGCTCCAAGGGTTTACTTCAGCTAGGCTTAGAACGTTTTCATCAACTTCGATCGTCGTGACGCTAGCGCTTCCTAAAAGCAACGAGTGTATAGCTGTATAGCCGAGCCCTGTACACACATCTAAGACCTTAGTTCCTCTTCTCGCTCCAACGAGTCTAGCTTTGAGTTCTGCGTCTTTCCAGGGAGTAGTTCCGGAGACTCTATGCATATGAATTCCATTTATTTCTAGAGTAGGGGCGGTCTCTCCGAGAGAGACCAACTTATAGTAATGAGCTCCTCGGATTTCAGCTACACTAACGGTTCCGCTCTCTTCAAGTACAAAGACCTCTCTTCCCCTGGACTCTTCTAGAACTCTTTCGAGGTCTTTCGACTCTACTCTCACTACGGCGACTTCTGTAGAGATCACACAAAGACTTCCGACCTTCTCTACTTTAGCTGAGCGTAAACCTAGGTCTACTTTCACGTTTCCGACTCCAGCTCTACATGCCTCTAACAGAGACAACAGCTCTTTCTCGTCAACAGTTACTGAGGGAGTTCTTCTGAAATCGTAGATCTCCAAAAAGAGCCAGCCGACTACACGTCTAGCAATACCCAAAAATTATATATACTTAGACCTCTAAGCCGAAAAACCTGAGAGTGAGAAGGTTATGCCTCGCAAGAGGGTAGAAGAAGAAGAGGAAGAAGAAGAGGAATTCTGGGAAGAAGAGGAAGAATTCGACGAAGAAGAAGAGTTCTGGGAGGAAGAGGAAGAAGAAGAGTTCTGGGAAGAAGAGGAAGAAGAAGAATAACGCGAGAATACTTTCTACATCAAGTCCAAACTATCCTCTTGACCGTTCTATATTCTATTCATTAACACCTCTATGACCTTACCTCTGAGGTCGAAGAAGGTGTTATCCTCTATCAGAACTCTAACTCTTTTCCTTAGTAGCTCTTTTCCTCCTCTCAACACTACAGGAACGTAGTTCTCAAGTCTAGCTATCAGACTCTCTTTTCTAAAGCCTATCTCTACGACTCTAGCCACGACCTCTCTGCTCTTATATCTCGATAGCTTCTCATAACATATAGACTCGACCAACTTAGAGAGCTTAGTGCTTCTCTCTTTCTTAACGCTATCTGAGACCTGAGGTAAAACCGAGGCTTTAGTGTGAGGTCTTATGGTATATTGAGCTATATGTACTTTCTCAAATCTCAGCTCTAAGAGGAGCTCAACGGTCTTCTCGAAAGACTTTTCGTCCTCTCCAGGATGTCCAACTATTATGTCTGTAGCCACAACGGCATCAGGAAACCTGTTCTTTATCTTTTTGTAGAGCTCCTTATAGTCTTCAACGCTATACTTTCTACCCATGATCTTCAGTAACCTATCGTCTCCTGTCTGTACGGGTATGTGGAAGTACTTGTAGACTCTAGGGTCTCTATATACGTCCAACAGGTCGTCTATCGTCTCAAGAGCTGATTCAGGAGTCATCATTCCTATCCTTATTAAATAGTCTCCTTCTACTTTGTCTAGAACTTCTCTCAACAGGTCAGCTAAAGTGGGCTTATCTGAGAGGTCTGCTCCATAAGCTCCTACATCCATTCCTGTAAGCCTGATCTCCACAGCTCCTTGTTCTACAAGCCTTCTCACCATATCAACTACCACGTTAATTGGATAGCTCTTTAGCTTCGGTCTAGCCAGTTTGGTTATACAGAAGCTACATTCGTTTAAACAACCTTCTTGTATCATCACCGTTCCTACAGCTTCTTGAGGTCTTAAAGGAGGAGCTCTAGACGTGTCTCTCTCGCAGTCCAAGACTATAAGCTTAGAGCCAGCGAGAGCAGTATTGACAGCTTCAGCTACTCTTTCTACAGCTTGAGGAGCTAACAGAGAGGCTTCAGGAACTACTCTAATTACAAGACCAGGTCTAGCTTTAGCTAAACAACCAGTTACGACAAAACGTGCGTTAGAACGCGACTTTCGGAGTTCGAGTAACCTTTTAGCGATCTTCTGCTCAGTATCAAGTCTTACAGCACAAGTGTTTACAACAATCACGTCAGCTAAGCTTATGTCGCTGACAACCTCAAAACCGCGAGCTCTCAAAACCTCTTCCATAATGCAAGACTCGAACTCTGCTAGAGCACAACCGTAAGTCTCAATATAAACTCTAGCTGTCAACTCTCCTCCTAGCGTTAACCTTGACCGAAGCCCCTTATTAAGTCCATTCGTGAACTCTCTTTTTACAATTTCAAGAGAGAACGTTAAGAAACTCCGATCTCATCGATACACAAATAAAAAACAAAATTGTATAAATAGAAAGTATATATAGACCTTCAGCATAACAAAAGCACTGTAATGATTTTCCCTTTTGATTAGATCAAATAGTTATGAAGGTTAGATTTTGAAGGGGGATAAAGTCGTGTTCAACGGAACAAAGGTACCTCCAGAAGCCGACGTATTCTAGCATTATTTCTAGCATTATTTGGCTATCTTCTGTTCTGTACTTCGATCTTCTCAATCTCATCTATCAGTTCATCTATAGACTCATAGCCTAGATCTCTAGCGGCTTCTAAAAGCAAGTCCTCTCCGTAGCTACTCTTAGCTTTCTCAACATATTCCCTTATGTTCATATGTACTTCTCTCCTCTTCTCGACATAGCCTCTGAGATAATTCAGAAGCACTGTCTTAACTGTGTTACGGAAGTCCCACGACCTCTCGAGCTGGTTGTAGTTTCTATAGGGAAGACCTTGTCTCAACAGTAAGTCTTTCACAGTAACAACCGATAAGTCTATGTCAACTCCATATCTTTCTCTTAGCTCTATAGCTAGCTTGTTTGTAAACGCTACCGGTATTGTCATAGTGAAAAACAGTCCTTCCTCTTCTAACTTAGCTAGAGTGTAGACGTAGGGGTGCTTCTTGAGGTCTCTAGATAGAGTTCTTAGCTCTCTTTGAGACCCCCAAGCTACACAGCATAGAATGACGTTTCCTTCTTCAGGATCTAGATCGTTCATTGAGACCTTGCTCCCTCTCGCTACAGCTCTAAGGTGGCTCTCGTGGAGCTCTACCTGAAGACGCGGCTTACCGAACCTCTTTGGAAGCAGGTCTTCTAGGTTGCGCGATCTGGTGTGGAATATAGAAGCCTCCATATATGACAGCAGAACTAGGTCGAACATGTCTCTAAAGCCTATGTGAGGCTCGTCGAGATTAAACTCTATGTCTTCGTAGAGGTCGAGAGAGTCAGGTGCATCGATTCTTCGCGGATGGTCATCGAGAAGGTCAAAAGCGTTTATCGGGTCTATCTCCTCTAGCTCTGAGTGTTCGTCGAAGACTCTGTAGAGCCAGTACTCTAGACTAGGTCTAGCCAGTAGTGAGTCCTCTCCTCTTAGTATCGTGATCCTCGTGCGTCCTGTGCTTGCACTCATCAGCTCTGCTCTGGTCTCGATTATGTCTACAGCTTCTTGCATGTTTGTAGCGGGAACTCTGTATGTAATTATGAGACCTTTAGGACTTCTAAGAACTGTCGATACCCAATCGATGAGAGGAAGTCTGTCAGCTCTGGCTTTCGTGCTTTCAAACATGACTACGAGAAGTCTGAGACCGAGAGGCACATGAGAATAGTCTAGTCTAATTCTAACCCCTTTCTTCTCTAAGCTTTCGACGAGCTGTGAGATCTTGGACTGAGGCTCTCCAAGGTCTTCAGATACCTGTTTCTGGACGTAAGGAGGGTTGGTGTACTGGAAGTAGTCGAGAATTCTTAAGATTGAGACATAAGACGAGAGTTCAGGTCTGTTCTCTAGAACTTCAGCTAGACCTTTCTTGAGTCCCTTAAGTCTACTAAAATAGTTTTGAAGTCTTAACATTTTCGGACATCCATGAGGCTCTTCCGTTCCTCCCTCCCTCTCCTCTTTCTTTGTAGAAATCGGTTGTATTAAGTCGATCGTTCTCAACCCCAATTATTAGTAGTGATAGAGAATATTTAAGCTTTAGTTAATAACAAAAATTTTAAATTTGTATTATTAAGACTGCTTTTTAAGCCTTACCGGCGTGTGCTCAGGTCCGGGAAACGTTCCCTCTCTAACCTCTTTGGCAAAAGACCTTACCGCCTCTATTACGATTTCGGCTACATTGACATATCTTTTTGCAAAAGGTGGAGGAGCTTCAGAAAGTCCTATTATATCGTGAAGCACTAGCACCTGTCCGTCACAATATGGTCCAGAGCCTATACAAATAGTCGGTATCTCTAGTCTACTCGTTATCTCTTTAGCGACTTCAGCTGCTGTGAACTCTATGACTATCGAGAAGGCTCCTGCTTCTTGAAGAGCTTCAGCATCTTCTAGAAGAGTTCTCGCTTCCTCTTCTCTTTTGCCTACTGGTCTAAAGCCTCCTAGCGTAAGATATCTTTGAGGAGTCATACCTATATGTCCCATAACGGGGATTCCTGCTTTCACTATAGCTCTAACTCTGTCTGCGTACTCGCTTCCTCCTTCTAACTTTACAGCTTCTGCTCCAGCTTTGACGAAAGCTATCGCCGATTCTATAGCCTTCTTTGAACTAGGCTCGTAGCTACCGAAAGGCATGTCTCCTACTACGAGAGCTCTAGGCTTTGCTCTAGCTACAGCTCTCGTGTGAGCTAACATCTCTCTCATAGTAGCTCCATGAGTTGTAGGATAGCCCAAAAGGACCATAGCTAGACTGTCTCCCACTAGGATCGCGTCTACCCCTGCTTTATCGACAAGCTTAGCTGTAGGATAATCGTAAGCTGTCACCATCACTATTTTGTTAGAGCCTTTCATCTTCACTATATCTTTTACCATGACCTTATCGCGCACATGCCAACGCCTCCAAAGCTTTGACCAGCTTGTAAAGCACTTCGTTAACCGGAGTCTTGAGTCCTAGCTCTTGAGCGGCTCTGACTACGGCTCCGTTTATGAAATCTACTTCAGTTCTTCTACAAGCTTCTAAATCAGCTAAAGTAGAGGATTTGTTCTCTTTCGTTGATTCAGCTACTCTCTTAAGGTACTCCACACAATCCTCAGGTAGCTCTATTCCACGAGCCCTAGCTACGGATACCACTTCTTGACAAGCAGCTTTAGCTAAGCTCCACGCGGGCTCAACCAAAATAGCTCCGTTAGGAGCTCTTAGCAAAGCTGTGATTGGATTAAGCGCAGCGTTGACAGAAAGCTTAAGCCATCTATAAGGCTCTAAGTCCTTTACTGTTCTCACTCTAGCTCCGCCTTGAGACAAGATCTCAGCTAGAGGCTCTATCTTAGCTTCTCCTCTCCAAGGTCCTAAAACAATAGAGCCTAAACCTCTAACGGAGACTTCCCAATCAGAAAGCTTTGTGACTCCATAGTCTATCACTGCTCCAGCTGTTTTCTTTCCAAAACCAGCAACGGTTTCAAGTGGACCTAAACCGTTACAGGCTACCACGAAGACCTCTGTTTTTTCTAAAGTGATTCTCGCAGCCTCTTCAGCATCGTAGGCTTTCGTAGCTATTATGTTATACCTACAGCGTTCTCCGAATTCTCTCAAATACACCACAGGTCTATAGGACCCTGAGATGAGCCCTTCCAGCTTAACCCCTTGTTTCAAGACTTCTTCAGCTTGTTCTCTCCTTCTAACCAAGACGGCTACAGGTTCTCCAAGACCTTTAGAAGCGAAAAAAGCCCAAGAGGCTACCTATAGCTCCTAGTCCTGTCACACAGACTTCATGCATCACCTGTCCCCACAAAGATAAGCCACAGCCTCTATCTCGACTCTAGCACCTCTAGGAAGACCAGAGACTTCTACTAAAGACCTTGATGGTCTGAAGCTTCCGAAGAACTCAGCATAGATTCTGTTGAACTCTTGAGCTAACCTCAAGTCCGTTAGATAGACTGTAACCTTGACTATTCTATCCAGTCCTGCTCCTGCCGCTTCAACTACAGCTTTGAGGTTCAATAGAACTCTTCTAACCTCTTCTGAAAAGTCGTCTTTAATCAACTCTCCCGTCAAGGGGTCTATTGGGATCTGTCCGGAGACGAACAGAAAACAGCCAGCTTTCACAGCTTGAGAATAAGGACCAACAGGGCTAGGAGCTAAGGATGTGTGAACGACTTCTATCAGTCTAGACCACCTCAAAATAGGTAGGCGTTGTTTAGAGCATTTATTAGTCTCTTGCTTAAGAGAAACAACGGGAGAAAATGAGCGATATTGAGGAATACAGTGACTGGCTAGGGTGGCTCGCTATGACTTTAGGCGGTTCGTTAGTTCCCTTCGTTCCTACTCGTAACGAAGCTTTGGAGATGTTGTTTAAGCTGGTCGACTTCGATTCTGAAGATGTTTTTTACGATCTAGGATGTGGAGATGGCAGAGTTGTGGTCGAGGTATTAAAGAGAACAGCTGTGAGAAGAGGAGTTTGTATTGAGTCTCGCAGAGACCTCATAGAACAAGCGATAAAACGAGCTCAACAAGAAGAGGTTTTAGACAGATTCGTAGCTGTGAACGGAGACATATTTGAGACTCCTATTGGAGAAGCCTCTGTAGTCTACATCTATCTACTCACAAGCGTCAACGATGCTCTTAAGCCCAAGTTATCGAAAGAACTCAAGCCGGGATCTCGAGTAGTTTCTCTAGATTTTCAAATACCTGGTTGGAAGCCAGTCAAAGTCTCCGGCTTCAGAACAGGATGGCAGAGCACTATGTACTACTACGTGGTGGGGGAGTCTGACAGATAGACTGAGTTTTTTCAATAGCTTCTCTAAAGAGATAGTCGAGGTGATGAAGACAGCTTATAATAGAGGGCTAACTCAAACTAAAGGAGGAAACGCTAGCATACTCGACAGAGACTTGAAGCTCGTATATATAAGTCCTAGAGCTCTCCCTAAACAATTCATATCGCCTACAACGGTATCTCTAGTCACCTTAGATGGCAAAGTCCTCTGGGGAGACCCATCATCAGAACTCGCTCTCCACTTAGAGGTCTACAGGAGAGTCGAGAAAGCTCGCGCAGTGCTTCACCTCCACCCCCCTTATATACTCGCTCTTGCTGAGCGTTGGTTAGACACAGATTTAGATGTGTTCTCAGAGACCGTTCAGTCAATTGGCTGTATCGCTAGAGTTCCTTACATAAAGCCCGCTACTCTCGAGTTAGCGAAAGTGGTCGCAGAGGCTTTCGTGAAGACTGGTTGTAGCTTAGTTGTTTTAGAAAAACACGGAGTAGTTGCTTATAGTAGCTCAAGCTTGTATGAGGCTTTAAACGCTATTGAGACTCTCGAAGACCTCTCTAAGATAATTATCGTTAAGGAGCTAATTAAGAAAAGATAAGAGAAAAAAAGGAGACGTTTGGAGCTTAGCCCCCGGTGGCTTGTTTAGCCACATTCAGGGTACTCAGCAGGGACCTTAGCTCTGAAGAACTTGCCGCTAGCGGGGTCCTGGAATAGTCCTATCTTGACTCCTTTACCGCCTTTGGGCTGTAGCATCCAAACTTTCTTGGGCACTAACGTGGCTTCCTGACCACCGGGGGTCTTTACTTTGATGGCCTGTGTGCAGGCTGCCATCTTTTACTCACCCAACTCACTATCATTTAGATATTCTATAGCCAAACCAAGACTAATAAACTTGACGTGAGCAACTCAAAGGTAGCGATAAAAACTTCATAATCAATGAGGTATTACGTGTCTTTTAAAGAGAGCCGAAGCTTTCAGCTGGAAATCGGGGGAAAGAGGTGTGAGAACACGAACTCTTTCGTTCTTATCTGTAGGAAACCTAAACATAGACGTGGTTATGTTTGTGCCTAGAAGCCCTAAAGCGGGAGAGGGACTATTAGCTGAAGACCTTTGGCTCGGACCTGGAGGAGCGGCTACGAACTACGCAGTAGCTGTGAGTAAACTAGGACACAAAGCTTTTCTAGTAGCGGTCACAAGCGCTTTAGCTCAAAGACTCGGCTTTCTTGAGTTCTTACGTGAAGCTGGAGTCGAAGTGATGTATGTAAAGGTCTTAGAAGGCCCTCCTAGCGTAGCTTCTATCTTCGTTTCTCGAGAAGACGGATCTAGAGCAATAATATCATATAGAGGTGTTGCTTCGAATCTTTCTTATGAACACATCCCTAAAGAAGGAGATCACGTTCACTTCGCTAGCGTAAACCCAGATGTGGTTTTGAGCTACTCGAAAGAGACCTCAGAGATCACTTTGAGCTACGACCCTGGAGCAGAAGTCAAGAGAGATAGAGAAAGAGTGTTCAGAGCTCTGAAAAACGTAGACGTAGCTATAGTAGCCAGACAAGAGCTAGAAACGCTCTTTGGATCTTCAGACATACAAAACGCGTGTAAGATTCTTGAAAAAAGCTCTAGAGCTGAAGCGGTAGCAGTCAAGATGGGCGAGAAAGGAGCAGTCGTCTTAACGAGGTCTAAAGTCTATTTTGTAGAGAGCCCTAAAGTCAGAGCGGTCGACACGACGGGTGCAGGAGACGCATTTGATGCTGGTTTTACTATAGGATTTAAAGAAGAGGGAAACGTTGAGTGGGCTCTGAGACTAGGGGTTGCAATGGGTTTGCTCAAAGTCACTATGAGAGGAAGTAGCACTATGCCGGATAGAAAGAGCGCTGTCGAATTAGCTGAGTCGCTTACCTATAGAGAGCTTGGACTTAAGTGCGCTTAGCTTTCTCTCATCAACTTTGACACCAACTCTAACTAGCTCTGAGACGACTCTATCTACGAACTCTGAAACCTCTAGACTTTCTCTAACCGTTCCGAGATTGATCGTAACCACCTTTTCGCTCGTCAGATCTTTGACTCTAACTATATCTACGAGTCTGTTGTCTTCAGCTATTCTGTATACATCGAGTTGTTTCAGTCCTAAAGCTTCTAGAGCTAGCTTCATTGAAGTCAATCTCTTAGGCAAGACGAAATCCCCCACAGAGCGTTTCTGGCTCTTCTAGATCTCACACAGCTCAAGCACTCTAGAAGAGATGTTTATAAGTGTTTATGCCTAAAACAAGATTGTAGCGCTCCTTAACTAACAGCGCTAAACAGATGCGTAGAACTGCTTAGAGGAAGACCGTCTTTCTAAACTAGACTTGTTTGAACACCGTTACAAGAGCTTTGAAAAACAGCGCTATCCTCTCCTAGAGCAACTAGAACTTTGTAGGCTCGAATAGAATACCTCTTTACATAGCCCTCTCTTTCTAGCCTTACAAGTATTTTACCGGCGGTCTTAGTTGAAACGCCAAGCATCTTGCTCACGTCTTTCACTCTCACATATTTGAACTTACTGTCAGCGATCTCTTTGGCTATTTGGTCTAAATCGAGCTTTACTCTCAATAGAGACGCCCTATTGGAAGGTCTAGCCTTTATTTGTAGAGAGGGTAGAGAGAAAGTATTTTATGAGGTCTCGAGAATGCGTTTAGCCTTTGGTTAAAAACTCTCTTTCTGAACTCACACATAGGGAAAGAGCGTGGAGGAGAACGTCCTCAAACTTCTTGAGAACAGAGAGCTAACGTTCTCAGAGATAGCGAACACTTTAAGCATAAGAGATAGAAGAGCATTGAGAGGTCTTCTAGCTGATCTGGTTAGAAGAAGAGTTGTTGAAAGAAAACCAGATTACAACAGAAAGAAGATGGTATTTTCTTTGAAAGAAGCCAAGGAGAACAAAAAAGACAGTTGAAGAAAAAGTTAAAGAGGTGGAATCTATTGGACCCTAAAGTGTTAGGCTCTATCTTTACGGTCTTCGGTCTTATCGTAGCGGTCGTATACTCTTATTTAGTGTTGTACACAGACTACTCGCAGACTTTGATCAAAGCCACGCTGGCCGCTACAGCTATAATCATAGGAGGATTCATCGCAGGGATCGGCTTAGCTTTGCTCTTCGGTTCTAAGAGATTCTCTGAGGCTAAAAGTAAGATAAAGAAGAGAGAAGAGAAAGACCTCGAGTAGCGCATGTATGACTCTCTCGCTTAAGAAAGCTATTTTCTTGAAGGAGTCTGTAGCCTCTGTCGTTCAATTCTAAGCTTAAAACTCGACTTGAGAAACAAACGCTAAAGCTGGATAATAACTAATAGGTAGACTACATGTTCTCTTAAGAATTCCACGCTAGACAGAAGTCTTATAAGACGATATGTCTCGATCACAATGTTCTTGAGTATTGATGCTTAGCAGTTGTTGTTTCCACTCATATCTTGTCATTCCTAGCGTAACGTTCAGATCCTCTAGCGTTACACTATGTGAGGTATCTGAATATCCTACACGCTTTCATACCGTTAACGCTCTTGACTTTCCTACGTCAGAGCTTCATGGGATAGAAGGCTCTAGAAGTTTTAGAAACGGATAGCTGAAGTTGAAGATAGAAGAGCACAAAGGTCTAAGAAGAGCTGTCTGTAGAAAAACGACAGCCAATTAAGCTTCTACTCTTTACGTTTTCCGGGAGTTGCGTTGGCTTACTATTACGAGAGACCCTTGTATAGAGTTCTCTTAGGACAGATATTGGTTTTAGCTTACTCAGCTTTAGCGACGATTATAGGCATAAATATATGGACGTTCCTCATAATAATAGCTTTTTCTATTGCGTCTAGCCAGTTGCTAAACAAAATATTCAAAGGACCTTTTGAAAAGGCTTCGAAGAGAGTTGAAGAGATACTTTCAGTCAAAAAGCTTTATGAAGAGAAAAACGCAATGGAGATACAAGCTCAAGACCAAAGCCAACTTCAAGAACTTCAAGAACAGCTCAGGTTCTTCACTTATATGAACTTAGCGCTTTTGATAGGACTTGCTTACTTCTTCATATTCTGGAGTAAGGTTCCAGCTCTTGCTGAGTTCTTCACAGAGATGACAGGCAACGCGTACTTAGGAAGGTTTTTAGGATTTCTTGTCTATCTTGAAGGGTTCTTCATCATAAACCAAGCTTCGATACAACTCGCTTTAGCCAGAATGAAATCGATTACAATACTTAACGTTCCACGAAGCTATGTGGTCACAGAGAAAGGCATAGTAATCTCTGGGCTTTTGACGAAAAAAGGGATAGGGTTCCCTCTACCCAAAGAGGTCTCTATCGATTTAAGCGAAGAGAGGAAGTTCGTAGAGCTGGTGGTCAGAGGCGAGAAGACTTTAAACAAGCTGAGGCTTTATTCTAAAAACCCTAGAAGACTTTATGAGATCATCCTAAAGAACGGTCTCCGAGAGACTTGACGGTAGAAAACACGAAGCTAGGATGACCAACGTAAACAGCTGCCCACCTTCTCCCTCTGAATCTGATCACCTTAACGTAAACAAGGATGTCAGGATTCTTCAAGTTTACTTTTCTATCTATATTTTCAGCTATGATCTTTACAGCATCGAGCTTGCTCAAAGGTTCGCCTGAAGAGCTCCAAAGTCTACCGTCTATTCTCACAGCGAAAGAACCTTCTGGCAAAGAACTCACGGCTTCCATCACTACTCTTTTAACGTCTTCAACTCTAGGTCTTGTCACAGCTGTAACCGGAATCGCTCTCAATATTGGCGATTTGAGAGGCAGTTGACGTCGTAATTGTTCTATTGCGTTAAGAGGATCTGGGACTCTACATATCAGAACGTTTGGTCTCGACTCTAAGATAGAGATATCTAAAAGTTGTTCTAGTATCTCTCTAGCTCTCCTCTTGGCATAAGGTCCAGGTAAGTGGGTTACTATTAAGTTGAAGCTCAACTAAAAGCCAACCTCAGGTTTCAAAGAGAGAACTATATCTCTAAGGTCTTAGGTTTCCTCTCTTCTTCAGCTCTTATCCTTACAACTCCATAGAATATAGCGCAACTTATACAATAACATTTTTCAATAGGATATCTCATTATCACTGCTCCTTTCTTCTCCAACTCTTTAGCCAAAGAAGGCTCTATCGGAGCGTACATTCTGGTTACACATATAGCTTTGTCTGAAGGAATGATCCTACCGCAGTTATCACACTGAATAGCTTTGGACTTACCTTTATCTCCTTTTCTTCTCCCTCTACTTTCTCTTTTCTTCACCATTTCGACTACTCCTTCCGAGAAGCTGACCTCTAACCTAATATGTCTTGGCGTACCTTAGTTGAGCTACAGCTCTTCTAGAGCAGACAAGACAGTATCCATCAGCTTCTCTGCGAGGCCACGGAGTTCCAAGACATCTGGCTTCTATGAGCTCTTCTAGCTTTTTAGCGCAACTCTCGAGACCACACCAGGGAACTTCTACTATACCTCCATTCTCTTTCAAAACAGTTGTTGCTTCTTCAACGTTGTCTACGCTATAAGTTCTCGACTTGAAG
This sequence comes from Acidilobaceae archaeon, assembly GCA_038824665.1. Taxonomy (GTDB): domain Archaea; phylum Thermoproteota; class Thermoprotei_A; order Sulfolobales; family Acidilobaceae; genus JAWAWX01. The sequence goes on along the minus strand of JAWBBK010000003.1, from coordinate 28,666 downwards.
AACTCCCAATTACGTTTCTTTAAATACTCAGTTGTGCTATCTAAAAGCTTCTTCACAACTGTAACGACTTCTTCGAAAGGAACTCTGGTCTTGGTTAAAGTGTCTCTACGCACTATGGTCAAAGCCTCAGCTCTGTACTCCTCAGCTCCTACATCTATTCTCAACGGTACGCCTTTGGCTTCCCAATAGTAGTACTTGGCTCCTGGTCTCAAGTCCTCTCTATCGTCGATATGGACTCTCACTCCTTCTCTCTTAAGTTCGTCCGCTATCTTTTTGACTATCTGACTTATCTTGGCGTTTTCTTCGGGACTACTCGAGGGGATCGGTATTATGACGACTTGTATAGGAGCTACTTCAGGTGGAAGCACTAATCCTCTATCATCGCCGTTAATCGATATAAGCGTAGCTATCACTCTATCGCTAACCCCATAGCTGGTTTGCCAAGGATAGTCTAGAGTTCCGTCAGCTAGCTGTATCCTGAAGCCAAAAGCTTTAGTGAAGTTCTGTCCTAGGTTGTGAACTGTGCCTATTTGAAGCACCTTCCCATCCGGCATTATAGTGTCGAAAGCTATCGTGTAGAGAGCCCCAGCGAACTTGTCCCACTCAGGTCTTCGGGATATAGCGTAAGGTATGCCAAGTCTATCGAAGAACTTCTTATAGATTTCTACAGCTTCGAGAATCTGTTTCTCTGAGTCCTCGAAGCTGTGATGTACAGTATGCGCTTCTTTGAACGTAGTCACTTCTCTTAATCTAATCATAGGCTTAGTAGCTTTAGTCTCATATCTGAACACACTGACTATCTGATAGTACTTCTTAGGTAATTGTTTGTAGCTTTTTATCCAGAGGCTCTCAAAATACGTTATAGTTGTCTCGCTAGTAGGCCTCAAGGCCAACTTAACGTCGAGAGGCTCTAGACCTCCGTGAGTGACCCAATAAACTTCGTTTTCGAAACCTCTGATGTGTTCAGTCTCTTTTTTCAGCAATTCTTCAGGAATGAGGAGCGGAAACAGTACTTCCTCGTGTCCAGTCTCATCAAGAAGACTTCTGAGAAGATCAAGAACTCTTCTCCTAAGCTGAAAGCCATAAGGCAACCAGACGCCCATTCCTTTAACCGGATATCTTCCATAGTCGTAGACTTCAGCTTTCTCTATGAAATCTTCAAACCATCGAGAGAAGTTGTTAGACCACTGGACTCTACCCGGTTGTCTTCCAGACTCTAGGTTCAATCTTCAACCCTTTACGAGCTTTGCTAGAAGTCAGCCTTATATAAGGTAGTAAGAGCTGGTGGACCGGCCGGGATTTGAACCCGGGACCTCTCGGGTGCAAGCCGAGCGCTCTTCCAGGCTGAGCTACCGGCCCCTAGACCGTACCAGTTCGTCGGCTGGTCTTATAACGTTCGTGTTCTTCAAGCTAGTTGAACCTTCTTAACTTCAGCACGTCGCTACTTCAATTTTAAGCTTCTAGGGCTGTGGAAGAGCGGGTGAGAGTTCGTGATATTAAGCGATCGAGAGATAACGATCTTAATCAAATCGGGAGAGCTTTCTATCGAGCCTTTCAGTCCAGAGATAATTAGAGAAAACGGTTTAGACCTGAGGCTCGGAAGAGGGTTTTGTAGATTCAAAGAAACGCTTAAAGTGTTAGACCCTAGAAGCCCTGGAGATCCTCAAGAGTTTTACGAGTGTTCAGAATCTGATGAGATAATCGTGAGACCTAAAGAGCACATGTTGCTTCATACGCTAGAATACGTCAAGCTCCCTTCTTATCTTGCCGGCTTGGTGAATTTAAGAAGCACTTGGGCTAGAACAGGACTCTACATACCTTCAACGGTTGTAGACGCCGGTTTCGAAGGACAGCTCACTATAGAAATAATAGGCTCGAGCTTTCCGGTTAAGCTTTACGCAGGCGATAGGTTTCTACATTTAGTTTTAGTCAAGTTAGGAGTTCCAGCAACGCCTTATTCAGGAGACTATCAGAAACAAAGGGGGGTCAAGTTGCCAAAGTTTTTCACAGAGAAGAGTTGAACCCTTTTGAAGCTCTTTAGCTTTCACGAATACGTTATCTAATATGGCCCCGCTAGGGTAACCCTTCTGAACCGAGCCGCGTCACGGCTTTGTATGTGGAGAGGGGGTCAGGGGCGGGGCACAGGACATTTGGATTTCGAAGAGTTCGTTACAGGCTCTCGTAGGTGGATACCTCATTAGGCGAGAGGTCTTAAAGTGATTCGAGGAAAAACGATTACCTCTCTCAGCAGTCTAACGAATGGGGACAAGAGCTTGCTGTTAGATAAGTTTGAACTCGCCTGGCTAGACTATGAAATGAGGAGGTCTCGAGTAGTTTTTCTGAGAGACTACCCCAGACTTCCAACCCCCATGGGGTTAATTTCAGTCAGAAGAGGAGACGAGCTTGAGCTCCCTCGTTGGCAGGCGCGATTACTTAAAGCCAAAGGCTATGTAGAGGTTAGAGACAGCGAAATAGATTTAGATACTATCAACACCCTTCACTTCAGAGAGCGGAGAAATCCTCCAGGAGAGCTAGTAGCCTTTCAACAAGACTTCTATCTACGAGTCAAAGACTTTTTAGAGAAAATAGATAAAGTGATCCGAGAAAACCCTTCACATATGTTCTTAAGAGATAGAGACACAGCTGAAAAGAACGTTGTCGATATAGCTGAAACAAGGCTTCTTAAGCTTCTCAAACTTGCTTACTCTCAAGACGTAAGTATGAAGACGAAGATCACCATAGAAGAGCTGGTGCTCTACGAACATCTCATTAAGTTGGTTTCAAGCTGGAGAGAGTATATTAAAAAAATAGTGGGGAGGACCAGAAGTGGCTGAAGAGACTATAGCTCAGCTAGGGTATTTAGAGAGGTTCAGAGAGTTCATATTGAACTTCAGAGATGAGACGGGTAGACTCAAATATCTCGAAAGGCTTAGAAGAATGGCTAGCTATGGAGCTACGAGCCTCTATATAGAGTTCACAGACCTCTATAGATTCGACAGCAGACTTGCTGAAGACATTATCGATAGACCGAGAAGTGTGTTGAAAGAGGCGAGCGAAGCCGTTAGAGAACTTGTAGCTCAAGAGTTTCCAGAGGTAGCCGATAAGAAGAAGAGGTTTTTCGTTAGGATCACTAATCTGATCGATACGCTGAAAATAAGAGACGTGAGGAGCGAACATATAGGTAAGCTCGTTCAGATCGAAGGGATAATAACGAGAATGCATCCCGTCAAGAGCAAGCTCGTCAAGGCCTTCTACAGACACGAAAAATACGAAGGAGGACAGTTTGTTTGTAATGAGACGTTCGCTTGGCCTCCTGAAGATGAAGAGATAGGGGAAAAGATAGAAAAGCCGACTGTATGTCCTAAATGTCTTCAGAGTGGAGGCAAGTTTCTGCTTCTTCGCGAAGAGTCTGAATTCATAGACTGGCAAAGGATAGTAGTTCAAGAGAAGCCTGAAGACGTTCCTGGAGGTCAGATGCCAAGAAACATTGAGGTTCAGCTTACTCACGATCTGGTAGATTCGGCTAGACCTGGAGACAGAGTCACTATAGTTGGAGTGGTGAGTCTTGAGTCTTCTATGGGAGAGAGAAGTCCTTACTTTAACATATTTATAGAAGCTAACAGCGTGAAGGTTTCAGAAAGAGTTTTAGAGGAAGTGAGCATAACTCGTGAAGACGAAGAGAAGATCAAACAGTTGGCTAGAGATCCTTGGATCAAAGAAAGGATCATAGCCAGCATAGCTCCAAGCATTTATGGATATTGGGACATAAAGGAAGCTATAGCTGTAAGCCTTTTTGGAAGCGCTCCAAGAGTGCTTCCCGATGGGACTAGAATAAGAGGCGATATACATATACTTATGATAGGAGACCCTGGAGTTGCAAAAAGCCAGTTATTGCAAGCAGGCTATAGGCTTGCTCCTAGAGCTGTCTACACCACAGGCAAAGGCTCTACTGCAGCAGGACTGACGGCAGCGGTTCTAAAGGACCCGAAGACCGGAGAGTATTATTTAGAAGCAGGAGCTCTAGTGTTAGCTGACGGAGGAGTAGCAGTAATAGACGAGATCGACAAAATGGAGAAGAACGACAGAATAGCTATACACGAAGCTATGGAACAACAGATCATAAGCATATCTAAAGCAGGCATTGTGGCTAGACTCAACGCTAGAACGACAATTCTCGCAGCAGGCAACCCGAAGTTCGGAGTCTACGACCCTACCAAATCGTTCATAGACAACGTGAACTTACCTCCTACGATTCTTTCAAGATTCGACCTCATATTTGTCGTGAGAGATATAATTGAAGTTGAAAGAGACAGACAGCTAGCTAGGTACATACTTAGGGCTCATAGCATAGGAGAGAGATTCAAGCCCGACATAGATCCAGAGCTTCTGAAAAAGTATATAATATACGCTAGAAGATATGTCAGACCAGAGCTCACACCTGTTGCAGAAAAGATCATAGAGGACTTCTTCGTTGAGATGAGAAGCACAGCTCTCCACTATCAACAAACAGGTCAGACTCCAATACCGATCACTGCTAGACAGCTAGAAGCTTTGATCAGAATAGCTGGAGCTCACGCAAGAATGGCGTTAAGAAACGAGATCTTAGAAGAAGACGCTATAGCTGCAATAAGGCTTATGCTCGCGTTTTTAGAAAGCGTAGGACTTGACATAGAAAGCGGAACAGTAGACGTTTCTGCAATAATGACAGGAGCTAGCTTTGCTCAGAGAAAGCTGATGATGGAAGTACACGATATAATCAAAAAAGCCGGCAAAGAGTCCTGTATTAAAGTGTCAGAGATCGTAAAGGAGATCACGTCCAAGTATCCTGCTGTTCACGAAAGTAAAGTGATGGAGGCTCTCGAAAAACTTCACAGAGACGGGCTTATAATCGAAAAGTATAGCGAGTGTTACTCAACCGTGTGAGAGCTAATGAAGATTAGCGAGGTCACAGCCAAGCTACTAGACCTCATTGGCTACAAAGAGTTGTTTCCTCCTCAAAGACAAGCTCTTGAAGCAGGCGTAGAGAAAGGCCATAATTTAGTAGTAGCGGCTCCAACAGCTTCAGGGAAGACTCTTATAGGGCTAATAGCTATAGTTAACAGACTTCATGAAGAGAGAGAAAAACGAGCAGTCTATACTGTCCCTTTGAAGAGCATAGCTCTTGAGAAGTACAGAGAGGTTAAAAAGCTAGAGGCTCTAGGCTTTAGAGTAGGCGTTAGCGTAGGAGATTACAGCGAAGGAGACGTAGAAGGAAACCTAATAGTAACTACATACGAAAAGCTGGACTCTCTTTTGAGAAACAACCCTCAACTGATCGACTCTCTTGCAGTTCTCGTAGTAGACGAAATACATTATGTTGGAGATCCAGAAAGAGGACCTGTTTTAGAGTCTCTCATAGCTAAACTTCTTGCAGCAAAAAGCTCTCCTCAAATCATTGGGTTAAGCGCTACAGTTCCCAACGCTAAAGAGATAGCGGAATGGCTCGAAGCTAAACTTGTGGTAAGCGATTGGAGACCTGTTCCGCTAAGAGAAGGAGTTTACTGGGACGGTCTGATCAAATACTCTAACGGAGAGTCTCATAGAGTCAACAAGGTTAGCGGCGTAGCTTCGATCGACCTGGTCATAGATATAAATAAAAACGGAGGTCAAGCTCTTGTCTTCGTTCAAGCTAGAAGGAAAGCTGTAATAGCTGCAGAAAGGATCGCTAAATATTCATCTAAATTGTATTTTGATGAGACGGTAGCTAAAGAAACGGCTTCAGAGATCATAAGTATGGACGGACCTAAGAGCTTGAAAGAAGAGATAGCTAACTTGGTTAAGAGAGGAGTAAGCTATCATCACGCGGGACTTTCTAGCGCTCAGAGACGAGCTATAGAAGACGCTTTCAGACGCGGAGGACTAGCGGCCATTTCAGCTACTCCTACGCTAGCGGCAGGAGTTAATCTTCCCGCTAGAAGAGTCATAGTTGACGATATCTACAGATTCGAAGAAGGGTTTTGGAAGCCTATCAGCGTAGCTGAGTACAAACAGCTAGCCGGTAGAGCGGGAAGACCGGGTTTCGACCCCTACGGAGAGGCTGTCATAGTGTCTGATAGCACTGAAGACGTGGATGAACTGTTGAACTCTTATGCTAGAGGAGAGACAGAGCCTATTTCAAGCATGTTAGGAGGACTTAGAGGGCTTAGACATACAGTGCTAGGTCTAGTGGCTTCTGGACTAGCCTCTTCACTTGAAGAGATCCTTAGGATAGTGTCTAAAACGCTTTACGCTAGAGAGAAGAAAGCAGAAGAGGTGACACATCAAGTAGCTATAGCGTTAAACCACTTAAAGTCTTGGGGATTAATTGAAGAGCACGAAGGTCGTTATGTTCCAACAGCGTTGGGAGTAGAGGTCTCAAAGAACTACCTAGACCCTAAGTCAGTACCGGTTCTCAAAGAACTTTTAGAGAGACTTAAAGAGCTAGAGTTCGGAGACCTAGAGACTCTTTTTATTGTAACCTCTATGCCAGATATGACTCTACTTCCGGCTTCGAGAAGAGATGTGTCCAATGTGATAGACAGAATACTCGATGAAAACCCTAAGCTTGCATCTCTCATAGACTGGGACGACGTGAGAGAAGCACGAGCAGCACGTACAGCTTTAGTACTTTACGACTGGGTCAACGAGGTCTCAGAAGACGCTATACTAGAATCTCACAATGTAGGACCTGGAGACATAGCTGTATTCGTTGACTCAGCTGAGTGGATATCTTCAAGCTTAGCTGGATTGGTTTCGATAGGGTTTGGACATCGCGATCTTTCGCATAAGCTTACGCTTTTAGCGAAAAGGTTGAGACACGGAGTTAAGCTTGAACTTCTGCCTTTAGTAGCTATACCTAAAATAGGTAGGGTCAGAGCTCGAAGACTTTACGAAGCTGGCTATAGAACTCTTCAAGATTTGATGCTAGCTAGACCTGAAGATCTTCTGAAGATACCTGGAATAGGACCAGCTACAGTAGAAGCCATAATGGAATTCTTGGGAGTCTCGAGCTACAAGAGAAGTCGAGGCAAAGGGCTAGAGAGATATATAGAAGACTAAAAGCTCACAACTATCCTCTGACTGGACGCTTTTCTTAGTCTGCTCATAACTGTCAGCTTCAGACCCGTTTCTTCATAACCTTCTGCTACAACTACGTCAACTCTAAGTTCGTCAAGAGATCTCAGAGCTCGGTATAAGTTCTTAGCTAGCTCATAGGGATTGTTTCTAGAACCTAGCTCTACGACAGGTATTCCTTTCTCTATATAGGTTTTCGAAGTCTCTTTTGAAGACAAGACGGCAACTCTCCTTCCTTCTTTAATTAGCTGAAAACAGAAGTCTAAGATTTTGTCAACATATATCTCTAATCTCTCATAGCTTTGAGCTTCGATCAACACTAGAGGAGTCTGCGGAGAGTAATGTCTGTACTTCATTCCGGGAGCCAGAGCAGTCTCTGCTTCTTTAAGTCCTTTAGCGAAGTCTGGAACAACAACTTTCTTGTTCAGCTCTTTTTCTATCTCTTCTATAGGATATGCTCCTAGTCTCAATACTCTAGGCGGGTCGTGCAACACGTCTAAGATAGTCGACTCGACTCCATAAAGAGTTTCTCCAGCATCTATTATAACGTCTATTCTACCTTTTAGATCTTTGATCACATGTTCTCCGCAAGTGGGACTAGGTCTTCCAGATATGTTAGCGCTTGGTGCAGCTATTGGCGTTTCTGCTTCTTCTATCAGCTTCAAAGCTACCGGATGGGCTGGAAGTCTAACGGCTACTGTTTTCAAACCTCCAGTCACTATAGACGGTACTTGAGGTGTCTTCTCTAACACTAACGTGAGCGGACCTGGCCAAAACCTTCTAGCTAGTTTGTAAACCTCTTCAGGAACGTCTTTCGCTACTAGCTTCAACTGCTCTAAGTCATGAATATGAACTATCAGAGGGTTGTCAGGAGGTCTCATTTTGGCTTCGAAGACCTTTCTAGCGGCGTTAGCATCAAACGCATTACAACCGAGACCGTATACGGTCTCAGTAGGAAAAGCCACTAGACCTCCTCGCTTTATGACGTATGCAGCTTGTCTAATCACATTAATGTCTGGATCGAAGGGGTCTACTTTAAAAATCTTCGTATCTATCATGACTTCATCCTTATCGCTCATAGCTTGACCTCAAGGAAAGAGTTCGAAAGAATGCCGTCGTAAACCCACTCGACTTTGATGATCATTCTTTGTGGTTTAACGGAGATCTTGCTTAAGTCTACAGGGAGCGAGATGGGAGTTATAGATTTACCTTCAACTCTAGAGAGTCTGATCTCTTTTACGTTCATTACTCCATGTCTAACGCTTAAAACAACGTCGTCAACGCTTCTCTCATCAGGGTTCTCCAACGAGAGCTTTAAGTTTAAAACGCTTCCAGATAACTCTAAACTTTCAAGTCTTACAGAGAGCTTAGGAGTATCTAACTTGTTACAAACAAACAACGCGTCAGCTATTACCGCCTTTCTGGGATAGAACTTTATCTCTGACTGATGGTATTCTATAGCTATAGCGTCTCCTCTTGCGGAGACAGGGATCTCTACAACTTTATATCCAGCTCCCTCGACAACAACGCTGGTCACAGAAGACGTTAGAGACACTTTAGACAAAGGCGAAGGTAGCAGTAAAGCGACATATGCAGTAGCTTGAGAACTTTCAAGATTAGAACAGGAAGAGGAGAAGCTAAGCTTTGAGCCCGGTTCTATTACAAGAACTCCTGAGTAGTAGGTAGCTGAGTATGCTTGTTTTGAGCCCGGCTTTCTATAAACTGAGAAAAAGCTAACGTCTCTCAACACTATTGGATGTGCGGCATCAAATGAGGCTTTAAGAACAGCGTGAGAGGTCTCAGCTCTTCTCCCTTGAGATACAAGAGGCTTTATGTCGAAAAGCGACCTAGAGTAAAGAGTCTCTTCTAGCTGAGATGTAAACTGAGGCTTCAGCTCTCTCGAGATAGCTACGCCATCTAGCTCTAGTCTCCATCGAAGAGGGATAGCCAAAGTAGGAGGTATCTCAACGCCTACGGCTAACACGCTGTAGTCGACCTCGAAACCGCGAGGCTTGTTTTTAGGTATTTTTAAGCTTAGTCTTTTAGTCGAAGAGCCTCCTATAGGGACTCCAACGTTTTGAGATACGTAGACAGCTATGCCTTCGCCTTGAGATTCGAACACTTTAAACAGTCCATCTCTGCTCAACGAGTAATCCCTAAACGGATAAAGCGCTAAGAAATATTAAACCTTAGAGTCTTATCTAAGCGTTCTCCAAAAAGTTCTGAACGTCTTTCAACAGCTCTTCGAGTTCTTCAGGACTGCCCACTACTTTATCATATTTTATATTTAATAGCTCTCTCAAGTCTTTTCTGAAGTATCTATAATCTAACAACACGAAGACCGCTTTGTCTTCAGGAGATCTCACAGCTCTTCCGAGAGCCTGTTTGACTCTCGTAATCGCTATGCTTAAATAAAAGCCTCTTCTAGCGTCCTTCTGACTTTTGAACCTTTTAGAAAGAGTTTTTATAGCCATCTCAGTAAAGTCGTCAGCTAAAGGGAAGGGAACTCCAATGACCACTACTATGTGGAGAACGTTTTTGCCCTCTACGTCAGTGAACTCTACTCCTTCGACTAGCTTTCCTCCAGCTACGGCGTTAACTAGAACGTTTGAAGAACTTCTAACTCTCTCTTCTACTTCATCTAAACCAGTAGACGACGACTCTACGATTATATCGAGGTCTATAGGCATCAGGTCAGTTACAGACTTCATCACATCATAACTAGGATAAACGACTAGCTTGGGTCCGGGGAGAGTTCTAGATATAGTTACCAAATATCTCGCTATTTTTGAGTACATATGAGCTCCTCTTTCTCTATAAAGAGTCGTGACGTCTGTAGCGACTAAGGTCAAAACGTTAGAGCGAGGAACGAGAGGTCCATAAAGGATCTCTACATCTATATACCTTATAGGTTTCGTTACCTCTACGATAGCTTTGAACGTCTCTAAAGGAGGCAAGGTTCCACTCATCACTATCGAAGCTTTGCTAAGGTCTAAAGGCTCTTTCACTACAACAGCAGGGTCAAGAGGAGTAGAGATCAGTTGCAAAGAGCCTTCTTCGTAAGCAACGAATAGATAGTTTTCAGAACTCTTTAAACTCTTTAACCATCTGACCACCTTGCTGAGAGAGAGCCTAGCGATAGCGAGACTCTCTGAGCCAAGAAGAGCTTTAAGCAAAAGTTCTTCTCTGATCTCATTCTCAAGATCGGATAAAAGCTCACAGGATTCTATAGCTTCCGCTATGACGTTTTTATCTACATAGGCAAGTCCTCTCCACTTGCGATTAGCTAAAGAAACAAAAAAGTTATGAGTTCGTTCTAACACAGAAGCTAGCTCTGAAGCCTCTGGTCTATGTTTTCTGATCTCTCGTACGGCTTCTCTTAGCTCTTCAAGATTTACTCTACGCTCGACTATGCTTTGTGCGTTAAGGAGATTATGACCTTCATCTACAACTACTACGAGATCTGAATAGTCGTAGTCATAGAAGACCTCCTTGAATATCTCTTTCTCGAAGAGATAAGGGTATGTAGCTACGATCACGTTAGAAGAGCTTATGAGCTTTATAAGTGAGAAGAAAGGACATACTCCGAACTCTTTCGTTAAATCTAAAGCTATTTGACGTGCATGAAATTCTTGATGTTTAAAGAGGTATTTGAGAACTTCGGCGATGTCTACTTGAGAGGACTTCTCGTAATAGGGACATAGTCCTTTAAGTCTCACTATAGAACAGTTTCTCCAAAAGTCTTCGTGGTTTAAGAGAACTTCTTGACGATGTTTTTGTAGAAGAGGACAAACCCTTCTCGCAGAGAAGAGGAAGGTGAACGGCACTTCGAATCTTTTTAGTTCTCTAACCACTGGGTCTATCTCGTTAACGGTTCTCACTACGTAGAGAACTCTTTCGCTTTTGGCTTTCAGAAGCCCGTAGATGACTGCAGCTGTCTTCCCAAAACCCGTAGGAGCTCTAATGACTACTATATCGCCATTAGCGACTCCTTGAGCTATTTCGTCGCTGAGCTCTTTTTGGCCTTTTCTGAAAGAGTCGTAGGGAAAGCGAACGTTTTCGTTGTTCATAGGTTATGACACCAAAACGGTTCCACAGCCGCCACATCCTCATCGCTTTCTTCGGTCTCGCTCCCACCTCGAGGGAGCTGAAGCCGGGCATCCCGATACTGAAAGAGAAGTTTCTAGGAGCTATTAAGTATGCTGAGCCTTAAGGAAGGAGGGTGAAGGTCCTGAGAGTCGTTCATGGAAGTCTGGAGATAGAGACTAGAAGAGAGCGCGAGGTCGTAGACATTACAAACAAAATTGAGGAATGGTTAAGAGAGATTAAAACTAAAAACGGAATATTGCTAGTATATTCTTCTCATACCACTATGGCGATCGTTATCAATGAGAACGAGCCTGGTCTAAGAGAAGACATAATCAGTATGTTGGTTGAGCTGTCAAAACCTAACGCTTTCTGGAAGCATAACTTAATAGACCATAACGCACACGCTCATCTCTCTAGCGTGCTAATCGGAGGCGAAAGAATAATTCCTGTAGTCAACGGAAGGCTAGCGTTAGGCACTTGGCAAAGAGTAATGGTAATAGAGATGGACGGTCCGAGGTCAAGACGTATCTTATTGACTTTTATCGGAGAGACAGAAAGCTGATGTCGAGGTCGACAGGCTTTTGAGAGTGCTTCACCTTTCTGACGCTCATTGCGAGAGTTCTAATCTATTGAAAGCGTTGAGAAGAGAGTCGTTTGACTTCGTGATCTATACTGGAGACTTCGAGTGTGTAGACGTAGCGGAACTCTTATTAGAAGAAGGAGGCGAAGTCTATGCTGTAACTGGAGAACTTGACAACCCTGCAATATATAGAGTTCTCAAGAAAAGAGGTTCTTTACTTGACGGAGTTCAGAAAGAGATAAGAGATATAGCGATAATCGGAGTCGGAGGGCTTGAGACCATAAACAACATCATGTCTCCAAGAGACGTCTTTATGAGAGAGCGGTCTGAGACTCTAGTCCTAGCTTCTCATCATCCTCCTTTAGGAGTGTTGGATTCAAGTCCTTACGGAATTAGCAGAGGATATTTAGAGTTAGCTCTTTTTTCGAACTCTCTAAAGCCTGTTCTCCATGTTTTTGGTCACGTACACGAGGACATCGGAACTCTTAGACGAGACAAGACTTTGTTTGTAAACGCTGGGTCTATAACCCTAGGTTACTACGCAGTGATAACGATCGTAGCGAACTCAGTTCACGAAGTTCGTACGATGAGGCTTTAGAGGACGACAGCTTTGAGTAACGGATGGAACAACGTTCTCAAGGCTTGTAAGAGCGGTCTAGAGGAGTGTAAGAGAGCTCTTGAGGAGTTTCTAAAGAGTTTGTGTACTCCTCTAGACGTCTGTGAGAGCTATGAGAGCCGAAAGAAGTCCAGACCTTCTTATAAATGGGTAGAAGAGCTAATAGAGAAAGGAGTACCTGACGGCAGAGCTCGTCTCATTCTTTATGTGATTAGCAGATATCTCGTTAACGTGAAGAAACTAAGCGATGAAGAAGCTCTTAAAGTCGTTCAGAGATTTCTCGAAAACAGTTGTAAAAACCATAACAATTGCGGTAAGATCTATCAGACGTGGGTAGCTTCAACTATAAGAGGAGTGAAGAGAGGAGGATGGAAGCCTTGGACTCTTTCTAAACTCAAAGAGAAAGACCCAGAGCTCTACGAGATAGTGATGTCAGTTTTAAATATGCCTAAAGAAAAGTGAAAGCACGTTTAGAAAACAAGATAGAATTGAAAGAGGCTAATAAAGGCTGAGAGCGTACAAATCTAAAGAGAATTTAAGGGGAGACGAGCTGAGCCTTAGAGGTCTCGCTAGCGTCTTAGAGAGAGTAGCTTCTGAAATACCGAGTCCACGCGTAGAGCTAGAACAATACACGACTCCTGCTGATCTCGCTCTCAAGATAGCTCTTCACGCTAAGCTTAGCGGAGAGCTGGACGATAAAGATGTAGTAGACCTAGGAGCAGGAACCTGTAGGCTTGCTTTAGCCGCTTTATTGCTAGGAGCTTCTCGAGCTGTAGCCGTTGAAGCGGACTTTCGACTTTCTGAGATCTGTCTTAGAGCAGCTCGAGAACTAGGTCTTTCAGAAAGGCTTCTCTTCGTAGCGTCAATGATTTGTAGAGACGAGGGACCTATAGCTTCAGGAGCTCCTTCGTTAGTCATAATGAATCCTCCTTTTGGAGTTCATAGAAGAGGTTCAGACACAGAGTTCTTACTCTACTCCTTCTCTCTTAGACCTCGTAGAGTATACGCTATACTGAAGTCAGGAAACTTAAGCTATCACCGAAGACTAGCTTCGAAAAACGGATATGAGATCAGGTTTCTCTCAAAGGACAGCATAGATATCCCCGCTAGCATGAAGCATCATAGGAGTAGAGTGAGACGGGTGAAAGTCGATGTCTTCTGTTTCGAAAGAAAAGAGAAGGAACGAGATAGTCTTACCGGGAGATAGAGTAGCTGTTGTAGAGGAGTTCAGCAGAGCAAGCGGAGTGTACGAAGATAAAGACGGCTATTTAAGGTCAGCGCTCGTAGGAATAGTCTCTGCAGACGTAAACTCTAAGACTATATCTCTAAACTCTTTGTCTAGAGTCAAAACGGTGAGACGAGGTTCTAACGTTTTCGGAATAGTCTCTAGCGTAAGACAAGACATAGTCACTATAGACATATACGGTCTCGTTACGATCTCTGGAAACTCTTTAGGAGGTTTTGTAGAGTTATCGGGTTTGCTCACAGGACTTCTACCTATAAGTCAAGTGGCTAACGAGTTCATTAACGACCTATATGATTACTATAGACCTGGAGACCTAGTTGTAGCTAAAGCGTTAAACAACAACAACCCCTACGTTTTAACTACGAAATCTCCGCAATACGGTGTGCTTTACGCTATGTGTTCTAAATGTCTTTCGCTCTTAAAACCTATAGGAAGCAAATCTATGACTTGTAGCAATTGCGGTAACATAGAGTCTCGAAAGGTCTCGACTTTAGCTCCTTCCAATAAGGTAATTCCTATAGGACTTAGGTTTTTGCTTGGTCTTAAGAGGTGGTGATGTGTCCAAGACTTTCGTAAGATATCTTCCTATACCTGAAGTAGCTAAAAACGACCTTCAGTCCTTTTTAGAGAAGCTCTCTAAGAGCTTAGCTACGAAAACAGCCAACATAGTTATATTAGGAGACAAAGTGAGATTAGAGCTCTACGGGTCAGAGACAGAGATCATCATGTCGCTTGAACGAATACGTCGACTCTTGGCCTCCTATAAGGTAGAGAGAAGCGAAAAGACTAAAAAGAGACTTAGAAGCATATCTGCAGATGAGTTAAAGGAGCTTTCTGGAACTCAAATACCGATAGATGTGTTAGCGGAGTACCTTAAGAGAAAAGGCTTTAGAGTTGAATTCCTTAGCAGAAGAAGAATTCAAACAGACGCTTCTAAAGAGGTTGTTCAGAAAGCAACTTTAGAACTCGCAGAAAGCTTCAAGATAGTCCGTTCGTCAAACCTAAGAGCTTCAAGGTCCGCAGTCAAAGCTTTGACAGTGATCTTAGCTCTAACTAAAAGAAACCTTGAAGAAGTTCTGGAGGTCTGTTTAAGAGAAGGAGCTTTATCGGAAGAGAGCGGAAGGCTTACAGCTTTAATCCCTTGGACTTCAATAGTCGAAGAGGTTCTCGACGTATTTAGAGCTTAAAAGTTCGACCTTATATGATAATAGTCGAAGCCGGGTCGTCTAGCGGCCCAGGATGCGGGGCTCTGGCCCCCGTGACCGGGGTTCGAATCCCCGCCCGGCTACCACTTAGGTTTCATATAAGCTTAACTCATGAGAGACGTTAGGTTGTTGAAATCTGAGATCGTTGAACGAAACGATTTAGAGTTTAAGAAAAAGAGGCTTTCTAGCTGAAAGACGTGACAGAACAGCTTTTGAGGAAAGAGGTTTTAACTATATCGATCACGACACAATAACTAACACTATATAGAGAACTCTGGATAGAGAACTCTGGTGGGCCCGGGGGGATTCGAACCCCCGACCTCCCGGTTATCAGCCGGGCGCTCCACCAAGCTGAGCTACGGGCCCTCCTTGTCTGAAATTTTGCGAGAAGCCTTTAATCCTTCTAGAACTCAAGCTTCTTTCTGAGCTCATCTTTCATTTTATCGATCCACGTTTGTGCAACGTAGTCTATAAGCCTCTTATCGAACTTCGCAGCTAGTCCTTCCAGAACTCCTTCAAAACTCCATTTGAGCAAAGCGCCTTTCTCCTTTTCTTCTATCTTTAGCTTTAAGACAAAACTCATTTTGCTCAACAGTCCTGAACCTTCTCCTTTTATTACAATATCGTTGTCGAAAACGATGTCAGCCATTATATCGACATCTCCCGATATAGGACCTATAACGACTTCTACTACGATCTTCGCTTTTCTTTCGTTAAACATCTCATGTCTCTTATAGCCTGGTAAACACTTGATCAGTTCGTCGATTTGAAAAAGAGTTCTTCTAACTCTCTCAGGTGATGTGTTTAAAGACAGCTCGCCGCTGTATCTCAAAGCTATCGCGATTTTATTCACCAAAGCTTTAAGATCGTTTAGAGCTTTAAGGAACTTAAAGCTAAGACTTTCTTCAAAGTTGAACCTTATCGCTTGAAGGAATCGCTTTGTAGACGTTCTTAACGTTTTTTAGCCAGCTTCCAACTTCGTCTGCGAGTTCGTTCTCGATCTTAAGGTTTTCATCGATATCGTAACACTCTCTTCGGTAGAGACACTTTTTACACTTTTTCTCTCCTCTAAGAGCTACAGGAACTAGTCCATAGCTTTTAATCAATGTCGTATCGTCTAGAGATTTCAGCACCATTAAAGCTAGCTCTGAAGAGAGCTCGGTTTTTCTGTTTCCGTTTACGTACTTAACCACTAGCTCTACTCTTTGAGCTCCTCTTCTAGCTAAGACTAAACCGTAGGCAGCGACTTGTAGAAGGTCGCTTAACCACACTCCGTCTTTAGGACCTTTAGAACTCTTCACTTCAACCACTTCAGCTACTCCTTTTTCTATCTTATAGTGATCAGGTCTTCCTTTGAGCACAACGTTTCCAAGCCTTTCTTCAAAAGAACTCTCTACTCTAAAGCCTTTCAAAAAGGCTATGAGGTTTAAGAAGAAATGATATACTCTACCGACAAACGCTCTCAGCTCTAGCCACAAGCTTTTACGAAGACCTAGATGTTCTCTAAGAAACAGAAGTCTAGGACAGTAAGCGTAAAGTCTGAGCTCGCTTGGACGCACTACAACTAGACTGCGTTCAACTCCGTTAACGTCTTTATCCAATTCAAGAACTTGCCCTCTTCACTCCTATCACAAGAGTCTTTTCGTCTATATCCCAAGTCCTTGAAGGAACGTCTTGAGGAGGCTCGATGTAGTGTATAGCTATTGCTCTGGTTTCGCTCATAACGTACTTCTCGAACTCTTTTACAGCGCTCAAGAGCTCTTGGTCTCCATTGATCCAAAGCTCAATGTTGTCGGCTACTTGAAGTTTAAGCTCTTTCCTCATGAACTGAACCCTTCTGACGACTTCGCGAGCTATACCTTCCATCTCTTCTTCTCTACTCACTCTAACGTCTATAGCCACTACGTGGTCTTGACCTTCGCTTACGCTCATCCACTCAGGGTAAGAAGCTTTGATCTCTACGTGTCTGTTCTCAAGTCTGACTATCTTGTCTCCGAGGAGGAACTCGAAATAGCCTTTTTTCTTAAAGGACTCTATCAGCTCCTCTTTTCTTATCTCAAACTCTTTGAGTATCTGAGGAGCTAGACTCTTATAGTCTTTACCTATCTCGCTTACTATAGCTCTTACGTCATAGATCTTGGCTTCTTCGAGTTCGCTTAAGCTCTTTACTTCAACGCTTTTTACGTTTACCAATTCTTTTATCATATCGCTTAACTTTTCTACTGCTTTCTTAACCTTTTCTGAACTCGTGTAGACTATCGCTCTTCTCAAAGGTCTTCTTAACTTAAGTCCTGCTTGAGCTCTTGCTGATAGAGCTGTTTCTGCAACTCTCCTAACGATCTCAACATCTTCTTCCAAGATCTCATTGATCAGTTTCTCATCAGGTTCTACCATTTCTAACATGTGAACGGATTCGGGACTTCCTTTTTCAGCTTCTCTAAAGAAGTGCTGGTAAACGTACTCTGTGAAGAACGGTATGAAAGGAGCAGCTAACGTGAGCCACGTCTTGAGAGCTCTGTATAAAGTCACGTAAGCAGCGGTCTTTGAAGGAGTCTCGGATTCCTCCCATACTCTTCTGATCAATCTTATGTAGAATCTGCTCACATCGTCTATCAAGAAGCTTCTGAGCGCTTTTGCAGCGTTGTGGATCTCTAGACTCTCCATGCTTTTACGATACTCTTTGATCAACTTATTGAGTTTTGAGAGAAGCCATAGGTCTTCTGGTTCTAGATGTTTAGCAACGTCATTTAAGCTCACTACTTCAGGGTCGAAGCCATCTAAACCCATATAGGTTGACGCAAAGACGAATGTGTTCCAGAACACGCTGAAGTCTCTTTGTGTCTGTTCTAAACCTCTCCAAGAGAACTTCAGGTCCTCCCAAACAGTGTTAGAGGCTACCCATAATCTAAACACATCTCTTGGACATCTGGCTATGAGTTCCTCAAAGTCCACATAGTTGCCTAAACTCTTATGCATCTCTCTTCCTTGTTCGTCTAAAGCGAAACCGTGAACAAGGACTCTCTTGTAGGGGCTTTTTCCAAAAGCTATGACTCCGCTTCTAAGAAGGCTGAAGAACCAACCTCTGATCTGATCGTGACCTTCTACTATGAAATCTACAGGCTCAAAGCTTTCATAGACTTCTTTTTTCATCGGATATCCTAAGCTAGCGTAAAAAGCTATTCCGCTATCGAACCAGACGTCGAGAACGTCAGGAACTCTCTCCATAACTCCTCCACATTTAGGACATCTGAGCTTCACTTGATCAATCCATGGTCTATGAAGATCTCTTGGAGGCTCTCCTCCTAAAGAGCGAAGCTCTTCAACGCTTCCAATGACTTCTATATGTTTACAGCTTTTACAAACCCATATAGGTATCGGAATACCCCAAAACCTCTGTCTGCTTATAACCCAATCTTTCAGCTCTTTCAACAGGTTTACGAATCTAGTTTTAGCCCAAGAGGGAACCCACTCTGTCTCGTCTGCAGCTTTGATTAGCTCGTCTTTAAGCTTGGTGACAGCTATATACCACTGTTCTGTAGCTCTTAAGACCAGCGGCGTTTTACATCTCCAACATACAGGATATCTATGAACTATTTTGCCAGCGTGAAGAAGAACTCCTCTAGTCTTGAGGTCTATCAGTATCGCTTCGTTAGCTTCAGTTCTGAAATAAAGCTGTTTGTACTTACCGGCTTCTTGAGTCATAAAGCCTCGTTCGTCTACTAAAGATAACACAGGAGCTCCAATAGAAAGCCCTATTTCATAATCTATCGTTCCATGACCTGGAGCTCCATGAACTAGTCCTGTTCCTTCATAGGCAGAGACAGCTTCAGGAGCTATCACGACTTTGTGGAACTTTTTAGCAACGGTTTGTGCTGGAACTAGATCTTCAAGAGGATGATCGTACTCGAGGTCTTTTAACTCTGAACCTTTGAACTCCTCTAAGATCTCATAGCTCTTTATCCCGGCTTCTTTAAACACGTCTTCAACTCTGCTTTTAGCTAATATAAATACCTCATTATAGACTTTGACTCTAACGTAATCAAGGTCTGGATGTACCATTACGAAGACGTTAGCTGGCAAAGTCCAAGGAGTAGTAGTCCAAATCAACAAGTACTCTTTGTTTTTACCTCTTATAGGTAGTTTAACGTATATCGATGGGTCTTCTAGGTCTCTATACTCTGACACCTCATAATCAGCTAGCGTGGTCTCACATCTAGGACACCAATGAACTACTTTAAGGTCTTTATAAAGAAGGCTTTTTTCATGAGCTTTCTTTATCAGCCACCATCCAGACTCTATATAGTCGTTAGTGTAAGTCACATAGGGGTTCTCCCAGTCCATGAAGACCCCGATCTCTTTGAATTGTTCGATCATTGCTCGCATGTTTTCATCTACAAACTTCTTGCACTCTTCAACGAATCTGTTTACACCTATTTTCTCAACGATGTCTTTTTTAGTAGAGACTCCTAGAGCTTGTTCGATCTTGACTTCTATTGGGAGACCATGTGTGTCGAAACCAGGTCTATCCCAAACTCTGTAGCCTTTCATTCTGTGATATCTAAGAACTATGTCTTTAATTACTTTGTTCCAACCTGTTCCAACATGAATAGACTTTGCAGAAGCGTAAGGAGGACCGTCCAGAAAGTAGAACTTAGCTGTTCTATTAGTCTCTGCTTTCTTGATCTTCTTGTAGATCTCGTTTTCTCTCCAGAAGCTCTTGACGTACTCTTCAACTTTAAACTGATTGTAGCTTTGTGAAGACAACTTGTCTACGACTCTCAACTAGCCCACCTCAGTGTCTATCCAATCGACCTTAACTTGTTCACAACCTAAAATCGAGTTTACGACTTCAGCTATCTCACTGCTTTTGTTAGGCTCTTTTAACAAGACTTCTAAAAAACGGAATTCAGGATGTACTATAGAAGAGTGGTCTACGATCTCTGTTCTAAACTTTTCAACAAGCGCTTTTTTCACCTTTTCGTGTAGTTCGTCAGAGTACGTAGTATAATAAACTCTATACAGCTTTCTATAAGTCAATTTCAGACCCAGCACTCTCTTTTTAAATTTAAACAGGATATAAATTTTAACTATAGAAGGTTTTTGAAAGAGCCCACAATTTCTCCACAAAAATACACATATTTAAAGCTTAATCTTTAAGAGATTACAGGTGGAACTAAGTGACTAAGCTATCTGAGATAGTCAAGGTAGACCCTAAAGGTCGTCTCACGATCCCTCAGTCTATAAGAGAGGCCTTAGGTATCGAGCCTGGAATGCATATAGTTATGGTAGCAGATATCGATAAAAGAGAGATAGAGTTGACACCTGTAAGCGCATCGCCAGAAAGGCTTTACGAGATCGAGTTGCGACTTTTAGATAAACCAGGAGCGTTCGCTTCTGTAGCTGAAGTTTTGGCTAAAGTCAACATAGACCAGTTGATAACTAGATGTACGACTATAGTCAGAGGGGAAGAAGCTGAGTGTACGTTAATAGTAGATTTCTCTAAGTCTATGATAACTCCTGACGACCTTAGAACTTATCTAAACGCTTTAGAAAGCGTGGTTCAGCTTAGAATAAGAAAGATCGGTTAAAAGAACTGAACTCGTTATCTCCTCTCAGAGATAAAGGCTAGCGATCTCAAAATCTCTAACCTTTTCTCTAAGCTTTTGGAGACAGACATGAAGGTTAAGATAGGCACTTGCGGATTTCAGAAATCTCGTAAAGCTCACTACTCTAATCTCGACGTGCTAGAAGTACAACAAACCTTCTACGATCCTAGAACAGAGAGTTACAGCAAATGGCGCAAAGAGGCTTCTAGCACGTTTGAGTTTACAATAAAAGCTTGGATGTTGATTACACATGAATACAACAAAAACCTTTGGTCTAAACTCAAAGAAGAGATTCCAGGAAGGCTAGAAAACTACGGGTCTCTCAAACTAACTGAAGAGGTCCTTTGGGCTTGGGAGAAAACCCTTGAAGTAGCTGATGCTCTCAGCTCTAAGATAATAGTTGTTCAAACTCCTCCTTCGTTTAGCTTCAACGAAGTCAACAAAGTCAGAGCGCTTGAGTTCTTCAAAAACGTTCCGAGAAGAGGCAAGATTATCGTGTGGGAGCCTAGAGGAGATTGGTGGAACAAACCAGACGAGCTAGTTAACGTTGCAACTCATGCTGAAGTAGTTATAGGCGGAGACGCTCTTAGAGGCAGAGTTCTTAAAGAACAAAGAGAGATCGCGTACTTCAGACTCCATGGTCTCGGAGGTCAAGAAGTGAACTATAGATACAAGTATACAGATGAAGACTTGCTTCAATTAAAGAAGATATTGGAAGAGCTAAACCCTGAAGTCGCTTACGTGCTTTTCAATAACGTTTATTCGTTTGAAGACGCGCTTAGATTTAAGAAACTACTTTTAAGTTATTAGGATAGGAGCTAATCCTAAGAAGACATAAGTTGCTTTTTCGACTTTTAAAGAATACGTTTTTACGTTTTTCTCAACTCTCTGCATCTCTACTCTAGACACCTCAGCAACGTAGAGGTTGCTTGAAGCAAGTTTGATCAAAGCTTCTAATAGTTCGAGAACCTCTTTTTTAACTTCTTTAGAAGACACGAGTTCCAAAAGGTCTCTTAAAGCATGTAAAGCTATACGTTTCGAAACAGCTCTTCTATTTTTAAGATGTGAGTAGACATGTCTACAATGATCTGAACGTCTTGTAGCTTCTCTGAGATACAGCTTTAGCTCTTTGAAGAACAACATAGGAAGCTTCTCAACTCTATCTCTCTCTCTTCTCGTAAGATAAGATTTCAGACAAAGCTTGTTGATAGCGAGAGTTGAAAGGATACCGCTAAGTCTTAAAGACCAAAGAGAGACCGCTAAATCTTCAGGTCTTCTAGAACACGTTATCTCATCTTTTTCTTCCAACAATAGGCTTTGTGAAAGTCGTTCAGACTCTTCCTGAAGACGGTTTTTAACGAAGCTGAACACGAAGTCTCCTGGCTTTAAATTTCGAACAGGCTTTTCTTCAAGACCGCGAGGTCCTGCGACCGGAACCAAATGATCTTCGCATAGAGACAAAGAGTGATGACCTTTGACATAGACTACAGCTAAGTCTTTACACTCGTTTTCCTCAACGTCTTTAAGACGATAAAATCTATCGATTAAGTCTTTATTGATTCCATATACCTCTATGTTGTAGCCTGTGTCTTTGTACGTCTTAATGTCATCAAGCTTAACAGCTTTAAGAACTCCATTCAGTCTAACTATTACTAAAACGTCTCCAACAACTCCTCTTTCTTCACTCAATAATTGTTTCCCTCTTTGAAGCTAAGATCAAAAATAAAGCGTAAGTCTTAACGTCTTTTTATGTTTTAAAGCTGTCAACTGTTTGAGAAGAGATCACGATCGTACAACAGCTTTTGTGATTCAAGGTTATCCTAAGATCCTCTCGATTTTGCCTAGTATTTGAGCTTTCCCTCCAGCTGTTTTTACTAACTGAGTTCCACATAGAAGACATCGAGCAGGAAAGGTAGAATGAGAAAAGATCACTTGAGAGTTTCCACACTGAGGACAAACTACAAGTAAAAACCTGCTTCTAGGCTGAGGCACTAAGATCTTTCTCTTCTTGATGCCTACAGAAGGCAAACTCATACGCTTCACCTAGCTGGTTCTACTAGTTCTATCTTTTTGAGTCTCACGTTGAGTATATGTCTCTTATATCCACATTGACTACAAGCTATTCTTAGCGTGACCTTCTTCGTTACTTTAGCGAAGTCTTTTTGTTCTGGCTTTCTCTTACCTCCATATCCTTTAAGCTTTCTCAAATATCTTCTCTGTCCTTGCGACATAGTCCTCCTTTTGCCGTGTTTATAGATCGAGACTGAGTGCTCAGTATGCGTTTTACATCTAGCGCAATACGCTCTAATCTTCTTCGGGAACTTCAAAGCTGCTCCCTGAAGCTCGATAGTTAGACCGAAGGCTTTAAATCTCAACAGTCGATCTTCTGTTTCTAAAAGCCTTGTTTCTATAGTTCAACTCTTAACGTTTGCGAACTTCTAGTAGACCTCTAGTGTCGCTATAAGGTATGAGCGATCAGAAGGTCTACTTTACGCTGTTCTCTCTGAATACACATAAAGCTTTAACGTGCCTTCATGATCTTGAACATAACGCGCTATCTGTTGTTGAGCCTCGAAGTTCATTATCAAGAGAAAACACACGTCAGCTCATCCTCTTAGCTAAGCCTCTAGCTGATAACTAGTTACAGAACTAGGTTAGCGAGTTCTAACATAACTAAACACAATTAAATTAAAAAGTAAAGGAGGAGAAATTCTCAGAACAACTTAAAAGACGAGAACAACATTCAAGCCTTCGCTCTAATTCTCTTATCCAGCTTCCAATATAAGCAGGCATAGGCGAGTCATCAGTGCTTCTTCTCTCGTAGCTAGCGACTATGTTATCAGCTATTATGAGGAATCCCGTTATAGTTCTAACGACTACGAGTTCGTTCATGTTACCACATACGTCTCCTGGATCAGACCTAAGGTCCGCTATCGTCATAACAATTGATTTTATATCGTTATTCTCCATTTTATTAAGCTGAGATATAACGTCCTCTACTCTCGTCATAATAATATCAAGCTCATCCTTTACAATCCATATATTACATAAGAGTTGCATATTACATAAGAGTTGCTCGAGAGCTTTCATAACGTCTGAACTCGTTATCTTTTGTGTAGCATCCCTAACTCCGTTTATCAAATTCATATCGGCATGATTAGATGGATGTCTATTGAGCATTGATGAATGATGTCTAGACACTATCTTAGCCGAAGTTCTAAATAAACACGCGAGTTCACGCTCACGTTTAGATTCGTCTACATATCGTTGATACAGTTCGTAAAGGATCAAAGCCGATAAGAACTCATGATAAGGAAACGTCAGCCTCCGATTTTCAAACCATTTCTCAAGGTAATAACGTGAAGCTTTCCCAATATCGTGTAGCCCAGCAGATAAAACGAGCGTCTTAGTGAGCGTTTTCTTATCGACTCTAGCTCTCTTAGATAAGACCTCTAGATCGTTGTCAAACAAACAGAAAGCCATCTTAGCAGTATTACTTAAATGGTCGCTTAAGCTAACGACTTGATGGTCTTCTGGAGATCCTTCAGCATAAGCTAGCGGCCACTCCAAATTAGACATACGCTCCTTCACCTTCACTATAGCACTCTGGCTTAATCTTAACGAAGAAATCTACTTCAACCTCACCTTCATCAAGAACTTTCTCGATATCCCTATGCACTTTTAGTATATGATAACCTTCCTTAAAGATAGCGTTATGTAGGACAACAGAATCTACCTCTTTAACGCTAAATACGTTTTTCTCAGACGCGCTTCGTTTAGCTATTAAAACCAACGCTTTGACGCTATTCTTATCGACATCGTTGTCCGTTTCCAAACACTTCATCTTACTCTCTAGCCATCTAAGCGTCTCTACGCTGGTTGCGAAGAATTTATCCTTTATACAGTCGATATCAACGCTATTATCGCTTCTTTTGCAGTTCGAAATGTCTACAACCGCTTTTACCATAGAGAAGCCTCTAAACAAATTATACAAATTCTTAAGGTTTAACTCCTCTATCAAGATTTTTGGCGTAGAATCAAATACCAAATAGTTTCTAAGTATTCTACTCGAAGTAACGCTAAAATCTTTAGCAATACGGTCAAGTATCTGGATAACTGGTTCACAGTTTTCAGAGCTGAAGAGCCTCCACTCTATACACCTTCCATTTTTCACTATATTCTCTATTGCTCCAACACTTCTCTGGACATCATTCTTATCGTAGGGATAATCGCCTGCAACGTTCTTCAATATAATTACCTCGGCATTACATTGACCACTTCTACTACGACAAAGTCTTCCAGCTCTTTGGATCAAGTTCTCTAGAGGCGCTTCATCCGTTATTAGGATATCAGCGTCAACTTCGACTCCGACCTCTATTATCGGGCTAGCAACTATTAACCCTTTTCTCTCATTTTTAATCTCTCTAATTTCATTATAAGATTTCTCCTTGTCTTCCTCCGTTAGTCTAGAGTGGATTAGCGTTGCTCTTTTACATTTCTCTTTACTCTTCCTATATAATTCTACAGCTCTCTCAACAGTATTGGCTACTACGAGTACGATCTTGTCGCGACAATACTTTCCTACTAGATTTACTAAACTATTTACATCTTTGTCATCAACTACACGCGTGTTCCAATTGACCGTGCTAGATAAGTTATCTATGTACTCTACCTTTAGCTTTAAATACTTTTCTAATCTCCTTACGTGTTTGTTACACGCTTTATTGCAAGCATAAACTACTCCAACCTTATTTCTGTCCAAACCTAAAGTGTTTATGATCGCTTCTACAAGCTTTGAGGACATAGTAGCTGTAGAGAGAACGATAGGCACTTCAAGCTCGCGTATAGCGTTAAGTGCAGATATTATCGCTATTCTCTCTTTATCTTCTTCGTGCTCACCTATATAAACGTGAGCTTCGTCGAAGACCACTATAGAGGTCTGTATCGCTGCTAGAGCAGGATAGTAATGACCCATCGATATATTGCGTAAGATCTTCGATATCTCAGCTACAGGGATTTTATATATATTCCAGAGGAAGCTATCTAAAGTAGTTACAATAATGTCTGAAAGAAAATATGGACTCTTGCTCCCTCCAGGAATCCTATCCATAGACTGGTAGCTAACATTAAGATAATCAGAGAAGCTTTTAAACTTTTCATTATATATTTCTCTAAGGAGAGTTCTAACGGGAACAACGTGAATAAGCCTGCTAGCCATCATGTTCTTACGTGCAAGATCAAGTAAATACGGTGAAGCCATTGTTTTACCGTAGCTCGTAGGAGCGAAGACGAAGACCAGCTCGTAATTCATATTGAGCATATTGTAGATCTTGTTGGCTAAAACCTTCCATCTCTCCATTTTTCACCCCTCACGACTATCTCAGCTTAGTGAGTCTCGTTATATTAGAAAGCAATCTGTACACATCATATTCCAAATCCTTCATATTCTTGTTTTCTAAAGTTTCATCGAATAAAACAGCTAATTCTCTAGAGCACTCAGCTAGGAAGTCTAATTGTCCGCTCCAAAGATACAAGATGATATTATTAACGCATTTAGAGGCGGGGTCTAAAGCTTTGTTCTTCTTTTTATCACTCTTCTCTGAAATGTTCGAAGTGACATGAAGGGAGGCTAATTTTTGTGCAAGCTTATATAAGTTAATTAAGACCTCTTCAGCATTCTTTGCTTTCACCTCGGTAACTATCTGTGAGACAGCTAGAGGGCTAATCCACATTATTTGAGGCCTATTACCACCGGCGACGTTTCTAACGAGCAAGAACCTCTCAAACATCATCTTATCGATCGCACCTCTTAACATTACGTTCATATTGACGGTTTCTAATGCTTGAACTAAGGTAGAAAAGTGTGTAGCTAAATCTAAACTTAACCCCTTTGTTCTAGTAACTTCTTCCTCTTCTTCTTTTTTACGTTTACACGTTTCCTGCTTGTTATGAGTCTTTTCATTCATCTTTGTTTCAATAATTGCTAGCTTCTTGATCTTGTCGACTAAGCTATCAGACCCTAAAATAGTTCCATGAAATGCTTCAAGGACTTCGCTAATGTATTCGAGAGACTCGGGGGAGCCGTCCGGTATGAGGAAATACTCGTACACTTCTCCTCGTTTATTGTGCTTACTTTTAAGTTTAAAGCTACCTATATAGGAGGCTAGCCCACCTATCAATCCTAAGCCAAGAGAGTCTATCGTAGTGTTTTTGACTAAATCCTCAACTTCTTTACGTTTAACCCCTCTTGTAGTACCATATATCGTTGCTCTGAGCAACCTGAGAGGTTGTAGAGAATAGCTAGTTTTGTCTAAAGGTCCCTGCTTTTCTATGACTTTGTTCACATAATTCATCGTAGCAACGCACCAATATTTATCAGGTTCTATGCGTGCAGGTATTGGAAGATCCGCTTTTTTAAGGAACCCAGAGTCGCTTCTATAAACCCGTGGACCTTTTAAGTAGTTACACACTTCATTCGGTGACACTTGTTTTCCTAACCTAATTTGTATAATATTGTTTATAGCTGTATTCACTAGGTTAACGTAGTTTTCACTACTAACCTTAATTTGACCGGTAACTGGTCCTTTCCAACCTCCAAGCGCTAGCGCAGTAAGCTGTAAATAATATCCAAACAGGGTTTCAGGATACAAAGGAATGCTTACGCTCACTTGCTTCACCTCTTAGCCCAATAGCTATGATTGACTCTACGTTACGTAAATCATGGACTTTCCTACATTTATTCGGATCCGGCACTACACGATACGCTACACAATTCTCTCTTAATATATAGTGAGGTATCTCATATTTAGATGTTGGAGGATAAGCTAGCGTTAACGTAGTACCTCTTGGAGCATAATATTCTGTTGGCTCATATTTTAGATTCCATAATCTAATTTTAGAGACTAAGCTGACGTTTTGTGGTTCAACACAATCAACAGGAACGTAAGTATGCGCTTGGAACGGTTTGTTTATATTGACTGTAGGGGGGTCTTCGATGTAACATGCGACGTTTACAGAACATATTCCCTCTTTTGAGCCTAGCCTAGTAACCCCGTAGGCTACGCTAAGACCTATTCTATCTATATCACTGACCTTGATGTTTCTTCCGTCCTCTTTAGGAAGACCTTCGATAAGCTTATTAACGTCTACAACCCAAACAAGGTCAACTACTGTAGAGGGAGCGTAAGCTACGCCTACAGCTTGAACGGGGAGAGCTGCAGGTATACCCTGTCCGTAGAATTTTGGGGAATAAGGTTTTGTCTTAAATTTGCTCCGCTCTTCTCCTCCTGTTTTATAAGGTACAGCTAAGACCCGCGAGGCTTCCATTGTTACGCCTACTCCAGGTCCTTCACTTTGTGGATGTAAACCCATAGAGGCGGCTATAGTCGAATCTAGAATATTCTGGAAAACTGGGGACAAGACTGCTTCTGTATCTGGCGCTTTTTGAGACTTTTCAGACCCATTCACAAAGTATTTGCTTATATTTCCTTCGCTATACCCTAGAGCTCTTAGAAGAGATGCTGCAAAAGCGCCTACTACAGTCGTAGGCGGAGCTATAGCTAGTGCTGGTTGAGCTGCAGTAGCACCGGGAATTCTCACTACAAATCCCCAATGAAGAGTTATATTAGCGTAAAAAAGCCTTAGAGTGGACATTCCGATACCCATTGATCTTTATTTCTTAGGAGTCGCTTCAGACGTCTCCTGACTCTGTATTATTAAGCAGAGCTATGACGTAGTGGGCTGCTTCCCATAATGCTTCAGTAGATGATTCATAAGTATTTACTTCAACTCCCTTAACCTCAGGGATCTTGATCCCTTCGTTACTATAGATGAACATCTTAGCTGTACACAGCTCTTCTTTAATTTGTGAACATAACTTTTTTAGTATTTCAACTCTCTTAAGTGTCTTCTCAAT
>JAWBBK010000003.1:0-307 GCA_038824665.1 Acidilobaceae archaeon | reverse complement strand
GATTATTAAACTCTTAGTTTCATATATAGGTAGATATCTAGACCTCTTAGCTCCAAACGATAATCCATCAATTAACGCTACTAACGCTCCTAGAGCGGCTTTAACTCTCTTAATCTTCTCCTCTGGTGGTAAACTCTTCTGTGGTTCATTCTGTTCGGAAGGTGGTGAAGACTGCAACTTCTTCTCTGGTCGTGAACTCTTCTCCTTTGAACTCTTCTCCTCTGCACAATATTCTAACTTCGCGATATCGGATGCTACTAAAATCGATGAAAGCGTGTAGAGAGCGCTACCGCTTTCAACATAATAT
>JAWBBK010000002.1:50364-133482 GCA_038824665.1 Acidilobaceae archaeon | reverse complement strand
TTACTACTCTGTATTGATTATCTTGTCTTTCTGTTCTCAATCCTTACTTTTTAGCGCTTATCCCAGAGCCCGGGCGAGAGGCTAGGGCCCCCGCGGGCTCTGGGGGTCGCTCGTCACTCAATACTATACCGACCTGAGTTAAAGAGAGGTAAAAGACAGTGTTACTGAGGATGGTTATTTACTTTAGAAATATATAGATAATAACTATAGCTCAATACACGTAGGCTAAGAGAACGCCTCCGATCTTTCTAGCTATCGC
This sequence comes from Acidilobaceae archaeon, assembly GCA_038824665.1. Lineage (GTDB taxonomy): Archaea > Thermoproteota > Thermoprotei_A > Sulfolobales > Acidilobaceae > JAWAWX01. The sequence continues at coordinate 133,223 of JAWBBK010000002.1, read as the reverse complement.
TTCTTTATGCGACATAACCTCGTGATCTGTCGATATGATGAGAACCCCTATGTCTCTGCTAGCTAAATACCTTTTGAGATGGTCTGGCATTTTGAGAAGCTCTCGATATGTAACTGAAAATCGAGGCTTCACAACGCCGCAGTTGTTTATCCTACCCAACAAGTGCACTTTGAACTTCCCGAATCTACCGTCGTCTATGTACTCAAACTCGCCTATATAGCCCTCTTTCTGCATCACCCTTAGCGTATTGGCTATGAGTTTGGAAGCAGGCATTATTATAGCTTCTTTTCTACCCCGTATTTCGGCGTTCTTTATGGTAGCCATAGCGTTAGCCAGAGTATCTAGCATGACCACAGCTATCACCTTTCAGTCAAACTTATAGAAGCCTAAAGAATAAGCTATCTCTCTGAAACATTGTCTACAAATGAAGAGGTTGTACTTCTGTATCACTGCATCTCTTGAACCACATCTTTGACATTTCTGTGCTCCTCTTCCCATAGTCTTCGGAGCTGGAGGTTTAAACTTGCCCATCTCCTCCCACCCTATATGAAGGTAACTCCAAAAAGTTGATTTAAAAGTACCATAGTCTCTTCTTTAGTAACAACTTTGTGTCTCTGAGGCACTCTTGACCTAGCTCTTCTTCTCCTAGAGACTCTCATACCAGGTCTCTCTATAGTCACGCAGACGTCGAGACCCCAAATCCCTATCTCCGGGTCGTACTTGATTCCTGGAATCTGGATGTGTTCTTTTATACCGAAAGATATATTACCGTGATCATCAATGCTGGAAGCCTTAAGTCTGTAGCCTACTGCTTCTAAAGCTTTTTTAAGAAACTCTATGGCTTTCTCTTTGCGTAAGGTAACTATCACGCCTATGTTTTCTCCTCTTTTTATCCCAAAGGTCTTGATCGTCTTCTTAGCTCTTCTGAACGCAGGTTTGACTCCGGTCAACAACTCTAAAACTTTGGCTGCTTTTAGAAGTCTCTCACCGCTCTGCCCTACGCCTATGTTTAGCGTGACCTTAGCTATCCTGGGCTTCCTCATCGGCTTTTTCTCCCAGTCTTCTAGGATCCGTTTAATCTCTTCCTCAGTTAACGGTAACCCTTTGTAAAGCTCCGTCTTAGTGCTCACTTCCAAACGCCCTCAGGTAAGCTTATTAGAGGTTTATCGGAGCCTATTACCATTATGTACTCTAAGGTAGTCTGGAAGACGTTGTTCTTGACGTCCTCTAGAGTCACTATACTTCTAGATCTCTTCCACGAACTCCACTGAATGTTCTTAATCACTCCTACTCTTCCAACAAGTCTGCCTCCTATAACTATCGCTACGACTCCTTCTCTTAAGGGAACGTAAGCTTTCACCTCTTGTTCTGGAACAGTTATAAAGAGGCTTGCTCTAGTTTCATAGATGTCTTCTACAGGGTTCTTGGGGTCGCTCACTCTCACTAATATATTCCTGCCGTCATGAAGGTGAAGCTGAATATGACCTCCTTTAACGACTGTCTTCCCTTCTATCCTAACGATCTTCAATTTGGCCTCGTCTTTGCTTATAGGATGTAATGTCAAAAACTTGGTAGGAGCAGGGAGAACTCTATAAGCTTCAGAAGTCTTAGGTATCTCTATTACGTCCATGGGACCTATTGGAAACTTATAGTCTTTTCTAATCACTCCATCTACTTTAAAGTGTCCTTCAGCTATGAGCATTCTAGCTTCTCTTGAAGTTTTAGCATAGCCTAGCAGATCTCTCACTACGATAAGCAGAGGGAGGCTTCTCTCTATAGGATGAGGTCCAGGAGATGGCTTGACCGTCCATTTGAACTCCTTTCTCCTGACTGGCCACCAGTGAGGCGCTGCTAATGCTTTAAGGTGTCTACTTCCTCCAAGCTTAGCCACTACTGTCCACCTCCTTCTTTTAGCTGTTCAGCTGATTTATCTTGAGCTGGTGCAGACTCCTCTGGTCTTTTTTTGTTCTTAGCTCTTCGTTCTATAACTTCTAGTCTTCTCTTGTCGCTTAAATCGAGTTCTACTATCATGACTTTACTAGGATGTATCGGAACAAACCTTGGAGTTCCGTCAGATCTCTTGATTACAGCTCCTTCTACGTAGATTCTAACCCTTTTTAGGTCCACATCTACGACCTTACCGATATGTCCTCTAAACTTACCTCTCATTATCATCACCTTATCGTTTACTCGTACAGGAATGTTCCTTATGCCGTACTTTTCTCTCAGCTCCTTACTCAGAGGAGCTGAGAGAAGTTTGTGTCTTATGTGAAGTGGAGCTTCGATTATGGCTTTTCTCTGCTTCCTAGGCTGAGAGCTAAGCGTTAACGCCACATCTATCACCTCATACTATCAAAGTAGCAAGCTTAGCTATTCTTGGCCATCTTTCAGCTACTTCTCTAGCTATAGGACCTCTTATTTCAGTGCCTCGTGGGCTTCCGTCGGGGTTCACTAGAACAGCTGCATTATCCTCGAAAGAGACCCAATAGCCTTCAGGTCTCCTGTAAGGTCTCCTCTGTCTAACTATCACTGCGTAGACTACTTGTTTTCTGAGTTGTGGAGTGCCTTTCTTCACTGAAGCCACAATGAGGTCTCCAACTCCAGCATCAGGAAGTCTTCTTAGTCTTGTCTTTATCAAAGGTACGTTGATTATAGCTATCTCCTTTGCTCCGGTGTTGTCAGCTACCACAAGCCTACTGCCGACTAGCAGTCCTGTGTTCACTCTAGTCATAGAGGAAGTCATAACGTACTTTTTCGCTTTAGCCACTGTTCTCACCCGTCTTCTTGACTACTCCTACTATAGAGAACCTTACAGTCTTAGCTATCGGTCTGCACTCTCCAATAATCACCATGTCACCAGGATTCACTTTTATGCAGTCGGGCTTGTGAGCATGTATCTTCTTCCGCCTTTTTTCATATCTTTTGTACTTGGGGTTGTAGTAAAGATATTTGTGAACCACTACTGCCATTTTCTCTGCTTTGACTTTTTCTATTGTTCCTCTAAGTATCGTCCCTCTGATTCTAAGAGTTCCATGCCAAGGGCAGTTCTCATCTTGACAAACACTTTCAGGTGGAGCGACTCCTGGGATCTTGAGATTCTTTACTACTTTAAATGCTGGCACTGCATCTCTCACCTCTCACTATTCTTTTAGCTCTATCGTATGGACTCTCAAGTATATCGTCCCCTTTGACCATCACTTTCTCACCGCTAGGCAACTTGATTTCAAGAAACAGTCCAGGCTTAAGAACAGTTATGCGCTTCGCTCCTAAGCTCAAAACTATCGTTCTCCTCGTCTCCCAATAGATGCTACCTTCAAGCCCTTCTAAGCTAGGGTCAGGATGTCTTAAGACCTTGGCCTGCAGGCCTATCAGCTCATGGCATAAGATGTTCTCTGGAGCTATTTTCATATAGCTCACCTTGTCGAACGAGCTTTTATTTCTTCTTCTTTAAGTATCGTGAGAATTCTCGCTATATTTCTTCTTAGCTCTCTGATCTTCGCCGTCTCCTTAAGCGCTCCTACTTTAGCCTTGTATCTGATCGTGATTAGCTCCTTCCTGAACTGCTCTAAGAGTTCTTTCCTTTTCTCAGGAGACATGCTTCTCAGATCTTTAGGCTTGACCTTGTACTTGGGCATCACCTACCCTCCTCTATGCTCTCTATACTTGCTTCTGCTTCAGCCTCTTCCTCTATCTCTGTTCTAGAAGCGTAGACTGGAGCTTCTACGGTCATCGGTGTGATCCCTTTCTCAACCATGTAGCTTCTGATTTTCTCGAGCTCTTCTTGCACTTCCTGTTGCTCCTTCACTCTCACGTAATCAGGAGGTGAACCCGGTTTAGTTATTATCACCTCAACGCCAAGTATACCTTTAGGAAGTCTAGCGTAAGCTACTGCTCTGTCGACTAACACGTCCACTATATGACCAGCTTTGTAAACCTTTCCTTCTTTGAACTTCTCGAATCTAGCTCTTTCTGTCGTTAGCTTACCGCTTACCGTTATCTCTACTCCTAGAGCTCCACTAGACATGATCCTTCTCGTCATGACGAAAGCTATCCTCCTGAAGTGAAAACCTCTTTCCAGAAGCCTGACGAATCTAAAAGCTTGCACTCTAGCGTTGAGTTCAGGGTTTTCGGGAGCGCTTACTGTGACTTGAGGGTTCTCTAAGCCTAGCACTGTTGAAAGAGCTTTTTGAAGCTCTCTAATAGTTTGTCCTTTCTTACCGATTATTAACGCAGGTCTTTCTGCATATATGTGAACTCGTGTTCCTAAAGCCGTCTTCGTTATGTTGACTCCCGCATAGCCGGCCTCATAGAAAGCTTGAGCCAAATACTCTTCTAACTTGACTTTCATCAGAGACTGCTCCAAGAAGAATTTCTTCAGCTTAGGAGAGAAGCCGCCCATATCATTTCACCTTTATTCTTCAGCTACCACTATCTCAACATGACTGCGCATCCTAAACTTAGGCGTAGCTCTTCCAAAAGCTCTAGGCATCCACCTCTTTAAGGTCATTCCTTTGTGCGACGCTATGTGGATTATCCTCAATTTCTCGAGATCCAATCCCTTGACCTCAGCGTTGTTCTCTACGTTATTAAGAAGCTTAAGCAAATACTTAGCTGCCTTAACGGGATATCTGCCTATAGGCCATCCCCACTTATCGGCTAACCCTCTTCTATGAGCTTGCTTTCCATAACTCCTTCTAAAAGGTATGGGCTCTTTGAGTTCTATTACTTTCTCTAGATACTTTTTAGCCTCACTAAGCTTCATACCTTTGAGAACTCTACACACTTCTCTCATCACTTTAGGATGGACAGGTACGTCCCATATCATGGCCTTAGCTATTTTGCTTTCATCGGCTAGCTGAACAGAATAGCTCCAGCGCGGCATAAAAGTTCACCTTACCCTTTAGCCTCGACGTGGAGACTGCTTCTCGTAGCTTTTAGTCCAGGCTCTCCATGCTTTACTATCTTAGTCGTCAGAGCGAACTCTCCTAGGTAATGTCCGATCATCTCTGGCGTTACTTTCACCTGGACATATTCTTTACCGTTGTAAACGCCGAAAGTAAGTCCCACCATCTCTGGGACTATAGGCATATCTCTTATATGAGTCTTTATAACGACGTCTTTGTTGACTCTGCCTTCTAAGATAGCTTTCCTTATGTCTTTTATTTTCTCTAAAAATCTCTTCCTTCTTGGATCAAGCCCACGAGCTAGCCTAAGTAGACTTCTTCTCTGACGAGAAGGAAGAAGCTTAATGAAGTCCTCAAACGGCATAGTTAGTATTTCGTCGAGAGTCTTACCTCGATAGACGAACTTCTTCCACTCGGGCTTGATCAACTCCACAGACATACCTAAACCCTCACGCCCTTTGTGGAGGGCGAGTTTTAAGCCTTATATTGACTGAGTCTCTGTTTTGAGAGTCGTTATCGACTAAACCTCAAGACCTTTCTCAAAGACCTCTAAGAAAATCCTTAAATCTCCGTGATAGACTTCCAGTTCTTCTAAAAGAGTAAAACCGGTCTCAAAAGCAATCTTTTTAACGTACTGTCCGTAAGGCGTTACTAGCGTAAGAGTGCCTCCCGACCTTAAGGTCTTCCATGCCTCTGGTATGAATTTTTCTAAAAGCTCCTTAGACCTCCGAACGTCACCCATCCTCAAACCGTAAGGAGGGTTCGTCACTAGCCTGTCTACGACTTCTGAGCCTAAGATAGACGAAAGTTGCGTTACGTCTCCTCTAATGAAGTTTATCCTTTTGTACACTCTAGCCATTAAAGCGTTCATCATTGCACCTCTCAAATACTCTCTGTTTATATCGATACAGGTCACAGGAGAGGACTCAAAAAGCAACGCCGCTTCTATAGCTATTGTGCCACCTCCACACATGGGATCCACGATGTGCTCTCCGTCTCTAGCTTTCGATAGTCTCAACATACCGTATGCTATAGTCGGCTTTAATGATGCTGGATGATCGTAGACTCTATACCTTCTCGCATGTAGAGACCTCTCTGGCGTGAGTTCTATACCAAAGCTAAAAACGTCATCGTTTATCTCAGCGTAAAGAACTACATGAGGACTGTTCAGACGCACTTCTGGAACAAAACTCTTGACTTCAGCTACGCACTTCTGGAACGCTGCTCCTACAGCTCTAGCTACATCTATAGATGTATAGCTATGTCCTTCTCCAATCCTTCGAGCTTCTACAGCGAAGGTATAGTTGGGAAGGAGAAACTCCCAAGGTTTCGACTCGCAGACAGCCTCTCTGATTTCATCTAGTCCCGAAAGACTCTTAGCGACCTTTTTTTGTGAAAGGAGTAACGCAACTGAATGAATGGATTTAAGCTTGAACAGTTTTTCAATTTTCTCTACGGGTATTTCGGCTGTAACTCTTCCACGAAGAGGACTTCTTAGCTCTGACGCCTCAGGTATTTCCTCAACTATTTCCAACATGGCTATGCGCTCGAGACCCGGGTCACAGGTCACCAATACAGACGCTCTCTTAATCAATCTCGTTGTCAACCTCTACTCTACACTCTTTAGCGATCTTTCTGCAGGCCCTTGAAAGTAACGTGAGAAGAGACCTAGCCTCTGACTCGTAGACGCTTGGCTTAAGAACTATCTTTGCAACACCTCGAGCTATAGATTCAGCCTTCCTCTCGTCAGCTATGAGGGTTTTCGCTAGCAACCTTACGTACTCTTTTATCAGCCTAGCTGTCTTAGGGGTGACGGATCTGACTTCAGTATGAGGTCTTCCTCGTCTTTTAAAAAACTCGTATAAGAATATGGCAGTAGCGTTACTGAGATTGAGTTCAGGATATTCGGGACTAGCCGGTATCGTTGCTAGAGTAGAACACAATTCTATTTCTTCTCTCCAGAGCCCTGTGCTCTCTCTACCCATAATTAAAGCCACAGTACCTTCAGAGGCTGCTGCGAGTTCTGCTGCCTCCCATACCGTGATAGAAGTTCTCAGAGTGTCCTCAGAAGAAGATATTGCTGATGTACATATAGAGAGCGAAACGTCCTTGAGAGCCTCGGACAGACTCTCAACTACTTTAACTGAACGTAATCTATCGACTGCCTTAGCGGCATATCTCTCAGCCTCCTCGATACTGGCTTGAGGGTTAACCAGATAGAGTTCTTCTACTGCGAAATTCTTAGCGAGTCTCGCTATAAAGCCTAGGTTAACAGACCCCTCTACGCCTACTAAAACGAGTCTCAGCTTGTCCATAAGCCTCCCCAGTCCTAGTAAGCCCCAAAAATTTAAACAGAGTAAAAGACTACGTTGGCTTCTGTGAAGTCTGTGCTTGCGCTATTCTGTGACAACAGAAGAAGAAACTCTAATTACCGTCTAGAGGTCTAACAGTCATAGGGGAAGGAAATAGAGAGTTCCGACCGTCAACTTAGCTTTAGAGCAGTGATCGAAGACAGCGTTCATGGAGCGATAAAGATAACCAGCGAAGAATATGTGCTTCTCCAAACCCCTTTTTTGAGAAGACTACACGAAATTAAACAACTGGGTCTAGCATATCTAGTCTTTCCTACAGCTACACACTCAAGACTAGAGCACTCTTTAGGAGCCACATATCTGATGCACAGGATCGTATCTAGGATAATCTCAAAAGCTGAAGAGGACAGCGTGTTGTGTGAAGCTCTAACGCTAAACTGCACCCCTCGAGTTCTCCAGAAGTTTTTAGAGGTCTCGAGACTAGCTGCTCTTCTTCATGATTCAGGTCATCTGGCCTTCAGTCACGCCAGCGAAGAGGCTCTTGTCCACATAATGAAAGACTGTTGGAGTGGTGAAAGACTTCCGAAAGCCTGTAAAGTTGTTGAAGCTATAGCTCGAGAAGCTGAAAGCTTAAGTCTCAACACGAAAATACATGAAGCTTACACTACATATTTCGTTAAGAAGTTAGCTGAAGTAGTTAAAGAAGAAAGCGAAGAAACCTCGATCAAACTCATTGCAGCTCTTAACGCTATCAAGCCTTTCGGACTTTCCAGACCAGAACAAATATGGGAAAGCCTAGGATTGAAGAAAGAAGCTCTTCAATTGATCTCTAAGCTACTTTCAAACGAGATCTACGACGTTGATAGAGTTGACTACCTAGTTAGAGATGCGCTGTATACTGGAGTAGTTTATGGATATATAGATCTAGATAGACTCATAGAGGGACTAGACGTTACCGTAAAGAACGGAGAGCCTGATGTAATCATAACTCCTAAGGCTGTTCAATCTATAGAAGACATGTTTGACGCTAGGTTTAAGATGTATAGAAGTGTCTACTTTCACCACAAGCTTTTAGCTATACAGCTAGCCGTCTCGAGAACGCTTGAGCTCATATTTGAAGAGTGGGAAAACCTCAGTCCACAAATCTATGAAAAGATAGGAGACCCAACTACTTTAATGACTCCTTCTAAACTAGCTGAGCTAATAGCTGAAGGTTTTGTCTATATGGACGATAACGAGGTCATGTACTTAATCAAACTAGCGGCTACTCGCGGAAGCAAAGTGTTGAGAAGATGGGCGAGGTCTCTTCTTCACGAACGACGTCTTCTTCCAGTGTCTCTAATCAAAAGAACAGAAGAGTTTCTGATAGGTGGAGCGTTATCATCGCTTGACATAAGCGAATATTTAGCCAACCTTGACTTAGAAAAAATAGCTGAAGATAGCGTATACAGAGTAGTTCGAGAGGTCGGGCTCAACGAAAATCATGTAAAAGCTTACAGCTCTGTGAGGAAGATCGTGAACTCTGAGGCTCTCAAAAGCCTTGAGTTGACTCATTATTTAAGAGCTGTCTCTAGAGCTGCATCAACACCTATCGTTCAAGTCTATGTGTTCTCAGATGATGAAGAGGTCCATAAGACTCTGTATAACGAAAGATGGCTCTTGAGACAAAGATACAGAGAAACGCTATTCAGTGAGTTGTTGAATTTCATAAGAAGGTGATAGCTTGAGCCTACTCGAACAATATCGCTCTTGGCCAGAGCTCCTACGAGAAGGCTTTACAAGAGGTTTAGAGGTACAGATCGATATGAAAAAAGTCACTAAGATGGTTCTCATATGTGGAGTTGGAGGAAGCGGAGCTGTCGGAGATCTGGTCCGACTGATAGCTGAACTCTACGGCTCTGAGGTTTCGATAGAAGTAGTCAAGGACTTCTCTATTAATCTGAAAAGACGAATAGTCGAACCTCCTCTAGTCTTTGCCATTAGCTATTCAGGTAACACTGTTGAGACCATCTCCTGTCTGTTTGAAGCGTTAAGAGAAGGATTTCCGACAGTTGTTCTTTCAAGCGGAGGGGTTTTGAAGGAGATAGCGCTTAAGCGAAGGTTTCCTTGGATACCTGTGAGAACAGGACTAAAACCTAGAGCTGCTCTACCTGCAATGCTCGGAGGAGCGTTAGGAGCGCTTACATCTCTCGACCTTCTGCCTATCAGTGAGCAAGACGTAAACTTGACCTCTAGAAGACTCAAAGAACTCAACATAGAAAGCGCTCTAGAGTACGCTAGAGCTATTGCGGAGAGTCAGATAACGGTAGTGGCTTCTACTAGAGACGTCTCAGCAATTGCTGAAAGATGGAAGTCTGAGATCGCTGAAAACTCTAAAAGGGTAGCAAAACTTGAGGTCTATCCTGAATCGGCTCATAACGATATCAACTCGTGGTTTTTCTTTAAAGCTTCAGTATCTTTCATAGTCTTAGAGGGTTGGAAAGAGTTCAGTAGAGAAGCTTTGAGGATAGCCTCATCAATTTTCGAAAAGGTCGGAAGAGTGTTACGAGTAGAAGTAGATAGAAGTCTTGGAGGAGTTCTCGAAAAGACCTTACTGGCTGGTTACTCTTCAGTCTTGGCTGCACAGATGTTAGGATTAGACCCTACCGATACTCCAGCTATAGACGTTTATAGGAAAGAGCTTGAAAGAATGTGGAAAGAACGAGAAGGCCTTGTTCTTTAGAGAGTTTTTTGAGACGCTAATTTAACCCTTGATGGCGGATAGAGAAAAGGGTGAACAAGCTTTTGCGTGTAAGGCTACCGGCTTACTCCGGTACGTTTTATCCGAGCAGAAGAGAGAGCTTACTGAAAGCTTTGAGCGACTCGTTTTTGCACAAGTTAGGACCTGGTCAGCTTCCCTCTAGAGACGAGACAAAAGGTAGGAACGCTATAGGGTTCTTGGTACCACATGCCGGCTATATGTATAGTGGTCCTATAGCCTCTCATGCTTACCTAAAGCTAGCCGCTGAAGGTTGTCCCAAAACTGTGATCCTTTTAGGACCGAACCATACTGGAATGGGGCTTCCTGTAGCTGTTTTCGGAGAAGGCGTTTGGAGAACTCCACTAGGTGATGTTGAAGTTGATTCTGAGATCGCTCGAGAACTAGTCTCTTTAAGCGGTGTAGCTGCATTCGATTACAGAGCTCACATAGAAGAACACTCTCTCGAAGTTCAGCTTCCCTTTCTTCAGTATGTTTGTAAAGAGGAGTTCAAGATAGTTCCTGTAACCGTTCTGGTTCAAACCTTTGAGATAGCCCACAGATTAGGTGATGCCATAATGAAAATCAGAGAAGAGCTGAACGTAGACGTCGTACTGATAGCCACCTCTGACTTAAATCACTACGAACCACACGAGATCTCTGTAGAGAAGGATAAGATAGTCTTAGAAGAGTTCCTCAAGCCTGATCCGGAAGGAGTTTTTAACGTGATAGAGAAATATAATATATCAGCATGTGGTCCTATATCGTTGTCAACGTTAGCGTATATAGCTAAGAGGTTGGGAGTGAAGCCTAAGCTTCTAGCTCACGCTACGTCGGGAGACGTCACAGGAGAAAGGGATTTCGTAGTCGGCTACGCTAGTGCCGTAGTCCCTCTGTCTTGAGGTCACAAACTTATGTATAGAGCTAAGTACTTAACCAAGGTTCCAGCGATACTAGCTGGAATTCCCGTTCCTGAAAGCAAGAACCCCTATATAGCCGCTCCCGTTAGCGATGCTATAGTTAATATTGAAATCAATGAATGTCGAGAACCTTTAGTTAAAGTAAAGGGGGTTCCAGCTCTAGAAGAACACATAGGATCTCTGTGGACCAACCTTCTAGAGAACTTAGGGTTCAACCTGTGTTCTCAAGCAGAGGTCTTGAGTTCTACAGATAGAGTCCCTTTGGGAGGGCTCTACGCTTCTCTCTCATCCGTCCTCTATTACGCCTTAGCCGAAGCACATGGCGAGACTCCGTCATCTAGAGAAATCGTTGAGATTCTCAGTCTAGCTGATCCTCTAGATGTCGATGAGAGCCTAAGAACTGCGATCAGCGCTCTGAGGTATTCCGCTACTTCTGGTAACGTGATAGCCTATAGAGACCTCGACGAGGTCTACGAGTTTAAAGCAACAAGACTTACGTCTAAAGTTGAGATCAACGAAAGAGCATATAGACAATCCGCTAGGATCTCGAAAGAAAGCCTGAGTTTGGATATCTACAGCTCCTTAGTCCACCTAGCGGGAATCGTCGTGCTTCAGATCGCTACAGATATAAAAGATGGATTAGAGCTCTTTGAGACCTTGTTTAAACATAAACCTATACTTGATGCTATAGCTATAGCAGTATGGGATTTAGACAAACCTCAGAAAAATTGCTTCTGGAGTCCTGCTCTCCCTGGACTGTTTGAGTTGCTATGTGTTGAGGTGTAAAATGATGTGTAAAGTAGCTGTAGTCAAGTTAGGAGGTAGCGTTATCACTAAGAAAAACGTGCCGGAAACTATAGACTTTGAGAACCTTACAGTTTGTGTTGAAGCTTTGAAGAAATATGTGGAGAAAGGGAGAAAGCTCGTTCTAGTCTTAGGAGGTGGAAGCTTTGGACATAATGCCGTCTCTAAGATCTTGAACTCTAAGAACAGATTAGAAGCTACAGACTCTAGCGTCGTGCAACTATCAATGTTAAAACTAGCGACATCTGTGCTTTCTAAGTTAGTAAACGAAAACGTTCCTGCTGTATTACATCCTCCTCATAGTTTGTGTAGAGATGGGAACTCCAGCTCGTGCAATATGGACCTCGTGATCAGAGACCTCTCTTTAGGACTAGTACCTGTACTTTTCGGCGACGTTATACCTTCAGCTGAAGATGGATTTCGAGTAATCAGCGGTGACGATATAGCTGTAGAAGCGGCTTTAGCTGTAAAAGCTGACTGCTTGATATTCGTGACCTCTACCTCAGGAGTTTTATCGCGCGAGGGCAAAGTCTTGGAGTTAGTAGAGAGTTTAGATCAAGTAGAGACTCTTCCACTTCAAGCTCCAGACGTAACTGGAGGAATGATCAAAAAAGTGGAAAAGGCTCTGAAAGCCTCTAGAGCAGTTGAGAATATCAGAATAGTAGGTCTAAAATACCTAAGCGCAGCTCTTGAAGGACTCAACGTAGGAACTAGGGTTAGAGGAAAATGATGGGAAACACTTCCTCTAGGAAGCTAGAACACGTGAAACTGTCTGTCGATAAAGACGTAGAGTCTAAAGGGTCTTCTTTGTTAGAGTATGTGAGATTGATCCACAATCCGCTACCCGAGCTAGACCTTGAAGACGTAGACTTGACTGTAGACGTATGTAATGCTGACAAGAAGATCAAAGCTCCTATAATAATAGCTGGAATGACTGGAGGACATCCTGATGTAGCGTGGATAAACGAAGCGTTAGCGAGAGTAGCTGAAGAGTTCGGTATAGCTGTAGGCGTAGGTAGTCAGAGAGCCGCTATAGAAGACCCTTCTCTAGAAAGCACGTTTAGGATAGCCAGAGAAGCTGCTCCTAATGCTTTCATAATAGCCAACATCGGAGGAGCTCAACTAGTCAAAGGCTATGGGCTTAAAGAGCTTAGAAGAGCAATAGATATGATCAAAGCTGACGCTCTAGCTATTCATCTAAATCCCGCTCAAGAAGCGTTTCAACCTGAAGGAGAGCCTGCCTACAGAAGACTTCTCGAGAAGCTTGTTGAGATAGCTGACCGTATAGAAGTTCCTTTAATAATTAAAGAAACTGGGAGCGGACTAAGGAAAGAGACTGTTGGAGAACTCTACAGACTCGGCTTTAAATGCTTCGATGTACAAGGACGAGGCGGCACTAGCTGGATCAAAGTAGAACACTACAGAAGAGGCAAAGGTGATATGGAAATAGCTGACGAGTGGGGCAATCCTACAGCTGTAGCTATAGTTGAGACTAGAGTAGCTGCTCCTAAAGCTTACGTGATCGGAAGCGGTGGCATCAGGAGCTCTCTCGATATAGCTAAGTCTATAGCTTTAGGAGCAAACGCTGTAGCTATAGCTAGACCGCTTCTAAAAGCTCTTTTTGAAGGAGGTTATGAGGGGCTTAGAGAGAAGATGAGAGAATTCTTAGAAGAGCTGAGGATTCTTGTTTTTCTTACAGGGAGCAGAAACGTTAAGGATTTATGGAGAGCTCCTCTAACGCTTTCCGGAAGGCTCAGAGAAGAGCTGGAGTTCAGGAACATTAATGTAGAGGAGTATTTAAGAAGAGGGAGACTCTTACCACTTCTTAAGGTTTGAGGGCGAAGAGCGTGAAGCAGATAGAAGTAGCGTTACAAAAGTACAGTAAGATCTTAGATCACTTTCTTTTAGACAACATCTCTGGGCTACCTGAAGAGCTCTACCGAGCCTCACTACATCTGATCAGAGCTGGAGGAAAGAGGCTGAGACCTGCGATCACTTTGCTCACTGCCAGAATGTTGGGAGGAGTAGAAGCAGAGAGCAGAGCGATGCCTCTAGCTGCTGCTGTAGAGGTAGCTCACACGTTTACTTTAATTCATGACGATGTGATCGACAGAGACGAATATAGAAGAGGAGTGCCTACAGTTCACAAGCTTTGGGGCATTGAATGGGCCATCCTAGCCGGCGATCTGCTTCACGCTTACGCTTATAGGTTCATAGTGAACGGTTACAAGCACGGGCTTACTAAAGCCGAAGCTCATGAAGCCATGGAGATCTTGACAGAAACAGGAATCAAGGTCTCGAGAGGTCAAGCCTATGATATGCTTTTCGAGAAAACTTGGAACGTTAGCGTAACTGACTACTTAATGATGGTCTATCACAAAACAGGAGCAATGATGGAAGCTTCAGGAAAGTTCGGAGCTCTAGCCGCTAGGGTTTCGAGAGATGTAGTAGAACTCATGGGACAATACGGAGCTCTCGTAGGAGTAGCTTTTCAAATAAGAGATGACTACTTAGGAGTGTTCGGCGACCCCTCAAAAACAGGAAAGCCTGTATACAGCGACCTTAAAAGAGCCAAGAAGACGTTCTTAGTTCTTCACGCTCTATCCGTGCTAGAGCCCAGCGAGAGAAAGCTTCTTCTAGACGTTTTGTCAAAAGGATATGAGGCTTCAGAAAGCGAGTTGAAGACAGCAGCAGAGCTCATAAAAAAGGCAGGAGCTGACGTTGAAGCAGAAAGGTTAGCTAAGGTCTACGTTGAGAGAGCCAAAGAGATCTTAGCGGGTCTTACTAACATCGCTGACGAAGAGGCTCGAAAAAGCTTAGAGGAGCTAGCGGACTACGCTATCCTAAGAGAGAAGTAATCAAAAACCGAAATGGGTGCAACCTTGTGGAGTTCATGTCTTTAGAGAAGCTCGTTAAAGGATATGTACTTAAAGATATGTACAAACACGAAGGCAAAGCAAGAATTGAAAGCGTTATGTCGATGATCTTCTCAGACCACCCACATCTGAAGCCACAAGCGAAAGTCTTGATAGAGCTAGCTAAAAACGTTATGAAAGAGGTCTCAAGTCTTAGCGTTTCTGAAATAGAGCGAATCCTTAAAGAAGAGTATCCAGAGCTTCTAGAAGCGAAGGAGAAAGCTCAAGAAAAGAAGCATCTCCCCCCTCTGCCAGGTGCTGTAGAATCCAAAGTGAGGCTCAGATTTGCTCCAAATCCCGACTTCCACATACACTTGGGAAACGCTAGACCCGCTATATTAAGCGATGAATATGCCAAGATGTATAAAGGCAAGCTGATCCTCAGATTTGAGGATACAGATCCCAGAACTAAGACTCCTATGAAAGAAGCGTATGACACTATAAAAGAAGACCTCAAATGGCTTGGAGTTGTATGGCATGAAGAGTACGTTCAAAGCCTCAGGTTGACCGTATATTATGAAGTAGCTAAAGAGTTGTTGAGAAGAGGTCATGCTTACGTAGACACTTGTAAAGAGAAAAGCAAAGAGCTACTGAAAGTTGGACTCTACTGTCTCGATAGAGATAGAGAGGTCGAGTGGCAGCTAGAACAGTTCGACAAAATGCTCGAAGGAGCGTATGATGAGGGAGAGGCTGTAGTTAGAATCAAAACCGACCCCCTTCATCCTAATCCGAGCGTCAAAGATTGGATCGCGTTGAGGATTATAGACACAGAGAAATATCCTCACCCTCTTACCGGTGCAAAGTTTAGAGTATGGCCTACTTACAACTTCGCTGTAGCTGTAGACGATAGCTTAATGGGAATAACTCATGTGATAAGAGGTAAAGAGCATGAAGTAAACACAGAGAAACAACTCTTCGTTTACAACGCTATGAATTGGAACCCTCCTTACTTTATTCATGTAGGAAGGCTTAAGCTAGAGGGCTTCATATTAAGTAAGAGCAAGATAAGGGAGTTACTGCTCAAAGAGAAAAACAAGTTCCTAGGCTATGACGACCCGAGGTTCGGCACTATAGCCTCTCTTAGAAGACGTGGGATAACCCCTGAGGCTATAAGAGAGTTAATCCTAACCGTTGGAGTAAGAGAAGTAGATGCTAAGATAAGCTGGGACAACTTGGCCGCTATAAACAGAAAGCTTGTAGATAAAAAAGTCGATAGAATAATGTTTGTAAGCGATCCATACGAACTGGTTTACGAAGGTCCTTGTTTCACTGCAGAGATCCCCTATCATCCTGAAGACGCTACTCGAAAGAAAACTTTGAGTATATGCAATGGCGAAAAGATATTAATAGATGGAAAAGATAAGGACCTTCAAGAGTTCAGATTGATGGGAGGAGTTAACATAAAAGTAGAAGGGGAGAGAGCTGTCTACATCTCTAAAGACCTAAGCTATGCAAAGTCTAGAAAACTTCAAATAATTCAGTGGGTACCGTATAAAGATAAAGTCAATCTAACGGTTCTAGAACCATCTGAGCTAGACCTCATAGCCCATAGAGGCTATGCAGAGCCAGCTCTTAGAGAGTATAAAGTAGGAGATAGACTACAACTCGTGAGGTTTGCGTTCGTTATCATAGACTCAATAAACGAGAACAACTACGTAGCTATCTTGACTCATAAATAAGGGAAATCCTCTACTTAGACTTAGACTCAAACGTCACTACATCGTTTTAGAAGACCTGAAGCTTTTGTGTAACTGACAAACAGACAGGTGTCAGCAACCTAAAGCGTAGTGAGAAGTCAGGTAAAACTCTAACTGTCCTTCGTCTTCGAAGTCTTCCTCCTTTCTCTCCTCTAGCTTCTCTATTGTAGCGTAAGTTAGCCAAACTAAGCTCATCTCTTCCACCATCTTCTAAGCTATAAGCGAACCCCTATTAATGGGTGTCCTAGATAGCTATCGACAGAAGACTATAATTTAAGAGGGTCCCTTAGGTGAACGCTCCTCACGTATCGGTCGACCGTCGTTCGGTCATCCCATCATCTGTTATAGATGAACGATTTTATAAAGTGAGCTTCTTGGCTAACTTCAAGACTCGAGTCTTATCCGCTCCTTCTAAGATAGCCTTTCTTATAGCTGTCAAGACTCTTTTATCTCTATAAGAGATGTCAAGCTTTCCTTTGTCATATATGTTAAGTAAGAGTTCTAGCTTCGACAAAAGGTATTCGCGTATGGCTCTTCTCGAGCTTCTTACAAGAGGGTCCCAAGGGTATTCTTTTGAACTCAACAACCCAGCTATAAATGCCTGTAGTCCTCTCTCTAGTCCCACTCCATAGCCTCCTTCGAGCACCGCTACTGTAGCTTTGTTTGTATGTTTAGCTACCAGCCTACCGAGCAGATAAAAGAACCTAGTCCCAACGTTTGAGAGTACTTCTTCATAGTCTCCTCTATAACAGTCAAATCCAGCAGAGATCACTGTATAGTCTGGAACCCAAGATTTTAAGCCCAGCTCTACGAGCTTAAGCGAATCGAGAGCCACGTCGTCTCCAACGAGTGTAGGAAGCACTATGTTTATCTTCGTGCCCTCTCCTTCTCCTATCCCTATCTCGTTCGGAAAGCCGGAATATGGAAAGGTTGTCCGAGGATCGAGATGTAGGTCTATATGGAGCACGTCTCCTCTCTCATAAAATATTTCAGCAGTCCCATTACCGTGATGTGCATCAAAATCTAGCACCACGACTCTCCCATGACTAGCTAATACGTTAGCTATAGCTGCAGTGGCGTTCACTAAGCAAAAGCCTTGAGAAAAAGCACCTTTAGCTTTTCCATCAATTCCAGCATGGTGACTAGGAGGTCTAGCGATTATTAAAGAGTTTCTACCGGAAAGCGCATAGACTATTGCTTTATTTGATGCTCCTGCGAGCCTCTCGAGAGCCGTTTTGGTATTGGGAGAGACATAGGTGTCGGGGTCTATGTAAATCGTCTCCTTCGAACTCAATACGCGATCGAGATCTTTCAGATATCTCTTCGAGTGAACCACACTGAAAAAAGAGATCGAAGACTTTGGGCTCCTCACGAACTTTATTTTCCTACCTCTAGGCAAGAAGTTTGAAAGCTCTCTGACTGCTTCTAAAGCTCTACGAATTCTTTCTGGACGCTCGGGGTTCTGGTCTGGAGGCATATGGAGTTCGAAGTCCTCATGGGTTATCACTATTAGCTCTTTGGTCTCAACCAATCCTATCGGCCTCTATGAGCCTTTAAAAAAGACTGACTCTCTTTCTGTCTCTTCGGCTTTCCTTCTCTCTCCGAAACTTAATACTCTAGCCCCTGTTAGCGAGAACCTCTGAAACCATCCAAGAAAGTAAGTCATTGAGCGATTACGAAATCATATCGGTTCTTCAATAACGTAAACTCTGTGGCGTATACTTTATTCCAATAGCTCAGTCGGCTTAGTAACTCGTTAGAGAGCGTGAAGAAAGTGAAATCTAGAAGACTCGCAGACCGTTTCGATTTCGTGAACTTCTCAGAAGTTTGTAGAAATTGTAATAACAACTGCTGTCGAAGGTTTTACTCTGTCCTGCTTCCAGAAGAAGAGGAGCTCTTTGAAAGCTTTTCTGATGAAGTTCAAACCCCCTTAGGCATTGTGAAGACTCTAGGTAGCCCAAGTGGAACCTGTCCGTTCTTAGACAAGAACGGTTTTTGTAGAATCTATAAGGATAGACCTATGGATTGTAGAGTGTGGCCTGTGATTATGTATTATGATTTTAAGACAAATGAGAGAGTCATCTATCTTGATCTAGATTGTGAAGCCGTAAGAGAAAACAGGGTTCCTGTGTCTCTGATCAACAAAATAGTGGAGGTCTTGAAGAACACACCTTTAGATGATGAGTGGTTAAAAAAGTACACTCTAGCTCCATGGCCTAACAATCTCATCGAGATAGCTAGGGTCAAGCCTCAAGAGCTCGAGGTCTTTGCTCGTAGCAGTGATATTGATAGGGGAAGGAGAGAACCTCACGGAACCAGGATATCTCCAAGCTAGGCGTTTAGGATAGACGCTGAGCCCTTCGAGCATTTTCAATCCCACCGCTTCCTCTCCTCCAACTAAATGAGCCCAAGCTTTCAAGATCACATTATCGCTTGTCCTCTTGGCATACGAAGATTCTCTGAACTCTTCAAGTCTTATAGCCGAGTCTACGTAAAGTCTAGATATCGGTGCAATAGGTTCACAGACGTAAGAGAGGACTAGACCGCCGTAGACCATAGCGTAAGTTAGAGCGACGTCTAGCCGAGATAAACTCTTTATGTGACTGAAGTCTCCTAATGCAAAAGCAAGTATAGCTGCCTTCAGGGCTTGAGAAGGTATAGGAAAGATCCTCTCTACATCAAGATACGCAGAGACGATAAAACATGTTCCCTCAGCTAGCACTAGAGGAGTTTTCACCTTGAGTTCCAAGTTACATCACCATGGTATCTTCTCTCTTCTTTGATTTCAACTCTATCCCTCTAACTGAGAGTTCTCTGTTGAGGATAGAGACTATGAGAGCAAAGGCGTTTGCCATCTCTCTTACAGCTGTTGAGACGAGTTCTCTCGAAACGTTTTTTGTATAAAGAATTTTAGATACGTTTATGAACTGTAGTTCGTCTAACGAAGGTTGCAAAATCACGCTACAGTCTCTACAGAACATGAGCAAATCATGTAAAATTTGAGACGCTATGGCCACTCTTTCAGTTCTAGGGAGTTTATCGAACGCCTCTTTATGGTCAGGTCCTAAGGCAACTCCGATCCCAACAACCATCATGTCATCTCTTGTCTTAGGCTTCTGAACAGCTACATTGATTCTCGGTACGCTAGGCACCTCTACTAAGAGCACCCAGTCTACTAGCGCAAGCGAGGGAACGTTCTCGATTCTCACCGAAAAGCCGTCAGAAGCTAGCCATTTCAAGACTTCTTCTTGAGAAACCATCTTGACTCCCAGATAAGACAACAAAAAAACGAAGCCTAGAATACTTCACCGATTAAGCTTAGAGATTCTTATACTGGAAGTCTTACAACAAGAGACTAAGCGGGGACGGTCAGTGTACTGGAGCGCTAAAGTGATTGAGCTGAGAGAGCTCTCGTCAGGCTACTATATGCTTAAAGCTGAGCTTTTAGGAGACGTAGAGCGCGAGCCAGAGCCTATGCAGTTCATCATGTTGTGGGTCCCACAAACTGATGAGATGCCTATGTCTGTAGCGGACTACGAATTAAAGAGGTTGTCTATAATCTTCAGAGTAAGAGGAGAAGGAACTAAGGCTTTGAGTAAAGGCCCTAAGTTTATTGGAGTAAGAGGATTTTATGGAAAAGGGCTTTCTCTGAAACCAGGTGAAAGAGTTCTCTTCATAGCTGGAGGCATAGGCATAGCGCCTTTCCCATATCTAGCTAGAGTTGCTGAGAAAGTGGGAGCAAGCGTAAGCCTGGTTTGGGGAGTTAGAAAGGGTTCTGAGCTTTTCGATATTTCAAGTCTTGCACCCTTTTCTTCAGTAAAAGATGTCAAAATAGCTACTGAAGACTGTAGCGAAGGCTTTTGTGGTACTGCTGTAGACCTAGCCATAAAGTTATACAAAGAAAGAAGCTGGGAGAAAGTGATAGCTGTAGGTCCGAACTCTATGCTAGCCAAGGTCTGTGAAACTTTAAGTCCTAACGTCTTAGTATCTCTTGAGGCAATGACTAAATGCGGTATAGGGGTCTGTGGATCGTGTACTCTAAGACCACGTCCTCTTTTGCTTTGCGTTCATGGAGCCATAGCTCCTTGTAGTGAGGTCAGAGATTTCTTGGTGAGAGCTCATGCTTGAAGTCAAAGTAGCTGGACTCGCTCTTAAACATCCTGTGATGAACGCTAGCGGCATCTTAGGCTCAGAGCCAGAGCATATAGAACTCTTAGTTAGCTACGGAGTATCTGCTGTAGTCACTAAAACCATAACTCCTGAGCCTCGAGAAGGAAACCCTCCTCCAATAGTCGTAGAACTCAGAAACGGGGGTCTGCTTAACGCTATCGGCTTAGCTAATCCTGGAACACAGGCTTTGAGAAGTCTAGCAGAGAAAGCCAGAAGTCTAGAGGTCCCTTTAATTGTAAGCGCAGGAGGAAAGAAGATAGAGGACTTCGTGACAGTAGCCGAGGAAGCTGAGAAACGGGGAGCTGCTGCCGTAGAACTCAACCTTAGCTGTCCTCACACTAAAGGTTACGGTATAGAGATCGGAGCGGATCCCAACACCGTATACGAGGTTGTAAAAGACGTGGTATCGACGCTGAAGATCCCTGTCTTGGCTAAACTCGGACTCACCGATAGAGTAGTTGAAGCTGCAGGTAAAGCCATTGACGCTGGAGCTCGCGGTCTAGTCTTGATCAACACTATAAAAGCTATGGTCGTAGACGTCTACGCGCTCAAACCTGTCTTATCTAACATTTATGGGGGGCTCTCAGGTCCTCCTATTCACCCTATAGCTGTAAGAGTGGTCTACGACGTCTATAAAGAGTACGGAGTTGACATAATAGGCTCAGGAGGAGTCTCGAACTGGATCGATGCAGCAGAGTTCATAATTGTCGGAGCTCGAGCCGTTCAAGTAGGAACAGCTCTAGTCTTGAGGCCTACAACGGTTTTCGAGATCTTAGAAGGGTTAAGGAAATGGACGTCAGAACTAGGATTTAAAAGAATAGAGGACCTCGTAGGAGCAGCTCATAAAACATAGACTGAGCATAAAAATAGCTATGCAATAAAGATTCAGATAAGTGATATCTTAAGCTACCGCTCTCAGAACGTCTTTGACAGAAAGCACGCCAAGTAGCTTCTTGTCTTCTCCTAGTATTACTACATGTCTTATATTGTGTTTAAGCATCTGCTCTGCTGCGTCTCTTACAGTCGCTGTTCTTGAGACCCCTATCACATCTCTCCTCATTACGGAATCGACAGGAGTCTCGAGGTCCAAATTAGTAGCGAGGAGTCTAACTACGTCGCTTTCAGAAATAACACCGAGTACTCTCTTCTCCTCGTCTACTATAGGCACTAAACCTACGTTCTCTCTAGCTATGATGTTGACCAAGTCTTTCAGCTTTGCACCTGAATTCAGATATATCGGTTCTCTAGGAGCTGCATCTATAGCCTTAATATTGAGCGATATCTTCTTGTTCAACGCGCTTTTTAGCATCAGAGCTTCGTTTAACAACTCCCTTTCTTCAATAACGCCTACAACGCTTCCATCCTTATCACAAACCGGAACCGCTGGGACTCCGTAATCTTGCATGATCACAAACGCATCGACGACTCTGGCGTCTCTGTCAAGACATTCGACTCTGGTAGATGCGTTCAAAATAGGCTCTTCAGGCTTTACTCCTTTCGCTAACGCTCTAACTATAGACCTTGTATAAACTATTCCTGCCATCTTGCTAGAGACCAGTACTGCCACTCTGCTCTTGCTGTCAGCCATGAGCTTAGCGACAGCTCTTATCGGCATATCGGAAGGTACTATGAGAGGCTTCTTAGCGAACTTCTCGCTGGAAAGTTCAGCCCAGATCCTAACTCCTAGGGTCTCTGGACCTTTGAAGAGGAACAGCAGAGCCATAAGAGATGGAACCAAGCTAGCGTATATCAGAGTTGCGATATAAAGGTCGCCGATGTAACGGTAAATTGAAGTTATGATGAGAGGAGTGAGTCCTCCAGTTACCCCATAGCCTAGATTGTAAGACAGTGCAACACTGCTTATCCTAATTCTAGCCGGAAATATCTCTAAAAGCCAAGCAGACATAGCCCCGCTATAGCCTATACCGTTCATCAGCGCTAAAGAGTACATAGTCAAAAACGCTAGAGTGGAGTTGCTTTCAATAACGCTTCTCTCAAGAAGCTTGAGAGCGATAATGAACCAGAGAGCATTAACGTATATTCCGAGAAGCAAAATCGGCTTTCTCCCGACCTTGTCCGATATATACCCGAAGAGTGGATACATCCAGAGACACAGAATTGTAGCTACCATCAGATATAGAGATACATCGAACGCAAGCTTAACTTCTAGCTCTCTAGACAATATGAGTACATAGTCTCTAGCGAATAGCATGTTGGTGTACCAGATAGGACCATGAGCTCCCACAACGCCAATCCACGCTAGCACTATTAAAGGTAAGTATTGTCGTGAGAATACCTCTCTTATAGGAGCAGATGTCACTCTTCTGACTGCTTTTAGAGCTGCAAAGATAGGAGTCTCTTTATAGACTGTAAGTACTATCGCAGCTATTATGACGTCTGTGAAAGCAGCTAAGAAGAAGACCAGTCTCCAACCCCACTCCGCAAAAGCATCTCCAGCTAGCCACTTAGCAAAGGTGTATAAGCCCATCGCTAAACCCATGCCTGCAGGAGCTGTCGTAAAGAGAAAGCCTGTAAAGAAGCCTCTCCTGTGTTCAGGCACGAATTCGCCTAAATATACAAGAGCTGACCCGAAGCCACCGCCGAGTCCGAGTCCTTGTAAGAATCTGAGAGCGATTAAGAGAATAGGCGCTAAAACTCCTATAGTTTCATATGTAGGTAATAGCCCCATAGCTACTGTTGATAAGAACAAAGTCATGAGAGCTAAGACGAAAGCCGCTCTCCTTCCGTATTGGTCTCCTATCTTTCCGAAGAGGAGAGCTCCAAGAGGTCTGCTGAGAAACCCGATCGCAAGAGCTCCATAGGCTCCTAGCAACTGAGCTATAGGGTCTACCTTAGGGAAGAACTTAGGTCCTATGATAGGTCCCGCTAGTACTGCATAGGCGTAAAAGTCCAACCATTCCGTGAGAGCTCCAACCCAAGAGACAGTGCTAACCGATAGGACTTGGGAGATGCTCGTTTCCGACCTAGACCTTGTTGAGGCTCTGTTAGTTGCTGAAGATCCTCCTTGCGAGATCTGAGCTGTCTTAGAATTTTTTTCAGACAACTGCATAGATGATCCACCTATTCTAGTCGAAGACTTCTATAAATCCACAGATTAAATATTTTTCGTAGAGCTAACTTCAGGTAGAGTTCCAGTAGACCTAAGACGCTTCGTTTTAAAAAGCTCACGCTCGAAAGCTACATCGCCGCTAGAAATTATAGTTTAGATGAATTTCGAGATCTGGGAGTTAAATTGCTAGAAGGGATCAAGACAGCCTTATCGCGGTTTCTCAGTAGCGCCACCTATGAGAAAGCTGTTGAAGAGTTCGTGAAAGACCTTCAAAGAGAGCTTCTGAAGTCAGACGTCAACGTCAAACTCGTTCTCGAGCTAAGCCAGAGAATCCGAGAACGAGCACTTAAAGAGCCTCCTCCCTCGATAGTCAGTCGAAGAGAATGGTTCATCAAAATAGTTTATGAAGAACTATCTAGGCTTTTCGGAGGGGACTCCGAGCCTGAAGTAGAGCCTCCAAAGCTACCGTGGATCGTAATGCTCGTCGGCGTTCAGGGTTCAGGTAAGACCACGACCGTTGGAAAGCTTGCATTCTTCTATTCGAGAAGAGGATATAAAGTTGGAGTGGTGTCAACCGATACCTACAGACCAGGAGCTCTAGAGCAATTAAAGACTCTAGCTGAAAGAGCAGGCGCTTTCTTTTACGGAGAGCGCTCTGGCGATCCGGCTGAAATAGCTAAGAGAGGAGTCAAAGAACTCATCTCCAGAGGAGCTCAAGTGATAATCGTAGATACTGCAGGAAGACATGGCTATGGAGATGAAGAGAAGCTTCTGGAAGAAATGAAGCGAATAGCTGAAGAGGTGAAGCCTGATGAGATTATGCTGATAATAGATGCCGCTATGGGTCAAAAGGCTTTTGACCTAGCCAGAAGGTTTCATTCCTTCACGCCCATAGGGTCTATAGCGATCACTAAGCTAGACGGAACAGCAAGAGGAGGTGGAGCTCTCTCTGCTGTAGCAGCTACAGGAGCTCAGATAAAGTTCATCGGTACAGGAGAGAAAATTGAAGAACTCGAGGTTTTCAGACCGAAGAAGTTCGTTGCTCGAATTCTAGGGCTCGGAGACTTAGAAGGACTTTTAGAGAGACTCAAAGCTGTTGAGGAGTTCAGACTTCTCGAAGAGACAGCAGAAGACGTGACTAAAGGAAAAATAACTCTCAGAGCTATCTACAGACAGCTAAGAGCAACGAAGAACATAGGCTCTCTCTCTAAAATCCTTCAATATCTGCCTGGAGCAGGGCTTTTTTTGAACGTCTCGAAAGACACGCTTAAGCTTGGAGACGAGAAGATCAAAAAGTGGATAGCCATAATGGATAGTATGACATATGAAGAGCTAGAGAACCCAGAGATTATAGATAAAAGTAGGATTAGAAGAATAGCTATAGGTAGCGGGACCAGCGTTGAAGATGTGAAAGAGTTACTTTCATACTATAAAACAATAAAGAAGCTAATGTTAAGACTAAAGAAGGACAAGAGCCTTTTGAGAAGACTTGGACTAGGGAACATCTCTTGACCCAGTCTCCGACCAGACTCCATATATACACAAGCCCTAAAAACGTCCTAGAGATAGCCAGATTTTTTCGCGTCTTCTCTTCTTGTCTCCCATGGGCTTAGAGCTGACGTTCTAGCGGCAGCTCGTTTCGATGAGAAAAGATGGATTATAGTGAAAGGGAGTTCTGTAAGACATTTGAGACCAGATGAGGAAAGTCTTGAAGGATGGATTAATGCTGCTCTAAAAGGAAAGCCTCTAGGAGTTCAAGTCTCTGAAAGTGTTCCTAAAGAGCTAGGACCTGTGGTCTGTTTAAGCGAAAGCGGAGGAGTTCCTCTGACAGCTTTAATAGAACTAGGAGAGCCAATTACCGTAATCTACGGAGAACCTTTGAGTTCTTGTGATAAGAAACTCGAGATCGGATTAAGACTTCCAACGTTTCTCAGCGTAGCGATAGTCAACATCTTATTAGATAATTGGAGAGTTTTTAGAAGAGAGAGAAGATCGATTTAAGCTGTAGCCTCTATCTTTGCTGCCATGAAGTCCTCATAGCTGACATCTAAGTTCTGATGGACTCCTAGCACTCCTCTGTTCCTTAATATCTCTCTAGTCAGTATCCAATAAAGGAGAGCTAAGCTCTTCCTTCCTCTGTTGTTAGCTGGGATCACTAGGTCGACCATTTCGATCTTGTTGTCAGTATCGAGAAACGCCACCACTGGAATTCTCGCTTTCGAGGCTTCTATAAGCGCCTGTTTGTCAGTTCTCGGGTCACTTACCAGAACGACCTCTGGCTCTACATAATAGCTTAGCTTTGGATTAGTGAACGTTCCTGGCACTATTCTTCCCGTTATAGCCTTACAACCTACGTACTTACACATCATTTCAGCCGGCTTCTGGGCATAGATCCTAGTTGAAACAACGACTATCTTGGAAGGCTCAAAGCGAGCTAAAAAGCGAGCTGCGATCCTTAGCCTTTCGTCAACCTTAGCTATGTCGAGTAAGTAAAAACCTTCAGGTAGGACTTTATAGGTAAATCTTCTCATAAACTTAGTGCAGATCTGAGTTCCTATTATAACTCCTGCTTTCTTATATTGTTCCGCAGGCACTAAGAGTTCCGTCATTACATCTCGCCTCTCACAGGAGCCGTAAAGTGCTCTTTTATTACTCGATCTCTTAATCTTGAATATACATTATATTTAGCTATGTCTTCTATGTACACTACTGAGGTGAAGAGCGTCCTTCTACAACAATATCTCTTCACTCCCAATTCTTCTAGCGCTTTCTTAGGGTCTTTGCCTTCTGAAACTCTCTTAGAGAACTCTTCCCAAAGGTGTCCTATGGGAGCTCCGCATGTGAAACATCTAACTGGAGGAAGCATGAGCATCACCTATAAGACCTTTGCTTTCTCCTCCTAGCACTATATCTCATAGGTTTCTCTGTCTCCGTTCTTCTAGGGTCACCGCTCAACATATGTCTATCGTATTCTTCATAAAGCCTCTTGAGCTTTTTGTTGACCTCATTTAGGTCTTTACATACGTCACTATCGCTTTCGCATTTGAAGAATTCTATAAGACCTCTGGCTATAGCCATTCTAGCTGCTTCAGCTTGTCCCATAAAACCTCCTCCCTTTACGTTAACGTAGATGTCGACTAGATCTCTAAGCCCACCCACTAAAAGAATAGGCTCTGCGATCTTCATACGAGCCATCTCTATAGGTATTACCTCTAGAGGAACTCCGTTGATAAAGACTCTGCCAGTTCCACGTTTTATCACTGCTGTAGCCGTGGCTGTTTTCCTCTTTCCGCTAGCTACTACTATCTTATTGTTTAAAACTTCAAAGACTTGACTCACTCAAGTCCACCCCTCCATCCAAGAGCTTTAGCGATGAGAGCTAAAGTGACCTTCGGAGGCATAGATAGTCTTGATGAATCCGCCTCCGAGAAGCGCATGAAGTTCTTGTTCTTCAGCTCTTCAGGAACGCCTATGTAAGCTTTGAGCCTCTTGAGGGCTCTTATTCCTCTCATGTTTTTAGGTAACATACCCCATACCGTCTTTTTAAACAAAGTCGTGGGGCTTCTCGGTCTCTTGGGTCTCCATTTGTGTGAGTAATGAGATCTAACTCCAAGCACTGTTCTTTTGTAGGAGTCTATAACCATAGTCTTCTTTCCGCTGACCACTATCTTATCTACGTTTACGACATAGACCTTGTTTCCTTCTAGAAGTCTCTTAGCAACTAAGCTCGCAAGTCTGCCTAAAATCATGTTAGTGCCGTCAATGTATATCTCTCCTTTGACCTCTTTCATCGTGATCCTCCCCTTACACTATCAGCTTAACGTTTCTAGCTTCAGGATTAACTCTAATAGCCTCTTCTAAAGTGAAGAACTGACAACCTGCACTCTTGAGTTTAGATAAAGCCTTAAGCGAAGCACTCAAAGCTGCTATCGTCAGCTTCTTCCCTTCTATAGAGCCTATTCCTAGCACTTTGCCTGGAACTATGATGAAATCACCATCGTTGGCGTATCTGTTAATCTTGCTCAAATTGACTGCAACTCTTCTTCTCTTGGGCTTCTCTAGTTCTTCAGCTACTCTTAACCAAGCTTTAGCTTTATGTTTTCTCGCTATTTTCTTCAAAGTTCTGATCAGTCTCCTGATGATTATGTTTGTGGGACCTGTGGGCTTCAAGCTCTCACCCCTATCTTCTTGAGTTCCTCTATTAAAGCTAATGCTCTGCTTTCCAACGCTCTAGTAGCTTCATAAACTATCCTATGAGGGCTCAGAGCTCCGGTGCTTTCCACGATCAACTCTAGAACCTCTCTATCGTATTTAATTTTAAAAGCTCCTGAACACTCGCTCTCTGCACAATACCTAAGTCCGCTCGTGTTAGATATGTGATGTAACTCTAAAGACCCTTTTTTCATTTTGATGAACTCTTCGAAAAACTTTTCATCACAACTTCTTAGACACTCGAGACATCTTTCGCTAGCTTTTTCAAGATCAAATACTACAACAGGAGTGAATCTAAGCACAGAGATACTCGCAGGACTCCACTTAGCGTGCTCTCTTCCTCTACCTAATCTAGCGTAGGCTACTAGGTGAAGTCTTTGTCCAGGAGCAACATAAGTTATGGGAGTATCAGGATAGACAGGAGTCACATCAGGATCTGAGATTTTCAAATCGGAAGCCCTAATGTACGACCCTATCTCTGCTTCTTTTTTAACGTTGTAGTCTAAGTATATCTCGACGAAACATTTTTCATGAGGAGGTTCTATGTTTCTACACTCTTCGGGAGATTTATACTTATTTAGAGCCTCTTCAGATTTAAGCACCGTTAAGCCTAGCCTATGAGCTATCATTTCATCATAGACATCTGTAGAATTCTCGTAGAAGTACACAACGTCTACAGCCATGGTAGGTACGTCGGAAAGCGCAAGCCTTCTCAAAGCGTTTAGATAAGCAACTCCAAAGCCTTTGGCTATGACTTTTATGCTACGTTCATCTAGATAGAATATAGAGACAGATGGAACAGACAAGAGATATCAGACCCTCCTACCTCTTCTACCTCCAGGCTTTCTAATTGAGTCGTGAGGTATAGGCGTCACGTCTTCTATTCTACCTACTATAAAGCCTGCACGTGCTAAGGTCCTTATAGCTGCTTGAGCTCCAGGTCCTGGAGTCTTAGGACCATAGCCTCCAGGAGCTCTGACCTTTATGTGAAGAGCTACAACTCCTTTCTCGAAAGCCTGTTGAGCCACTCTATTAGCTGCAAGCATAGCTGCATAAGGCGAAGGCTTCTCTCTATCGGCTTTAACTACCATGCCCCCGCTAGCTCGAGCTATAGTCTCTGCTCCTGTGAGGTCTGTCAAATGAATGTGTGTATTGTTAAAACTACTATATATATGCGCTATCCCCCACTTTATTTCTCTAGAACCTAAAGACACAGACTGTCACCTACTCCGCCTCAGCCCTGATCTCAAGTCTGTTTCGATAAGGACTGTCAGGAGCGTAATCTACCAAAGGTTCTTCCTCTACAGAGACCAGGTATCCTGGAGAAGTCACTCTCCTGCCTCTTATAGCTATGTGACCGTGAACTATCAGCTGACGAGCTTCGTGAATGGTTTTAGCCATCCTCTTAGAGTAAACTATCGTCTGAAGCCTTCTCTGAAGGAAGTGTTCACCGGTAAGACTTAGAACGTCGTCTAACGTAGCGTTCTCGCTTAAGACTCCTAGCTTAGCTAGCTTAGCTACGAGTCTTTTGAACTCTATCTCTCTTAGCTCTTCGGGTAGAGCTAGGAGCGCACGAGCTCTATGTCTATACCTTCTGGCTAGAGTCTCTGCAATCCAAAGCTCTCTCTTGTTTCTTAGCCCATATCTACCCATCAGTTCCATCTCTTTGAGAAGCCTCTCTTTGATCCACGGATGCTTAGGTCCCATCCACTTCTTTCTAGACTTCTTCGGATCTCCCATAGCCTATCCCTCACTTCTTCTTTTTGGTTACACCAACAGTGAGACCTGTTCTACCGGTTGTTCTTGTACGCTGTCCTCTGACTTTGTATCCTAGTTTATGTCTTATTCCTCTCCAACTGCCTATACGGATTTCTCTCTCTATGTCTTTTCTAGCGTAGAGCAAAAGGTCTGAACCTATAAGGTGTCGGTCTTTGTTTGTCTCATAATCTCTTCTTCGGTTATACATCCAGCTAGGGAGCCCTAGACTAGTTATATCGTATAAAACGCTCTCAATCCTTTTGACCTCGTCTTCAGTTAAAAAGCCTACAAGCATATGGGGGTTGAGATTCAACATCTTTATTACAGCCATAGCTGTACTGTAGCCTATCCCCTTGATCTCAGCTAACGCCCAAGGTAATTTCATATTTCCGTTTATGTCTGTGCCAGCTATTCTTACTATATGTGTAAACGATCGAAGCTCTCCACTCACCGTGAGTAATCCCCTTACTTTCAACCCAAAACATAGGTAAAGCTTAAATCTATTCTAGAGACTCATCTCCTATCCTTAAAAGTAGAGAAGCGATTCAGAGACGTAATTGAACCAAAAACCGATGAGATAGAGGATGAAAAGAACTATAGGATTTCGACTTGGTGTTGACTTAAAGTCCTGCTTTAGCTTTTAGCTCTTCAACTTTTTCGATTATTTCTTTAAGCAGAGCTTCGCCTTCTCCGGGCTCTAATATGGCAACACTTGAAGCTTGAACCTCTATGCCAGCCGCTTCTCCTAATCTCTTCTTGCTGGGCACATATGCGTACGGTATCTTCTTTTCGTCACATAGATAAGGTAAGTGCATCACTATCTCCGGTGGGTCTACGTCTTCAGCTATGACAACTAGCTTCGCTAGACCTCTCTCAACAGCTTTTGTGGTTTCGTTGACTCCTTTCTTTATCTTGCCAGTCTTTCTAGCCTTAGCTACTGCTTCATAAACTTTTTCCGCTAGGTCTGATGGCATGTTGAACCTTACGTATAGAGGCTTAGACATAGTCATCCTCCTCCCCTATAGGTCGTCCTGTGTTTTAATTTTCTTTACGTTCAACCTTTATAAGTCTTAGGGAGGAACGAAGCATTCGGTGTTCTTCTTTGGCCTGTCTGGAGAGGCTAGACTCAGGTAAGAGCGCTCCAGACATCGTCAACGTCGTTATCGAGATTCCGATGAACAGCAGTGTTAAGTACGAACTGGATAAAGATCTTTGTGTGATCAAAGTAGATAGATTTCTCTACACCAGCATGGTCTATCCTTTCAACTACGGCTTCATTCCTGGAACTTTAGAGGAAGACGGAGACCCTGTAGACGTGCTTGTAATCAGCAGAGAGCCTGTAGCGCCAGGAGCCGTTATAGAGGCTAAACCTATAGGAGTCTTAGAGATGGAAGACGAGGAGGGCCCAGACGCTAAAGTGATAGCGGTGCCCAAGGCTAAACTCGATCCATACTACGCTAAGTGGAACGATGTAACCGACATCCCAGACGCTCTTAAAGAAAAGATAAAACACTTTTTCGAACACTATAAAGAGTTAGAGCCTGGGAAATGGGTTAAGGTTAAGTCGTGGAAGAACGCTGAAGAAGCCAAAGAAAAGATCAGAAAAGCTATTGAGAGAGCTAGGAGGAAGAGTTCGTAATTACATCTGTCAGCTCGTCATTTCTTTATCGATATCAAGAATAGAGCTTCGATCTTCTCTACAAACATTTAACTTAGTTAAAGAAGAACAGGATCGTTTCACTCTCGCACAGACCATATAGATCTTGATTTTAACGGTAGATAAGAAGAGACCCGAAGGGAGAAAGCTTGCTGAAGCTCAAAGTCTCTGTCACGAAAAGCGGTGCAATACATTTAGGAGAGGCTTTCAGTGTTGACGGACACAGCTCAAGACCCGTAAGAGTGGTAACGCATGCTCACAAAGACCATCTAGGCGGCTTCGAAATAAGTCTGAAAGAGACTCCCTTCATAGTAGCGACTCCCTATACTTTCGAGTTGTTAGAAGTGCTCGGATATAGTGTACCTAAAAGTAGAGCTGTACAACTCAACTACGGAGAGTCTTTTGAGTTCAGAGAAGAGAGCGTTACGCTTCTTCCTTCTCGCCACATAGTGGGAAGCGCTCAGGTCTTGGTTGAGGGGAGAAACTACAGAGTCGGATATACAGGAGACTTCAAGATGCCTAACACTCCTCCTATGAAGGGTCTAGACGTCTTAGTGATAGATGCAACCTACGGATCTCCTCACCTAGAGAGGAAATGGAAGGAGTGGGACGCTATAGGAGCTCTCATTGACGTAATTTCTAAAATGCTTAAAGAAGGGTGTGTTGTAGTAAGAGGGTATAACGGAAAGCTTCAAGAAGTAATGGTCGAACTCAGGTTGAGAGGAATGAAAGACCTCTTCTTAGCTGATGAAACCACGTATAAAATAGCTAGAATTGCTGAGCGCTTCTACAATACGAGTGTAGATCCCTTAAAGATGCTTGAAGAAAACGTTTGTTGTGGAGACCCTGTTGTTTTGTTCAAACACATAAACTCTACAGTTTCAAACGAACTGAAATGTTGTGCTCAAGTAGCGGTAACTGGTTGGGAACTCAGAGCTCCTGTGGTAAAGGTCGGAGAGAAATACGTAAGAGTAGGGCTTAGCGACCACGCTTCTTTTAGCGAAATACTGGAGTATGTGAGTGAGGCTAAACCACAGCTAGTTGTGGTCGACGGTTATAGAAGCAAGGAGGCGCGAATCACGGCTAAGTATTTAAGTAAAGTAGTAGGGATAGAGGCTATTGTAATGCCATGAGTTTGGTTATGGACCCAATAAGTCGTTAAGCGAGGGCGGACTTGGCGGTAGACCTTTTCTCTTCCTTATAGCGGCAACTAGCTGATCAAGCATAGAGTCTGGAACAGGAGCCCATCTGCTGAACTCCACGCCCCAGAACGCCTTACCGGCAGTAGCTCCTCTCAGCTCAGTAGCGAGGTCGAAGCTCTCGGCTACAGGGATCTCGGCTGTAACTCTAGCGATGTTGCCACTGGTCACGACGTTGAGAATCTTGCCCCTCTTGCGCGCCAATACCGCAGCTACATTGCTAATGAAGTCCATGGGTAGCCTTATGTCTAGTTTCTGAATAGGTTCAAGTAACGTAGGCTTAGCCGTTAAGATCCCAGCCCATATAGCGTTTCTCGTAGCTGGATAGAGCTGTCCCGGACCTCTGTGAGCCGGGTCTTCGTGTATCACAGCATCATGTAATATGACCTTAAGACCTCTGAGAGGCTCAGCTGCTAGAGGACCTTCTCTCACAGCCAGCCTGAACCCAGCTATGATCGTGTCTTTAACTTCTCTCAAGTACTGAACTCCAGCGGTTTTGTCGACGAACACGTTGAAACCTTCATCAATAGCCCATATCCTTTTAGCTTCATCGTAGTCCCAGCCGGCTTTGTCTCTGAGGATCGCAGCTCTATCTTTTGCATCCATACTCTCTTTCACCTCGCCTTTAGCTATTAGCTCTATTGTCTCCTCGTTAAGAGGCTCTACGCTGATATAGAGCTTGTTGTGCTTATTGGGGCTCTTGCCCTCGAACACGCTACTAGCGGCTCTGACAGCTTCTCTATAGACTACGATCGGTTGGGCTGTTTTGACTTCGACTCCAAACTTCTCTTTCAACAACGTTAGCGCTACTTCTAAATGAAGAGGACCCATCCCCGATAGCAAGTACTCTCCTGTTTCTTCGTTTATCTTAAGGATCAAGTTGGGGTCTTCTATAGTGAGCTTCCTAAGAGCCTCTATTACTTTTGGAAGGTCTTGGACTTTAGCGGGCTCAACAGCAATAGTTACGACAGGCTCGCTCACATATCTCAAAGGCTCAAAGGGAGTACATGAAGCATGATATTTGACCTCAACTAAGGTCTCGCCAGACCGTATGTCTTCTATTCCCATTATAGCTCCAATGTTTCCTGCTGAGACCTTATGCGTGAGTTCTCTAAATGGACCCATGTATAAGCTGACCTGTAGAATCCTGCCAGACTTGTTTCCAGATACGAGATACACCTCTTTGCCTGGCTCGAGAGTTCCTGAGAAAACTCTTCCTGTAGCCACAAGTCCTGCTTTTTCAACTCTCACGTCGTTGACATAGAAAACTAGAGGACCATTGGGATCCGCCTCCATCATAGCTCTTCCTAGCTCCGAGTTTAGGTCCCCTTTCCATATCTTTGGAATTCTATACTTTTGAGCATCTCTAGGATTAGGGACGAACTTCACCACCATATCTAGAAGAGCTTCATGAAGCGGCACTTGTTTAGAAAGTTGAGCTATCAGCTCTTTATCTTCTTTAGAGTAAGCCTCTATGACTGCCGATAAGGATATACTCTTCTTTCTGACTATCGGAACGGTAAGAGCCCATTTATCTCTAGCGCTACCGAACGCTACCTGACCTTCTGCAGGATTGACCTTCCACTTCTTAGCGAATTCAGGTTCTCCGTAGTTATCGATTAAATTGTTGAACTCCCTAATTATCTCAGCGAACCTTTCTTGGATCTGTTCAGGACCCATTTTGAGTTCTTTAATTAATCTATCAACTTTATTGATGAAAAGAAGTGGGCGAACTCTTTCTTCGAGAGCCTGTCTTATGACAGTTTCTGTTTGTGTCATCACTCCTTCTACAGCGTCGACCACGACTATAGCTCCATCGAGCACTCTTAGGCTTCGAGTAACCTTGCCGGTGAAGTCTACGTGTCCAGGAGTGTCGATCAGGTTGATCACATAGGATTTGCCTTGATACTCGTGATAAAGGCTTACGTTTGCAGCTTTCACAGTGATTCCTCTTTGTTTCTCAACAGAAAGATAGTCTAAAGCCAGCGCTTCTCCAGCTAGTCTTTCAGATAAGAGCCCTGCTGCTGCCAAAAGCGAGTCGCTTGTAGTCGTCTTTCCATGGTCTACGTGAGCTATAATTCCTATGTTTCTTACCTGCTCTATGTTGCCCATTATTTTTTCGATCTCAGAGACCATCTTTACTCTAATGCCCATATTATTACACCCACAAGTCCTACACTCCCTAGGAGCCTAAAGCCTTTAAAGACTAGAGGCCCTCTAAAATCTCAAGAGAGGTTTTTCGCTACCTGTCGAGGTTTAGAGAGCTTCAGCTCAGGACCTATTTGGTTTTCTTTATAGAAAAATCTAACGAAACATAGGTTGTCGCTAAGAGAGGTTATTCGAGCCAAAACAGCTCCAGAAGGGGTTCTGCCTAAAAATATCTTTGCGTAAAAAGATCTGACAAACTCTTCAGCAACATGATCCGAGATCTCAGACCCATCGCTAACTACGTAGAGAAGTTTTGGTTTGATGGAAGACCTTGTGCCAGCTTCACGAGCCAGCTTGACCCCTCGAATTATGAATGTAGATAGGTCTTTGAGAGCTAGGGGATTGGTTATAGGCTCATAAACTCTCAGGAGCCCTGGATTTCCTTTTCTCTCAGCTAGGATCACAACCCTAGACGCTCCAACAGCTAAGGCCATTCTGGCTAGCTCTTCCAATGATGTATGTCCTCTAGTTATTCTAACAGCATGTGGAAGCACTGAAAGTAAGTCTTTTACAAGACTTCTCGAACGCGGGCTAGGCCTCCTACTAGTTGTCACTATAATCTTCGTACTCACAGACTAACCCTCTTCGTCTTAGATAGTATAATCCAAAAAGTTCCAGATCGTCTCCTGTAAATAACTTTACCCACCGAAAAGTTTAAAATAGTTCTCCTGTCTGCTGAGGGGATTAAGGTGGATCAGTTGGACTCGGGATACTTGAATTACAAGCCCGAGCCCGTTTTCTGAACAAAAGCAAGTGTATAGAATGTTTAGCTCATTCTAGAGTTAGAAAAATGGGGTTAAACGAGGTTTTAATGAAAGTCTTTGAAGAGAGAACAACGAGAACAGAAGTCTTCACAGAATCCTTCAAGTTGATGTACCCTATAGTAAAAGAAGAAGTGACTAAGATGAAAAGAGAACTTAACGAAAGATATCTAGCCTTAGTAAAAGATCTTAAAAACCTAGACTGGAGAAGTCTGCTCCAGCTCTCCGCTTTAGCGAACTCTATAGACTACGAGATGAAATGGGTCACTGTAAACTCAGAACCGATGAATTCCGATGAGCGTAGCTTTGGCTTTCTGGATCCTGAAGCTTTAAGCCTTTTAGATAACGCCAAAAGTGTCGCGTTGCTTTTGGACAACGCCGGAGAGGCAGTAGTAGATATCGTGTTAGCCTTGAAGCTAGTTACTGTAGGAAAAGATGTTGTGCTGATAGCGAGAGAAGAACCTTACGAAGTCGACGTCACTGTAGAGGAGGTCAGAAAGTTAATGTCTGAGATCGCTGAAAATCTTGGCGAGACCCCGTTAATCAACTTCGTGAAAGTGATAAGCACAGGAAGCAACTACCCAGCTTTCGCAGTGAGGAACAGAGACGTTTCAGAACTGCTTTTGAAAGTTGATGCAATAATCTCGAAAGGTATTGCCAACTTAGAAGCCGCTTTAGATTTCGGATTTCCAGAAAAGCATAAAGTAGTGGTAGCTCTAAGAGCTAAATGTCCTCCAATAGCTGAACTCATGAAAGTCCCTCTCGGAGCTCCTGTGATTAAGCTTATGTCCAGAGTTCAAGAGGTTGTGGAGGGTCTAAGATGAAGGTCTTGATCACAGAGCCTGTAGACGAAAAGCTGTTACAGATCCTGTCTCAGGCTGGACTTCAGATAGATTATAGACCGGGAATCAGCAAAGAAGAACTGAAGAAAATCGTTAAAGAATATGATATACTAATAGTCAGAGGGAGAACTCGAGTAGACTCAGAGATAATAGAGGTTGGAGCGGAGAAACTCAAAGTTATTGCAAGAGCAGGCGTAGGCTTAGACAACATAGACGTTGAAAGCGCTAAGAAATTCGGAATAGCTGTAATGAACGCCGGAGAGGCTCCTATAGAAAGCGTAGCAGAACTAACGATAGCGCTAACTTTGATAGCTCTTCGCAGACTAGACTACGTCATAAGCTTAACTAAGAACGGAATGTGGGAGAGACCTTTAGGTCGTGAGCTAATGGGCAAGACATTCCTAGTAGTGGGATTCGGTAGAGTAGGGAAAAGAGTAGCGGAACTCGTTAAGTCTTTCGGAGCTAGAGTTGTAGCTTTCGATGTTGTAGACATAAAAGCAGAAGCGGTCAAGAGAGGCGTAGAGGTAGCATCAGATCTATGCAAAGCGCTTAGCGAAGCTGATATAGTGTCTCTCCACGTGCCTTTGGTTGAATCTACACACAAGCTAGTAAACAGAGACCTTTTAGAGAAGTGTTTTAAGAGAGGTTCAATTCTGATCAACACAAGCAGAGGTGCCGTTATTGATACTGAAAGCGTGCTCTGGGCTCTAGATTCTGGGATTCTCTCTGTATACGCTACTGACGTGCTTGAAGAAGAGCCGCCTAAAAGCGATATACAAAAGAAGCTCGTTGCTCATCCTAGAGTAGTGGTAACCTCACATATAGGCTCCCAGACCTTTGAGGCACAAGAGAGAATAGCTGTGACACTTGGAAAGAACATAGTAGAGTTTGTGAAAGAAAGGTGGCTAGGTCGTGCCTAAGCTACTAACCCCAGGTCCTGTAGAGGTTCCGAGACCTGTTTTGGAAGCTATGCTTAAAGCTCCAAAGTATCATAGAGATCGAGAGTTCAGAGAATTCCTATCGAGACTCACCGACAAACTACTGAAGCTATCTCGAGGAGCAGAAGAAGTAGCGCTACTTGCTGGTAGCGGAACTACAGCTGTAGACGCTAGCGTCTGGTCTCTGATCAGACCAGGAGAGAAAGTCCTAGCTCTAGTTTGGGGAGAGTTCGGAGAGAGGATGCTCGAGTCCGTTCGGAGACGAGGAGCAACAGTCGATATTATGAAAGCTCCTATGGGAAAGGTCGTAAGGCTAAACGATGTAATAGAAAAACTCGAAGACGAACCTTACGAATCTCTGGTGCTAGTTCATAACGAAAGCAGCACAGGAGTAGCTTATGCGTATCTAGAATCGCTAGCGAGAAAAGCCAGAGACCTTGGAGTCAAAGTGATAGTTGACTCTGTTTCAGGATTTTCAGGAATTCCAATAGAAAACTCTTGGGGAGTGACAGCTATAGCTACGAGCAGCCAGAAGGCTCTAGCAGCTCCACCAGGTGTCGGTCTAGTGTTCCTCTCTGAAGAAGGAGTTAAAGTCGCTGAAAAAGTGGGACCCACAGCTCCTCCTCTGCTTGACTTGAGCTTGTATGTGAATTACTACAGAAAAGTGAGAGAGACGCCCTTTACTCCGGCCCTTCCGGTGCTAGCTGCTCTCGAAGTTGCAGTAGACCTCATATTAACTAAAGGACTTGAAAAACATATAGAGGAACACAGAGAAAGGTCCGAGTTCCTCTATAGAGAACTCGAAAAGATAGGTCTACATGCCCTGCCTGAAATCGCAGAGATCAGAAGCTTTACTATAACTGCATTCAAGACTCCTATAGACTCGAAGATCATAGCTGAAGCAGTGCTCAAACGAGGCTATCTAATAGCCCAGGGAATGAAGGAACTCAAAGACAAAGCAATCAGGATAGGCGTTATGGGTGACGTCTCTCTTGATGATCTCAGCAACGTGATCTCAGCCATAGCTGAGGTCCTGACTACTACAAAGCAGACTTTATAGAAAACGTTAACTACATCTAAGAGATTGTGTAGTTTAGAGGCTCTCTGCCTGACTCTAGATCCCAAGCAACTAGAGCTAACATGTCTTTGAAGTCCTTTCTGGTCAGCTTGCTAAGGTGATGAACTACCGCTAAAGGATGAGGATATCCGTCATTAACCGAAACTACAGATAAGTCTCTAACTATCTCCTCGGCTTCCTGCAGAGAGATCTCTTTAGGAACCGTTATTCTGTAAACTCTGCCCCAAGGACTTAAAAGAGCGTAAAACATCGTATACTTCTCTGAGAGGTTGTCTAGAGCTTCTAGTTCTGCTTTTCCTCGCCAAAGAGGAGCGTTTCTCAGCTCTATGTATGGCTTCGCTGGCCACAGTATACCCGAGGTCTTGACTTTAGCTTCATTAATGACCTTTCCTATTATAATAATGTCTGGAACCTCGATCTCATTATCTCCAAGTCGTACTGTGATTCCACATTCCTTGTTTAAGTACGTTCTCTTTATGCTCTTTGAAATAAACACTGTCTGAAACGACTTTAAGATCCTAGCTAAAGACTCTACTCTTTCTTTCCACATAGCGTAGATCTCTTCTCTAAAGCTACGCCTAAAAGGGACTAGGATGGCTTGAGCGAAGCTCTCATAAGAGCCATCAAAGAGAACGTAGCTTGGAGACACGTTGTTCTCTATGATCTTCTCAACGAGTTTGACTTCTAGCCTCTTCGAGGAATTGTCTAAAATAGCTTCTACAAACCTTCTAACCTTCTTGCCTACTAGCTCTATAACTCTAGCGTCTGAGTCGACTTCTCTCTTCAGAACTCCTTCAGCTGTGCTATAAGCAACAGCTACACCTTGAACTGCATATATAAAAAGCCCTCGGAAGTTCTCGTGTTGTCTGCTACTATCGCTTGCTACGAAGAGAAGGTCTTTAGCTTCTTGTAGCTCAAGAGGAATCCATTCGAGCCCTTCTACCTTTATCGACCTCATCTTAGCTAAAGCTTTCTCTATGTGTTCTCTAACGCCTAAGACCTTATCAAGAAGTCCTTCAACAACTGGCATACATCTTCGTCCTTACGGATTTTCAGCTACCTAGCACACCTAAATACCACATTCTTCCAAACGGTATAAGCGTTTAGTAGCTTTATTCAAGAACAAGTCTGAGAGATAGCTATCCTAATCGATAAAAACCCATTAGTTTTGAGCTAAGAGGACGACCTCGCCTCCAGCGCTTTTTATCTTTTCTATAGCGCTCTCGCTAGCTTCCGCTACGATTATCTTGACTGGGAACTTTATCTTGCCTTCTCCAAGCAACTTGTGAACTCCCATATCGCTGAGGTTTATCACATAAAGCCCGTTTTCTACAGCTACCTCACCTCTAGCTATCATTGACTCAAGAATGTCTTGAACTTCTCCCACGTTAATGGTTCTCTTTTCGAATCCTACCAACATTCTGCGTCTTACAAAGCCTCTTTTACCGTACCAATCTGGAGCATACTTTATGGTCCAAGTCCATTTGTGTTTACCTAAGCCTGCAGCTCCCGTACCTCCTCTAGAGCCCGACTTTCTGTGTTGACCTACGCTACCCCAACCCATAGTCCTCGATCTGCCACGAAGTTTCCTCACTTTCTTTCTGCGTCTAACTACCATCGATGATCACCCTCATATCATTCTCTTAAGCAACTCGTTTATCGCTGAACCTCTATAACCGAGTTCGCCTCCCTGTCGGTAAGCCTTCTTGATGCTTCCATCAAATCCGCTCTTTGGTGGATGTAATCTGAAGAAAGGCTTTACGCCTAAAGGTTCAAGCTTGTGGTAGTAAATTTCGCCTATAAGAAGCTTGTTGGCTAGCTCCTCTATACCGCCTTGCAGTTTTATGACTTCTTTAACGAACTCATCTGTAAGAGGTTTGTCTCCCACTATTTTACCTCTCCTCTTCAGTAAGTCGATCAACGTCTCTTTAGAGATTTCACCCCACGTAGCCCAAGACTCTATCGCTTTGAGCATATCCTCTAGTCCTGGTAAGTTTTTGTGATAAAGAGATGCTGTAAACCTTCTCCTTAGTCTTAACAGTTCTAAAGTTCGCTCTACTTTTGGAGGAACGTCAACAGTGCCTCTAATTCTGACTATTGCATATAAACTCACGTTGTGTCACCTAAGCCAATCGATAGGAGCCACGAAATCATACGTCTTCTTTAAAGCCTCATAGGCAGCTCTAGCGAAGTTATACGTGGTTCTCGTTTCACCTCTCGTTAGGGTCCAGACATCGCTTAAGCCAGCTAATCTGAACACCACTTTAGCTACATCTCCAGCTACCAGACCTGTTCCTAGAGGAGCAGGCTTGAGAACTATCTCAACGCTTCCGCTCTTTCCTCTAACTATGTAAGGAACTGTATGTGGTCTTCCACAAGTACACTCCCAGCTTCCACAACCTCTTCTCACGGGGGTGATGTTAAGCTTAGCGTTTCTGATCGCTTTCTCTATAGCTACTCTGAACTGTCTAGCTTTCCCTTTACCGATGCCTACATAACCGTCTCTATTGCCTATAACGACTACGACTCTATATTTTGAGATCCTTCCTGAATCTGTCATTTTTTGAACTAGCGATGTATCGATTATCTCGTGTTCTAAATTGGGAAGCAGAACGTCTACGATCTCGGGTTCTAAGATAGGTAAGCCTGATCTGAAAACCTGGTCTATGCTAGTTATCTTACCCTCTTTAACTAACCTACCTACCTTAGTTCCTGGAACCCAATCTCTCAGCGTTTCTGCCGCCATACCCATCTCGCAACACCTCTACGCAGTAGCACCAGTCTTTTCAACTACTTGTGCAACTTTATCTACATACTCGGCTTTTATCTTTCTCAAAATCTCATTTAAGTGAACAGGAAGGTCTTCAGGTCTCAATCCTCTCGCTAAGTACTTAGAAAACTGTCTCTTGTAGAGTTCTGGGTTTGTAGAAGAAAGCTGTTGAGCCCAGGAAGCTATATGTCTACACTCTATCCTGTCCTCAGAGGGTAAGACATCTGGAGAATGTGGTATCTTCAAACCAGCATCTAGAGCTCCTTTTAGAGTTGCGAAAACTCTTGAACCTCTCGAAGGTCTGTGTAACCCTATGTCTAAAACGGCTTCCGTTATTCCTTTAAGCAGAGCTCTATACCCGACTAGAAGCCCAGTTAGATAGGCTGCACAGGTATTGTTGTGATCGCCTAGCCAGCCGTAAAGCTTAGAGAGTTCTATGCTGTGCGCCGCTACTATTGTCTTATCTCCAGGAATCGCTGCTTCCACTATTTGAGCCAATATATATTTGTTTGTTTTCCTGACTACAAGTCTTGGCTTCTTAGATTTGATCAACTTAACTCTCTTATAATAATCGGTCTTGCCTTCTCTTCTTCTCCTTAGAGGAACTCTATAAGTTGGACCTCTAGCCACTTCTATCACCTTACTGATACTCCTAAAGCCTTAAGGTGCATTTTTAGATCTGAGAAGCTCTTGAATGCTCCTCCTTTAGCTCTTCTATAGAGACTTCTGTAGAGCTTTCTATCTATTATTCCATGATCTCTCAACCATCTGAGATACCTCCTTATCTTCCTGATCTTTTTGACCCAAAGCTCTTCAGGATCTGAGCGCGCACCAACTTCTCCTTTTCTTTTTCCATGACCTCTTCTCCTTCCTTTCTGTCTCTGCTCTCTTCTTTTCAACCATCTGCTTCTTGAGTTTCCTTTCTTCGGTCTCACCTTGATGAGTCCCTTCTCTATGAGCTTAGCCACGTCCTCGCGAGTCAGAGCCTGCGTTATCTCTTCAGCTTTATCGGGGCTAGGATCTATCCAAATACGGCTCTCTCCTACACCAAGTAGCTCAGCAGCTAGTCTTTTTTGAAGACTATAGTCTGTCATCCATTAGCCACCCTAAAACCTCGGCTTTTAATAGCTTCGAGTAACTCAGCTCTCTTTCTAAGTCCTACCGTTGAGGCTATGTATACGATGTGTCGCGAAGGGTCTAAATTCTCTAGCTCTTTTACATTGGAGACAACTACTGGTTCGAGACCGCTAGGATGAAGTCCTCT
Organism: Acidilobaceae archaeon; assembly: GCA_038824665.1. GTDB lineage: Archaea > Thermoproteota > Thermoprotei_A > Sulfolobales > Acidilobaceae > JAWAWX01. The sequence goes on along the minus strand of JAWBBK010000002.1, from coordinate 91,007 downwards.
AATATCTTCAGGAGTTCCATAGCCTGATTTAACCTTAGGTGGGTAACCTTTGATTTCAAGCCTGACCTTGTTATCTCTACCTTTAGGTTTTCTCCAAGAATCTCGTCTTTCAAATTTCCAATATCTATAATGATGATAGTGAATGAACTCCGGTTTGTTTTTCTTTTTTATCTTTTCCTGAATCTTCCGTAGCTCTTTTATAGCGTTCTGACTTTCTTTCACTATAGACTTCTCTCCCTCCATCAAGCTATCACCTCTCTCGCATAGAGGTATATTCCATCCATGAACTTTCTTTTGTCTTTGTCTTTAACTCTAGTCGCTCTCTCAATCATCCCTGCAACCATACCCAGCTTCTCTAGGTCTATCCCCTCTAAGATTATATCCTGACCTGAGACCTTTACGTTGACTCCCGGAGGTATTTCAATAACTCTAGGTGTCTTCTCGCCCAAGAAGTTGCTTATTATCAACTTACCCTCACGAACAGAAACGCTTATGGGGAAGTGAACGAAGATCACCTTTAGCTTGTATCTAAAACCTTTGGTCACACCAGTTATCATGTTCTTTATATGAGCAGCTATCGTTCCAACAAGCGCTACTTCTCTTGCGTTCGGGAAGTGTTTATAGACGATGATCTCTCTAGTGGGTTCTGAGTACTCTATGATCACACCTCTAGCGTGTGAGAAGTCTCTTTCGAGAACCCCTTTAGGACCTGCTATTTTGACTCTACTCGTAGCTATCTCTACAGTAACTCCATCTGGCACAGCAACCCTTCTTTCTTCTACTACCTTTTTAGCCATAGCTCTCCCCGTATTTGGTCCTAAACCTCGTTGAAAAGTCTCACAGTTATATATGTTGCACTCAATAAGAGTTCTTCTCAGCTCGCTTAGACCTTAATCTAAAAGGCTTCGAAACTTCTTCACAACGGTGCGTGCTTTGAGAGACCTCGAAAAGTTTGCTAGACTTATTGTTGACTACTCGACAGGAATATCGAAAGGAGATGAAGTGGTGATCAGATTCGGCATAGAAGCTCTTCCCTTCGTCAGAACTCTTGTGAAGATCATAGTTGAAAGAGGTGGATACCCTAGGCTAGAGCTTTTTGATGAAGAAAGTCAAGAGATATTTTATAAGTACGCTCCGAGAGAGACTCTTGAATACCTCTCTCCTATAGACAAAACGATCTACGAGAAGATGAACGCTCTAATAAACGTGCTATCCTACTCTCATGCTAAATACCTTATTGGTGTTGATCCAGAGAGAATCAAGATAAGGAACGCCGCTACCCGAGAACTCTCCGAGATATTTATGAAAAGAGATGGAGAAGGTAGTCTCAAATGGACTGTGACTATATATCCTACTCGAGCCTTAGCTCAAGAAGCGGGAATGAGCATACTAGACTATGAAGATTTTGTTTATAGAGCTCTCAAGCTTTATAGAGAAGACCCGATCTCCGCCTGGAGAGATATAGGAGCTAAGCAGGAGAGACTTGCAGAAAAGCTCTCGAAGATGTCAGAGCTCAGAATACTCGATAGCGATACAGACCTCACGCTTTCTGTAGCGGGAAGAACATGGATCAACGATGATGGCAAGAAGAACATGCCCGGAGGAGAGCTGTTCACAGGACCTATAGAAGAAAGCGTTGAAGGTCGTATAGCGTTCACGTATCCTTCGATATGGAGAGGTTATGAAGTTGAAGGAGTTAGATTGGTCTTTAGGAAAGGAGAAGTAGTTGAAGCAAGCGCTACTAAAGGCGAGAACCTCTTAAAGAAGATCTTAGAGGTAGACGAGGGAGCCAGAAGAGTAGGAGAGTTCGCTTTTGGGCTCAATTACGATATAAATAAGTTTACTAAGCAGATCTTACTTGACGAAAAGATAGGGGGTACGATCCACTTAGCTCTTGGTTCAGGCTATATAACCACAGGCTCTAAGAACAAATCGGCTATCCATTGGGACATGATCAAAGACATGTCGAAAGCCAAAGTCTATGGAGATAAAGAGCTGATATATGAAAACGGTAAATTCCTTTGGGAAGTCCTCTAAGTAAGGTTTCCTAAAGCTTGATAGAGCCCTCTAGCTTTCTTTCCTATAAAGTTCTGTTCGTTAGATGTATTTCGCTCAAAAGACCTATTGTGCTAAAGGCTCGCTCTTTATAAATTTCCAGCCTTTAGACAGTTAATATGATGGAGAGTAGAACCCGGACTGCTGAGTCTTATCGATGAAGAATCCTAGTCCATCTGACCTTCTCAAAAAAGTTCACGTTGTCTCTTTCGAGATGAGCTACTGAACCTCCTTGACTTTGTTTTTTCTAAACCTCTTTTTAATGAAAGTCGCAACAAGGACTATCATCATGGCCGCTAAGACTATAATCGATGAAAATATGAGAACTGAAGCTAAAGACTCTGATAGTCTTGGCTTCTCCTCCACATATTTTATAACAGCCAAGTAAGCACCTGAACCTTTCATTAAAGCTCCAGTCATCATTAAGGTAGAATTGAAAACCGCTAACGCTAGCCCGAGGACTTCTCTTCCAGCTACTTCGTTTATGTTAACTGCTCTTTCTAAGTTAAACCCTTCCTCTAAAGAGAACTTATAGAGTGCTACCAGTGTCGAATTCTTAGTCACAAGAGCCGCATAGACTTTGTCTTCTTCGCTAGCAACTGCTGTGACGACTCCAGTCATGTCTCCTATTATGGTGTGTCCTGCTCTCACAGGCTCATCGAGTGTAGTATAAACTAAAATAGGATGTATTAATTCTCCCAGAACTAAACCTCCCGCTATCACAAAAGCCAACCCGATCTGCTTACAGTCGTAAATCAATATGGGAGCTGTGGCGTTATAAGCCAAATGTCTAACGACGTTTCCGGCTGGCGAGACGACATATAGATCAGCTCCATGATTCGAAGAGACCGCAATTAAAGCTGCTCCATCGCTTCTAAGCGAAACACAAACCAAAGGTGCTGGACGAGGCTCTGGCCCTAGTCGCGTCGTCCACTCAACACCAGTAGGACTTGCTCTAATTACAGTTAGGCTGTTGTTCCAAAGACCTACAGCTACTGCCAAACCTCTCCACAAAGACCCGCGAAGGACTCTGAAATCAAGAGGCATGGAGACAACGGAGTCAACGATAACTCTGCCCGAAGCTGGAGATACGGTTATGTGATAAAGCGCAGTCCTCGTCTCTTCGGTAGACGCAGCTAGAACCTGAAGGCTGTCAGCTTCATAAACAACATCGAGTATGTAGAGGTTGCCAGTAAGAACTCTATGATACGCTACCCTCTCATAACCTTTGGAGAAGTCTAGCAAGTTCAATCGGGTTATAACGAGGTAACCGCTCTTTGAGCCTATGAAGTAGCTAAATCCATCCAAAATAACGATGTTGGTATAACTGTCTACGTCTTCGTCTAGAGCTTGATAAAGCAAGGTAAAAGACGTAGCTTGAAGTACAACCCCACTTATAAGCAAAAGCGCTATTAACGCTATCGTTGCAACTCTTGGCAAGCTAGACCCCAGAGAGAGATCACCGTTGAAGTAGTACAATAATATAATAGCGTTTGAGGAACGTTATAAGCGTTCAAGTTGAAACTCAAACACTCTAGGAAGGTCCTTGAGAACATCCTACGGTCTCGCGAAAGGTTGTGAACTCTGCGATCTAGGCTCCAAAGCCGTGATCTTCGTTACAGGACTTTGTCCAGAAGACTGTTTCTACTGTCCTATAAGCCCAGAGAGATGGAGACTAGACGTGACCTATGTGAACGAAGAGAGGGTCTATAGCTTAAATGATATCGTAATAGAGGTAAATAGGATGTCTGCTTTAGGAGCTGGGATAACGGGAGGAGAGCCTTTTATAGTATTGGATAGAGTTGTGAAAATTATCACAACACTCAAAGAACACTTTGGAGAGAGCTTCCACATACACCTCTACACAAGTGGTTCTCAAGGATCGCGAGGTCATATTCTCAAGCTATGGGATGTAGGTCTAGATGAAATAAGGTTTCACCCAGTAGCTCCTAGAGCTTTCGAACTCGCTGAGTTTGCCGCTAAGGAAACAGGAATGAGTGTAGGCTTCGAGATACCGATCGCCCCTGGACTAGAAGAGTGGGCCAAGAGCGTAGTGAGAGAGGCCTCGAAGATCGGAGCTAAGTTCGTTAATCTCAACGAAATGGAGGTAAGCGAGAAGAACTTGAAAAAGCTGTTCATGAGAGGACTAAGACCTAGCAGGTCTAGACCTTATGCCGTAGAGGGAGCGCTGAAGGCTGCGCTCGAAGTAATGAAATGGGCTAAGGACAACGTGAGCCTAGCCGTTCACTTCTGTCCTGTCAGCTTTAAGGACTCTGTTCAACTAAAAAACAGAATGAGGAGAACAGCTAAGAACGATTTCAAATGGTTTGAAGAGCCAACCGAAGATGGAACTGTGCTATGGGGCGAACTAGAGTGTAAAGAACCGCTCGCTGGTGTAGGTGAGGAGTGCAGAAAGAACAGAACGTGTATTCCTCCAAATGAAGAACTCCTTAAGAAGCTAGCTAGAGAAAACGATTGTAAAGCCTTCTTGATAGAGGCTTATCCAACGAGAAGTAGGACTATATTACGCGAAGAAGAGTTCTAGGTCTTAAGACCTCTCCTGATCTAATAAGAGATTTACGATCTTCGGAAGTTCGTCGAGACTTACTACTTCTCGTCTACCGCTAGCTGTATGGTACACTGTAGCTGTGTTCGTCTCTACCTCTCTCTGACCAACAAAGACCAACACAGGAACTCTTAGCCTCTTGGCTCTCCTTCTTTGAGCTTCTTCACTTAAGCGAGACAGATCTATCCTCGCCTTGATCCCATTGCTTCTTAAGATCTTCAAGACCTTCCAGGCGTATTTTAGAAAGCTCCAGTCTATTACTATAACTTGAGCCTCCGTTACTGTAAGCTTCGATAACGATATCAAGCCTAACTCCAAGCCAGCATCTATGATCCTCTCTAAACCTAAACTGACTCCTGTAGCGGGGATCTCTTTGTTTGTAAAGAGTCCTATCAGGTTGTCATATCTCCCTCCGCCAGCAATACTTCCTATTTTTGGAGTTGAGAGCACAGCTTCGAAGATCGGTCCTGTGTAGTAATCTAGCCCTCTTACTAAGCTCATATCGAACTCTATGTACTCAACGTTATTGACTAGATCAAGAGCTTCCAGCAGGTGTTTGCAACCTTTCTGAACGTTTGTATTAGCTGAGTACTTAGAACAGAGCACTTCAAGGCTTTCAAAAGGATTTCCTCGAATTTCGATCAGCTTCATTATCGCATTCACTAACTCCTCTGAATACTTCTTGTCGACTAGCTCTTTTCGAACTCCCTCAGCTCCGATCTTGTCTAACTTATCTATGATCCTGTAAACTGGAATCGGGTCCGATAGTCTCAGCTCGTTCTCAAACACTCCAGATAATATCCTTCTGTCATTAATGAGTACCTTGAAGTCTCTGAAGCCTATCTCTTTGAGCACGTCTACAACTAGATCTAATATCTCGGCATCGGCTTCTGGATATGGGCTTCCGACTATGTCTGCATCGCACTGATAGAACTCTCTATATCTACCCTTTTGAGGCTCTTCATGTCTCCACACAGGTGCTATGTGATATCTCTTGAAGGGTAATGAGATATCGGGTCTCATAGCTATGAACCTAGCTAGAGGCACAGTTAGATCGTATCTGAGAGCGTACTCCCGTTCGCTCCAGGGGTCTTTAAATCTCCATATCAGCTTGGACTCCGCTTCTTCTCCATATTTTCCCGCTAGAGTCTCCCAGTACTCAATGATCGAAGTATCGATAGGATCGAACCCATAACGCTCGAATACAGAAGCTATTTTTTCTATGACTTTCTTTCTGACTATCATAACTTCAGGAGGGAAGTCTCTAAAGCCTCTTGGAAGTCTGACCTCTCTGCTCAATTTTTTACACCCAAGCCCGAAAGAACAAATGTGAGATTATAAGACTGGATCTCTTGTAGCTTTGAAACACATCTCTAAAGCTTCTCTATCTTTTTCAGCTTTCAGAAACACATAGGACTCCAGCTTGGAGAGGAAGAGGTTGAAGTCTTCTTGTACTCTAAAGAGATGACTAGAGACTCTCTTATCGTCAGAAGAGCCAAAACCGTGAACGCCTCTGAGACTTTTCGCTAGATAGTTAGAGACCTCGGTTTCAGGAGTTTTTAACAGATAAAACCCTAGCTTTCTACATCTAACGGTAAGATAGTCTATATGCCAGAACATCTTCTTCTTTTCAGTATAGTGTCTGAAAACTCTCTTACAACAACTAACTCCACACGAACCCACATAAGCGTAAACTCCTTCAGAGATCTCAAAAGTCCTAGCTCTAGTCTTTAGCGTCAAGTTAGGACAGTCTAAAAGCAGTATGTACGAGTTGAACTGTGTCACTTTCAACTTGCCTCTAGCCTACCTTCTCACCTTTTTTTCTTAAACCTTTTCACTTAATCTACGAGGAAAAGATCGGCTTTAACTTCTCTGACTTTGAACTTTTCTGTTCAATACTAATTATTTTTCGTAACGTATAAAGGTTAACTAGCACATGGAAGATAACGGTGTAGCGAGTGGGTTCTCTGACCCTCTGGTTAGACGAACTAAACCCTGAAGATATAGCTCTAATTGGAGGTAAGGCAAGTGGTCTTGGCAAACTTATTAAAGCTGGTCTCCCTGTTCCTCCTGGCTTCGTTATAACGTCAGAAGCGTACAAGCTTTTTGTGAGTAGAACAGGACTAGAGGACTACATTCAAGAGGTTTTGAAGAATGTAATTAGTAGCAGAGACCCTAAAGAATATGAAGAAGCCAGTAGGCTTATTAGAGCTAAGTTCGATGAGACTCCTATGCCTAGTGAGCTAGCCGAAGCCATTAAGAGAGCGTACTTGGATCTTTGTAAGAAGTTAGGAGCCGATAACGTACGTGTAGCCATAAGAAGTAGCGCTACAGCAGAAGACCTTCCTACGGCTAGCTTCGCCGGTCAGCAGGAGACCTATCTTAATGTGAGTGGCGTCGAAAAGGTAGTTGAAATGGTGAAAAAAGCTTGGAGTAGTCTCTGGACTCCTAGAGCCATAATGTATAGAGATAGCGTGAATGTAGAACACAAAAGAGCTTATATGGCTGTAGTAGTTCAGAAAATGGTCAATAGCAGAAGCAGTGGGGTCATTTTCACAATACACCCAGTTACAGGAGCAGAGGACAAAATAGTCATAGAAGCCATATGGGGACTAGGTGAACTCTTAGTTTCAGGCAAAGCTACGCCTGACAGATATATTGTAGACAAAACCTCGCTGAATATTATCGAGAAGAAGATAAGCAGAAAGTCTAGAGGTCTTTTCTTCGATCCCAGTTCTAATAGAAACGTGGAAGTGGAGATACCTGAAAACGATATAGAGTTAGCTAAGCTATACGCAGATAAACCTAAGATCGCGGAACTTCTTGAAAAACATGACATAAAGCCCGAGACCTCTGCGCTTAATGAAGAAGAGATCAAGTACTTAGCTAAGCTCGCCCTCAAAGCCGAATCCTACTTCGGCGTACCTTTAGATATAGAGTGGGCTGTAGACGCAGACCTTGAGTTCCCTCATAACGTAATGATAGTACAGGCAAGACCTGAAACCGTTTGGAGTTCTAAAAAGATGAAAAAAGCCGTAGCCGAAGCTAAAGAAGTAACTTCAGCAAAGATAATAGTAAGAGGGATACCAGCTAGTCCTGGAATAGCTTGGGGTAAAGCTAAGATCGCGCTGAGCGTAGAAGAAGCAGCGAAAAAAATGAAGAAAGGAGACATCTTGATCACTAAAATGACAGACCCTGACTGGGTCCCTTACATGAAACTCGCTTCAGCCATAGTGACTGACGAAGGCGGCATAACTGCTCATGCCGCTATAGTAGCGAGAGAGCTAGGAATTCCAGCAGTGGTTGGAGCAGGTAATGCTACCAAGGTCATTAAAGACGAGACCGACATCACTGTAGACGGATCTAAAGGAGTTGTCTATGAGGGAGTGATCAAGGTCGAGGAGGAGAAGGCACCAACAGCTCCAGCTGAAGTCTTGATTCCCGCCTATCCGACTACAGCTACGAAGATCTACATGAACTTAGGCCAGCCTGCAGAAATAGATAGATACAAGCATCTGCCGTTCGATGGAATAGGGCTCATGCGGATAGAGTTCATAATAGCCAGCTGGATCGAGTATCACCCGCTGTACTTGATAGAACATGGACGTGGCGACCTCTTCGTAGATAAACTAGCGGAAGGTATAGCTAAGGTGGCTAGCGCTATATATCCGAGACCAGTCGTCGTTAGGTTCAGCGACTTCAGAACTAACGAGTATGCCAGACTTAAAGGAGCTGAAAAATATGAAACTCTTGAAGAACGCAATCCTATGATCGGATGGAGAGGGGTAGCTAGATACATAAGCCCTCAGTACGAGCCTGCGTTTAGACTTGAAGTTAAAGCGATTAAGAAGGTAAGAGATGAGTGGGGTTTAAAGAACGTTTGGGTGATGTTCCCCTTCGTTAGAACTACTTGGGAGCTCGAGAAAGCTCTCAAGATCATGGAGAGCGAAGGTTTGGCTAGGTCAAGAGACTTCAAAGTCTGGATCATGGTTGAAGTTCCTAGCACCGTGTTCTTGGCTGACGAGTTCGCCAAGATGGTTGACGGTTTTAGCATCGGAAGCAATGACCTCACTCAACTCATATTAGGAGCCGATAGAGATAGCGGTCTCTTGGCTAAAATGGGCTATTTCGATGAGAGAGACCCAGCTGTTTTGAAAGCTATAAGAAAAGTGATAAGAGCTGCTAAGAGAAACGGAATAACTAGTAGCATATGTGGACAGGCTCCAAGCGTCTATCCAGAAATAGTAGAGTTCTTGGTTAGAGAAGGCATAGACTCAATAAGCGTCAACCCTGATGCTGTAGTGTCTACTAGGATGTCTGTAGCCAGTATAGAGAGAAAACTCATGTTAGAGAGGATCAGAAAAATCGAAGAAAAACTAGAGAAGTCTAGAAGGAAGTGACTCCCCTATTCGTTTTTATAAGTCTCTCGTATCTTAATATCTTGTATAGGGGATTACAATAATCAAATACCTCTCCGATGATATTGTGGAAAGAATCAGACCTGATGCAATAAGGGTTTTACGAAATAAGCCTTTAGTCCAGAGGTTGAGCTGGTATTTCAGAGTTCTTTGGGGTGAAAGACCTGCCAGATACAGGATAGCTAAGAGGCTTGAAAGTCCTGAAGACCCCTATCAAGAGGGTCTCACGTTAGACGACCTTTGGAGGCTTCACGACAGACTTGCAATAGAGTACAAAAAGTTTTTAAAGGAGATCGAAGAGAACAGAGAAAAGCTACCTGAGAGCGTGCCTCCTCGGTCCTACTTAGACGTAAAGATAGCTATTTCTAGAAAGACCTTAGAGAGCTGTAATTTATGTGAGTGGAAATGTCGTGCTAATAGAGCTTCAGGTAGACAAGGGGTCTGCAAGGTTTCAGGAGAGTGTATAGTTTACAGCTATTTTCACCATATGGGAGAGGAGGCCCCTCTAGTTCCTAGCGGAACCATATTTTATGGGGGATGTCCTCTTAAATGTGTGTTCTGTCAGAACTGGGAGATCAGTCAGAGAGTAGATGAAAACTACATAGTAGTTACTCCCGAAGAGTTAGCAGAGATCCAAGAAGAACTAGCCTTCACAGGCGCAAGGAATATAAACCATGTAGGAGGGGATCCTATACCTCATATACCTTTTATATTAGAGAGCTTCAAGTATCTTGATGTAAATAAGCCTCAGCTCTGGAACAGCAACATGTATTTAAGCGAAGAGGGAATGAAGCTTATAGCTGATATAATAGATATATGGTTACCCGACTTTAAGTACGGTAACAACGCTTGTGCCTTGAGGCTCTCTAAGTGTAAAAACTATGTAGAAGTAGTTATCAAAAACCTTTCGATCGCTTATAACGAAAGCGATGGAAACATGATAGTAAGACATCTAGTTCTGCCTAATCACATTGAATGTTGTACTAGAAGAGTTCTAGAGTGGATGTCAAAAAACATACCAAAAGCGGTGCTGAACCTAATGGATCAATACCATCCAGACTATCTTCTTCTCGCTGATCCCAAAGCCAGAGAAGAATATAAAGAAATAGCTAGGAGACTGAGCGCTAAGGAGATCGAGGAGGCTTTAGCTATAGCCAAAGAATACGGTTATTCTCTAAGTGTTGAAGAGCTTCTTCTAATACCCTAGCCTTGAGGTCTTCTCCAAGCTATTCTTCCATTTATGAAAACTACTTCGCCGCCTCTCTTCTTGAGTTTTTCTAGAACCTTCTTAGCGTAGCTTCTGAGTCCTTCACTATAAGCCTCTCTTCTGCTCCTAGCGGGAACTCCGAAAATATATCCTGTAAGAGCTACTATAGTTATAGACGCTCCAGCTCTCCTAACCTCTTCAGCTATCTCGATAAGGTCTTGTTCTAGCTCTTCTGCCTCGACCTCAGGGATCTCGATGATGGCTTCTTCTGTGCCTCTCTCCCAATCGATCCCATAGACTACAACTCCATTCCACTTTCTCACAAACGCATCAACAAGATGAGATAACAAACCCGTTATCTCGTTAGGCGTGTACTCGCTAAACCCTTTGGCTTTGCTGAACTCTTTAAATCTGTCTAAATCTAGAATCACCAAAGCTCCTCTACTCAGCTTCATTTAGAGTTCCACCAGCGCAAGGTCAGCGTGAGTCTGAGCCGGTCACCTGCTCCCAGACTGCCCGCTTCCTCATCCCGTTCTAGAAAGGTTCTCCCTCATGTCTTCAGCTTAAGAAAGCCTATATGTTTTGTAAAGTCATAGATGTAGCTTTAAGCTGTCTACAGGTTAAATTCAACAACCAGTACACCTGAGCTGTAGTTAGGCCGATACTTTTTAAACCCTGCTAAAAACTCTAAAAGTCTAATCGGAGGGAGCATGTGACATGACTCTTCCTGCAGGCGAGAGAACATCTTCAGAACCTAAGCCTCATAGTCAAATAGAAAACATAGTAGCTACAGTAATTCTCGAACACTCGCTAGACCTAAATCTCATAGAGACCAGAATTCCTGAATCGGAGTACAACCCCGATCAGTTTCCAGGACTTATATATAGACTCGATCAGCCAAGAGTCACAGCCCTCATATTTAAATCAGGTAAAATGGTAGTTACTGGAGCTAAGAGCGTAAACACATTGGTTTTTGCTGTTAAAAAGATCATAAAGACGTTAACGAACAAAGGGATACCGGTTCACGGGAGGGTGCAGATACAGATACAGAACATAGTGGCATCAGCTGACTTAGGTACTTTTGTTGATCTAGAAAAAGCTGCTCTAGCTCTGCCCGGTAGCATGTATGAACCTGAGCAGTTTCCAGGACTCATATACAGAATGGATAAGCCCTCAGTGGTTCTCCTTATATTCAGTAGCGGCAAGATGGTGATAACTGGAGCTAAGCGTGAAGAAGAGGTATCCAAAGCTGTAGACGTTATATATGATGCACTTAAGAAGAACGGATGTCTGATATCTGAAAGCTTCTTATAGAGCATCAGAGTTCTTTGGTTAAGAGAAACTCTAGTTTCGGTAAAGCTATAGTCCCTATGTCTTTATCGCTTACTACGGGTATCGCTTCGTTTATCAGCGCCTCCTTTTGGATCCAAGGAGAAAGATATCTAGATCTATCGAGCGTAACCACGTTGCCTGACTGGTATTCTCCTATAGCTGGAAGCACAATGAAAAAACCCGAGCTAGCTCTAGGAATTATCAAAAAAGCTTGAAGTCTCTCTTTGAAACCTCCTATCGACATTTCAAGCACCGGATGTTCATGTCCCATCACTATCGCTTCGCCCTTAACGTCGTAAACCTCATGACCGTGAGTGATCACGATCCCTTTTCCTAATTCTATATAGTTTTCAATCCATGTTGCTCCTAGCTTCTTTACTAACGAAGAGACGTAGTTGTCATGATTCCCTCTAACCACTATGACCTCCTTGAATCCGAGCTCGAAAGCTCTCTGAATGAATGTCGACACTTCTTCGCGTTCTTGTTTAATTAACTTCTCGAAAACATGTTTCAAATCCCCACAAACGATAAGCTTAGAGGCTCCTGTAAGAGTTCTGAGCCTAACTAAAACCTCTAGAGCTCTTTTCAGTTGTCTTTTAGGAAGGACTACGCCTAGACTTGTCATAGCTGACTCAAAGCCAAAGTGTATGTCTGAGATCGCTACTGCGTCTTCTGAAGCGATGTAAATAGCTGCCTCTTCTCTGACTAGACTGATCCCGTAGTCGTCTAGTAGCTCTCTTACTCTCTCCAAAAAGACCCCTCTGAGTATTACCTGTGAGAAGCTAAAGAAGTATGTTTTAGAGTTCGTAAGGAGCCCGATAGTCTTCTTGACCTCCTTGTGGCGGGCCCGCCGGGATTTGAACCCGGGACCTACGGGTTAAAAGCCCGCCGCTCTGCCAGGCTGAGCTACGGGCCCTCTCCTTTCGCTTCTTAGCTCTAGAGCTTTAATAAGCTCAGCTCTGGTTTTTAAGCTCTTCTTCTACATGTTCACCAAGTGCTTTCTTCAAATAGTATTCTAGAACGCTGTCTTTTCTAACCCCTTCGAGTCTTTCTATAACCATTCCATTTGACTTTACCTTAGCTATCAGTATCGTAGGGCTGGCTTTTACTTCATACTTCCTAAAGGTTTCTGCTGCTGCTTGAGAAGTACATGTAGAAGCAAACCAGTCACAGAGAATTATCACAAACTTGATCTCAGAATTGCTTCCATATTTGAGTAGGACTTTCAGCAAGTGTTGGTCCTGAGCTCTGCATGCTGGACATAGCGTGTTATCGAAGTAGACGAAATAGACCCCCTCGCCGAGTTCACCGATTGAGAAGGGTTCTCCTTCTGATCTGAGAAGAGTCCACTTTTTAGAGCTCTCTTGAAAGACGTAAATGCCGTTGGGAGTACCGACGCTAGGCATATCTATGTTCATAAATCTTCACCTGACCTCCGCTATGACCTTAGGTCTCTTCTTCTCCGCTCTCGCTCTAGCCTCTTCAATTACTAAGTTTATAGACTTCAAAAAATCTGGAGGAAGCTTTGTGAAAAGACGTTCCGCTCCCCTAGACCTGAACACAGGAGGTCTTTTCGGAAGCTCTTCGTCAATGATCTTGCTCCAGATGTCTCCCTCGAGTCCCATCAGACTCCAAAGCCTTTCAGCAGTTCTAGGCATAAAGGGAGCCAATAGAATAGCTAGATTTTTGAGAACATAAGCTGAAGCGTATATCGCAGATATGGCTTCTTCTTTTCTAGACTGTATCGAAGTCCAAGGAGCTCTCTCGTTGAGAAATCTGTTGCCCATTCTGGCTAGCTCTAAGATTTTGTCTGTAGCTGTCTTGAACTTCAGATCGTCTAGAGCGTTAACAGCCTCCCATGAAGTTTTCAGAGAGTTTTCAACAAGCTCTTCATCAATATCTTCAAGCTTTTCAGGCTTCTCTACGCTACCTCCAATTTTATCTATAAGTGAAAGCACTCTGCTAACGTAGTTGCCTATGTCATCGTTTAGCTCGCTATTTACTATTCTGTAAAACTCCGTCCAGGTGAAGTTCTGGTCTCTAGCCTCTGGTCTGAGTCGCGCTATAACCCACCTCCAGTACTCTCCAGGAGCTATCTCTAAAGCCTCATCAAGCCAAACTCCTACTCTTCTGCTTTTGCTGAAATGTTGTCCCTCGTAGAGCAAGTACTCCGTAGCGCTTATCCTCCAGGGCATTACGTAAGGCTCGCCGCTAGCGATGAAAAGAGCTGGAAGAATTATTGAATGGAACGGTATGTTGTCTTTACCTATAAAGTACACGCTCTTAGTCTCTCTATCCATCCACCACTCCTTCCATTCGTCTGGACGAGAGTTTTGTTTATATTTTTCAAAATACTCTATGGTAGCACTCACATAGCCTAAAAGAGCGTCGAACCAGACGTATATAGTTTTGTCTTGAGACCCTGGAAAAGGGGCTTCGATACCCCACGAGAGGTCTCTGGTAACGCTTCTTGGCTTCAGTCCAGCTGAAACCCAACTAAGGCTGTACTCGCGCACGTTATCTTGAAGTTCTTTGTTGGACTCTAACCACGAGAGTAGTTGGTCTCTTACTTTGGTTAAATCAATGAACCAGTGTTTTGAAGACTTGTAGACAGGCTTCGAACCACAGATGCTACAGCGAGGATTCAAGAGAAGTGTTGGGTAAAGTAATCTTCCGCATTCATCACATTGATCTCCTCTTGCTCTTGGGTTTCCACAATAAGGACATGTTCCTTCTACAAACCTATCTGGAAGGAACATCTTATCGTTTTCGCAATAGGGTAGAATCTCTACCTGTTCGAATATAAAACCTCTTTCGTAGAGCTTCATGAAGAACTCTTTTACAAACTTCTTATGTGTCTCACTCTCTGTTCTTGAGTAATTGCTGAACTCTATCTCAAGTTTTTTAAACAGCTCTAAATCATAAGCATGAACTGCATCTGTCAACTCTCGAGGACTTACGCCTTTCTTCCTTGCTTCTAGTTCTATCGGAGTTCCGTGTTCATCGCTACCCGTTACATATATCACTTGGTGTCCTCTTAGCCTTAGATACCTAGCATAGATGTCAGCGCTTATTAGATGAATCACTGTGCCTAGATGTGGAACGTAGTTCACATAAGGCCAGGCAGCTGTCACTATGTACTTTCCCATAGCTGACACCTAAAGAGGGTTTGAGAGGCGAGAGCTTTAAGACACTTCTAGCTGAGCGCTCTTCAGCCTCTACATCCTTATTTCATGGACTCTTTAACTTCTTCACTATAGATTCCGATGATCCAAGCCTGTCCTCCTTCTCCACAGGGACCTAAGACCTTACCGACGTAGTCTCCAGGCTGAAACTCTCTCACCTGCTGAGAACCGCCACAATCTATCACACTGTAAAATCTTCTCCTGCTCTGGATCAACATGGACTTAGTAAGAGCTTTCTGCTTACTCATTAGGTACGCCATCACTATTACCAGTACCAGTGTAAACAATAGTAAGAACGCTGCTGTTTGAGCTAAGTTGTCTGTCTGCATAAGGGTCTGCACTATACCACCCCTCCTGTGTTTCCGATCCCGGCTACGATTACCACATCTCCAGGACTGCTCTCAGATCTGATGATCTCTTTGACTCTCTCAACAGCCTTCTCGACGCCCTCATAGATCTTTTTGTCAACAGCCATTACCGCTTCCTCAAGAGACATCTTGATTATAACCGCTCTCAGGGGGATCCCGTATTCTGCTGCTACTCTTTCGAACTTGATCTTCTCTGGACCTGGATCTCCTATTGCAGCTCCTACACCATCAGCTATTGTGCCTGAATCCTCCCCTTCTAATTTAAGAGCAGCATCTACAGTAATTATAAGGCTCGGAGTACGACCCTTTTCAGCTAAAGACTTCACGATCTTCTCTACAGCAGAGCCTGGCTTTCCGACCTCTGGAGCTGGTCCTTTAGCTTTTATTATAAATAACTTCCTCCCTTCAAAGTCTACTTCTGTGTATGTCGTATCTCTCTCTATTTCAATCCATTTAGCGTTGGGACCGGCTAGTCTCACTGCTGTCATCGGTCCTGCTGCGTCTCCTACCGGACGACCCTCAAGGAAATCTTCTAGAGCTCTCCTATATGTTGAGGCTATCTGTAAGATCTGAGAGAGCTGTAGCTGAAGTTGCATTATCAAGACCCAGTTGTTCGTCTTCTCTCCTAAAAGAAGATAGTGTCTTACCAACTTATGGATGAAGTTGAGAACCGCCGTTATCTCAGCAGCTACTTCTGCCTTTCCTCTCACTACTTCGTCGACGTCCGATAAAGCCTTTTCGAAATCCTCTTTAAACCTTCTAACCCTTATGTTGAATAGATGTTCTAATCTCTTAATTATATCCGTAGGTTCTATCGTAACTGGCTCTATAACGAAGAACTCTTGAACTCTATTAAGCAGGGTTTCTGGATTTTTTGCGTTATTCTTTAAGAGGAAATCGAGAGTTCTGTTTCTGGCTTCTGAAGCTAAAGAGTCGAGGATCACCATCTTGCTCCTTATGTCTCTAACCCAAAGGTAGACTTGTAGACGCTGATTGAAACCTAAAATCAGCATAACAATGAAGAGCATCCACAGTAGTTGAAGAAGGGTTTGAATCCAGGTAGCGAGACTACTAGCTCCTTCGACCACGTTCTCCCGAACCTCTAAAGAACGAGAAAGAAAGTCTAACCTCTTAAATAATTCGCTCCAGAATTGTGTAGAAAGTGGTAGATGATGCTTTATTTGTGTCTGTATAAGCTGTTATAATTGAGGTCTCTTCACATCTCATAGCTTATTAAACATAGAAAATCAAGTGCCTATTATGATCCCTCCTTCACATATCTGTTTTAGAAGTCTTGTTACAGAGAGCACAGCGAGATAGCTTGTCTTGGGATTTTCTGAATGAGGTGTGTTTTCCACTCTTATATAAAGTCTAGAGATGTTACTTTCGACCTCTATCTCGTGTACGTTCATCTTCAAGTCTTTCCTAGCCCATATCTCAACCCAAGCTTCTCTCCCAGCTGCAAGCGATAACGTAGCCGCTACGTTCACGTTAGCGGGATAAAGCTTAACCGCTTCTGTTGCTGGACCTTCGTAAAGGAGTTCGTCTTTGTCCTTCTCTGAAAGCCCTAAAGACTTGAAGCTCTTATTAGTTCGTAAAATGACTCTTTCAATTTTTTCTAAAGAGAGTGCCTTAATAGCATCTAAACCCGCTATTGCGCCCGATGGGATATAGACCTTAGCTTTTGTCCTTCGCGTTATGCTTTCTATTTCGTTAAGCATACTTTGATCTAGAACTGCGCCAACACTCAAAACTATCACATCTATACCTGCTTCTAGAACCTTTGGTACAAGAGTCTTGACAGCCTCTTGTGAAGCTGCTTCGACCACTATTTCGGGTCTCTCTTCTAGAAGACACTCCAACTCTTTACAGATCTTTGTTTTTTGTGAAAACCTCACTTTCTCACATCTCTCAGGCTCTATGTCCATTAGAGCAACGAGCTCGGCTTTTATGAAACCTCGAAACACGTATTTGGCTAAGGTGGAACCTATCGCTCCACAACCAATGATCGCTATTTTCTTCATTTAGATAACACCTCTATTATCTCTAAGCTCATGTCTAGAGCCTTAGAAGACATGGTTATCCATCCACAACTTATTATGTCTACATCGATTTTAGCGTACTCTTCTACATTATCTAAAGTGATCCCTCCTGAGACTTCGAGAAGAACTTTATCTCGAAGACCTCTTCTTTTGAGTTCTAAGACCGCTTTCCTGACCTCATCAGGGCTCATGTTGTCAAGCATCACTATATCGGCACCTGCTTCAACTGCCTTCACTAAATCCTCGATACTTGAGACTTCGACCTCTACTTTATGAATAAAGCTGGTCTTCTCACGAGCTGTCTTTACAGCAATCCCCACGTCGCCAACAATTCTTAGATGATTCTCTTTGATCAGAACTGCATCGCTAAGTGAAAACCTATGAGTATCGCCTCCACCCGCTAACACAGCTCTTTTCTCAAAATATCTAAGGAAGGGTATAGTCTTTCTGGTAGCGGCTATCCTAACTTTCGGATTGACTTGACGGACCTTTTCAACCATCCTTCTAACTGCAGTGGCTACGCCGCTACAGTGCATGAGCAAGTTAAGAGCTGTTCTCTCAACGAAGAGCACTTTTCTAGCATTGCCAGTAAGCTCTAGCACAACATCGCCTTTCGAAACTCTATCTCCATCTTGAAGACGAACATTGACCTGAAGCCCAAGTCTTCTAAGAATTTCAGCAATATCGGTTACGCAGGCAACTACTCCTTCCTCTTTAGCTACAACAACCGCCTTCGCAACAACGTTCTCAGGAATCAAGACCTCTGTGGTGATGTCCCAGAAAGGAGAGTCTTCGGCTAACATTTCAACGAATTTGCGATAAATCACCTCCTCCACGGAGGCTCCTCTCCTAGAACGTTGAAGGTGTTCTCTATAGCTTTTTTCAATCTATCTCTTATCTCTTTATCGATCTCAACTCTGTAAACTTTGTTCTTTAAGCTGTTATACACTTTTTCAAGCGTTATTTTCTTCATGTCCCAACATATAGCGTTTGTAGAAGCTGGTATGAAGACTTTGTCTGGGTTTTCTTTCGAAAGTCTATAGATTATCCCTATTTCTGTTCCTACTAGAACAACTTTGCTCGCAACTCCTCTGACTTGTCTGATCATTTGACTTGTGCTACCTATAACTTCCGCTAGCTCTCTAATCTCATGTGGACATTCAGGATGCGCTATGAACGTAGCTCCACGGTACAGCTTTCTGAGTTCGTTGATCTCCGCTTTATTGAACACTACGTGAACTGGACAGAAGCCGTCTCTCGGAATAGGTATCACTTCTTTCCCCGTCATCCTCGAAATATAGTTAGCCAAGTGTTTGTCAGGACCAAATATCACTGTATCTTCTTTAAGTGAGGCCACTAGCTTTACAGCGTTAGCGCTTGTAACGACGTAATCTGAATAGGCTTTGACCAAAGCAGGCACATTAACGTACATAACTACAGGAGCTTTGGGATACTTCTTCTTCGCCTCCAAAACATCTTGAAGAGTTATCATAGCTGCCATTGGACACTTAGCTTGAGGCTCGGGATGTAACACTACGGACTTCTCGTTGAGAGCTGCAGCTTGTTCAGCCATGAAGTCAACGCCACAGAAGACCACGTATTTGACATTAGCGGTGCTAGCTTTAATAGACAGCTCTAGGCTGTCTCCCACATAGTCAGCTATGTCTTGAATTAAAGGATCTTGATAGTTATGCGCTAACACAATTGCGTTCATCTCTCTCTTAAGCTTTTTGATCTCCTCTACATAGTCTATGTGCAAGCTTGCACCTTGCTTACTGTTTTTATCTCAACTAAGCTCTTTAAATTTCTCTTTTGAGAAACTATATTTCTAATGAGCTTAGCTATAGTCTTTACTGATGTGAGAGATTCTGAGTACTGTGACAAGCTGTAAAGCTAAAGTAGTCTAGTGGTGCGGCGGCCGGGATTTGAACCCGGGACCTCCGGCTTGGCAGGCCGGCGTCCTAGTCCAGGCTAGACGACCGCCGCCCAGCTCTTCGCAAACGGTAGAAGAGTCTTTAAGCGTTTAGCGCTGAGACCTGTAAAGCTTTGCTAGAACCTCTAAGGCTTCTCCAAACGCTTGAACTAGCCTTTCTGCCTGCTGTTGAGTGTGAACTATTGACGGAAGGAGATGGGGCATTTTCTCTGTCATGTATAATATCCCTTTGTATCTCATCAAGAGATGTAGCGCTGTGTAGAGCTTAGAGTTCAGCCTTGTCATATATGCTTCCCTCACGTTTTTCGGCTTCTTTGAAGTGAAGTGTATTCCAATCATGTTGGCTACGTTGGTAACCCAGCAGATTCTGTCTTTCTCTTCACATATAGAATCTATTCTTTTAGCTACAGCTTCCCAGAGGCTGTTGAAGCTCTCATAAAGACGTCTGTTTGACGCTAAATATTGAATCGTAGCTAGTCCTGCTATGCAAGTGATCGGGTTTCCTGTAAACGTACCTCCATGAAAGCTCCTCTTTCTGGGATTGGGTTCTTTTAAGTGATCCAGTTTTTCCATCACGTCTTCTCTACCGCCAAAAGCTCCTGCTCCAGGCATCCCTCCTCCTATTATCTTGCCGAGAGTCACTATATCGGCTTTAACTCCAAAGTACTCTTGAGCTCCTCCTAAAGATAGCCTGAAGCCAGTTATCACTTCATCAAATATCAAAAGAGATCCGTATTTCTCAGTGAGTTCTCTAACCCCCTTAAGGTAGTCTTTCTCTGGCTCTAGAATTCCTCCAGCTCCTGGAACCGGTTCTATTATTACTGCAGCTACATCGAACTTCTTGAGTCTGTCTTCAATTGCATGTAGGTCATTGAATGGAACTGAGAGAGTATACTTAACGAAGTCCTCGGGTAGCCCTAGAGACTCCGGACCTTCGAAAGGAGGGGTTACTCCCAAGTGGAGAGTATCTAGACCTCCATGCCAGCCTCCCTCGATCTTCACTACATATCTACGACCTGTGTAAGCTCTAGAGAGTCTGATAGCGTACATGTTGGCTTCAGTACCGCTACATGTAAACCTGATCTTCTCAAGTCCTGGAACTATTTTAGTAAGTAACTCTGCGTACTCTAAAGAATAGGGGTTCTCAAAGCCTAGATGAGAACCTGTTTTGAGAGCTTCGATCACAGCTTCGTTAACGAAGTCTGGAGAGTGTCCCAAAATTAGAGCTCCGTGTCCCATCCAGTAATCGTCATACACGTTCTCGTCTACATCCCAAACCCTAGAACCTTTTCCCTTAGTGATGAATAGCGGATAAGGTGAAAACCATCTTATATGATATGTAGTTCCTCCTGGAAATACTTTAAGCGCTCTTTTATACATCTCCATGCTACGCTTTGTCTTCTCGGCAACAAGAGACTCAAGTTGTAAGATGAAGCTATCTAAAGACTGTGAAGATTGTGAGTTCACTACAAATCTACCTCGTTCTATGTCGGAAAACCAAGACAAATATTTTTAGCGATGTCCGCTAGGAGGACCTGCTTTACACTTGTTTAAGCTTTAGAAGCAAGTAACCCTCAGCCCTCTAGAAGAACAAGACAGTAAAACAAGTACCTCCTAGCCTCTCGTTCATTTTATGCTTTATTTAAATTTATTGTCTAATGGCTATTAATATATTACGAGTATGTTCTCCTCAGGGAATCCCAGCTCTACCAATATCTTCTTCACTTTTTGTCTATGGTCTCCTTGAAGCTCTATTCTCCCGTCTTTAGCTGTGCCTCCAACAGCTAGTTTGGACTTAAGCATAGAGGCTAGCTCTCTCAACTTTGACTCTTTCTCATTTATTCCTTCAATTACTGTTACTTCCTTTCCAAACCGCCTCTTCTCTAACCTTATCTTTATGACCTGTTGTTCAAAAGCTAGTTGCTCACATATCTCGGGAGGGAGGTTACCGCATATATCTAAGCCTGACATCTTTTGAGTTCTCCCCTCGATTCTCTTCGCTTATACTACCACTTGTGAGTAAGGATAAAAACCTTACTGAACGTCGAAGCTAGGGAGCGCTCTATGGAGATAACTCGAAGAGATGAAGATTTCTTAGAGAAAGCTGAGAGCCTACCGTACGGAATAAAAGACGTTCCCGTCTACTACAAGTGTGTACAATGCGGTTACGAAGCCGAAATACGAGAGATAACTAGACTGCCTAGCCTTATGTGTCCTAAATGTGGTTACAGAATTTTTACTAAAGTCAGAGCTACACCTCAAAGCGGACATCTCAAAAAAGTCAAAGCTCTCTAGACCTGACTAAGCTTGAGTTGACAGCTAATACAGCTTCTTGAAGAGTTTTTGCGGCCAAGACGCTTGTCACTCCTCCTACATCAAATGGAGGAGCTACTTCGACCACATCTATAGCTATAACCCGTTCGTCCGTTAGTTTAGCTATCAAAGGCAACACTTCCCTAGGGGTAAGACCGACCGGTTCGGGGTTTCCGACACCTGGAGCAAACGATGGATCATAGACGTCCATATCTATAGTCAAATAGATATGTTCACAACCAGATAAGTGCCTTTTCACAATAGCCGAGACATTGGCTAGTCCTAAAGTTTCAATAGTCCTAGCGTAAACCACTTGAACTGAAGGCTTTGTTCGAACGAAATCTACTTCCTCTCGAGAATAAGCTCTCGTGCCTATGTAAGCTATTTTTATATCTCCTAAAGCCTCGAGAACCCTTCTCACAATACATGCATGGCTGAATCTAACTCCCAAATAGTCGCTCCTAAGGTCTAAGTGAGCATCAAACACTAAGAGGCAGGGCTTGTAACCAGCTCTAGCTAACCCTTTAGCTATTGCAAAGGACATTATGTGTTCTCCTCCTATAGCTACGATCCTCTTCCCTTCGTTAACCAGCTCTTCAGTTACGGCAACCAGTCTTTCAAGAGATTCCAGTACGTCTCCATGAACAACAACTAGATCGCCTTCATCATATATCTGAACCTCATCAATAAAGCCTTCAAAGAAGTAAGCGTTGGACTCAATATTGATCGAGGCTTCTCGGATAAAGAAGGGAGCAAACCTCTGTCCTGACCTATAGCTAGCCGTGGTGTCTAGAGGTACACCGAGGATTATGAAGACCGCCTTTTCTCTATCTCCTTCAATACCTGCAAACACATAAGGTCTCTTAACTACGTATAGCTCTTTAACAGCCAAATTCTCTTCCTATGCTCTGAAGAAGAATAAAGCTTAATTATCTAAAAAGCTTAAGCCCTTGAAAGCGGATAGAGGAGAAAGGGTTTGAGCGGACCCGACCTATTTGAAAAGATCGCTGACCTAGCTAAAAGGAGAGGTTTCTTCTGGCAATCCTTTGAGATATATGGAGGAGTCTCAGGCTTCTACGACCTCGGACCCTACGGGGTTCTATTAAAAAACAAGATCTTAGACAAATGGAGAGAGTTTTTCATAAAGAGACATCAAGAATACGTGGTGGAGATCGAGTCTCCTATTGTAGCTCCAAACACAGTCTTCGAAGCTAGCGGACACGTAAAACACTTTATAGACCCCATAGTGTCATGTTTAAAGTGTGGGAGGAAGTTCAGAGCAGACCTCCTCATAGAAGAAGCTCTTGGAGCAAACGCCGAAGGATTAAGTCTTGACGAGCTGACCAGGATAATTAGAGAAAACAACTTAAAGTGTCCTGTAGACGGCGGAGAGCTTAGCGAAGCCAGATACTTCAACCTATTGTTCAAAACCACGATAGGACCATATGAAGATAACGTGGGTTACCTAAGACCAGAGCTAGCTCAGGGGATGTTCGTAGCGTTTAAGAGAGTCTATGAAGCCATGAGAGGAAGGCTTCCTTTAGGAATAGCCCAAATAGGTAGGGTTATGAGAAACGAGATAAGCCCTAGACAAGCCATGATAAGGCTCAGAGAGTTCACCATAGCGGAAATGGAATATTTCTTTGACCCTAGAGATGAGGAAGGTAGTTGTCCTTTTTTTGAAAAGGTCAGAAAAGAGAAGATCAAAGTGTTGACCTACGAGGCGAAGACAAGAGGAGAAAATCCTAAATGGATGACTCTTGAAGAAGCCGTAGAGACAGGTTCTATTATAAACAGGTGCTTAGCTTACTGGATGTACATAGGAAGAGTCTTTGCGGAAAGCTTAGGTATATCTCCAGAGAACATAGTTTTCGTTGAAAAGGGTCCCCATGAAAGAGCCCATTATTCCAGACAAACTTTCGATGAGATGGTGAAGGTCTCCCGATGGGGCTGGGTCGAAATAGCTGGACACGCTTATAGAGGAGACTATGACCTCTCTATGCATATGCTTTATAGCAAGGCTGACCTTACAGTCTTCAGACCTTACAACGAAGCTAAAGTAATCAGAAAGAAAAAGATAGCTGTTGACAAGAAGACGTTGGGCAAAATGTATAGGGAAAAGCTTGGAGAAGTCTTGAAGATCGTTGAGTCACTGAAAGCTGAAGAAGTGGAAGATAAGATAGCGAAAGGTGAAGATTTGATCATAGAGGGCTATAGACTGCCCGCCTCAGCTTTAAGTGTAGTCATAGAGGAGGAGAAGGTTTACGGAGATAAGATAGTGCCACATGTCGTAGAGCCTTCCTTTGGAGTAGAGAGGCTAATCTACGTTACTATGGAATATGCCTATAGAGAAAAAGAAGGAAGAGTTATAATGGCTTTTCCGAGAGACATAGCTCCTGTTCAAGCAGCAGTATTCCCGCTTTTAGAAAACGAGCCTAGCCTCATAGCTAAGGCTAGAGAACTCTATGAGCTGTTAGTGAGAGAAGGCTTTTCTGTAATCTATGACGACTCTGGAAGCATAGGTAGAAGATATGCTAGAGCTGACGAGATCGGGATTCCAGCAGCCTTTACTATAGACTTCCAAACTCTTGAAGACGGTACTGTAACTATGAGAGATAGAGATTCATGGAAACAGGTTAGAGTGAGTCTACAGATAGCTCCACAAGCTCTAAGAGAATTCTTAAGAGGCTCTAAGATCGAAGACCTTGGGCCTATTTATGAAAAGAGCGAAAACGACCATTAACGCTCTTCGTTTAAAAGAGAAACAGCTCTCCCTATGTTAGTCTAGTTGGAGTCTCTACCGAACTTTGTGGAAAATGGCGTCAAGCGATAAGCCAGAAACAGTTGCGTTAGATGGGCCTGACCGAACTCCGTTAAACCCTTAAAGCCTCATCTCGATATAATCCTCTTTGAGGACGATAAAATTGTCTGGAGAGAGAGAAGAGAAGCGCGAACCAGATAAGAGCAAGATCTTGCATATGCTATCTCGAATACCTTCGCCTTCAGCTTTGAAAGAACAAGAGAAAACAGTTAGAGAGAGAAGGCTTAGAATAGCTTATGACAATAGCGTCAAGCCTGGACACGCTAAGATCCGTCCATCTCTAGCGGCTTCTTTGAAAATAGAAGAATTCTTAGAGATCGTAGCTACAGGGAAAGACCCTCTAGTGCTCAAAGCCCTAATAGACGACACAATAGAAGAAACGAAAGTTCATGTGAACCCTGAAGAGATGAAATCTCATGGCATAGCGGACAATAGCGTAGTTACTTTGAGAGCCGCTAAGAGAACATAGGTTATAGAATATGTCAGCTCAGCTAGTAGAAAGGCTAGCGTTCATCCTCGTAGAGTACCTTGACGCTATAGAGAACGTTAGGCTAGGGCTAGCTATAGCCAGAGGCACATACAAATCAGAGACAGATCATCTAACCAGTGGGTTAAAGAGATTGAGAGAGTTGAGACAAGGGCTTCATGAAAGCATAGATTTTCTCGTCCAGACTGTAGACATCGAAGCTGTAGACAGAGAAGACCTTGTCGATATTGAGTCTCTATTAAGCTACTACCTGATAGCCACTTATGACACTGAACGGGAAGTGCTAGAAGAAGCTTCTGACATAATAGATACCAATTGGGACTTGGAGGAGTTAAGAATTCTAAGGAGTAAAATCGAGGTTGCTCTAGAACGGATCTCTGAGCTTTCGAAAAGTTAGAGTTCAACGAGCGGACCTATTACTGTCTCTCCTACCATTTTATTTATCCTTTCGACCTCTGCGTCTACCAATTTCTGGATCTCATCTATATCCTCTTGAGACAAGCCTCTAAACCTTCCTTGAGTTGATAAGTAATGACGAACGTGTTTTCTCTTCGGAACTCTCACCGTCACTCTAAACACCTCGTTGTTAATGAGTTCCCAATTGATCCACATAGCCGTCTCTACAGCAAGTCTAGCTATCTTGACCCCATATCTAGGGTCAAATCTCCAACCTGCAGTACAAGGTTGAAGCACCTGAATGAAAGATGGTCCTTCTGCTTCTAGACCTTTGCGGAACTTCTCTATCATGTCTAGAGGGTAGGCGGGATTAGCTGTAGCTACATAAGGTATCCTGTGAGCTGCTACGATCTCAGCCATAGGCTTCTTGCGCTGAAGCTTTCCGTGTATCACCTTACCTATAGGAGTTGTTGTAGTCCAAGCGTGTAAAGGCGTTGAGCCGCTTCTTTGAATCCCTGTGTTCATGTAAGCTTCGTTGTCGTACATTACATACATCACTTTATGACCTCTTTCAAGCATTCCGCTCAAAGCTTGAAAGCCTATATCAGCAGTACCTCCATCTCCCGCTATCACTACCACGTTGATCTTTTTTGAGGGGTCTATGATGTTCTTCCTAGAAAGAGCTTTTACTGCTGCCTCAATACCGCTAGCTACTGCGCCTGCGTTTTCGAAAGCCACGTGTATCCAAGGCACTCTCCAGGAAGAGTATGGATAAGGAGAAGTAGAGACCTCTAGACAACCTGTTGGAGTGACGACTATTGTATTTCTTCCAGCTACTTTGAGAAGAAGTCTGACTATAGTGCCAGCTATACAACCAGCACAGAGTCCATGACCTGGAGCGAAGAGTTCTTCTCGAGGCAGGTCTCGCAAAGACCTAATAGCTCCAGAACTCATAGGTCTCCACCCCATATAAACGTTCCGGCTATTCTTTGTTCTTCAGTAAGCCTTAACGAGAGTTTTGTCATAGCTATGAAATCTGGCTCGTTTACAGACATGCCTCCGATGCCTGCAGCGAAGCTCGCTAGTTTGATATCTGAATAACCTTTAGCGTAAAGAGACGTTAGCACTTCTAAAGCTAGAGGAGAGTCGAGAGCTGCTCCATAGCTTAGAGCTCTATCAACAACGACAACTAGAGAGGCGCCCGATAGAGCCTTTGCGATCAGGTCTCTCGGGAAGGGTCTCCATAAACGAATTCGAAGAGATCCTACCTTGAGCCCTTCCTTGCGCATCATATCTACAGCCGATGTCAAAGTCCCGTAGAACCCACCATACGTTAACACCACTATATCGGCGTCGTCTATCATATAGGTCTCAATAGGACTATAAGTCCTCCCTAAAGCCTTTGCGATCTTGGCGTCGGCCTCTTTAATGACCTCTAAAGACTCTATCATGGCTTTCCTTTGAGCGGCTTTCACCTTAGAGTAATACTCAGGACCTACTATAGCTCCAAATGTAAGAGGTCTATCGGGATCTAACCTTACTTCTCGGAGCCTCTTGGGGATCAGCTTTCTAATCGACTCCTTATTGGCTGAGACGTAAAGAGGCTCGTAGGTATGACTCATCCAGAACCCGTCATAAGCCACGATCACAGGAAGGAGCACTCTTGGATCTTCACCTATCATGTAGGCCTCTATCACTGAGTCATAGACTTCTTGAGCTGTAGACGCTATGATCGTAATCCATGACGTATCTCTAGCGTTCATTAAGTCGCTGTAGTCGTTCCATATGTTGATTGGAGCTGAGAGAGCTCTCGTAGCCACCCCCATTACTATCGGAAGCCTCATGCCTGACGCTATGTGAAGAACTTCGTGCATGTATTCTAAACCTTGAGATGACGTAGATGAAAAAGTCCTCGCTCCTGTAGCTGATGCTCCTATGAGCGCACTCAAAGCGGAGTGCTCGCTTTCTACATGGATGAGTTCTGCATCGATCTCTCCATTGGCAACAAATTCAGCTAGCTTCTCGCCTACAGCTGTTTGAGGAGTTATAGGATAGATCGCTATGACGTCAACATCCGCGTCTTTCACAGCATACGCTACGACATAATTAGAGTTTAGAATGACTTTCTTCTGCTCGATTTCACCTATGACCTCGACTTTCTGCATCTTTTATCTCACCTCTTCTATCATGTCTATAGCCTTAACGGGACACTCCTCTGCACAGATACCACAGCCCTTACAAGCATCATAGTCTATCTCGAAAGTCACCTCGTAGCTTCTTCCAGAACTAGAAGTGTACGGCTTGTCCGTTATAATTATAGCTGAGTCTGGGCAGAAAGTCCAACAGATGTAGCACCTAATGCATTTGTCTTGATCTAGTTGAGGTCTGAAGGTCCTCCAGTCTGCCATCTTTCTGTAAGCAGATGTCCCTCCAGCTACTACTGCTCCCAAAGAGATTTCGTGAGAGGTCATCTCGAAATCACCTCTGTTCTCATATAAGCTTCTCTCAAAGCTTCTATGTTTGCTTTAACTCTAGGATCTGCCTGGGAAGATGAAAGATAGCTCTCTACGTCTTCTACTTCAACTTCGAATACTATTCTGGCTATAGCTTTGGCAAGAGCCTCTAGACTGATGAAGCTCAAAACTTTAGCAACAGCTCCAAGCATTGAAGTGTTGACTATAGGCGCTTTTATGAACTTAAGAGCGATCCCTGTAGCGTCTACGACTGCAACATTGTCTATATTGAGCTTTTCAACTAAAGCTCTCGCTCCCTGCTTACTGTTGATTATCACCCAGCCTCCAGGCTTAAGTCCAGAAAGGTAAACAGAAGGACTTAGACTAGAGTCCAGGACTATCACCACGTCTGGCTCTGAAACCACGGACCTGGTAATTATGGGTTTTTTAGATATTCTGTTATATGCTCGAACCGGAGCTCCTCTGCGTTCAGCTCCGAACTCGGGAAAGGCTTGAGCGTAAAGTCCTTCCTCAACTGCCGCTACTGCAAGAGCTATGGCTCCTGTAACTGCTCCTTGTCCTCCTCTTCCATGCCACCTGATCCCAATTACTCCATCCCTTAAATGTATTGAGGACACCAGCAACTCCTCCCTGAAACCATAAAGAGGGTCTGATCTATAGCCTAATATAGCTAAGTATTATAACTGGAACAAGGCCTTTGTCCTTTCGGTAGACTTCTCTCTAGACCTGGCTACACTTTAGATAACATCATCGAACTCAGCCGGTTGTGCCACGCATATAGGTTTGTCCTGCCGCTAGAGGCTTGGTAGCGTCTATCCAGACCTTGGCAGTCAGTCCGTCTTGAGAGCTAGGGTCAAGAGTCGATCCCCTCACGTTCTTCAAAATCACTATACTTTTGTCTCCCTGAACTCTAGTAGCTATAGCCCACTCGACTTCATCTATGTTATCAGGATCTATGTCGTCATCTACGACAACTACGTGTTTTAAGCTTGGATGAGCTACAAAGGCAGCCATGGCTGCATTGGCTGCGTCACCTTCGTGTTGCTTCTTTATTGAAATGACTGCATGAAGCCAATGTCCTCCACCTCTGGTTAGTCTAACCTTGACTACTTTGACCACTCTAGACACTGCCTCCCAGATCATAGCCTCTCTGGGAAATCCCATTATTAGCTGTGACTCAAAACCTCCTGAGACTATCACATGATTTGCTTCGCTCTCGTTAATGTAGACGTTATTAACTTTAATGATAGGTTGTCTCCTGACTCTATCGTAGTTACCTATGACATCAACAAAAGGTCCTTCTTCTTCGAGTTCTCCCGTTATTTCTGCTTCGACGACAACTGGAGCCCCCAAAGGCACAAGGTTTCCGTGTATTGGGCTCTGGTAGACCTCTAACCCTCCGACCAGTCTAGAGGCTACCTTTAGCTCAAAGACGCCTAAAGGAGGACTTGAAGAAACTGCAAGTTCTACAGCAGGATGAGCTCCTAGTATTATAGTCACAGGCAAATTAACGCCTTTCGCCCTGGCTCTATTGTAGAGTTCGTGAAGATGACGAGGTACTATCCTAGCCACCGCTTTAGTTTCTCCTAACACCATTACTCTATGAAAGCTAGCATTACAAATACCATCGTAACAAGCTATAAATATAGACGACGTTAGATAATAACCTCCTTCACCAAGGTAGAACTTAATTGCCGGCAGATCGAGAAGTCCTCTCTTAGCTTCTCTCAAGTCTGGAGGGTTTTTGATAATGAGCTTATCGGGACTTCTCATAGATTCAAGCAACTTCGAATAGGCTTCTAAATCGCTAAGCGCGTCCAGAGCTCTATAGAGCTTGTTTCGAGTGTCTACGAGATTCGTTACTGAAAATTGAGGACATCCTTTTACCTTAAAGATAAGAGCTGGACCCTGTCCTTGATATCTAAGCGCGAGACGCGTAGGTTCATATTCTCTAGCTAGCTCCTCTTTTATCTCTATAAGGTCTAAGTTACGGACGAACTCGAAGATACCTCCTCTCACGATATTTCATCTCCTATCTCGTTTAACGTTAGACCTGTTTGAGATTCCTCCGTTAAGCCATAATAATGTTTAGCCAGCTTAGTTATAGCGAGCTTAAGCATAGCTGTAAGTCTTCCCATCTTCTTTTCAAAGAGCTGTTCCATCTCTTCCCAGGTCCTGCCTTGAAGAACCTTAGCTATCAGTAAGGCTTCTTCGGTCTCAGAGAGCTCAGGTCTAGAGCTTTTGGGCTCACTCCAATAAGCTCTAACAAGCTCTAGAATAACGTCATTTATAGCCTCGTATGTCATAGGGCCAAAACAGTAGACCCAGAGTCTATCTATTTGGACTTTAGAGAGTCTAGGCTTTCTTCCATCTTCTAAACCTTTGCTTCCTTGTTCTAAGAGAAGTTGAGCCACCTCTACCTCGAGGTCTCTATACGTATCGTAAAGGCTGAACAGGATCTTTCTGAAGAACTCTCCTGCAGAGACTCTAAGAGCTGTCTCAGCTTTGGGCTTAAGAGGCTTCAGAACTAAAGCC
Organism: Acidilobaceae archaeon; assembly: GCA_038824665.1. Classification (GTDB taxonomy): domain Archaea; phylum Thermoproteota; class Thermoprotei_A; order Sulfolobales; family Acidilobaceae; genus JAWAWX01. Next base: position 60,875 of record JAWBBK010000002.1, on the reverse strand, counting down.
GTGTACTCGCCGCTCACCGGATTTCTATCGGGACTTAGATGAACAACTGTAAACCTGTTCTTAAGCCAGAACCTAAGTAACTTCTCGTTAACTCCAAAGCCTGAGCCCAAGTAGTCTAGGCCTCTTTCTCGAGCCTCTTCTTCTAAGCTCTTCAATGCGAAAGAGCCTATCCCTTTACCTTGTAGAGAAGGATGTACAGCTATCCTCACTATCCTCCAGTACCTCATTTGTCCGAACTCTCTCAGCCTGTGATGTTTAAGGAGTCTGTCCGGAATGATGTTGCCAGGAGTCTTCTCTCCTCTTAGAAGCCTCTCTATTATCTCGTCGCTAAGACCTCCTTCTTCAGCTACCTGAATGGCCGCTACGACCTTCTTAGAACCTGCAGTTCTGATAGCCCTGATGAAGTGATGTGGAGCATCAGCCAATAGGCCCAAGTCATCCGGCTCATTTCTGTAATGAGCCAACGTGTAAATCCCAAAGAGTTCTCTTAAAGTCTTCTCTCCCTCTTTAGAGAAGAGGAACTCAGGGTCTAGTTTTACATACTCCAGATCTCCTTTAGTCACCTCCTCAATGTCTTTCTCATCGATCTCAGCAGGCTCTGCATTAAGTAGAAGCGCATCGAAAAGCCACTTTTCTATAGGGTCTCCTCTAGCATACCTTATTGGTTCTTCCATATGCAAGATCTTGAGTAAAGTGTTGGAGTCGTTTTTGATCTCTGAGAGAAATCTCACATTAAACCCTCTTCCGGCTCCCTCGTAGCCGTGGATCGTAGCTGTGAAAACTAACCTCTTGTGGCTCCTCCAGATCTTGTGTAAAAGAGGTACGTGAATTCCGCTAGCCTCGTCTACGGCAACTACGTCAGCTTTAAGCTTGGGAACTACATAAGGCTCCCAATACTCTATGGTATAACTTTGTCCCCTTAGCTCTACTATGTGTTCTCCTTTCTTAATCACTGTAACCTTCGTTCCTAAAGCCTCTATGGCTTTGAGAGCTAGTTCCATGAGACTCTGAACGTTGAATGGATCAGGCGCGGTCACTACGAGTCTAGCCTTGGGCTTCACTTCCGCTAAAAGCTTAGCTAAGCCTACTAAGCCTATGCCAACAGCACAGCTCTTACCTCTTCCTCTGTCTGCTGTAACTACTATCACTTTCTTTTTGTCTCGAGGCGGTTTCTCGTAAAGCCATTCTAGAGCTTTTATGACCTCGACTTGATCTTTAGTGAGAGCGAAGGAATAGAGAGTTCTAGGAAAAAGAGTCTCGTAAGGGATCTCGATCTCTTCCGACTTGAACTGCTCTTTGTCATGCTCAAAGACTTTGCCGCTAATAGGCTTTAGACCATCCAAGTCGTAGACGAAGATGTTTTCTTCGTACTCTAAAAGCTTTCGCTTAAACCAGCTTATGAAGATATGTCTAGGCTCGTTGAAGCCAGGAACTAAAAGATTCTTTTTGAATATAGTCATATGCTTATCCCAAAGGTCCCAAGGCGGTATCGTAGCTAAGATTAGCCCTCCTCCTTCAACAACTCCTATAAGACGTCCTATGTCATTCGGCTTAAGGTCGTTCGTTAAGTCCAAGACTAAAATCTGAAAGGTGGTTCCTAAGAATTTCTCAGTCTCTTCGTAAACTGCAAAAACTGGTTCTATCCTCCTACTTTTATACCTCAAGACGCGTTTTACTATCTCTCTCTTTAATCTGGCATCTTCGAACTCATCATGATGGATGTAGAGAAGTCTCAGCTTCTCTCTAGAGCCTCCCGCCTTCCTATAGATGATCTCATAGCTGAGTAAAATCTTGGCTAAGCTAGCTCCGGCTTTCACGGGGTCTGAGGAGGACAAGAACATAGCTACTCTAAACCGCTCTTTGACAGACCTCTTGAGAGCTTCTGCTACCTTCTTTTTGAAGAACCTGACTAGCTTTGTCGGCACTGCAGATTTTAAGTCCTTGGCTACTCGCTCAGCAACTTCGATAACGTCTTCATTCATAACCTCTCTCCGCAAGAATACCTTCAGTAAGGCTGAGAATAATAAAGCTGAATAGTGGCTTCTAGGAAATTCGGGAGTACAAGATGAAAGAAGAAGTTGTTAAAAGAGGAGATCCTGTCGTAGTTCTAGTCATGTCTGCCAGAGCCTCTAGACATTATTATTTTAGAATTTATGAAGATAAGGTCTATATGACATCAGCTGGAATCTTTCGAGGAACCGATATAATAGGGATGGAGTATGGCTCTAAGCTAGAGCTAGCCGAAGGATACGCGTATATTTTGAAGCCTACTCTGAGAGAGCTTTTGGAACACTTTATGGAAAGAGCTACTCAAGTGGTCTATCCAAAAGACTCGAGTCTCATGAGTTTCGAAGCCGGTCTGAAGCCAGGTATGAGAGTGCTAGAGGGCGGAGTTGGAAGCGGATTTCTCACAGTAGAACTAGCCAGGATCGTTTGTCCTGGAGGGAAGGTTTACGCTTTCGACATTAAGCCCGAAAACATAGCTATCGCCTCTAAGAACTTAGAGCTGGTCGGTCTTCGAGACTGTGTGGAACTCAGACTAGGAGACGTTAAAAAGCTGAACGAGCTTGTTGGCCTAGATGCCGCTTTTTTAGACATACCGGATCCGTGGGAGGCTTTAGAGCCGTTATGGAAAGCTCTCAAACTCTCTGCTCCATTAGTTATTTTCGTTCCTACTATGAATCAACTGATCAAACTCTCTGAAGCCATCGAATGCACTCCCGGCTGGGTGCTCCAGGGAGTCAAAGAGGTCTCCGAAAGACAAATTGAAGTTACAAGAGAATCTATAAGACCTTCTTCATTCTCTCCGTTTACAGGATACATAATCCTCTTGAGAAAAGTTGTAAAGACTTAACTACGTGATGAAACTAATAAACTGGAGTAAGCCATTCAAAATATCGTTCATCCATACCTCTCACAATCTTCATAAACATGTCTCTAATCATCAAAGTTATAGGTCCTGGTGAACCGTTACCTACAGGCTTTCTATCAACGTCTATGACCGGCGTCACTTCTGCTGCTGTTCCTACGAGAAATATCTCTTCAGCTACATAAAGCTCTTCTCTTGCTACGTCTCTCTCTATGACCTCTATGCCTATATCTCGAGCTATTTTGATCACGGAGTCTCTAGTTATGCCTTCTAGTATAGACGCTGACGCAGGAGGTGTGATTATCTTCTTCTTTCTCACCAACATCACATTGGCTCCTGTAGCCTCAGATACGTTACCTCTCCAGTCTAGAAGTATCGCATCATCATATCCTTCTTTTTTAGCTTCTATTAGAGCAATTATAGAGTTCAAGTATATGCCTGTAGCCTTAGCCATAACGGGTATGCTAAAGTTAGGAACTCTGCGCCAACTCGACACCTTGACTCTAACTCCTTCCGGTTTGAGATACTTTCCGAACGGTATCGCTGTTATCGCAACTGAGACCTTGGCTCCTATAGGATTGAGTCCTATCTTGGGTTCTGAGGTGAACGCAACCGGTCTCACATAAACGTCCTCTCTAAACTCGTTAGCGCGGAGAGTTTCTAGCACTGCGTCCTCTAGCTCTTTGAGACTGTAAGAGATCTCTAACCCTATGATCTTGGCCGAATTTAGAAACCTCTCTATATGTTCTCTTAATCTAAACAAATAAAGGTTCCCGCTACCTTGATATGCTCTTATTCCTTCGAATACTCCATAACCGTAGTGAAGAGCGTGTGACTGAACGTGAATCGTTGCTTTGTCGCAAGGAATTAGAGTCCCGTCAAACCAAACATATTTTGTTTTATCGCAAAAGCTCAATTTACAAAGACCTCGGAAAAACTTAAGTATCAAGGCTTAAAAGTGTTGAGATCGTGACCACTAAAACAAAACCCGTGTGAGTTCGAGTCGGGCATAGAAAATGACTCCGGAATTCGAGCTAACGGTATTAGGGGCGTCTCTAGGACTCTCTGCGCTAGCCGGTTATATAACGGAAAGAGTCAAACTAGGTCCGCTCGTAGGAGCTATGTTGGTTGGTCTTTTGGTTCGAATTATAGCTCCACACATAGGGGTAGACCTCGAAAACGAAGCGTGGACTCTTCTCTTCCTCGCCGCAATGTTCGTAATCTTCGAATCGGGAAGAGAAGTTGGAGAAGTCGGTTTTGAAAGCCGCTTAGTTTACACAGTTTTAGTTGAGATAGCTTCCATCGTGGGTATAACGTTCTTGCTGACAGCTCCTTTCGGATTTGAGATCTGGGAGAGAATAGCTATAGCTCTAACTCTCTTTTCTTCAAGCACTACCACTGTGTACCTTTTCGCTAAAAACCTAAGACTCATAGAGGCTAAGAGCATTGCGCTAAGTTGGACTGTGTTAGAAGACCTAGCTCTTATAGTAGCTCTCAGCATGACTGTAGGATACCCTGAGACAAATCCTCTTGTCTTGCTCGTAATGAGTTCCGCTTTAGCGATTCTCGCAAGCATAACCATCGGCATCCTCTTTAACTACATTCCGCCTAGAGGACCCTATGGAGTAGCTCTCTCAATCTCGTTAATGATCTCCTACGGGATGATAGCAGGATACTTTGCTTCTCCTTATCTAGGTGTCTTCATAGTAGGCTACATATTCGCTAAATATGCTCGAAAAGAAAGCTTAGAGCAGTTCTCAGACTTAGCGATAATCCTTTACGGTTTAACAGTAGGGCTTCTTACTCCTATAGAAACCATCCCCTCTAGCCCTCACATACTTACGTTAATCATGTTGATGACTGTATTTGCGTTAATAGTGAGAACAACTGCTGTGTTCTTGGCCTCTCTGCTCCTTCTGAGAAGCCCCTTCTACTCTACAATACTTGCTCTCAGCATGCAGAACATAAGCGAACTGAGCCCCTTGGTGGTTCTGACTTTAGAGAAGGCAGGATTAATTAAATCAGAGCTGGCTTCCATTATGGTTCTGCTTCCCGTTCTAACTATAGCTTTCTCTAACGCCACCTCTAGCTACTGGACCAGAATAGCAAGCATAATCAATAAACATATCGCTATAGACATAAGCCTATGGATTCCTCAAGGCTTTTATGAGATAGGCGTTAAGCTTCTGATAACCACCGGTAAGATAACTATGGTATTCTTAAGCATATTCGTAGTCTACGTGCTATTAGATAGACTACAGGTTTCTCATTTAGTTCTGGCCCCAGTTTTCGTTGTGGGTGGACTACTAGTAGCGAGACTTCTCAAAGAATTGAGTTGGGAGCTGAAGTATGTTCATGGTTTGCCCGTGGTGATAGCTGAGACTCTTACGGTTTTAGCTACAGGATCTCTCACTATCTATGTAACGGCTGAGATCGTGTCTAAGTACATGGAGATGAAGTTGTCTTCTCTTCTAGCTTTGCTCGCAGTTCTTCTAGTGATCGGAGCCATCATTGAAGTTTTGATCGTTATTAGAAGGGTTCTGAAACGAACTTCAATGAGCATCTAAAGGTTGTGGTGCCGCGGCCGGGATTTGAACCCGGGTCACGGGCTCGAGAGGCCCGCATACTGGGCCTGGCTATACTACCGCGGCTCCAATGAGTTGTTGTATATTTGTGCTAGAGCTTTTAATATATTCCGCTTCTAGTTCCTGAGATAACTCCAGACCTTACTTATATAACCACTATCATCTATGGTGTAGACGTCTAAGTCGTTAATCGCTTAGCATATGAGGGTTACATCGGCTTGAACTCTAACCTCATACAAATTGAGTTTGGTTCTCCTTTAGACTCTCATCCTGTTTCACGACTTCGTTCTGAACATCACTTCTAGATTTAGAAGCTAGATATGCGCTAACAACTTCGTAAGCTAGCACTAGCTGAATAAAATCGAAATTAACGGAGTTTCCGTGAACTCCTCTCTCGATCACGAGAAGAGGAAGCACTAAGGGGTTTGAGTAGTATGTCAAGACTGCACCTATATGTACAGCCATCATAAAAAGTGCTATGAGCACTCTGACCGCTAAAAGTCTTGGAGCCGTTACAGTTGTGCCAACATAGAGCGTTAATATAGAAAACAAGAGAAGCGACGCTCCTTCAGCTCTATAGCTTAAGCTTACAGCTATGCCCAGAACGAGTCCAGTCAACGCTGTAGCGAGCACTATGACAAAGTGTGATATGTACTGTTTGTCCATAAGGCTCTGCTCTTCTGACAATCTCGACCCTTCTAGCGGTGATTAAATCAAGGCTTTAAGCTAAGTGGTTCGAGGAGCTCCTCATGTAGCCTTGTCTGAAAACATTTAAGCGTATTTCATATACTGAAAGAAGCCTTAGGGTTCTCTATTGAGGCTAGCGCCCAAAATAGAAGAGACTCGCTGGGATCATAAGGTCCGCGAGAAAAAGCTTCTCGAGCTGTGGGAACGTGAAGGACTTTATGAGACAAACATAGAACCTGGCAAGGAGTTTTTAGTGATAGATACTCCTCCACCTTACGCTAGTGGGAAATGGCATGTAGGGGGTGCAGCACATTACGCTCAAATAGACATGATAGCTAAGTACTTTAGGCTCAAAAACTATAACGTTGTTGCTCCCTTCTATACAGATAGGAACGGTCTTCCTGTTGAAGTTCAGGTCGAGAAAACGTACAAGATCGTAGCCAAAGAGGTCGCTAAAACCGTTGAGGGAAGAAAAGAGTTCTTGAAGCTTTGTAAAGAATTCTTGGATAAAGCAGAAGAAGACATCGTTAAAATATGGAAGCTGATGGGATGCTTTTTTGACTACTGGAAGGAAGGTACAGACAGTCCTGAGTACAGAAAGCTCACACAACAGACTTTCATAGAGCTATACAAAAAAGGACTCATATATGAAGCTGAGAGACCAGTAAGATGGTGTCCTCGTTGTGGAACCGCTTTAGCTGAAGCTGAAGTAGAATATGATGAAGAGCATGGACACCTTTACTACATCAAATTCCCTCTTGAAGGAAGAGGAGAGGTCGTAGTAGCCACTACTAGACCTGAGCTCTTACCGGCTTGTGCAGCTTTAGCTTATCATCCAAAAGATAAGAGATATAGTGGACTTTCGGGGAAGAAAGCCATAGCTCCTATCTTCGGACAACATATGATAATTGTCGAACATGAAAGCGTCGATCCTGACTTCGGTACTGGGATAATGATGATATGTAGCTATGGGGATGAAAACGACGTCAGGCTCTTCTCAGAACTCTCTCTAAAGCCGAAGGTGATTCTAGACGAGCAGGGTAAAATTACAGAAGCCGGAGGTCCTTTAGCTGGACTCTCTGTACAAGAAGCTAGAGAGAAAGCGGCTAAGCTGTTAAGAGAGCATGGCTATTTAATCAGAGCTGAGCAGATCATACATAACGTGCCTAAGTGTTGGAGATGTAAGACTCCTCTCCAGATAATACACAGAAGAGAGTATTTCTTAGAACAGCTTAGATTTAAAGAAAAGATTAAAGAGCTAGCCAATTTGATGGACTTCAAGCCGCTTATGCATAAAGCGAGACTTGAAGATTGGATCGATAAGTTAAGCACGGATTGGCCTATATCTAGAGACAGATATTATGGAACCGAAATCCCCGTATGGTACTGTACCAAGTGTGGGTCTAAACTAATACCTGAGCCAGGCAGATACTATAGACCTTGGGAAGAAAACCCGTGGGAAAGCTGTCCCTACTGTGGAGCCCCCAAAGAAAATATAGTAGGAGAGACCAGAGTCTTCGATACTTGGTTCGATTCCAGCATAAGCCCTCTCTATGTTCTCGAGAAGATAAAGAGCAAGACTAGAGACCCTCAAGAGCTGTCTAAGGCTGAGAACAACATAATGAGACCTCAAGGACACGATATAATAAGAACCTGGCTTTATTATACGATCTTAAGAATTTACTTGTATCTCGAAAGGCCAGCGTTTAAATGGGTCAGGATTACTGGAATGGGTCTCGATCCAAAGGGAAGACCAATGCACAAGTCATTAGGTAATGTGATAGACCCTGAGCCCATAATAGAAGAGTACGGCGCTGATGCGTTCAGGTTTTGGGCTGCAACAGCTGCTAGACTAGGCTACGACTACAGGTTTGATGAGGGTAAACTGAGAACTGGTAAGCTCTTTGTGACTAAACTGTGGAATATCGCAAGGTTTCTCTCGGCCTTTCCTTACGACGTTACGAAAAAACCTAAGGTTTTAACCGATAGAGCCTTCTTAGCTTTAGCTGAGGAATATCTGAGCATTATAGATAAAGCCTATGGAGAGCTAGACGTCTACGAGCCTGGAAACCTGATTTATGAATTTCTTTGGGGACTTTTCGCAGACCACTACATAGAGTTGGTTAAAGATAGAGCCTACAACCGCAACGGCAAGTACAGCAAAGAAGAGCAAGAATCAGCTTGGATCACTTTACACAAGATCTTCAGCTCTATGATCATAGCTCTATCCCCTATAATGCCCTTCATTACTGATGACATCTTTAGAGAGCTCTATGGAAGAAGCGTTCATAGAGAGAGGTTTCCAGAGCTATCGATGGATCCCAGTTCTAGAGCTGAACTAGCGAATGTCGCTAAAGCTTTGATCAAACTCAACGAAAAGATATGGGAGCTGAAGACAAGAGAGGGAGTGAAGCTTACAGAAAGCCTTAGAGGTTATAAAATAGTTATTGCTGAAAGCTTGAGAGAGATAGCGCAAGACCTAGAAGCTCTTCATAAAATCCCGGTATCTATAGGAGGGGACGAGAACCTCTCTCAACACTGTGAAAAAGTAGCGCTTTCCATATACTTGTGTAAAGAATGAGAGAAGGCCATGAAGGTCTTAGAGGCTGACGCTAAGAGAAGAGTCCTCAAGCTTAGAGTAGAGTACGAAGAGGACCTCTGGACTCTCAAGTTTACTCTTCGACCTAAAGATCTCGTGAGTTGTTGGACTACGAGAGATGTAGCGATAGGTCAGTCTAAGGAAAGAAAACCAATGATCGTTAAGCTCAAGATCGAGAAGATGGAGTTCCAACCGTTTACTGGAGCTCTCAGAATTTCTGGCGTTATAGTAGAGGGGCCTGAAGATTATGGGGTTATAGGAAAACATCACACTGTCTCAATAAAACCAGGAGACACAATAGTAGTTGAAAGAGAAGAAGGTTGGAGTGAAAGAGAGCTGAAAAGATTTGTTGAAAGCGGTTACAAAGGCTCAGTCATCATAATGTCTGCTGATTACGATGAGTATGCTATTGCTCTTCTAACCGGCTTGGGCTTAAGGGTTTTAGAAGAAGGGTACTCGAAGCTACCCGGGAAAGGTGATGAGAAGCGAGAAGAAGCTGTTGAGAGATACGTAAACGAACTCGTAGTAAAGATATCTGAGACCGTATCAAAACATAAAGCATTAGTTGTGGTGATCGGAGGACCTGGACCTCTCAAAGAAACCATAGCTGAAAAGCTGAGAAAGATAGCTCCGGATAAGAGAGTATATATCGATGAAACCGCTTCTGGAGGCATCTCGGGGGTCAACGAGATCCTTAGAAGAGCGTCGACTCTAGAGGCACTCAAAGAATTTGCTGTTATCGAAGCAGAAGAGGTTCTCGAAGAGATCATGTCGTTAGTAGCTAGAGACCCCGAAAGAGTAGCTTATGGCGTTCCTGACGTATTGACTTGTGCCAAAGCTGGAGCAGTTGAGAAGATTGTGATCGTAGACTCTCTGCTTTCCAGCTTGAATGAGAGCGAGAGAGAAGCCGCACAAAAGATAATGGATGAAGTCGAGAAAAGAAAAGCCAAGGTGGTGATAGTTCCTCGCGATAGTCCTCCAGGAGAAAAGGTGTTCTTGCTAGGAGGCGTTGTAGCCAAGCTTAGGTTTGGACTTCCCTTAGATGTAAGAAAAGAGTTTAGAGACATTTAGCTCTAAGTGGCGACTAGCGTAACTGTACGCTCTACTCCGCTTATTGACCTTATTCCGCTGACTATAGCTTCGAGAACTCTCATGTTGTCTGCTTCAACTCTAACAACGATATCGAACTCACCGTATGTTATGCGAGCTTCTGTCACCTTACCTCCAAATCTGTTTAGTATCTCATTTCTCACCTCTTCTTCTGTTCCAGCCAAAACGTTGACTAAAATGTAGGCGACGATCTTTCCAGCCATTCGCTCAGCCCCTGTGAAGTCTCTACTTGAGAATTTATAACTCTAAAGCTTTCCGTCCACTTTTGTACGAGCTTAAAGGAGGTCTTACAGTTCAGAGAGCGTATAGTCAAATCATGAAAAAGTCGCAGCTCGATAAATGTTTAAAATCCAGCTATAGCGATAAGAACTTCTGAAAGTCAATAGCTCTGGTCTCTTGTAAGTCAAAGAGTGTCTACTTCTAGCTGTCTACTTCTCGAGAGTGTATCTCTGAGTTGGAGGAGGTACGTAAAAGAGGAGTTTGGCTTTGTGATAGTCCCTTATCACTGTTCTAGCTGCTTCATCTATGTTAAGTTCTCCTGTCTTCTTTAACCTCCAGCCTCTTTTGATTGCTATCGCTTCTAGTATTGCATAGGGGTCGGTCTCGCTTATTCCGTAAGCGTCTAGCACTGCTCTAGGGTTAAACTTCAAAGCTTTCTCTA